>JBMHCE010000038.1:0-18559 GCA_049890075.1 Chitinophagales bacterium
GTGTCATTGGCTATGGTCATACAGGAAGAGCACTAGCCCAAAAAGCAACGGCCCTAGGTGTGAAGGTCTGTGCCTATGATAAGTATCACAACAACTTCGATGATGGCTTTGCCATTCAACAAGACTTACCAGAGCTCTTACCATCGGCTCATATTGTATCCCTTCATTTGCCCCTTACCCAAGAGACAAAGCAATATGTCAACGACAGCTTTTTGTCCCAACTTCAACCGGGAACTATGCTGATCAATACGTCAAGAGGCTCAATGATTCAGCTCGAGGATACGTTAAAGGCTTTGGACGATGGTCACCTTGATTTCTTGTATTGTGACGTCCTCCCTTACGAGGGCAATGGCTTTGTACAAGCCTTTGATGATGAAAACTTTAGGCGGTTAGTTCAGCATCCGCGTGTTGCTGTAAGTCCTCATATTGCGGGTTGGTCTTTTGCATCGTATCGCAAGTTATCTGAGGTGCTTCTTGAAAAAATTGGCAACCTGATGTAAAAGAATTTTAACATTTTTTGTTTCATTTCGAAATCAAGGGCACAAAGTCCTATATTTGAAAGAATGTTATCTAATTGTTAACGTATGACTATGCGCAGTTTACATATTTCTATTTTTCTCCTATGTATCTCCGTCATCAGCGCTTTTGCGCAGGGTGGGGAAGTTAGTGGTCGTGTGACCGATGAGTTTGGTGATGGGCTTCCTTATGCCGACGTCCTTATTGTGGTCGACGGTGTTCCTTCTGGACAAAGTGCTCAGACCAATATGGATGGTTTCTATTCTATCAAGCCGCTAACGCCTGGTAACTATGATGTAGAAGCACAATATCTTGGATATGCTAATCTCATGCAACGAGGGGTTGTTGTGAAAAATGATCAAACGACTTACATCGACTTTCCAATGACAGCGGCAGAGGATGTTTTAGAAGATGTAATTGTTATTGACTATAAAGTTCCATTAATCGATCCAGGAGAAACTTCTTCAAAACAAACTGTTCTTGCGGAGGATATCAAAGACCTCGCTACAAGGGATATCGCATCGATTGCAGCAACTACTGCAGGGGTTTATCAAGCGGATGAAGAAGGTGGAATTAACGTTCGTGGAGGTCGTGGTGATGCTGTCGTTTACTATGTAGACGGAATTCGTATCACAGGTAGCCCCAATATTCCAATTAACTCTGTAGAGCAAATTGATGTCATTACAGGGGGTGTGCCAGCACGTTATGGGGATGCAACCTCAGGGGTTATCAATGTGACGACAAAGGGAGCACGTGAAACCTTCTCAGGAGGTATCGAAGCACGTTCATCGCTCGACATATGGAGAGATGATTTGGTAAACATGAATTTCTCAGGGCCATTAGTTCGCAATAAAGCAACCGGTAAGCCAGTTGTAGGATTCTTCTTCGCTGGGGAATACCGAAGACGCTTAGACCCTAACCCATCAGCAATTGATATGTATAAGGTGAAAGATGACCTTTTTGCTGATCTACAAAATACTCCGCTATTCGTTGATTCACTTGGAAACATTCAAGTACGAGCGGAAACACTAACCTTTGACGATCTTGAAGTAAATCGTATCAAGCGAAATACTACATCCAATACAGCAACAGGTTCAGCTCGTTTTGATTTCAACTTGAGTCAAAATATGTTTCTTGCTGTCGGAGGTAACTTTAACTACAGCTTAGGAAGAAGCTGGATTGAGGAATATTCTTTACTCAACCCAGAAAACAATCCACAAACTCGAACCTACAACTACAAAGGTTTTGCGCGATTCACGCACAATCTAGGAAAGAGAAATACAGGCATAGAGGGTGAAGAGCAAAACAACAGCATATTCCAAAATGCCTTCTATCAGGTTCAGTTTGACTATGAGAAGCTCAACGTCTTAACAGAAGATGATTCTCACCAAGACCGTTATTTTGATTACGGCTACATCGGAGAGTTCCAAACATTCCAAGCCCCTTCTGTTGCCTATCAGTCTGGCTTTGCAGGCCCGAACGGAGAATCATGGGATCTCTACGTTCAAAACGGATTTACAGACACTGCCATAGTGTTTAATCCATCTTCTGTCAATGAGCGAGGAGCAAACTACACATCCCAATGGTTCTACTACATGGATTCAATGGGAACAAGTGTTACCGACTTGAATCAAGTTCAATCAGGTCTTGCATTGATTAACGGGGAGCGTGCAGAGATTCCTTACAGCTTATGGTACAACACGGGCCGCCAGTACAATGGATATTTTACTTCTGAGATTGATCAGTTCCGTGGACAAATCACAGGATCTTTCGATATTATTAAACGAGGATCTGATACGCGTAACAAACACGCGATTAGTTTCGGAGCAGAATTCCAGCAGCAGGCAACTCGCAGTTTTTCAGTAAGTCCGTTGAGTTTGTGGGATATCGCCCGCTTGCAGGCTAATTCACACATCCAATCGCTTGATGAAAGCAATCCTTATGTCTTAGTAGATGGGGAGCGTGTATACTACCAAGATGGCAACTTCCCTGATCTCTATTTTCAGGATACCGTATATTTTGACCGTTTAGTGGATGCCGATGCGCAGTCAGTTTTCGATCAGCGTCTTCGCGAGCGAATTGGTGCGGCAGATAACGAATTTATTGATGTCTTTGCACTGCCACTCGAGACCTTCTCACTTGACTTATTCTCTCCAGACGAGTTACTTAACTCAGGAAGTCCTGTTGTTCAGTGGCAGGGTTATGATTCGTATGGAAATCGCTTTAACGATTCATGGAAGTTCGAAGACTTTTGGACTAAGCGCGATGCTGAAGGAAACTACTTACGACCAATTGGTGCGTATCGTCCAACGTATGGTGCTTTCTTTATCGAAGACAAGTTCCAACTTAAGGACTTAACCTTCCGATTAGGTCTCCGTATTGACCGTTATGACCTGAACCAAGCGGTACTACGCGACCCACTTATTGTAGAAGGTTTCCAAAGTGTTGGAGATGTCAACTATCTCTACAATGTATCAAATTATGCAAATGCTGCAGATGTTCCAGAATCTGAGCGTACATACATCACACACCCAGGAAACATTGGTTCAGACTATGTTATCTATGTCGACAATGCACTTAATCCTACAGCGGTAACAGGATACCGGAACGGTGATGTTTGGTATAACTCGGAGGGTGTAGAATTGGCGGATGGAAATGCAATTGCATTGCAAACGGGTGGTACGCCTCAGCCATTCCTAACGGATACACTGGGTATTAAGGACGAAGGATTTGATCCAAACTCTACGTTTGATGATTATGATCCTGAATATGTTTTTATGCCTCGTCTCCAGTTTTCGTTTAACATCACCGACAAAGCACTCTTCTTTGCACACTATGACGTGTTAACGCAGGGGCCGCAGGCTCGAATCGGTGGATCGAACTCTCTTATTCAGCGTGCTACAGGTTCCCCGTTGAACTACTACTTCCTTGAGGAGTTTGGTGGTTCACCAATTGCAAACCCTGCAATTCGTCCAGAAACAACGGTTGACTTCCAAGTAGGTTTCAAGCAGAAGTTGACGAATTCCTCGGCGTTCACCATCTCTGCATATTTCAAGGAGTTCCGAAACCAGGTACAGATCAAGCAGTTAAACAACGCTTACCCTCAAACGTATTTCTCTTATGCCAATATTGACTTTGGAAATACGAAAGGTTTTGATTTCGTTTATGACTTGCGTCGTACGAGAAACTTTAAAGCAAGTGCTTCCTACACGCTTCAGTTTGCCGAGGGATCTGGTTCTGATGACCAGACTCAGCTACAAGTAGTTCAGAACACAGGAATCAACTTCCGAACAGTGGCTCCACTGGATTATGATGCAAGACACCTTATGAATTTGGTGCTGGACTACCGTTTTTCTGATGGCAGAGATTATAACGGTCCTGTATCGAAAAGAGGAAAGCAGATTTTATCCAACGCGGGCTTAAATGTTCGGGTAAATGCAAACTCAGGAACGCCTTACACGCAGATCGAAAACCCAATTGCAACTCGTCAGATTGGTGGGCAGCGGGTAACAACGGCTGGGTATATCAACGGTTCTCGAATCGGATGGAACTTCAGAGTTGATCTTAAGCTTGACAAATCATTCACGATTAAATTCAAGCAAAAAGACGATGCGGAGGGACCAGCCAAATCAATGTACTTCAATGCCTACGTAATGGCGCAAAATGTATTAGGAACGCTGAATGTTCGAAACGTATATCGATACACGGGTTCTGCTACAGAAGATGGATGGCTTCAAAGTCCAGAAGCGCAGACAGTAATTAATAGTTCGGTAAGTCCAGATTCTTATCGTGACCTTTATTCTGCCAGCGTGAATCGTCCTGGAAACTTCACGTTGCCGCGAAGAATTTTCGTCGGCCTATCCATGAACTTCTAAAAGAAAAATTTAAAGATTAATAAACCGAGATTATGAGTTTACAACAACGTATAATTCTTACTGTCCTTGTTTTAGCTGGAAATACTGCCTTTGGTGCATTGTGGCTTGGCGCTCCTGAACGTCCAGTTCAAGAAAGCCCTCAATTCGAAAAACTAGGGGATTGTCTTCCTTCGAATTCTGATAAGGACTTGAACATTAATAATGTTCGTGCAAAAATCCTCGGTGGAGGAGATATGTGGTGGGATGGTGTTAATGATGCCCAGTATGAGGTGCCAAAAATCGACCCTTCGTCGGGTCAAACTCCTGTCAACGCGATTTTCGCAGGAGCTCTTTGGTTTTCTGCTTTGGATGACGCAGGACAGTTAAAAGTAGCTGCTCAGACTTACCGAAATCAGGGACATGATTTCTGGACAGGTCCATTACGTCCTGATGGTGAAATTGATAAGTCAACTTGTGCGGCGTGGGATAACCACTTTGAGGTGCTTGGTGCTGATGTAGATAATTTCCTACTTGCTTTCCAAGAAGCTGGTGGAGTTTCTCTTGCCGAATCACAGATTCCAACGAGTATTAAGAACTGGCCAGGTCGAGGAAATCCACTCATCTCCTCTGAATTGTATTACAACGATGGTCCTTTAGCACCTTTCTATGATTTCGATGACAATGGTATTTATGATCCACGTAAAGGGGATTATCCTGTAATCGGAGTAAAGGATGATAATGGAAATGTCGTGCCTAACTATGCCGATCAAATGATCTTCTGGGTAATGAATGATAAAGGAAACATTCACGGTCGAACCGGTGGTCAAGCTCTAGGTGTGCAGGTAAATGCCATCGCTTTTGCCTTCCAAACCAACGATGAGGTAAACAACATGACCTTTTACTCTTTTGATATCGTTAAGAAAACTCCTGGTTCACTTAATGAAACCTACATGGGTGTCTTTTGTGACCCTGATTTAGGTGACTATGAGGATGATTGGATTGGTTGTGATACATCACGTGCTTTAGGTTTCGTGTATAATTCTCAAGCGTCAGATGACCAGTATGGAACTCCCCCTCCAGTTTTAGGGATTGATTATTTCGAAGGTCCACTTGATGATAATGGAAATGAATTAGGTATGTCCTCTTTCGTTTACTTTAATAATGCAGCTTCGGGTCCACAAACTGACCCTGATAACGCAGCACAGTTTAGAAATTTCCAAACGGGTCTTTGGAAGGATGGTACTCCGATTACGGAGGGTGGAACGGGTTACAATGGGACAGTTCCTACCAATTATGTGTATCCATCTAATCCATCGGATCCAGCGGGATGGTCAGAGTGCTCTGAGTCAATTCCTGGGGATGACAGACGTTTTGTACAAAACTCTGGGCCTTTTACCTTACAAAATGGTGAGTTCCAGAAGATTACGATTGGAGCGATCTGGGTTAAGCCTGATAACTATGGTATTTGCCCTGACATTGAGGCAATCATTGGTCGTGCAGATGACCGAGCTCAGTTCCTCTTTGATAACAACTTTGACAAACTGGATGGACCAGATGCTCCTGACCTCAACGTTCGAGAACTTGATGAAGAGTTCATCTTTACGTTAACCTATGCGCAGAACTCAAACAACTTCGGTGAGAACTATGCGGAAAATGTACCTGGTTCAAGCGGATTTGAGGATTCTACCTATAAATTCCAAGGATATCTTGTCTACCAATTGGCAGATGCAACGGTTACAGCACAGGAATTGAGTGATGCATCAAGAGCTCGTCTTCTGTATCAGTGCGACATCAAAGATGACATCGTTGATATCTATAACTATGAGCCGCTAAGTGCTAATGGTCAAACGATATACAGTCCGGTATTAAAAGTTACAGGCTCTAACGAAGGAATCGAAAGAAGTCTTCAAGTAACAACAGACCTTTTTGCCGTAGGTGACAACAAACTGGTAAATCACAAAGATTACTATTACATGGCCTTGGCTTATGGGTATAACAACTTCTATCCATATGTAGTAGGCGATACGTCAAGTGTTGTTCCGCAATATGAGCCATACATTTTAGGTCAAGGAAATATCAAGCAATACACTTGTACTCCACACAGATCTAGTCCAGGTATCGGGGGTACAGACCTCAATGCTGCATACGGACAGGGACTTCCTGTAACGAGAGTGGAAGGTCAAGGAAATGGAGGAAACGCGATTGAAATTACCGCAGCAAGTGAGGAGGAAATCCTTAACAGCTTCACAAGCTACGTTGATGACATCACCTACAAAGGCAATAAAACACCAATTGGGGTGCGCGTAGTTGATCCATTTGCGCTGCAAGATGTAGACTTTGAGTTACGTATTCTTCCTTCCGCAAATCCTGCTAATGTTTTCCCTGTAGGGGCAACATGGGAGCTAACGGTAAGTCGAGATGGTGTCGTAGAATCAACAATCCAGTCAGAGCGTACTCTTGACCGACCTTTCGATCAGATTATCCCTGAATACGGTATTGCCCTTAAACTGGGTAATCCACTGCCGGTAAACACAAACCTCAATAACAACGAAGATGTCTATGGTTACCTAACGTCTTCTATTGAGTTTGCTGATGATGATCAGCAGTGGTTGACCTTCATTTCAGATGGTTCGAATGGCGGGGACGAAAGTCCATCCAACTGGTTAAGATCAGGACAGTTTAAGCTATTTGAATCGGAATATGCTCTGCGAAGAGTTTATGATGATCAGTATTATCCTACGGCACCAGCCTATACGAATTCTGCACAGCCGCCTTCAGAGACTTTCTTCTATGATGCGAATGGTGAATTCAGCGATATTCTCGGAGGTCAGTGGGCACCATACTGTCTAACGTCAAACTATGGTCGATTTACTTCTACTAACTTGACGAATCCAGCGAATACCAATCAGTCAACTCAGCCACCGACCTTTATGCACGGTCCTGCGTTTAAGATTGATGACCATAACAAGACCAATGGTCCATTCCGTGCAACAGACTTTGCTCCTCCAGTTAACACATTGGAGAATCTGCAGAGTGTCGATATTGTGATTACGCCGGATAAGAGCAAGTGGTCACTAAGCCTTGTTTTAGAAACAGGCGAGGAGCCATTGTTTACTCAAGGTGGCGCATATAAAGGCCAATTGCGTCAGGATACTTCGTTGACGATCTCAGGTAATATAGCCTTCGGTGAGCAGGGACTATCTTACTTCCCTGGATATGCAATTAATCAGGAAACGGGTGAGCGTTTAAACATCTTCTTTGGTGAGGCTTCATCTCGTGGTGATAACAACGGAAACAACCTGGTTTGGGATCCGACGGATAGTCGATATGATATTCTAACTACCATTCCAGGTACTGATGATAATGTTCCTGCTTGGGGAGGTAAGCACTTTATCTATGTCTTAAATAGTCGATATGATGAGCAATTTGTTCGAGATACTCGTGACTTGATGGAAAACAACTTCAATCAGTTCTCAGGAGGTAATGAGAGCATCCCGGCTGTCTTTGGGTCAATCTATGAAAACTTTATGTACACGGCTATTCCTGTGCTTACAGAGGGTACTACGCTTGAAAAAGATGTATCTACCAATAATAGATTCCCAATCATTCCTACGGAGACTAGAATTAAGATTCGCGTAGAAAAACCATTTGCTGCCTTTGGAACAGCTTCTTCTGTTCAGGTATCCAGCAATGATTCACTACCGCGATATTCATTCTCGACAACCGGTCTATCGCCTACCACAGAAGACGTTGATATTGCGGTACAAGAGCTGGAAAATATCCGCGTGGTGCCAAACCCTTACTATGCATTTAGTGAGTATGAAGCGAATCAGCTAAGTAACATTGTTAAGTTTACTAACTTACCTAACGTATGCACAATCAAGATTCTAACGCTTGATGGTAAGTTTGTCCGTCAATATGATCGTTCGGTGGCTGCAAGTGATATCTCACGTGGAGGTGTCGTTGGTGGCGATTTAAACCTCGATAACAGTTTGGTTTGGGATCTCAAGAACTTTGCGGGTATCCCAGTAGGTAGTGGGGTATACTTAATCCATGTCGATGTGCCAAACGTCGGTCAGAAAACATTAAAATCTATAGTATTCTTACGTCCAACAGACGTGAGTGACTTCTAAACAAAGAACTATGAAGAAGGCTTTTAATTATATACTTACTCTTGGTCTTGTAGCCACATTCTTTACAGCACATGCTGGTAACTCCGATCGTATCGGTGAAAGTGGTGCATCCCAGTTACTGATGAATGGTTGGGGACGATCAACGGGTCTATGGGATATGTACTGCGCTCGAGTATCAGGACTTGAGGCGACAAGGTTAAACCCTGCGGGTCTCAGTCGCATTGATAATATGCAATTTGCAGCAGCGCAAACGCTTTGGTTACAAGGTTCAGATATTGGAATTACTCAAGCTGGTGTTGGCTTTAAGCTCAATGACCAGGATGCACTGGGTGTAAGTATTTTTTCACTAAACCTTGGCGATATTCCGAGAACCACGGTAAATAACCCCAATCCGCAAAACGGTCTTGGTACATTCTCTCCTTCTTTTATCAATATCGGCTTGACCTACTCTAGAGCTTTTACTGATAATATCTATGGGGGAGTAACCTTCCGCTTAATTAATGAAGGCATTGAAGATGTTAGCGCTTCAGGTCTTTCCTTAGATGCAGGTCTTCAATACGTAACCGGCGATAAAGAGAATCTGCGTTTTGGTGTTGCCATCAGAAATGTAGGTACACCGATGAGGTATGGAGGAGATGGTTTCACATACCGTGCGACAAGTCCTGACGGAGACAACTATGAGTTAACGCAAAGTATTTTGCCAACAAAGTTTGAACTACCTTCTCTATTGCATATTGGTGCATCGTACGATTTCTGGTTTGGTCCAGAATACCGTTGTAATGGAGCATATAATGCGCACCGTGTTACGGTTATCGGAAACTTCACATCAAACTCTTTTGGAAAAGATCACTTCGGTGGTGGAGTAGAGTACGGCTTTAAAGAAATGTTTATGGCTCGTTTAGGCTATCGCCATGAGCAGGGTCTCTGGACAGAGAACTCGTCTACCGTTTACTATGGCTTAGCAGGTGGTTTCTCCGTCGAAGTTCCGTTCAAACAAAATGGTCCTTCTATGGGTATCGATTACAGCTACAGAGCATCTGATTTAAATATGTATAACGGAACGCATAGTATCGGACTTCGTTTTGATCTTCGCTCTGGAAGCCCTTGCGACTTAGACAATAAAGACGAGGCGCGCGCGTTATAAGAGCATATTAGAATTTATAATACGTCATTCTACTCGTGTAGGATGACGTTTTTTGTTTATACATCAAGAGTATATTATGGAAACTATCTATCTATCTCAAGAGGGAATGGATCGCTTGCAGGCCGAGTTAAAGCACATGAAGGCTGTAGAGCGTCCAGCAGCAGCTAAGGCCATCGCGGAAGCACGTGAAAAGGGCGACCTTTCTGAGAATGCTGAATATGATGCAGCCAAGGAGGCACAAGGTTTGTTAGAGGCCAAGATCGCAGAACTTGATAGTCAGCTTGGCCGTGCTCGAGTTATTGATTTGAGTCAGATTGATCAAAGCAAGGCAATGATGTTTGCCAAGGTGCGCATTAAGAATCTTCGCCGTGGTGCGGAAATGGAGTATCAATTAGTTTCTGAAAGTGAGGCCGACCTTAAGGCTAAAAAGATCTCAGTGGAATCTCCAATCGGGAAGGGACTGCTGGGTAAAAAAGTTGGAGACAAGGCTGAAGTTCAAACCCCGGCGGGTATCCAGGAATTTGAGATCCTTGGTATAACCTACGACTTTTAATGTCCTCTCTATTTACCAAGATCATTCAAGGAGAGATCCCTTGCCATAAAGTTGCAGAGTCTGATACCTGTTTTGCCTTTATGGATATTCGGCCTGTGCAGAATGGACATGTCCTTGTCGTTCCCAAGACCGAGGTTGATCGCTTCTTTGACTTAAGTGCAGATGAATTAGCCGATATCATGGCGTTTGCGCAGCAGGTTGCCAGTGGAATTGAACAAGTATTCCCATGTGATCGCGTAGGAATGAGTGTGATTGGCTTAGAGGTTCCTCATGCCCATATCCATCTTATGCCGATAAACTCATTGGATGATATGGATTTTACAAAACCAAAAGGCAATAGTAGTCCAGAGCATCTTAAGCAGGTGGCCAAGCAAATTGAAGAAGCGATAAAGGCCTAGCGCAGTTTCCCAGGATTCTTCTTTATAAAATCAGCCCAACCTTTACTTCCCTTTCCTTGAATAATGTTTTTGGTGGAGTAATAGTGGCAAAGGGCTATCGCTAATCCGTCAGTAGCATCGTTGTAGCGGGGTTCTTCGGTGTAGCCACAGATTTGTTTGACCATCGCCGCTACCTGCTCTTTACTTGCATTACCATTGCCTGTAATGGCTTGCTTTACTCTTCTAGGGGAATACTCTTCCACAGGGATGTCTCTTGCCATAGCCACGGCCATGCAAACTCCTTGGGCTCTTCCAAGCTTAAGCATACTTTGTACATTCTTTCCAAAGAAGGGAGCTTCAATGGCGCATTCATCAGGTAGATAGGTTTCCACGAGACGACTCAAGCTTTTTTGCAGCTCAGAAAGTCGTTTTGGGTGATCGGTGTGCTTGGATAAAAGCAAGGCGCCCATGGCGAGCAACTGTATTTGTTGTTGTTCAATTCGAATAACACCATATCCTGTCACTTGAGTTCCTGGATCAATTCCTAAGATGATACGCTCACTTGCCATATACTACAGGTAAATATCTTAGATTTTAAGGTAGACGACATGGTTTTCTATCCCCGCTATATTCTCTTTTTATTGAATTGTGGTCAGTTTAAAGGACGGCATAACTAGGTCTAAAATGAAAGGCCCAGGATTTCCTCCCAGGCCTTTCATTTGATTCTCGATCAAGAGATCGCTCTCTTGAATGGTAAGATTTATTGTTTGCCAGCAAATCGTAGACTTACTCCACCCATTGCATTTATGGTCGCTTGTGGGTAATAGCTAGGGAATCCGGCATAGACATATCCATTGGATACGTACTTGGTATTGGTTAAGTTATTGACTCGGAGGTGAAATCCTAGATCAAGCCCGCAATCCAAGGTTGTTGTGTACTGCGCTTGAGCATGACACACAAAGTAGGAAGGAATCGATACCGCATCCAACCCACTATTATCTAAGTATTGCTTTCCAACATACTTATTGATGAGATCAAAGGCAAAGCCTCCTTTCTCTACACCAAGTATTACTGATGATACGGCGTTTGGTGAATAGGCAAGCGGTTGAGTCACAGTAGCTCCTGTACTATCACTATCGATAAAGCGGTTGTTACTCAAGGCTACATTTCCTCGAATGTTAAGCCAAGAGTTTACTTGGT
The DNA here is from genome assembly GCA_049890075.1 of Chitinophagales bacterium. Lineage (GTDB taxonomy): Bacteria > Bacteroidota > Bacteroidia > Chitinophagales > UBA8649 > UBA8649. Next base: position 11,778 of record JBMHCE010000038.1, read on the forward strand.
ATCGGCCATCGATTTCAATTCCCATACGGTCGCTGTCTTCTACATTTATACGTAGAGCATTTCCTACAGGGTCTAAAGCGCCGGATAATACAAGTTGGTCTTTGTATCGCATGAGGTATCCATTGACATTGAGATAGCTTTTGCCCCATGTTCCACGCCAACCGATTTCAATATCATGCATGTATTCTGGGCGAATCGTGCTATTGCCATTAGCATCCTTTGTGCTGAAGAGTAAATCTGCTCGAGTTGCCTCACGACCTGCATAGGCATACGATGCGTACACCACATGGTCATCTTGTAAGAAGTAGGATATACCTGCCTTAGGATTTACAAAGAGCTGGTTTTGCTCAAAGGCGTAGCTTGAGCGGTCATCTTCGATGCCCGATCCCTCGTAGTTTACTTGACGTAACTGAAGGTCACCGTAAAGGTGAAGGCGATCAATGGGGTTGTAGTTGACCTTTGCAAATCCATGGACTTCAGATTTCACGCTACTTCCATCATAATACATGTAATCAGGACTTGCTGCACCGGCATATTGCATCCAAGGCAAGGTGCCAAAGTGTCTACCGCTGTATCGGTGATATCCTCCTCCGGCTATCAGGTCAAGGTGCTCAATGCCTGAATGAGTATAGGACGTCGAAAAACCATAGAAGTCATTATCAAGCCAACGTCGCTTTACAATGTGCGTGCTGGTAATCGTATCCCCACCATCTGTTATGATATTATCTAAGCCGAGGTCAGAAAAATTGATTCCAAAGCCATAACCCGAAGCATAGTTTTCGTAGAAGCCTTTACCTCGAGTATAAAAGGTGTTTACTTTGAGTAAAGAGTTTTCTGTAATGTCCCACGCGAAAATTCCTTGAAACTGATCTTGGCGATAATCATCTACATCATTGTCGTAGGCTGGAAAGAAAGTTCCAAAGTCTGTACCCGCCGAATTATAGGTTCTGTTATCGGCAAGGGTAGCACTATCAATACCATTCCATGCTTGTCCTGTGACTTCATGCCCTGAAAAGGCATTGAGCCATACGCGCACTTTATCGCCCTTGTATTGCCCAGAGACATACAGAGACTGCAGATCAGCAGATGCCCGATCAACATAGCCATCCGACTGAATTTTCGACAACCTTGACTCGAGGATAAAGCGATTGGCGATAAGTCCAGTAGAGGCCTGAACCGTATGACGACGCGCGTTAAATGAACCAAATCGGTTGTCAACAGAAATGTAAGGAGAGGTGTTGTCCGAGGTTGTTCTCAAGGCAAGACTTCCTCCAAAAGCTCCTCCTCCAATGGTGGTAGAACCTATTCCTCGTTGGATTTGAATCGATTGCGTTGACGAGGCGAGGTCCGGTAGGTTTACCCAAAAAACGGCTTGAGATTCCGCGTCGTTATAGGGTATTCCATTGAGTGTGACATTGATTCGGCTTGCGTCTACACCACGAATTCGTATTCCCGTGTACCCTATACCGTTTCCGGCATCCGAAGTGGCCACTGCAGAAACCGTATTCTCAAGCACTAACGGGATATCCTGTCCGTGATTGTTTCGTTGAATGTCAGCAAGATTGAGTTTCTCAAAGGCCATAGGAGTTTGGCGATAGACCGCCACTTCCTTGATTACTACATCCGGTAGCTGGTTGGCCACGTCTACCTCAATAGCTTGAGCTGTGTCTGTTCTCTGAGCCGTCGCATGAACGAATGTGCCTAAGAGCAAGACAAAAGTTAAAAAAGATGATTTGTACATAATGAGCATTTTTAGATTAAAAAATACTCCAGTCGGCAACCGAAAAGGTATGCTTTCACACTCGCTCCCTACGCAGGTATCAGCCTGATCAGGTGCAAAGGGTAAGTCTCATTCCATAATAGAAACCCCTGGAGTACTGCAAACTTAATGTAAGGTCAACCAGTCTTGCAATAGACTTTTTGCCATATTCTCTCGTGAAGTGTAGTCTCCATCAATCACTTCGTAATGCAAACCATATTGATCAAGGGTTTGGGCATAGAGCGTAAACCACTTTCTGCGTAAGGATTGGTCTGATATGGTTCGAAAGCCATCATTCACCCAGGGCACATCGACTTGTAAGAGTAGATTATATCGATAAGGCTGATTATCTATCGCTTCTATTAACCATTGTGGGACAGTAAAATTCTCCCAACTCAGCCAAACCACAAAGTTGATAAGGTTCGTATCGACAAGGATAAGGCCGCTTTCCTGAGATTGAATAGCTTTTTTCTCTGCTTCATATTGTAATTGGGCGAGCCTGAGAATGTCCTTTTCAGTAAAGCGTTGCCCCTCTATAATATGATTACGCGCCTCTTCAGCAATCCACGGTAAGCTAAATGCATTAGCCAAGGCCAGAGCAAGTGTTGTCTTGCCTGTACTCTCAGGACCATGAACGGTGACAAACTGTATAGACTTTTCCAAATGCAGTATCTACCTTTACGGAAAAGGTAATATTTTTCAATCATATGGGAAACCGCCGTCGATTTACAATAACAGCCGCCTTGCCCTATGCTAATGGTCCATTGCACATCGGACATATAGCAGGAGCCTATTTGTCGTCTGATATCTATGCACGCTTTCGAAGACTTCAGGATCATGATGTCTTCTTTGTCTGCGGTTCGGATGAACATGGTGCAGCGATCACCATGCGTGCGAAAAAAGAAGGTCGAAGCCCTCAGGATATTATCGATACCTATCATTTAAGAAATTCTAAAGCGTTTGATTCCATAGGTATCAGCTTTGATATATTTCATAGAACCTCTTCTGAGCTCCACCATAAAGAAGCGCAAGCTTGGTTTAAGGCATTTTATGAGAGCGATGTTTTTTCGGTAAAGACTACGCAGCAACTTTATGATACATCCTACAATCAGTTTCTAGCGGATCGTTACGTCAAGGGAACATGCCCTAAATGCGGCTATGAGGAAGCCTATGGCGATCAATGCGAAAGCTGTGGTTCGAGTTTAAGTCCTAATGAGTTAATCAATCCTAAGTCAACCCTTAGTGGCAGTAAGCCAGAACTGCGTGAAACAAGCCATTGGTATCTGCCCTTGGACAAAGAATCAGATTGGCTTAATGAATGGCTTAATACGGGGGTGTTTGAGGGAAGTTCTTTGCATGATGTAAAGGCTTGGAAAAAGCACGTACTGGGTGCATGTAATTCATGGTTAGAAGAAGGACTTCAGCCCAGAGCGATAACGCGTGATTTGGACTGGGGGGTGGATGTGCCAAATGAGATAGAGGGCAGTGAAGGCAAGAAGCTTTATGTATGGCTTGATGCGCCCATTGGCTACGTCTCAGCAACTAAGGCAGCAGAAGCGCAAGGTATTATTGACGATTGGAAGCCATACTGGCAAGATAAAGACACCGAACTCCTTCATTTTATTGGAAAGGATAACATTGTGTTCCACTGCATTATTTTTCCTGCCATGCTTCGTCATCGAGACGGATATATTTTACCTAAAAACGTTCCAGCCAATGAGTTTCTCAATCTTGAGGGACGAAAGATTTCCACGTCAAGGGATTGGGCAGTATGGGTTGATACATTCTTAGAAAACAACCCAAACCATGTAGATGCGCTGCGTTATGTACTTGCCGCCAACATGCCCGAGACAAAGGATGCAGAATTCACCTGGGATGACTACCAAGCAAGGGTCAATAATGAATTGGTTGCTACAATAGGCAACTATGTGAATCGAGTATTACAACTCTTCCACCGATTTAATGAAGGAAGGTTGGGAGAAACTAAAGATTATGCCGTGGAGTATAAGACGGCTATGCAAGATATTGATACGTCCATAGAAGCTTTTCGATTTAGAGACGCGCTTCAAGGTATGCTGCAGCTTGCTCGTACAGGAGATAAATTCCTTGCTGATAATGAGCCCTGGAAGTGTTTTAAAACCGATCCAGCTGAGGCGCAAGCCATGCTTAATGCTTCTATGCATCAAGTTGCTCGGCTTGCAGGCGTTATGCAAGTCTTCCTGCCGCACGCAGCTCATCGCTTGCTTGAGATGATAAACTGGTCTTCTCCGGATTGGACGACACTCGCTTCAAAAGATAAGTTGCTAGACCTCAATCATACGATTTCAACCTTTGGATTGTTGTTTGAAAAAATCGACGATTCCTGGATTGCCGATCAAAAACAGCAACTTGAAAATACCCTAAAATCAAACCCTAGTGCTATGCCTCAAAAAGATGAGATAACCTATGATGCCTTTCAAACAATGGACCTGCGTGTCGGCAAAATATTGGAGGCCACTCGCGTTCCCAAGACCGATAAGCTGATGCAGATGCAGGTGGATGTTGGATTTGAAACACGAACCATCGTATCAGGTATTGCAGAGCATTTCTCAGAAGAAGAATTACCTGGGCAAATGGTACAGGTCTTAGCGAACCTAGCACCACGAAAAATTCGAGGGGTGGAATCAAAGGGAATGATCTTGCTGTCCGAGACATCGGAGGGTAAGCTATATTTTGTTACACCGAGTGCTGATGCCGTTCCGGGAGATATCGTTGCGTAAGATGGCTAATTTTCGTTTATCCAGTAAAGAGGAAGTCGTTCAGGCTCAGCAGTCAGCAATTCAGCATCCGGAAACGTTCTGGTCTACCTATGCAAAAGAATCATTTGAATGGTTTAGCCCTTGGGATAAGGTACTCGACTATGACTTTCATAAGGCCAAGGTTTCTTGGTTTGAAGGAGGAAAAGTTAATATAACCGTCAATTGTCTTGATCGATATGCGCGGGCAAAGCCCAATGCACGCGCTATTGTTTGGGAGCCCAATAATCCTGAAGAAGAGGGTATCGTGTACACCTATGCTGAATTGTTAAGCGCTGTCAATAAAATGGCCAATACCCTCAAGCAACAGGGTGTATCCAAAGGAGATAGAGTTTGTCTTTATCTACCGATGATTCCTGAGTTAGCCATTGCTGTTTTAGCTTGTGCAAGAATTGGAGCCATTCACTCCGTAGTGTTTGCAGGCTTTTCGGCCCAGGCCCTTGCTGCGCGAATCAATGACGCTTCCTGTTCACTTGTGATATGCTCTGATGGTGCGAATCGCGGAAGTAAGGTCCTTGACTTAAAGTCCATTGTAGACGAAGCATTACAATCCTGTGATTGCGTCCGCCGTGTTCTTGTAGTAAATCATGTGGGCCTCAATTCAAATTGGATCGAAGGCCGTGATATAGATCTAAAGCCGTTGTTAAGCGAAGCATCGGATGTCTGTGAAGCTGAGGTAATGGATGCAGAGGATCCGCTCTTTATCCTATACACTTCAGGATCTACTGGCAAGCCCAAAGGGATGTTGCATACCACTGGGGGATATATGACCTACACTGCGTATACCTTTCAAAATGTTTTTCAATACCATGAGGGAGATGTCTATTGGTGTACAGCCGATATTGGTTGGATTACCGGTCATAGTTACATTGTTTACGGTCCTCTTTTAAATGGCGCTACGACATTGATGTTTGAAGGTGTTCCTTCCTATCCCGATTACGGGAGGTTTTGGGCGATGATTGAAAAGTATCAAGTCAATCAGTTTTATACCGCGCCAACCGCGATTCGAGCCCTTGCCAAGGCAAGTGATTCTATGGTAGATGACTATGATTTATCCTCGTTGAAAGTTTTGGGAACAGTAGGCGAGCCCATTAATGAAGAAGCTTGGCAATGGTATAATAATAATATTGGTAAAAACAAATGTCCAATCGTCGATACTTGGTGGCAAACAGAAACAGGTGGAATAATGATCTCCTCTTTAGCCGGTGTGACTCAGGATAAACCCACATTTGCAACCCTTCCCTTACCCGGAATTCAACCTCTTTTATTAGATGAAAATGGAATAGAGATTACTGAAATCAAAGCTGAAGGAATTTTAGCAATTAAACAACCTTGGCCCTCCTTGGCTAGAACCATCTATGGTGATAATAAACGTTACAAAAATATCTACTTCTCTGCCTACCCTGGTTATTATTTTCCAGGAGATGGTGCCCTTAGAGACTCAAAAGGAAATTATAGGATCACTGGAAGAGTAGATGACGTGGTAATTGTTTCTGGACATAACCTTGGCACAGCTCCTATAGAGAATGCAATTAATGAACATGAAGACATCGTTGAAAGCGCAGTAGTTGGGTTTCCTCATGATATCAAAGGGAATGCCCTACATGCATATGTAATAACCTATGATGGAATCATCCAAACCGATAAATTAGTTGAGGAAATAAGAAATCTTGTAGCGAAAACAATCGGCGCAATTGCCAAACCAGAAAAAATCCAATTTGTCAAAGGATTACCCAAAACCCGTTCTGGAAAAATTATGAGGAGAATATTACGAAAGATTGCCAGTGGCGATACTGAAAATTTAGGTGATACTTCTACACTACTTAACCCTGAAATCGTTGATGATCTTCAGACGGGATTCGCTAACGATCGATAAAAAACGGAAAAACTATACAAATGAGCATTTCAGCTTTTTTATAATTTATTAAAATCAACTGCCGCACATTTCGCATCCCTCTGGATCATCTAACGAGCATTGTATGGCTTGCTGATTTTTGTCAGTCTCTTTGACTGACATTGCTTTGGGTTGAGCATTTTCTTCTTTGGTTACAGTGAATTTAATGGCATCTGTTGCAGCTTTAGTTCGCAGATAGTACATCCCTGTTTTTAGACCTTTTTTCCAGGCATAAAAATGCATAGATGTCATTTTTCCGAAGTTAGCATTCATCAAATGAATATTCAAGCTTTGACTTTGACATATGTAAGCCCCTCGGTCAGCAGACATGTCA
>JBMHCE010000039.1:0-78444 GCA_049890075.1 Chitinophagales bacterium
TAACAATGCGAACTGGACATCAGGTAGCGCGCCTACGGCAGCTGCTACACGTATTGTTGTTCCATCGAACCCATCAGGTGGTCAGGTCTTCCCGACGTACACTGGCGGAACGCTAACGTTAGGTAATACGGTAGTAGGCTCTGGCGCATCACTCAACATTGGAGCAGGTGCAGTATGCCAGATAGGCGCTAATGCTACATTAGCTAGTGCAGGAAACATTGTTCTAGAGAGCGATGGATCAGGTACAGCGATGTTTGATGACTTTAGTCAGGCAGGCGCTATCTTTTATGGTACGATTACTATGCAACAGTTTGTTGGTGGTATTGTAGCAGCCCAGCACTACGTATCCTCACCGGTCAACAATGTTCCATTAACAGAGTGGGCCGATGATCCACAGGAGCTAAGCGGTTATGGAGCTGGTTTAACAGGTACTGATGGAGTAGCGGTAACGCCAGCATCCAACTGTTCACCAGATAGTATATCGCCAAGCTCTAACTACGGTAACTTATTCCAGTGGGATCCTGAGACAGTAATCAATACATTCTGTCCTGAGCAAGCGGGATGGGTAGTACGCTCAGCGGGTAACATGGAAGATGGCCGCGGATACTCAGCATACTTAGCAGGCGGTAACAGCACGCTATCTATAACGGGTACACCGAACACAGGCGATGTTACATACACGATGGATGCTGTAGGTATACTACAGAACATACCATTGAGTAACTGGGATATCTTAGGTAACCCATACCCATCGTCTTTAGATCGTAATAATCTAATTATAGGTAACTCAGGCTTGAACTCTCCATCATACTGGGATCCATCAGGCACGTACAGCGGTACTTACCAGCCGTACACACCAGGATCTGTTATTCCATCAATGCAAGGTTTTGCGGCGAACTGGAATGCGGGTGGCTCTACGGCGGATATCACGTACACGAATGCTATGCGAAGCACTACTGCGGGTACATGGCGTTCAGCGACGATTGATGGCGACATCAACATTGAGTTACGCGGTAATGGCTATGGTGATGTAACACGCATCTTCTTTGGCGAGATGATGACGTCCACCTTTGATGCACTAGAGGACGCATACAAGTTCGAGAGTGCACCGGGTCAACCGACGCTCTTCACAGGAGATGACGCGAACATGCTCTCTATGAATGGTCGCTCTAACCCAGTAATGGGAGACCAAATTGCTCTAGGTGTCATGCCAGGTCAATCAGGTAGCTTCACGTTAGACTTCACTTCTGTAGCAGGCCTTCCTTACGGTAGCCTACTATTCTTAGAGGATAAGTCAGAAGGTACATGGACACAAGTAGCAGAAGGTGATGTATATGCCTTTACTATGACAGAGCTTGATGATTACAACCGCTTTGTCTTACACATTACTCCAGCAGTTGTTGTAAGCGCTGAGGATGGTGATTGTTCAGTATCCAACGGTGTGTTACATGTTGAAGCGCCAAGCTTTATGGTCGAAGGCCAAGAGGTTGCGTGGAACTATGTAATCAGCGATGCTCAAGGAGTAGTAAGCACAGGGGTGTTAAGCGGTGCTATCGAGATGCCAGTACATACAACAGGTAACCTCACGGTTAATCTCGCGAATGCCTACACAAGCTTAACGGATGTGGTATACGTAGAGACGTCATTACTACCTGTAGTAAGCTTAAGCGATGTAAGTGATGAGGTAGGCAACAGCGTATCATTTGTATCTCCAATGATAGGAGAATGGATGATCGATGGTGTTGTAATCTCAGAGGGCATTGACTTTGTATGGACGTCACTAGCAGCAGGCACGTATGAGCTTGAGTTTGTAGGCTATACGGAGTTAGGCTGTGAGGTACGTACAAGCTGTACGATAGAGATGACCGACAAGGTATCGTCTACGACTGATGTATTACTCGGTCAATCGCAAGTATTGGTCACTGAGGATTACGTACGCATTGTAGCGCACGGAACGCATACTGTAGCCAATCTATACAACATGGAGGGCAAGGTCGTTGCTTCGACGCTGATTGCCCAAGGAGCGGCTATGCTATCGACTGATGGGTTAGCCACTGGAGTGTATACTCTTTCATTAGAGGGCAGTGCCCAGGTAGAGAGCCTACAACTCTTCATTGACTAAGCAGTCCTAAAAACAACCAAGAAAAGGGGGTGTGTTTCACATCCCCTTTTTTTATCTTTGCACCGTGAATAAACACATCCTCAGCCTTTTTTTATTCTTGGTGGTATTTGTAACTGTCATGGCCCAGCCGATGACTACAGTACGAGGGAAGATTATTGATACGGACGGAGAAACCGTACCCTATGCCGAAGTAAAGTTTAGAGATGGTGCAGCAACTGCGTTGAGTAATGCGGATGGAGACTTTGTCTTATCGGGAAGAACTCGTTCTGATTTTGTTCAATTCGGTGCGTTAGGTTATAACAATATTGAGATGCAAATCGTGCGGGGAATCGATCAGCTTGTATCCATCAAATTAGAGTACAGCTCGAGTGATTTAGGTGAAATTGTTGTATCCGGACGTCGTCAGCGCAGGTACAGGGATGAAAAGGCGGTGAGCCTTCAAAAAATGGTGATTGATCACAAAAAGAACAATGCTCCAGAGTACTTTGATTCCTATGAGTTTAAAGAACAGTCTCAGATACAAATAGGAGTATATAATGTAGCTCCAGGTCTTAAGACGATTAAACTCTTTAAACCCTTTTGGTTTGTATTTGACTACGCGGATACAGTCGATGGGGTAGAGGTGATGCCCGCTGTGTTGGCGGAGCGCTTGTCGGATATATTCGTGCAAAATAATCCCAAAAAGCGAGTGGAGTATGTCAATGCTTCACAGTTCTCAGGGGCTAAACGAGATGGCAGTAAAGCGGAGTTACTCAACGAGCTTTTCCCGCCATTTACAGCCTATGACGATGTTTTTTTAGCAGGTGGTAAATCATTTGCTAGCCCGTTTTCAAATACAGGATTATCCTCGTACCGATACTTCTTAACGGATAGTACTGTGGTTGATGGAGTAAAGCGCTACAGGCTGGATTTCTCTCCTCGACAGGTGCAGATGTTAGCGCTCTCGGGAACTGCTTGGGTAGAAGACTCGACTTACGCCATACTTTCTTTTGAGTTTGTTTTACCGCCTAAGGCAAACCTCAATTTTGTAAATACCTTTTACGTCAAACAGGACTTTGAAAAAATAGATGGTCAATGGGTCGATGTACGTAATTATATGCGCGTTGGGTTTTCTATATTTAAGCGATCGACTGACATCCGTAATCTGACCAAGGAGGATATAAAATATTCTATTGATAGTTGCCGAACCTTGAAGGATTCTCTGAAATCTGAACTCAAGATGTTACTCAAAGACGAGGAGCTATCACGTGAGGAAAAGCAAAGTTTAAAGGAGGACTATCAAACGCAGATCGACAATGCAAACTATGATCGGCGTGGGCATAAGAAAAGCTTAAAGCAAAAGCGTCGTGAGAAGATGCAAATCATGCTTCAACAGACGAAAACAAAGGCGGATATCCAAATAGGAACGGAAATTCCTGATACCATCTTTCGTGGAGAGAAACTTCAGTTTGACTCAGCGGCCTACACCAGGGATACAGGGTATTGGACAGATAATCGGATCGTGGAACTCACTCAGCAACAAGAAAATATCTTCTTGATGATTGATTCCGTAAAGAAAAAGCCTGCGTTTACCACGTGGAAGTGGTTAGCTGATTTTGCGGTAACAGGGTATATGCCTTTTGGTATCCTTGAAGTGGGAAGAATCGACGAGACAGTAAGTTGGAACGAGATTGAAGGCGTTCGACCCAAACTAGCATTGAGAACAACCGATGCCCTGTCAGAGGCATTTCAATTGTGGGGGTATGCAGCTTATGGTACCAAAGATGAAGACTGGAAATACCTCGGACGAGCATTCTTCAACCTACCAACGCGCAACGAACGTTGGCATAACTTGCTCCTATCGTATCAAGATGACTTCAGGTTTTTGAGTAATGTAGAAAATGACGACCCAACAGATCATGATGACTTGGTTGAGGCACTTTTACGAAATGGCCCACTCAATAAAATCATGCGAGTAGAGGAGTATCGAGGAGCCTATACAAGGGAATGGATTCATGGGTTAACTACAGAGCTAAGATTATCGAGAAGGTCTTACCTCCCGACAGCGGGCAACTTGGAGTTCATACGTACCGATGCAAATGGCGGCGTAGAGTCGCTTGACGGCTTTAATGTGTCAGAGGTTACGTTGCGCACGCGCATCGGTCTTGGTGAGACTTGGTTGCAATTCCCTTACCGACGTATTTCGACAACTTCTCTTAAGCCAATTATCGAGCTTGATTTGGCCTTTGGTATAAAGCCCCCTGCAGGTTCCAAACTCGCGCCCTTAGGAGGAGATTATTCGTATCAGCGCATATACATGAATTACTACCATCGCTTTAGCCACAAAGCAGGGTATACTCGATACACGTTGCGTGCTGGATATGTCTTTGGCGAGATACCTTATCCTCTGACCTTTATTCACGAAGGAAACAACGGGTACTTCTACTTAACAAGAGGTTTCAACATGATTCGCGAGTTCGAGTTTATCTCAGACCGCTTTGCTACCCTATGGGTTGATCATCACTTCGATGGTCAGATTTTAAATCGTATTCCGGGTATCAACCGATTAAAGCTTCGAACCATCCTAACGGGTAAAGTGTTAATTGGAGACTTCTCAGCAAGGAATAAAGAGGTACTTGATTTACCGGAAGGTACTCGGATTGCCAATAAACCCTATTTTGAGGTTGGCTTTGGTATTGAAAACATATTGTATGTTTTCCGTCTTGATTTCATCTGGCGCCTCTCGGCTTTGGATGCTTTACCCAATACGGGCATCGAGCCCAACCGATTTGGAGTTAAAATCTCTTTTTCTCCGAAGTTCTAGGCTGGAAGGCTAGGAACGGATTATGGAGAATAACTATCCTTTACTTAAAAAGATTATTCGCCGCGAAAGGAATTTTAAGTTGCTTTTCGCTCTAGCCTTGCTATTTATACTAGGTGCATGTATTGGATATGTCTTTCAGCGTCAACCCATTGCTTTACTTCTTTTACTTGCCATGGTATCTGGCTTGATTACATGGCGTTTGAAAAGCTCCTTTCGAATCGATCGACATCCAGTCTGGCATCTTCTAGTGAGCCAATCGCATCAAGTAAGTTGGATTTACTTTGAAGAGGTACAGCTACAGCCTTTTGGCATTTTACTATCAAGAAAAGCCGTGCTTTGTATTTGGACAATAGGCAGAGTGCAGGAGCGTATTCATCTCCCATTAAAGTATAAGGAGAGGCTGTATAAAGAACTCTCTGACGCGCTTACGGAAGTAAGTTTTGGATACTCCGAGGAAAAAAAGCTTTGGTATGAAGCCCACCCTTCTATGTTACGCAGAAAGTGAATCGCGTCGCATAGCATGCAGTAAAACAAGGTCATAGATGGTATGTGCAGTCATTGCACATGCTATACTCAAGCTTATGGTAACAAGGCCGAGAACGCTAGAAAAGGCAACGAGCCATAGCCGGAGAACCCAAGGTAAATCCTGTCTAGGGTTAAGGTAGCCATGGAGACCCACAAAAAAGATGGCATTTAACAAAATGCTTGCGGGTAAACTGATACACTCAAAAAGTCCAAAAAGAAGTGGTCCACGAAACAATAGTTCCTCTCCTATTCCTGCACAGAGTGATAGAAACACAATGGTAAAGCTGGACATGGCCTGGAGGGGAAGGCGCTGTCTAAGCTTTCGTTCTAGATCACTTGTGGGAAAGGAGCGCGAGATAAAGAGGCTAACTAAGCTTGCTCCCAAACCAATACCTCCTCCTACAGCAAGGCTGGAATATAATTGACTGCTCGATTTTTCGAAAAGGATTTGCCAGGTTACCTCTGAAGTATAGGGTAGTAAAACAAGGCCAAGTCCCCCCATTCCTAAGAGGGTAATGAGCCCTAAAAAGAGTAATTGACGAATCGGAAGGGGTTGGATAGTGCTTATTGCTTTAGATTTCCTCAAATTTGTCAAATAATTATGGACTTTCCATTAAGGATGCCATGGCAAACAAAAAGAATATGACAAAGCCCACACGAACAGATGTTTCCGAACTAGGAGAGTTTGGCCTCATTGATCGCATTGAATCAATGGTAAACAGTCGCTATCGCTCAACAGTGCATGGTATTGGTGATGATTGTGCTGTATTAGACAACGGCGATGACTACACGTTGTTATCCGTAGATACTATGGTAGAGGGCTTGCATTTTGATTTGATGTATTGCCCTTTACAGCATGTGGGCTATAAAGCCATTGTCTCTTCCATTTCAGATATCTATGCCATGAATGGTAAACCAAGTCACGTTGTCGTCAGCTTGTCGTTGTCGAGTAAGTATTCGGTGGAAGCGGTGGAAGAATTATACAAGGGTATGGAACGTGCCGCGTCATTCTACAACGTCGATATTGTAGGTGGAGATACTACATCCAGTTTAAGTGGCTCGACCATCTCAGTAACTGCATACGGCCGGGTTACTAAAGAACAGCTTGTGCTTCGAAGTGGGGCTAATCCCGGTGATGCGCTTTTTGTAACCGGAAATTTAGGAGGGGCGTACATGGGACTTCAAGTCTTGAATCGAGAGAAGCAGATTTTCCTTCAAAACCCTGATATGCAACCTGAACTTGAAGGGCATGACTACGTCGTAGGAAGACAACTTAAGCCAGAGGCTAGATATGACGTAATAGAAGCACTTGCTAAGGCGTCCATCGTTCCAACTGCAATGATTGATATCAGTGATGGGTTGAGCTCAGAGTGCCTTCATCTTGCCAAATCAAGTAAGGTAGGTGTTGAAGTCCACGAGCAGTTTGTTCCGATCCAGCAAGAGACCTATGACCTATCCCTTGAACTTAATATTGATCCCATTACCTCTGCCATGAATGGAGGAGAGGATTATGAGTTGCTCTTTACTGTTGACCCTTCTTTAGCGGATCGCGTGCGAGAAGAAGTTCCAGATTGCATAGAGATTGGAATCATCCACAAGGCAGAGAAAGGTTCCTTTTTAACCTCTAGAACCAATCAACACTATCCCCTCACCGCACAGGGATGGAAGGCATTTTAAGAGGTTTACACCGTGATGTAAACATTTTCTTTGTGCGTAACCCAAACAATATTTGAGGGAGCTCAATCGTACTTTTATGTAAAGCAAAGTGATATGGTACGAAGTCTATTTCTCAGTGTTCTTTTTTTCGTAGGGTGCGTTTCTACGTGTTTATCCCAAGATTATATTGCGAAGTTTTCTCCTGGTTTGCTCTACATGTCGACGAATACAGTGACGCAATCGGGGTATATGACGGCGCTTGAGTTTGAGGCATTACTGAATTCTAATACATCGATTAATGGGGGATTAAACTTCTTTACGGGTGGTGGTACTTTGGGCATGTTTATCAAGCCAGAGCTTAGGTTTTACCTTACAGATGTTGCTTTACGGGGTTTGTATTTTGGCCCCTATGCAGGCTTGGGTTCTAAAGGCGGACTGCTGTTGTTGGCGGGAGGAAGTGTAGGCTACCAGCACCTTTTTAGTGAATACCCTGTGTCGGTTTCTGGAGGCGCCTCATTAGGTATGGAGTTCCGTGGAGCGGGTGGTCTGATTAATCTTAATTTTCACCCTACGATTTCAGTTGGATATCATTTTTAGCGCGTGCTAATCAAACACTCCTCGATTAAAGGTAACTACCGCATTCATCGAGTAGTTATAGAGGTAAAAGACCGACATGCCAATTACTTTGGCCCAAAAGAAGGAGACCATCTTTCTTTTTTGAGCTAGTTGCCATACAGCAAAGTTCACAATAAGCAGTCCAGCCGATTCAATGCCAACATATTGGAAGAAATCCTGCCAAAAATTATCCATCGAATCTTGGTGAAATGTCCAATAGCGATTACCAAAAAATCGCAGTAATATTCCGGTAACAAATCCGATTGAATTTGACAGGATGGGCTTGACTTTTATGACATCCTTGAGAAAAAAGGTCAGTATTAAATCAATGATAAAAGCTGATCCGCCAACGACGGAAAACTTTAATGCATTAGGCAGGCTTTCTAAGAATTCGAGAATCACCCGATGAGAAATTTACCATTTTCATAGATACGGACCCCGTCTGCATAAATTGCACCCCCTTGTCGCATGTCGGTAATCATATCCCAGTGTACCGAAGAGGTATTGCTTCCTCCACATTGCGGATAGGATTGCCCAATGGCCATATGAACGGAGCCGCCCATCTTTTCATCAAACAAAATGTTTTTTGTAGGACGTTGAATGTGATAGTTGGTCCCAATTGCTGCTTCCCCAAAGATTCGTGCTCCCGGGATAGAAAAAATGTAATCGAGAAAATCTTGGCCCTTATCCGCTGTCCATTTGACGACCTTGCCGTCTTTAACGGTAAGTTCCACTCCGCTGACTTCTCGTCCCATATACAGGCTATCGTAGCTGAACTTGATATTCCCATTGACGGAATCTTCTATGGGTGCTGTATAGACCTCGCCAGAGGGCATATTGGTACGCCCATCGCTATTAATCCATAGGCGATCCTTACATCGATAACTAATTGAAAATCCTGGCCCTTCATAGGTCACTGTATCTACTCGATTGAGGTAGTCTACAACGGCTTGTTGTTCTTCTCTGACATTCAGCCATACTCCTTTAGGGTTTTCTTCAAGTAAGCCACATCCTGTAAAGACAAACTGCTCATAGTCTTCTAACGACATTCCAGCGCGCTTGGCATTGGCTTCCGTAGGGAACAAACACAGACTGCGCTCCATATCCTTACTTCCTGTGCGTTGCATGTAGAGCTTACTGAGCTCTTCTCCCGTCTTTCTTGCAATCGCCTTTTTATCAGCATAATCCTTCTGAGGGCCATTGCTCTCAAAAGGTGCAATAATGACAAGGTATTTGTCAAACTCACGAATGACATGATTCTTTAGGGGGTTGACGTATTCGAGTTGATGTTGAGAGGCCTCACTATAAAAAATCTCTTCTTGTCCTTGGAATTGAATGTCAGTGATAAGATGACCGCCCGCTTTGGTTACTTCTCGCATTAACTCTTGGACCAGCTTTTCGGCGAGATAGGTGGTACGCACATAAACCCTATCTCCTTTTTGGACGTTTAGGCAATAGTCGGTCAGGAGGTGGGCATATTTGTTATACATGGCATTCATGAGGCAATCGTTCTTTCGTTCCGAAGATACAAGTCTTATCTTGGCATTACCGAAAACAACATTGTAAATACTATGCTTGATTTAGAAGTGCTTTACCGTATCATCAATTTGCTGCCGATGCCGGTATGGGGGTTGTTGGTTTTTGCGCCGGGTGCTAGCTTGACAAAGCAATGGGTATTCTCCCTTCGAATTCATGCATTACTTGCCTTGATGTATGGCCTGTTGTTCTGCTGGGCAATTGCCGAAGGTCCTGCGCTAGAGCCAGATGCATTTTCCTCCCTATCGGGCTTAACGAGCCTTTTTGCAAGTCCACTGGGCGTGCTTGTGGCTTGGCAACATTTCCTTGTGTTTGATCTCTTTGTAGGTACATGGATTGCGCGCCACGCACAGCGGCAAAATCCTAATCCTTCGATTACTCGAAGAGTTGTCCTTGGAGGAATCTTGACTTTGAGTCTAATGGCTGGTCCCATTGGCTTTGTACTTTATTATGTGTTCTTTTATCGATCTGAAAACCATTCAAATGATGACTAGAAATCTCTTGGTGATCCCCATCACCTTTTTTATGCTAACGCTTACCAATTGCGGTGATCGACGATCTTGTGATGATGTGGTATGCGGCAATAATCAAAGTTGCATCAATGGAAATTGTTATTGCTTGGATGGTTATGAAGGGCCAGAGTGCCAAACCATCGCCGCCCAAAAATATGTAGGCAATTATACCGTAGTGGCCAATTGCTTTCAAGGAAGTTATATCGGAGCTCCTTTTGATTTTATCCTATGGGACGGCGCGTATCCCAACCGCGTAACCTTTGGAAACTTTATGAATCAAGGCAGTGTCGATGCCTTTATCTATACCAGTCCTACCAACGAAGGCAATATCATTGAATTTGCGGTGAATCGAGGAAGTTTTCAGGCCAATGTTTCTGGTCAGTATTTGAACAATACAGGGGCGGGAGACATTTTGTTAAATGTGCAGTATTACTTTGGAAGTCAATACGGAGAATGCCAGTTAACTTATTACAAGCAATGAAAAACCTAACAAGATATTTCTTAAGCCTAGCCCTGTGTTCGATCGTTTTTTCGGCATCGGCACAAACGGATATCGATACGATAGTTTACGACGGACTTGATCGTATATACGAATTTCACATTCCTGCTTCCTATGATGGTTCGGAAGAGGTTCCCTTGGTGTTTAATATGCATGGACGGGGCAGTAATTCTTACCAACAGCGAATTTATTCTCAAATGGATGGAGTCGCCGATCTCAATAATTTTATAGTAGTCTACCCGAATGCTTGGGAGATTAATGGTGTGCGATTATGGAATCTATCGTACGACGTGAGTGCTCCAGGGGTCACTCCAGTTATCCCTGATGATGTAGGTTTTGTCGATAGCTTGATTGACTTCTTTATCGCAAACTACGCCATTGATACTAACCGAATCTATACATGTGGCATGAGTGCAGGGGGCTTTGTGAGCTACTTTTTGTCTTGTGCCCTGGGGGAGCGATTTACAGCAATGGCTTCCATTACAGGCTTGCCACCCCTTTCTGTAGTAGATTCTTGCCCTTCGGCACGCACAGTCCCTGTTATGCAAGTCCATGGGACGGCGGACTCTACCGTGGAGTACTTCCCCTTTCCAGGTTATATCGGTGTCGAGGGCGCGGTAGAATTGATCAGAGATCGCAATGGTTGTGATGCTCAGGCGGACTACAGAGACTACGGCGATATTGATAACGATGGCGTTTCAACCGAACGCTTTATCTATCCGAACTGCCTTGATAATGGAGAATTATGGTTTTATAAGCTGACCAATGCAACGCATACATGGCCTGGAACACCCATTGCTTTCCCAGGAGATGGTATAAGCTATGAGATTGATGGTTCTACGGAGATTTGGCGGTTTTTCGAACGCTTCAGCAAAGATCCTTCGTTTGTCTACGTTCCCACAGATGTTTCTTCATTAGATGCTTCATTTCAGGCGTTTCCAAATCCAGCAATGGAGCGTGTTTTTGTTCCAAGACTTCTGGAAGGATCAATGTACCAAGTATTCAGTCAAGATGGTCGGTTAGTGCTTGAGTCGACAGCACCTCAGGGCTATCTTGAGGTTTCAGAACTTCCAGAGGGAATGTACTATGTCTCAGGGGAAGGGTATACCTTTAGGGTATCGATACTACGTTAATTGATATAATCATTGTAGGGCACGGGATTGCAGGCTGCAACCTTGCCCATCTTGCCGAACGGAAGGGACTCTCTTTTTGTGTCATCGACGAAGGAGGCTACAGCACGTCAAAAGTTGCTGTTGGCATGATTAATCCGATAACAGGTCGAAAGTATGTCAAAACCTGGCAAGCCGATACGTTGTGGCCTTTTTTAGAAGACCATTATGCCTTGCTTGAAAAAGATCTCAGCGAGCCAATCATACATGCACATCCTCTGTTTAAAGTCCTTCCCGATATTGATTCTTTAAACACATGGCAAATGCGTCTAGGGGATGCGGCGTATCACAATTATCTGCAAGACAACCAACCATCTCGTCTCGAAGGAATAGATCTCGTTCAACACCACGGCGGCTTCTACATTAACAGGGCCTATCGTGTGGATGGGCCAGCCCTGCTTAATGCCTCGGTGCGGCGTTGGGTTGCCAAGGGGTGTTATCACAAGGACGTGTTTGATGTTTCAAATCTCTCCTATGACAAGGATTTCGTTCGATATCGATCCCTACGTGCCAAGCATATTGTCTTTTGCCAAGGGCATACCATTTCCTCAAATCCATTTTTTCCAGACATTCCCGTGAGAGCTAATAAGGGAGAGGCGCTAATCATTGAGAGTAAATCCCTTCCAAAGGATGTAATTATTGGCCATCAAGTCAATATTGTTCCCTTGGACAATGATAGGTATTGGGTCGGTTCGACCTATGCTTGGGAGGATGAAACAATAGAGCCAACGGCTGCGGGAAAGCAAGGCTTGCTTGACCGCTTGGCCAAAAGCTTTCAAGGAGAATACCGTGTCTTAGATCATCTTGCCGGATTACGGCCAGCTTCTAAAGACCGACGACCAATAATTGGACGGAGTCCAAAGAGCTCAACGGTGGCATGCCTCGCAGGAATGGGAACCAAAGGCTATTCGTTGAGTCCTTATGTTGCAGATATGTTGCTTGATGCACTGTTTAATCAAGGTGATATCCTACCTGAACTAAATTTAAGGCGCTTTGCTTAGCCATCCAGAAATATTATACAGTGATAACCACTTATTGGTGGTCAATAAGCCTCCTACCATGCTTGTGCAGGGTGATGCTACGGGAGATGTAACCTTACTTGATTGGGCAAAGGAGTATATCAAAAAGGAAAAAAACAAGCCCGGCGAAGCCTTCGTAGGCTTAGTTCATCGGCTTGATAGGGTAACTAGTGGCGTAATTGTCTTAGCAAGAACGAGTAAAGCGCTCACAAGACTCAATGCTGCATTTAAAGACCGTCAAACCCAAAAGACCTATTGGGCCGTGGTCCAAGACCGACCTAAGGATTTAGAGGGTAAACTTGTCCATCATCTAATCAAAGATTCAAAAGCCAATAAGTCAAGGCCGTGTAAAGCAGGTCGGCCAAAGGCTAAAGAGGCCATATTGAAGTATTCATTGATGTGTAGCTTAGAACGGTATCATCTCCTAGAAGTCTATCCTGTTACTGGCCGACACCATCAGATTCGGTGTCAGTTATCTGCGATAGGTTGTCCGATCAAAGGCGATGTAAAGTATGGCTTTTCAAGGCCCAATGAGGATAAATCCATTCACCTCCATGCCCGCTCCCTGCGTTTCCCGCATCCTACCACCAAAGAAGCTATCTATGTAGAAGCCTTACCTCCAATGGATGATCGAATTTGGGAGCTCCTAACTGACCATCTTGCTTGATTAGGTCGTCTTCCGTAGTTTTAATAGAGTCATGATTTCTACTCAACAGGCCATTGACCATTTGCGTCCCTATCTCACCGATAATCGATGGGATTTAATGCATGATATATTGCGCCAACGCACACGGTTCTTAACAGTGATAACCGAAGAACTTTACAGAGAGCATAATGCCAACGCTTTACTGAGAAGCTGCGAATGTTTTGGACTTCAGGAGATGCATGTGGTGGATAATATTAATGAGTTTGCGATTCACAGGGATATGAGTCGAGGCGCTGCAAAGTGGGTGGAGATCAATAAACACAAGGATGTTCGGCAATGTATCGAGGGATTAAAAAACCGGGGATACCGTATTGCTGCCGCACATCCGGAAGCCGACTATACGCCGGAAACACTCCCGTTGGATCGACCGGTGGCTATCATGCTTGGTACTGAATGGCATGGTTTGTCGGAGACAGCGTTTGAACTTGCAGATACGCGGGTTAAGATTCCTATGTATGGATTTACAGAAAGCCTTAACGTGTCTGTTTCCTGTGCGGTCTTACTTCAACGGTTAAACCACCGACTTCGCAGTCAAGATCCTTCCTTATGGCAACTTTCCAGCGAAGATTTTTTAGAGACTCTACTTGATTGGACAAAAAAATCGGTAAAGCACAGCGAACCGTTATTAAAGGCCTTAGCTCAAGAAAACATCAGTTAGAGTTTACACGCTAGAGATAGGCTTCTTGCCAAGTGCTGCCAAACACAATTTCGCTAAGCGCTTTTCTTGTTCTCGGTGCTGCTTCTTCTTCATGGAAGGATTCAGGGATTTGCTTGAGTTCACCATGATGACCACATACAAATCCACAAACTATATTGTGCTTTTCGGGCACACTAAATGCCTTCCGTATCTCATCTCGATGAATTCCCCCAAAGAGATGGCACCGAAGCCCTAAATGTTCTGCTTGGATTACTAAAAAGCCTGCAGCAATGCCCGCCTCAAAGGATGCTGCATAATTGTGTTCTCCTGAGGTAGGGGATGTTTCATCGGCAATGATAAAACCAAGTAAAGGAGCAGATTGCGCCCACTGTTGATTCCATGCACCAACGCATGAGAACGCTTTGTCGTAGTGATCATCACCCTGTTGGGCTACTATGAACCGCCAGGGTTGATCATTATATCCAGACATTGCCCATCGAGCGGCTTCAAACATTGAAATGACTTCCTCCTTAGGTAGTGGTTTATTATCAAAAGCCCGAGGACTCCATCGTTTTTGAAGGGCGTCTTGAATAGGGAATGCCGTTACCGCAGGTTTATCTCGCATATTATTGTAGGCTAATCATTTGGGTGTGTGAAGAAGTCTTTGCATCGAGGTGCAGAATGTAAATGCCTTTTGGCAACGCCGATGCATCAAATGTTGATGAGTTACCCGGCGTAAGCGCAGTATTTGGAATACTTTGCGCTCCATTTATACTGAGTAGGCGTGCTGTGACTGGATAAGGCAGACTATTGTCAGCATTAAGTTGAATCTGATTGCCAAGAATCGCTATTGAAACGGCTTCTTCAAGGGTTGAAGCCTCAATAGAAGTTGTCGCCGCAGGATTGATTTTTAACTCATATGGACGAATAATATCGCCTGAGAATTGCCCATTATTGTTGGCATCGTTAACGCTAGCATAAAAGGTAACCTCTCCATTGACCCCGTTGGGCGCCCAAGTGAAGTCCCAAGCCGTAGCGGCATTGCTGTTTTGCGCTACATAGGTGCGATTGTTTTGATTGTACAATTGCGCATTGCCATCAATCGTGCTCAGTGCGCCCGCCATTTCATTGTTTTCATCCAATACGGTTAATGAGAAGCCTCCTCGAATACTTAACGGGTTGTCAATCGAAAGCCTCATCGCATAAGTAGCAGAATTATCATATTCAAAACTTGCCGTGAGGGGATCGCCATTGATGGTGACACTGATGTTTTCATTGAGGGGAGCGAGCGGACTGGAATTGTGGCAGTTTCCGCAAGTACCATTATCCCCAGGAGCACCGGCTAAACCGGGTTTTCCTGCTGTGTTTGATATGCCTAGTTGCAGACCTATCCATGAAAAAAATGCAAAGCATAGGGAGAGTAGAACTAATCGTTTCATAGGAGATGACTTTCCCTTAAATTAAGAAGCTTCTGTCAATTTCAGAATTTGTTCAGTAGCTTCTTTGTTTTTCACTTTTCGTATAACGTGTTCGATTTTGCCTTCCTCATCAATTACAAAAGTCGTTCGGATCGTCCCGTAATATTCTTTACCATACATCTTTTTTATTCCCCAAGTTCCGTAGGCCTCATGTACTGACTTATCGGTATCGGCCATTAGAGGGAAAGGCAGATCATACTTAGCAATAAACTTTTGATGGGAAGCTTCGCCTTGTATGCTTGCTCCGATAACAGCATATCCTTTATCAAGTAGCATAGAATAGTTGTCTCGGAAATTACAAGACTCTGCCGTGCAACCCGGTGTGTCATCCTTTGGGTAGAAATAGAGAATTACTTTTTTCCCTTTGAAATCTTGAAGTCTAAGGGGATTGCCGTTTTGGTCAATGGATTCGAATAAAGGGGCTTTATCTCCCGCATTTAAGTGGCTCATAGTCTATTGTTTGGTGTTATAACAAGATAGACTTTTGGAAGTTTAAAAATTAGGGATTATGGCTTTGTTTTTATAAAAGTCGTCGATAATCTGAACCACTTCCTCGGTAGAGTCTGTTAGATGAAACAAATCCATGTCTTCAGGGGATATGTTACCCTCCTTGAGCATGACATTTTTCATCCATTCCAAGAGACCTTTCCAAAATGATGTTCCCACAAGGATGACTGGAACAGCTTTCATTTTTTTGGTTTGTATCAAGGTAATGGTCTCATAAAACTCGTCAAGCGTTCCCACACCACCTGGCATAAGTACAATGGCTTGAGCATATTTCACAAGCATTACTTTACGGGCAAAGAAGTACCGAAAGTTGATGAGTTTATCATAATCAATGTATGGATTGGCTTCCTGTTCAAACGGCAATTCTATATTAAGCCCTACCGATTTTCCTTCGGCTTCTCGTGCTCCGCGATTACCAGCTTCCATGATGCCTGGTCCTCCGCCGGTAATGATTCCAAAACCTTCAGCAACAAGCGCCTTTGAAATATCCATAGTTTGCTGGTAATAGGCGTTTTCTTCTTTGGTTCGAGCGGATCCAAAAATGGTAACGCAGGGTCCTATTTTTTCCAATCGTTCAAAGCCTTCTACAAATTCAGCCATGATTTTAAACATTGACCAAGAGGATTCTGCTTGGTGTTCGTGCCATGATTTATTTTTCATAGGAAAGATCTTTAGTAGAGGTTATAACGAGCAAACCATACATTATAGTGCCATTGATTCCTAAAAGGAGAAATCCAGGACTGAAATTAACATGTTGGGTGAGCAGCTGTTGAAACCAAAAGGTAAGGCCGATAGTAAGCATACATAGTATGGGAATATAGATTGCATTCACCTTTCTCTTCGAGCTTAGGGCAAAAAGAAACAGGCCAAGTAAGGGTCCGTAGGTATACTGGGCAACGGTAAAGATTCGATTGATAATACTTTCTCCATTTGGCGCATAATAAAAGCCTAAAATAATGGCAGCAATGACCAAGGCAAAACTACCGTGAATCAGTAGTCTCTTTTTAGGCGAAAAGGTCTTATCCTGAAGAATATCGACTTGAAAGCATGTCGTCAAAGAGGTCAGTGCTGAATCTGCACTTGATAGGGCGGCAGCAATTAGACCAAGCACAAATAATCCGCCCAGCGCTGCAGAAAACGTCCCTGAGGAGAATATAACTGTTGGGAAAAGGTGATCTGGCCGCTCAACCAACAGGTTTGCTTCTTGAGCAAAGGTCGACAAGTAATACCCCAAACCTAAGAACAAAAGATTGATGGGAATGAGTAAAAGACTTAAAGTGATGATGTTTTTTTGACCACTTTTGGAGTTCTTGCAGGTTAAGTTTTTTTGCATCATATCTTGGTCTAATCCCGTCATGCAAAAGGCAAGCAATGCTCCACCTAAGAATTGTTTAATAAAGTGGTTGTCATTGTCGCGAAACCCCTCAAAATCAAAAGTGGTTTGGCTAATTGATGCTTGGAGCGCAGAGAAATCTCCTATTTCATGCGCTAGTAAATACAAGGTCAATCCAGCGCAGAGGAGCATTACACTCGTTTGCAAGGTGTCGGTATAGACCAATGTTTTAACCCCTCCTGTCGCGGTGTAGGCAAAGATTAAAAGTAAAGTTACTATGACGGTCCCTTCAATAGGAATATTCAGCGGGTCCAACACAAAGTGCTGTAGTAACAGGACGACTAAAAAGAGGCGAAAAGCGCTTCCAATGACTCGTGAAGCTAAAAAACTTAATGCGCCAACAAGGCGTGCTTCCATGCCCAAGGTCGTTTCTAGGTATTGATAGATTGAGACTACTTTTTGGTTATAGAATATTGGAATGAGAACCAGAGCTATAAGAAGATATCCCACTTGATAGCCTAGGACCATTTGCATGTAGGAAAATCCCTTAGTCCCCACAAGACCGGGTACTGAAAGAAAGGTCACTCCCGATAAAGAGGCACCGATCATACCATAGGCTACCAAAAACCAAGGAGAGGATTTGTCGCCATCATAAAATGCTCTCTCTCCTTTTTTTCGGCTTACCCAAAAGTTAATCGCCAACAATACACTAAAGTATACTGTCGTGATACCTAGGAGTATGGCGAGGCTCATAACTGAAAATTTTCTATACCGTAGTCCTGGCCAAGAAAGGAGTTGCCTGAGGCCATATTAACTTCCCATTGCCAAGCCGTCGACATCATATATTCAACCGAAGGGTTGGGTTTCCATTGGAGGAGCCGGGAGGCATTTGAGTTGTCTGCGTAAACTGCCATAACATCGCCTTCTCGTCGTGGGCCGATGGTATACTCCAGTTTTCTGCCAGCAGCCTTTTCAAAGGCTTGAATGGCCTCGAGTACACTTACTCCCTCACCACTGCCAAGGTTTAAAATATGCATTCCTGTTGTTTGCTCGCGCGATACATTCAGCGCTAACGTATGGGCATGGGCAATATCTTCCACATGAATATAATCTCGAATACATGTGCCATCACGGGTATCATAGTCGCCACCAAAAATGGTAAGGTCACTGTATCGTCCAGATGATCTGCCAGTGATTCTTGGGACCAGATTGTTTGGCTTATCGTTGGGTACCTCCCCAATCAATCCACTTTGGTGAGCTCCTACAGGATTAAAATAGCGAAGCGATACCCAGGTGCTCAGAGATAATGAGGCTATATCAGCAATCATTTGCTCCCCAATTTGTTTGGTGTAGGCATATGGGCATTCTGCTTTACCTAAAGGTGTGTTTTCATTGACAGGTAAACTTGCTATTTGACCATACACTGAACAAGAGGAAGAAAAGATAAAGGTGCCTATGTTTCGACGCTGTACTTCAGCGAGGACATTGGCTGTAGATTGGATGTTATTGTGATAATAAAGTAAAGGCTTTGCAACGGATTCAGGAACGGATTTAAAAGCCGCAAAATGGATAATACCATCTATAGTCCCAATTTCGTCCATCGTCTCTTTGACAGCTTCTGCGTCGGTGAGGTCGATTGCATAATTTTTGACTTGTTGTCCTGTGATAGCCTCTATTCCCTGTAGAACTCTTTGATCTGAGTTGCTGAAATTGTCAATGGAAATGACATCATAACCATGCTTTATTAAGTCAACGATGGTGTGCGAGCCAATGTAACCACAACCTCCTGTTACAAGAATACGGGCCATAGGATGTTGTTCTTACGCGTTAGGATTATACAAGGCTAGGCCTTCTTCCAATATCTTTTCAATGCCGGATTCGATTGATGTTAACTCTCGATTTAAAAGGTGGCGCATTTTTCCGATATCCGGTTTTCTACGTAACATATCGCCTTCCTTGAGCGCGGGAAGATGAATGATTTTTGAGGATGAACCGGTGACCTTGATTATGGTCTTAGCTAAATCCAAAATGGTCAGTTCATAGTCACTTCCAATATTTACCGTATCGTTGACATACTTATTTTGTTCAAAAGCATTAACGCATGCGTCAATATTGTCTTGGAAATAACAGAAAGTTCTCGTCTGCAAGCCATCCCCGTAAATGGTCAAATCCTCATTCTTTAAGGCCGCAAGAATAAACTTCGACATCACAAAGTCAATGCTTTGCTTCGGCCCATAGGTATTAAAGAATCGAAAGATGGTGTAATCCAAGTCAAACTCCTTCTTGTACGAACGCAGAAATGCTTCCCCTACATTTTTTACCACCGCATAGGGTAGTCTAGAGTTAAGCGGCGTTGTATGTTCATTTTGAGGGTGTTCATGGGGCTCTCCATATACCTCTGAGGAGGAGGCAAAAAATACCCGCTTTACGTTGGTTGATTTCGCAATATCCAGGATGTTTCGTATTCCTTGAATGTCGTCAAGAACGAGTTTGGGGTGGTCTAATGTGCGCTTTACCCCAACGACTGCAGCATAGTGAAACACATAGTCAAAATGATAAGACATCATGACCGCGGAAATGTCTGTATAGTTATTGCAATCGGCATGAATAAATCGCCAGTTGCTGGCCTCATTGCTTTCTTGCTTAGGCAGGCGAGCTTTGTTCCCAGTTAACATATTGTCAACCATAACTACCTTGTAGTTGGGATTTTGTATGAGCTTATCAGCCAAACAGCTGCCGATAAAACCGGCCCCTCCAGTAATCAAAATCTTTTTCATGAATGATGGTTGAGAACGTCCATAAGATATTGTCCATAGCCACTTTTCATAAGAGGCTGCGCTAATTTTTCCAATTGGCTAGGGTCGATAAACCCTTGTCGAAAAGCTTCCTCTTCGATGCACCCTACTTTAAGCCCCTGACGTTCCTCTAGGACTTGAACAAATTGAGAAGCCTGCATAAGGGAGTTAAAGGTTCCGGTATCTAACCAAGCCGTGCCGCGGTCCAAAATGGCCACATTAAGTTTGTTTTGTTCAAGATAGACCTTGTTTACATCAGTTATCTCATATTCTCCGCGAGCACTAGGTTTTATGGAGTGGGCAATATCTACAACTTGATTATCATAGAAATAGAGTCCGGGAACCGCGTAGTTTGATTTGGGCTGATTGGGTTTTTCTTCGATGGAAATGGCACGGTTATTTTTGTCAAACTCAACCACTCCATATCGCTCAGGATCTGCCACATGATAGGCGAAAATGACACCTCCCTCAGGGTTAACTGCCTGTTGAACTGTGGCATCAAGACCTGATCCATAAAAAATATTATCCCCTAAGATTAATGCTACCGAATCCTTGCCAATAAAATCCTTACCTAAAACAAATGCCTGCGCTAATCCATTGGGTACTTCTTGCACTTGATAGCTAAACTCACAACCTAGCTGACGGCCATCGCCAAATAGCGATTGAAAGACAGGTAGGTGCTCAGGAGTAGAAATGATTAATATCTCACGAATACCTGCTTTCATGAGGACCGATAACGGATAATAAATCATCGGCTTATCATAAATCGGCATCATTTGCTTGGAAATGGCATAGGTGATAGGGTGTAATCGAGTGCCACTTCCTCCTGCTAGGATTATTCCTTTCATTGCTTTAGGTTAATTCTAAGGTATGAAATTGATAGGCAGTTTAGAGGATTCAGCCAGAATAATTGACTAATCAGCGCGGATACATCAGGTTTTGCAAAGGACTGTTCCATGCATTTTTAAGGATTCCGCCCGTGTAAACATCGTATTGTAGAAAGTTTTCTAACAATGGCCTGTGGTTTTGACCCCTTTTTACCACAACTTATCCTCTATGCGGAACATTAATGCTACACTTCCCGATTTGGGATTAGGAGAGGGTGTCTGAATTGCTATTTTCGTAAGGTATTATGTTCGATTTTATCCGAGGCCAAATCCACCGAGTAGCACCCACCCAAGTCATCCTTGAAGTAGGGGGTGTAGGGTATGATGTAAACATCAGTTTTCAAACGTTTCAAGCCATCCAGTCCAGTAAGGAGGTTTCCTTGTATACACGGTTTTTAGCAAAAAATGACGGCCAAAATCTGTCCACCTTTGTTTTGTACGGCTTTCAACAAGTTGAAGAGCGTGCAATGTTTGACATGCTAACTAGTATCAGTGGTATAGGGAACAATCTTGCCTTGACCATGCTTAGTGCTCATCCCGTAGAGGCCATCCAACAAGCTATTTATCAAGGCAATGAATCCTTCATCACCGCAATTAAGGGCATTGGCCCAAAAACGGCCAAGCGTTTGATTTTAGAGTTAAAAGACAAGGTCAATGATGGTCAACATTTTGATTTAGAAAGTAATAATCCGAAGGATGAGGCGTTAAAGGCATTGTTATCCTTAGGCTTTCAACGCAATACAATTATGCGCACACTTGATGCCATTATCCAGGAACTCCCTTCTAGCTCTGTCGAGGAGTTGATAAAACTTGCGCTTAAAAGGATGTAGTGTTGGGGACCGGTCGACTTTCCATAGGATCTTTTCTTCTCTTTATGATGCTTTCAGCAATGGCATTTGGGCAAGAGCAGGATAGTAGCCAAACCAACATAGAACACTTAATTGAGGAAGATTCTCCGAGTTTGTCGCTCGATTCAATTGTCGAGCAAAATGTAGTCTATGATCCCAACACCGATACCTATACGATTGAAAAACGAATCGATGGACAGTTGATCGCTCCTCCTGTCACTATGAGCCAGGAAGATTATCGTCGATACAGAGAAATAGTAGATTTCCAAGAATATATACGCAATAGGGAGCGGACTCGGCTCATTATCGAAGGTGCGGATCCGGACCTCTTGGCAGGCCCTGTTCAAAGCATAAAGAATGATCGATTAGAACGGATTTTAGGGTCAATTGATATACGTCCTTCAGGAAATCTGGAGTTGACCCTTGGGGGCAATGTCCAACGATTTGACAACCCCAATCTTCCCCAACGAGCCCAGGTGCAAGGCGGTCCTGACTTCGACATGAACATCAACATGAATGTTACGGGAAAAATTGGTGATTATCTGCAAATGGGACTTCGCTATAACAACCAAACCGGCTTTAGCTTTGACAACCAAGTCAATCTCCAATACAACGGTAAAGAAGACAATATTCTACGTCAGTTAGAAATTGGTAATACAAGTTTTGAAACCCCTACTCAACTCATAACAGGGGCTCAAAGTTTGTTTGGCGTGAAAGCCCAACTGCAGTTTGGTCGACTTACGATGACCAATGTTGTTTCTCAGCAGCGCTCCCAAAAACAGTCCATTGTCGTAGAAGACGGAGCACAAGTCCAAAATTTTGAGATACGGGCTGATCAATATGAGGCGGATCGACACTTCTTTTTATCAGACTTTTTCCGTAACAACTATGAAAGAGCCTTGTCCCAGATGCCTAACATCTTATCTCAGGCAACGGTAGAAGAGTTGGAGGTTTGGATTACCAACCGCAACAATGCTACGCAAAATGTTCGGGATGTGGTTGCCTTTATGGATATGGGAGAGATAAGCCCGTACTCCTCCGATATTCAAGCGATTGGAAATAACACGGTGCCTGATAATGGAGCCAATGACCTGTACTCTAGACTAACTGTCAATGTCGATTACCGCCGAAATGATCAGATTATTAATGTCTTGCAAAGTGGGGCCTTTGATCTCAATGCCTCGACCGATTATGAAAAAATATATGCACGCAAACTCAACCCGTCGGAGTACACCCTCGAGCCAAATCTTGGGTACATTTCTTTAAACACAACTTTGCAGCCCAACCAGGTGCTTGCGGTAGCCTATAAATACAATTACAACGGACAGGTATATCAAGTGGGAGAGTTAAGTCGAAATGTCCCACCAGACTCTTCTTCTGTCCCCAAGGTCCTCTATCTAAAATTGTTAAAAAGCACTACCCAAAGCCCTCGTCTACCTACTTGGGATTTGATGATGAAAAATGTCTATTCTTTAGGCGCTTTTCAAATCAGTCCGGATGATTTCCGATTGGATATCTTCTACATTGACCCTGGGGGAGGACTTCGTAGAACACTTCCCGAGGGCTCGCTCAGCGAAACTCAGCTTATTCAAGTCGTAGGATTGGATAACCTCAATAATCAAGGGGACCCCCAACCCGATGGCCGTTTTGACTTTCAGCCGGGCTTAACTATTAACCCTTCGAACGGCCGGATTACTTTCCCTGTCCTCGAACCCTTTGGACAATCCCTTGAAAATCGTTTAAACGAAGTGGGTGATAATAACCTAGTCAATCAATATGTCTACAACGAATTATATGATTCGACCCTGTTTATCGCCAAGCAGTTTCCAGAAAAAAACCGTTTTACCATGCGAGGCCGGTACCAAGGGAGCGGTGGGAACCGAATATCGCTGGGGGCTTTTCAAATCCCTCAAAATTCAGTAACTGTCTCTCTTGGAGGTCAGCAGCTTATCGAGGGAACGCATTATACAGTAGATTATAATTTGGGAGCGGTGACCATCATCGATGACGCCATCCTTAACTCAGGCCAACAAGTAAAAATCGATTTTGAAAACAATGCGCTCTTTGGCTTCCAGCAACGCAATTTGTTTGCCACGAGGTTGGATTATCGAGTAAGTGATCAACTTTTTATTGGAGGTACGCTTATGAAGATGACGGAGCGTCCGTTTACCCAGAAAGTGAACATTGGAGACGATCCAATTTCCAATACGATTTATGGTATTGATTTTAGGTATACAACAGATGCTCCGTGGCTTACCAAAGCACTTGATAAACTGCCGATTTACAGTACAAGCGAGATGTCAACCATTGATCTTGCAGGCGAGGCAGCCTATATCCGCCCAGGAAACAATCGTTTTGTGGGGAAAGGCGAAGAGGCAACTGTTTATGTTGACGACTTTGAAGGAACTACCTCATCCTACGAGTTGAAATTTCCAGCCAGTGCGTGGAGGCATAGTTCTGTACCCACGGGCAATGTGGGAAGCAATGGTCAGGAGTTATTCACGGAAGGTTCTTTAAGTAATGATTTGAGATCCAATTTTAACCGTGCTAAGATGGCGTGGTATAATATTGATCCTTCCTTCTTTGATAATGGGGTCAGTCCAAGTGAGGTTTTTGATAAC
Source organism: Chitinophagales bacterium (assembly GCA_049890075.1). Taxonomy (GTDB): domain Bacteria; phylum Bacteroidota; class Bacteroidia; order Chitinophagales; family UBA8649; genus UBA8649. Next base: position 24,269 of record JBMHCE010000039.1, read on the forward strand.
AAAGAAGTTATTCATAGTCACTTTGTTCGTCCCATATTTAGAGAGGAAATCTGTCCTGCCTGTGACTTAACGGGACAAGTTAATACTCAGGTTTCCACGTTGGATTTGGCTTTCTATCCCGAAGAGCGTGGGGTGTACAACTTTGAATCGAGTACGGGACCTACCGTACCTTTCTCTCGTGGGGTGAATCCCGATGGTCGCTTGCTTGACCCCGAAACAAGGTGGGGAGGTCTTATGCGAGGTATTGATAACACAAACTTTGAGGCGGCCAACGTGGAATACATAGAGTTTTGGCTTTTGGACCCCTTTGTGTATGACGATACTCGAGATGGGGGAGACCTCTACTTTAATCTTGGTAACCTAAGCGAAGATGTACTTAAGGATTCTCGTATGCTTTATGAGCATGGACTCAGTGATAATAATCTTGATGTAGATAGCACGTATTGGGGTAAAGTGCCAAGAACTCCTCCTATTGTAAACTCTTTTGATAACAATGCTGATCTCCGATCTCGACAGGACGTAGGATTTGATGGACTCAATGATGATGAAGAACGTGCGCGCAGACAAGATGCGTTGGGGGATGCGCAAATCAATCTTGATCCGCAGGCATTTGCTGCATTTGAGGCAGACCCAGCTTCTGACAACTATCAAGATTTCTGGAATCTTTCGGGAGAGTCTAGCATTTTGCGCCGCTATAAGAACTTCAATGGTCCTGATGGGAATTCACCGATTGTCTCAGGGGATGCAAGAGCCGGAACCAATATTCCTGATCAAGAGGATTTAAACAGGGACAATGCGTTAAATGAAACCGAAGGCTTCTTTGCTTATCGTGTTCCTTTATTCCCAGGAATGAGCGTTGAAAACCATCCATACATTGTGACCTCAACAGTTCGTCCTGCTCGAGAAATTGATGGGGTTAATCAGCCCGAAGCCCAGTGGTATCAGTTTAGAGTACCTATTCGAGAGTTTGATCAGCGTGTAGGAAATATCGCGGATTTTCGTTCGATTCAATTCATGAGAATGTTTCTAACCAATTGGAATGATTCGGTTATTCTCCGTTTCGCTTCTATGGAGCTTGTGAGAAACCAGTGGGCTACCTATCAGTATGAGTTATCTAATCCTACAGAAAACCTTCCCATAGATGAAGAAGCGGTTTCCTTTAACGTTACTTCGGTGAACATTGAGGAAAATGGAGGCAAGGAGCCTGTAAATTATGTCACTCCGCCCGGCATTGTTCGGGAACAGGGTATTGGTCAAGGAAGTGGAACCAACTTAGTCCTTCAAAATGAACAGGCTATTGCCGCTACGGTGTGTGGGTTAAAAGATGGTGATGCAAGGGCTGTCTTTAAAACACTTGACCTTGACATGCGTAACTATAAGCGTCTTGTGGTTGATGTTCATGCCAATCGTTTTGCTCAAGATGTGGCGGATCCTCCAAGCGGGGCCCTCACGGCCTTCTTGCGATTAGGTAGCGACTTCAAACAGAATTACTACGAGTATGAAGTTCCTTTGGAATTCACTCCCGAGGGTCGTTATGATGATGTAGAAGGGGATCGGAGTATTGTTTGGCCTGATGCCAACCGAATAGAGGTTGTCTTACAAGATTTAGTAAATGCCAAGATTGCTCGTAACCAAGAGAACTATCCCTTCGACATACCCTATACCTATGTAACGGATTCCGGTCGTTTGGTTACTATCAAAGGAACACCTGACCTTGGTTTGGTGCAAATCGCTATGTTGGGTATACGCAATCCTTCTAAATCGGATGTAAATAATCCAAGACCGGAAGATGCAGGGGAGGCCTTATGTGGTGAAGTCTGGTTTAACGAGTTTCGCCTCAAAGGTTTTGATGAGCGCGGTGGAGGAGCTGCCCTCGGATCTATTGACGTCAAACTTGCAGATCTAGGGACGGCAAGTTTCTCAGCCAATATGCACGGAATTGGTTTCGGACAAGTAGAACAACGCGTTGACCAACGCCTTCAGGATAAGTATTTCCAATACAACTTCACCACCTCTTTGGAACTCGGTAGATTCCTTCCGGTGAAATCAAATATCCGTATTCCCTTCTTTGCTAACATCAGCCAAAGCTTTAGCACACCGGAGTACGATCCGTATCAGTTTGATATCTTTTCTTCGGACCAAGTGGATGCTATTCGGGCAACAAGCAATGACTCCGCCAATACCTACCTCCGGCAAATTCAGACAACGACCACACGAAAAGGGTTTAACTTCACCAATGTTCGTAAGCTTCCTGGAGAAAATCAGAAGCGACTCTACGTCTTTAGTCCTGAAAATATTGCATTAACCTACGCTTACAGTGTAGTAGAAGATACAGATCCCTTTACGCGCTTTGACAGGGAAGTCAATCACCGAGCAACTTTCGCCTACAATTACGCCATGCAGCCTAAGTCAATCAAGCCGTTTGCGAAGGTGATTAAGGCTAAGACAAAATATTTAGACCTCATTAAGAAATTTAATTTCAACCCATTACCTACTCAGTTAGGCTTTACCACAACGATGGACCGTAAGTTTGGAGAGCTTGCGATTTTACAACTACCAACCGATGAGTTTGTTGTCCCATCTTCCTTTAATAAGTTCTTTACGTGGTCGAGGAATTACGTCTTCCAGTACAATCCTTTTGAGTCGATGTCGATTAATTATCAGGCTACCAATAATGCCCGAATCGACGAGCCCGATGGCCGAATTGATACTGATGAAGAGCGACGCGCTCTGTGGTCGGAGATTCGTCAAGGAGGGCGAAATACAAATTTTAATCAAAGCCTTGGGGTAACCTATAAAGTTCCTATCAACCTCATTCCTGCTTTTGACTTTGTAAATCTTCGCACAGGATACAACTCCACATTTAACTGGGTTGCAGCTCCGCAAATTCGAGATTTAACCGGGAATTTTGCTCAAAATACTCTGGGTAATACGATGAATAACTCTCAGGATTTATCGGTCAACGGAGATTTGAATATGCTGCTTTTGTATAACAAGTCGCCTTATTTGAAGAAATTTTTGCGCCGAGACCCTGCGGCGGGTAACAAAGAAGAGCTCGATAAAAAGCGTGATGCGGTTGATAAAGCAAAAGAGCGCATTGATAAAGACATTGAGCGATTACAGGAGCGCTTGGTAAAGGCTAAAGAAGCACTAAAGGAAATCAAAGCAGATACTTCATTAACCGATGAGGAGCGTATAAAGCAGATTGGCGAAGCCAAAGCGTCCATTAAGTCCTTTAAGGAGCAGATTAGAAAGCGAAAAAAGGATCGTAGAAAGCAGCGCAAACCAGCCAATTTCGGGGAAAACATCAGTGTGCAGCCCTTATTGATGGTGCGAAGAGTGTCAGCAACGTATAGAGAAACAAGAAGTACGTTAGTCGCTGGATATATGCCGTCTACGAGCTTCTTTGGCCATGATAGAAACCTCCAGTCCCCTGGATATGACTTTGTCTTTGGTGGTCAACCAGGATTTGAATTGGGTAATGGCTTTAATGCCTCCCAGCGTGATGCGTGGATAGAGAACATGGCTAGACAGGGCAATATCTCTACTGATACTTTGCTGAATCAGAAGTTTGCGCAGAACTACTTGCAGTCGCTAGATTTTAGAGCGACCCTTGAACCTTGGAGGGATTTACAGATTGACCTAACGATGAATCGGTCCTTCTCTCAAAACCACAGTCAGCTCTTTAAGACGACGACTGGCTTTGAAGATGACTTTGCTCATTATGTGCCGGCTGACATTGGAAGCTTTACCGTGAGCACCGTGTCATGGAAGACCATGTTCCAACAATTTGATGAGAACTGGGTTAATGAATCCTTTACGGCCTTCTTGGATAATCGCGCGATTGTCTCAGATCGATTAGCTGCCGGAAATCCTAATTCCAACGGTGTATATGTGAATCCAAGTGATACGGTCAACGGTGCGAATCCTTCCTTTAATGAGGGCTATGGGCCGGTGCAGCAAGATGTCCTTATCCCCGCTTTCTTGGCGGCGTATCAAAGTAAAGATGCTCGTACTATAGGACTCAATCCATTACGCGCCTTACCAAAACCTAATTGGAAAATCACGTATAATGGCCTCAGTCGCTTCCCTTGGGCTAAGGATATTTTCTCCAACTTTAGCATAAGCCATGGATATCAGTCTACGGTTACCATCAACTCCTTCCAAACGAATTTTGATTACAACGGAAGTGGTGAGATTGATGGAGGATCTACGGTCGATTCATTAAATGGCAACTTCTTTACCCTGTATACGATACCCAATTTGATTATCAATGAGCAGTTAAATCCATTGATTGGAGTAGACGTGACCTTTAAAAATGGCATTATAGCCAAGGTAGATTACAAATCGTCGCGTACGCTGACAATGAATTTTTCAGACTATCAAATGATCGAAAATAGAACGTCTGGATTTACCGTAGGATTAGGATATAAAGTTAAAGGCTTAACGCTCAATTGGCTCAAATTTAAAGGCAAACGAACCATCCTTCATAATGATCTAAACATGCGATTTGATATATCCATTCGAGACCAGGTTACGGTCAATCATTTAATTGATCAAGGACAGAGTCGACCAACGGCAGGGTCTCGAATAATTGCAGCTAATCCATCGATTGATTACGTGATTAATAAGCAGCTCAATATTCGCATTTTCTTGAACCGCCAGAAGACCCTTCCGAAGACCTTCGCTTCCTTCCCAAGCACTACAACTCAGGCTGGAATTACTTTGCGATTTAATCTGTCAAACTTCTAATCAGATCGTTTCACGCACCCTCATTGTCTCTTCGGTGAATTGCATTGTCCAAGCATCCTGAATGTTCCTTGCAATGATTTGTAAATATCCGCAATGATTCGATAAAACAAGGTGTAAGATTTCCTTGAAAAACCCTTGGATTTACATGGGCTGTATTGGCTATTTCTTGCCTAAAGTGGCTTCTTCTAACTCTTTAAAAAGAAAGCGAGCGGTGTGCCCAGTTTTGGTTTGAGAGGCGACATATTCTGGACTGCCTTGAAGCAAAATTTGACCTCCTCCTTCTCCTCCTTCTGGACCTAAATCAATGATGTGATCTGCGACTTTTATAACATCCATATTGTGCTCAATAACGACCACTGAGTTTCCCTTATTGACAAGATTTTGAAGAACGTGTAGAAGGATTTTTATATCGTTAAAATGGAGTCCTGTGGTTGGCTCATCAAGTATGTATAATGTCTGCCCTGTATCTCTTTTTGAGAGTTCTGCAGCAAGCTTCACACGCTGAGCTTCACCACCACTAATTGTGGTCGATGGCTGACCTAATCGTAAGTAGCCCAATCCAACGTCGAGGAGGGTTTTTGCTTTCCTGTAAATGTTTGGAATCGCTTCGAAAAAGTCTACTGCCTCTTCGACATTCATATTGAGCACGTCGTTAATGGATTTCCCTTTGTAGCGAACATCTAGGGTTTCGCGATTATAGCGTTGCCCTCTACATGTAGGACATTCTACATAGACATCGGGCAGGAAGTTCATCTCAATGGTTTGCAATCCTGCTCCTTTACAGGTTTCACATCGTCCACCTTTGACGTTAAACGAAAATCGGCCAGGTTTATAGCCGCGTATTTTTGATTCTGGTAATTGGGCAAATAAACTTCGAATTTCATCAAAGAGCTTGATGTAGGTCGCAGGATTCGAACGAGGCGTTCTTCCAATGGGGCTTTGATCAATATCAATAACCTTATCAATCCGATCTAGCCCTTCGATGCTATCGTAAGGCATTACTTTTCGTTTACCGCGGTATACATAGTTATGCGTAAGTGGGAAAAGCGTCTGATTAATTAGGGTTGACTTTCCGCTCCCTGATACACCAGTAACACAAGTGAACACGCCTAAAGGAATGGATAAATCAACATTTTTTAGGTTATTTCCCCTTGCTCCTTTGATATGAATCATTCGATCTGAGTCAATAGCTCGTCGTTCTTTGGGAATTGCTATTTGACTGCGTCCATAGAGGTAATCGGAGGTGATCGTCTTTTTGGATTTTAACTGCTTAGGCCTTCCCGAGGCCACTATTTCCCCACCATTTACACCTGCTCCAGGCCCAATATCAACGAGGTGATTGCATGCCAACATGATGTCTTTATCGTGCTCTACAACAATCACGGTGTTATCGGCCTCTACTAGACGCTGAAGCGATTTGATTAATCGCTCGTTGTCTCGTTGATGTAGTCCAATGGAAGGTTCATCCAAAATATAGGTGACTCCAGATAAAGCCGATCCAATTTGAGTGGCTAGACGGATGCGTTGTGCTTCCCCACCTGACAACGAACGAGTCACCCGATTAAGGGTTAAATACCCGAGGCCTACGTCAAGCATAAAGCCGATACGGTCTAAAATTTCTTTGACTACCTCTTCGGCGATATGAAATTGTCTTTCATCCATTGAGGAGGCCAACTTTTCAACGGTAGTTTTAAGATCATGTAGATTCAGTTGGGCTAGATGACCAATATGTAGGTTGTCAAATCGAAACCATAGGGATTCTTTTTGAAGACGAAATCCTTCACATGATGAACATACTTCTTCAGCCATGAATTCTTCAGCCCACTTTCGAATACCGTCACTCGATGTGACTTGAAGACATCGTGTAAGCATACCCACAATGCCATGACCTTTGAGCGAATACCATTTGTCTCCGCTAGCGTAAACTTTTGATTCCTTAACTAATCCCTCTTCATTACCGTAAAGCAATACATTGAGCGCTTGTTCTGGGATATCTGCTATGGGCTCATTGATTTTAAAGTCATAGCGCTTGGCTATGCGCTTGACCTGTCGAAACAGGGTAACATCTCTATGAGCTCCAAGAGGCACGATACCTCCTTCAAAAATGGTTTTTGCAGGATTGGGAATGACTTTCTTTAGGTCTACATGCTTTACAACACCTAGTCCTTGACAAGAGGGACAGGCCCCATAGGGTGAGTTAAACGAGAAGGTGTTCGGTGATGGTGTGGCATAGGATATACCCGTATCCATACACATGTAGTGCTGTGAAAAGATTAAGTCTCTTTTCTCTGAGAGTAAGTGAAAGATTACGAGTCCATCGCCCATCTTTAAGGCCTGGTCTATGCCTTCCCGTACGCGATTTTCTTTCTCACCTCCTTGAATAATGATTCGATCGATGACAGCTTCAATATCATGCACTTTGTATCGATCAAGTTGCATTCCTTCGGTAATTTCTACAATCACACCATCTACTCGAACTTTCAGAAAGCCTTTTTTGTGTAATCCCTCAAAAAGCTCTCGGTAATGCCCTTTTCTAGATTGCACAAGAGGGGCTAGCATGATTACTTTTTCTCCGACGAGATGTTCCATGCAGTGCTCTATAATCTGATCTCTTGTAAAGCGTTGCATGGCTTTACCTGTGTGGTAGGAATACGCCTTTCCAGCCCGAGCATATAACAGCCGAAGGAAGTCATAGATTTCTGTAATCGTCCCTACGGTTGATCGAGGATTTTTATTCACCGTCTTCTGCTCGATAGCAATTACGGGACTTAACCCTGTAATACTGTCAACCTCTGGGCGCTCCATCCCTCCCATAAATTGCTTAGCGTAACTCGACAGCGTTTCTAGATACCTTCGTTGTCCTTCGGCATAGATGGTTTGAAAGGCAAGCGATGATTTTCCACTTCCACTGACTCCTGTAATGACGACGAGCTCATTTCTAGGAATATCTAGGCTTACGTCTTTTAAGTTATGAGCCCGCGCTCCTTCGATACGTATAAATTGGTCTGAGTTCACTCTTCTTTTCTTCTAACGAGGTCTACGGTTTAACAATGAGGCACATACTTTGTTGCTCAGGAAGGACATCAATATAGTCATTTGTTTATCACTGTGAATAATTATGTCATAGAATCATTTTAAGAGGTCCTTTTTGCGGAGTACTTTGCAGCCGTGCAGAACTACCTCCAAGCATTAAATGAGCCTCAACGCGAAGCGGTTACACACCAGGAAGGTCCTCTACTTATTGTGGCAGGTCCAGGCTCGGGTAAAACCCGGGTGTTAACCTATCGTATAGCTCATTTGATCCAGCAAGGGGTCGACCCATTTTCTATTTTATCCTTGACCTTTACCAATAAAGCAGCCGGGGAGATGCGCTCTCGTATTGCCCAAATATGTGGGGACGAGGCAAGAAACCTTTACATGGGAACCTTCCACTCCGTGTTTGCTCGCATTCTAAGGGTTGAGGGGCAGCGAATAGGCTATCCTTCCAATTTCACCATCTACGACACAGCCGATAGCCGAAGTGTGATTAAAGGATTGGTCAAGCAATATGGTTTGGATGAAAAAAAGTACAAGCCTAATCAAGTCTTTAGTCGGATCTCTCAAGCGAAAAACTCCTTGCTGACCTATGACATTTATCAGGAAGATCCAGAGATACAATCTGAAGACCTTAGTTCGGGTCGGCCGAAAACAGGATTTCTATTTGAGCAATACGTCAAGAAGTGCCACCAATCAGGTGCTATGGATTTTGACGATTTACTGGTCAATTTCTATAAGATTTTGAATTCTTTCCCTGATGCGTTGTATCGTTATCAGCATCGTTTTCAGCACTTACTTATCGATGAGTTTCAAGACACCAATGTTGCTCAATATGCCATTGTAAAGAAACTAGCGGCTGTTCATCATAACATAACCGTTGTAGGGGATGACGCGCAAAGTATCTACTCGTTTCGCGGAGCAACCATTGATAATATCTTAAACTTTGAGAGGGATTTTCCTGAATTACAAACCATTAAGTTGGAACAAAATTATCGCTCAACGAAGGCTATTGTTAAAGCGGCTAATGCAATCATAAAGGAAAATAGAAACCAAATCCCAAAGGAAATCTGGACATCTAATGGAGAGGGAAATCCCATTGAGATTTTTCGTGCGGCAAGTGATAATGAAGAGGGAAAAATTGTGGCTGATCGAATCGTTGAGCTTAGCCTACAACAACAAATTCAAAAAGACAAGTTTGCCATACTATACCGAACTAACGCACAATCTCGATCATTTGAAGAATCGCTGAGAAGGCTCAATGTTCCCTATCGTATCTATGGCGGACTTTCCTTTTATCAGCGAAAAGAGGTCAAAGATCTTTTAGCCTATTTACGTCTGCTGGTCAATCCAAATGATGAAGAAGCACTTCGTCGTGTAATCAATTATCCAAAGCGAGGGATTGGGCTTACAACGATAGAGCGCATTAATCTCAAGGCAAATGCTTTAGATACGACGATGTGGGATGTCGTAGCAAGAGCGGATGAGTTTGAGGATTTGGGACGGTCTCGAGCGTCGATTCAGGCTTTTGGGATTCTTATTCAGAGTTTCCAAACCATGCTTGATAAGAAGAATGCTTATGATATAGCCTTTCATATAGCTAAGACAACAAAGATTTTAGCCGAGCTTAATGCAGATAAGTCAATAGAGGGCATTAGTCGCTATGAAAACATTTTAGAATTGCTCAACGGGATTAAAGAATTTGTTGAAGAAGATACGGTTCGTGAAGGAGAAGATTTTTCCAATGATAGAAGCCTCGGTGCTTATCTCCAAAACATTGCCTTGTTAACCGGCGATGAAAATGAGAAGTCTGACGAACCCGCTGTAAATCTGATGACGATTCATTCAGCAAAAGGCCTTGAATTTCCCGTGGTATTTGTGGTCGGGTTAGAAGAAGGTCTCTTTCCTAATCAGATGTCTATTTACGATCGCGAGGATTTGGAAGAGGAGAGACGGTTATTCTATGTGGCAGTAACTCGCGCAGAGAAACTTTTGTCGCTTTCGTTCGCAAATACGCGGTATCGATTTGGTAACCTACAGTTTTGCGATCCTAGTCGATTTATCAATGAAGTGCCTCGTGATGTTCTTGCGGTAAGAAATCAAGGCAGTCCTCCAACATCGTCTGCACCAAGCCCAGGAAAATCCACGTATAAAGTTCCTAGAAAGACCACCATACGTCGCAAGGCGCCTGCACAACCATCTGACCCATCTTTTGTGCCGGACGATACGTCAAACTTGCAGCAAGGGCAACGGGTGCTTCACCAGCGGTTTGGAGAGGGTGATGTGTTGTCCATTGAGGCCCACGGAAGAGATCGTGCAGCGCGTGTTCATTTTGCTCGTGTTGGGGAGAAGAAGCTTATCTTGAAGTTTGCGAAACTTAAAATTCTCGAATAGGCGTCAAGCGATAGTTAGCGCGCAATTCAATAGAATTCGTTACCTTGTGCTTCATAAGAGAAGCTACAAGCTAGCTTCGTTGTTTACGAACGATTTTCATGGAATACAATACGGATAAAACGGCTTTAAGGCTAAGAGAGTATGGGCGTAACGTCCAACATATGGCAAACTATGCAAAAGGTTTGTCTGACAATGAAGAGAAGAAGAAATGGGCTGAACTCATTGTGCAAGTCATGTCGCAGCTGAATCCTTCCGTTCGATCTATGGAAGACTACAAGACAAAGCTCTGGCAACACATTGGTATTATCTCGGAAGGGAGCCTAGCGGAATTTGCACCAGAAGGAAATACATCTTCTGAAGAATCAAAAGAGATGGTCTCCTCAAATCCGGTGGTATATCCTTCTTCGAATACCAAAGAAAGGCACTATGGAAGTCATATTGTTGAGCTTGTGGCTAAGGTTTCTGCCATGGAGGAAGGGGAGAAAAAAGAAGAGGGGAAATTGATTATTGCCAATTACATGAAGTTGGTTAGTGTAAAGTGGAGCCGAGGTCATGTAAGCGATCAGGTAATCAAAAACGACTTGAATCGACTTTCAGAAGGTAAGCTCTCCCTTACAGATGAAGTAAAACTCGAGGAAGTGGATGTCAAAGTAGAGTCTTCTGGTTATGCATCTAAACACCGTAGAAAACGCGGTGGAAAACGAAATAATAATCGCCATAATCGCTAGGAAAAAGACCTTAACTTGCTATCCAACAACTAACGCATTATGGCAGAATTTATCGTTGAGGGTGGGCATAAATTAAAAGGTTCAATAATTCCTCAAGGGGCGAAGAACGAGGCATTGCAAATTGTATGTGCAGTCCTTCTTACCTCCGAAGAGGTAGTAATCAGTAATCTCCCACACATTCGAGATGTATTGGCACTAATTGATCTACTTCGAGCAATCGGGGTAGAGGTAGAGCAACAATCCACAGATACCTATACTTTCCGAGCAAAGAATATCGATATCGATTACATGCGCAGCGATGATTTTAGAAAACGCGCAGCATCATTACGTGGTTCGATTATGATTATGGGACCTTTACTGTCGCGCTTTGGGAAGGCCTTTATTCCTAAGCCAGGGGGTGATAAAATTGGTCAACGTCCGTTAGATGCTCATTTTCTCGGTTTTCAGCAGCTTGGAGCCTCCTTTGAGTTTGATTCCAAAGAAGTAATGTATCGTGTCAAGGCAGACAACCTTCAAGGTGTCGATATGTTTATGACAGAGCCTTCAGTAACCGGAACAGCCAATGTCATTATGACGGCTGTGATGGCCAAGGGTAAAACGACAATTTATAATGCAGCTTGTGAGCCATATTTGCAACAACTTTGTAAAATGCTCATGTCAATGGGAGCTAAGATCCAAGGTGTCGGGTCGAATCTACTAACCATTGAAGGGGTGGAAGAGCTCAAGGGTTGTGAACATAGATTGCTTCCCGACATGATTGAGATTGGAAGTTTTATTGGTTTGGCAGCGATGACTCAAAGTGCACTTACCATAAAAGATGTTGCGTACAGTGAACTTGGTCAGATACCCGATACATTTAGACGTCTTGGAATCAACTTGCAACGTGATGGAGATGATATTGTAATACCAGAGCAAGATCATTATGAAATTCAACGGTTGATCGATGGCTCTATCCCTACGATTTATGATGCTCCGTGGCCGAATTTTACGCCAGACCTCCTCTCTATCGTCTTAGTTACTGCTATTCAAGCCAAAGGAAGTGTGCTCATACATCAGAAGATGTTTGAGAGCAGGCTCTTCTTTGTGGATAAGCTCAAGGATATGGGTGCTCAGATTACTCTTTGTGACCCCCATCGGGCAGTAGTTATTGGCATGAACCGCGAACGAAACCTTCGAGGTATTATGATGAGTAGTCCTGATATTCGGGCGGGTGTTGCCCTTCTTATTGCAGCGCTTTCAGCCGATGGGACGAGTCGTATATCCAATATTCATCAGATTGACAGGGGGTATCAGTTTATAGATGATCGCCTCAAGGCATTGGGCGCTCATATAGAGAGAAGATAAGCTAAGGGTTTAGTCTGCCAATATGGCGTGATTTACAGTTTAGCAAGGATTTTGAGAGGCTTCACGCAACACATCAGTATGGCGACTAAAAAAGATCAAACAAATCACGAGGAACAGACAGACCAAAACAAGCCTGTGACAGACCAAGAAGGTCAAACGGATTCATCAGATAATGATACAGAGAATACGGATACAGATAGTTCTGAAGAAAGTACAGAGGCTGGTCCTGAAGAACGAATTGCCTTGCTAGAGGCTGATTTGGCTCAACAAAAGGACAAATACCTCCGGATGTTCGCGGACTTTGATAATGCTAAGCGTCGTCATGCGCGCGAGAAGCAAGAGTGGTTTGCTACGGCAGGGAAAGATGTCATCCTTGATATTCTTCCTGTAGTGGATGATTTTGAACGAGCGATGCAGATGGAAACCAGTGAGGCTAACTCTGAGGAAAAGCTCGAGTCTGAAGGCGTACAGCTTATTTATCAGAAGCTAGCGGGAGTGCTAAAGAAACGAGGCATTGAGGCAATTGAGGCATATGGAATGCCATTCGATGATGCATTGCACGAAGCGCTTACTGAGATTCCCGCTGACCCAGAAATGAAAGGGAAGGTGGTAGATGTAGTGGAGAAGGGGTATACCATGAATGGTAAACTTATCCGTCATGCGAAAGTAGTAGTAGGAAAATAATATGGCGAAGCGAGATTTTTACGAGGTACTCGGGGTAGCTAAAGGAGCTAGTCAGGAAGAGATTAAGAAAGCCTATCGCAAGACGGCATTAAAGTATCACCCGGATCGAAATCAAGGAGATGAGTCGGCAGAGGAAAAGTTTAAAGAGGCTGCCGCAGCTTACGAGGTCCTTGGTGATGAGCAAAAGCGGGCTCGATATGACCAATATGGCCACCGTGCTTTTGAAGGAAATACCGGCGGAGGACATGGGGGAATGGATTTTGAAGATATCTTCTCTCGTTTTGGTGATTTGTTTGGCGATGGCGGAGGCGGTGGATTTGGTAGCTTCTTTGGCGGAGGTGGCGGGGGTCGTCAGCGCGTAGCCAAGGGGTCAAGTCTACGTGTAAAAATCAAGCTAACGCTAGAGGAAATGGCTTCTGGCGTAGAAAAGAAAATTAAAATTCAGCGCTTGGTCAATGCCAAAGGCCTAACCTATGATACATGCTCTGCGTGTAATGGTCAGGGAAGCGTGATGCGTGTGACCAATACCATCTTAGGACAAATGCGTACGACGCAAACTTGTGCAAACTGCAATGGTTCAGGAAAAGTCGTCAGCAATCGACCAGCAGGTACAGATGCTAATGGTCAAAAAAGAGAAGAGCAAATTGTTACAATCGACGTTCCGGCAGGAGTCGAGGAAGGCATGCAATTGTCTGTTCGTGGCGAAGGAAATGAAGGCCCAAATGGTGGAATTAATGGTGACCTTATTGTAGTGATTGAGGAAATTGCGCACGAGGACTTTGTACGCGACGGCCAAAATGTCCTCTATAATCTATTGGTTAGCTTTCCAGATATGGTAAATGGTAACGCTTCTATTGAGGTCCCAACGCTTACAGGTCGGGCAAAGATTAAAATACCGAGCGGGACGCCTTCTGGAAAAATATTTCGTTTGAAAGGTAAAGGCTTTCCTTCAGTCAATGGCTATGGTAAGGGAGACCAGCTGATATATGTCAATGTTTTCATCCCCAAATCGGTATCTTCTTCAACGAAAAAGATTATTCAAAACCTGGATGATGATGGAGGAGCTTCTGTAGAAAGTCAAGCCTCAGATAAGTCTTTCTTTGACGGGTTCTTATCGATGTTTCGAAACCACTAGTTTGATTGAAACTCAATCAGCACCTTGTTTTTTTCGACATTCTCTCCTTGGGTCACATGGACCTTGGCCACAATTTGATTGTCGGTTTGCGCTTTGAGTAAGTTTTCCATCTTCATCGCTTCAAGCTTGACCAATGCTTGGCCTTTTTGAACAACATCACCAGGTTTTACTTCCACACTTAACACGAGTCCAGGCATCGGAGCTACAAGTGGTTGATTTTGTGTCGACTCTTCAGAGTCAAAGCCCATTTTTTCAAGGAGAACATCCCAATGATCTTGGTACCTAAGGGATAAGGTTTTGCCATCAACAGAGAAGATTACTGTTTTGGTACGTTGATCGATATGTTGGAGATAGGCTAGTGTCAATCGCTTGGTTTCAGGGTTTATCCATCGATAGACACCAGGTTTTACTAAGTCCCATGAAGTATGCGTATCGTTGCCCAAGTCGATGGTTATGTCGGTATGTTCAATAATACATTTCATAATACAATCTTTAACTCGTTGAATTCCATGATATATAGTCGGAATCCACGAATTCATTAGTAGTTTAGCGAAAATAACTTTTACAATGCGATTTAACCTTGTACACGCCCTATCCTTTTCCATTCTTTTGGCCTTTCTGTCTTCTTGTAAAACAGGAAAGGACGTTTATTCTTGGGAATATGATGTCTTGTATCCTGCAGAAAGTGATGACTTTTATTATGATGACGAGGAGGACTATACAATTCCTGTCAAGGAGAATTTTCAACCCTCTGCAACACGGTATTGGGATCTTCTTCACACCCGTCTGGATATTGGGTTTGACATGGAAATGGAATATGTTTTAGGTCAGGCACAATTGACGTTAACCCCATATTTCTACAATCAAAGTGAATTAGTTCTTGATGCGAAAGGAATGGATATCCATGGAGTTGAGGTAGATGACGAGGAAGTAAATTTTTTCTATGATGGTCAACAGATTAGCATTCTTTTAGCTGGAGAGATTGCTCGAGGAGAGGATATCATAGTTACTATTGACTATACCGCAAAGCCTTCTGAGTTGGAGATGAATACAGCCTCTGATGCTATTGAAGATGATCGTGGTCTTTACTTTATCAATGCTCAGGGTGCGGATCCAAACAAGCCGATACAAATCTGGACTCAAGGCGAGCCAGAATCAAATTCTGTATGGTTTCCTACGATCGACAAGCCAAATGAGCGTTGTACTCAGGAAGTCTTTGTAACGGTAGAAAATCAATTCGTGACCCTATCTAACGGGTTGCTCATAAGTAGTGAAGAGCATGAGGATGGAACCAGAACAGATTATTGGAAGCAAGATTTACCCCATGCGCCGTATCTATTTATGCTATCCATTGGCGACTATGCGGTAGTTAAGGATTCTTGGAGGGATATTGACGTCCATTATTTTGTAGAGCATGAGTATGAGAGTAATGCTCGAGGAATATTCAAGAATACGCCTGAGATGTTAACCTTCTTCTCTGATGTTTTGAGTTACGATTTCCCCTGGGATAAATATCATCAGGTTGCCGTGCGCGATTTTGTATCAGGCGCAATGGAAAACACGTCTGCTGTAATCTTCGGAGACTTTGTCCAGCAAACCGCAAGGGAGCAACTAGATGGTGATTTTGAGGACATCGTTTCACATGAGCTATTTCATCATTGGTTCGGAGACTTAGTAACCTGTGAGTCATGGGCAAACATTCCACTCAATGAATCATTTGCGACTTACGGGGAGGTTATGTGGAGAGAGTATAAGTATGGTGCAGATGACGCGGATTTTAAGCGATTAGATGACCGATTATCTTATTTCAATGAGGCGCAAAGTAAACAAGTTGATCTTATACGATATGACCATGACCTGCCGGGTGACATGTTTGACCGACACTCCTATGAAAAGGGGGGAGCAATCCTGC
Source organism: Chitinophagales bacterium (assembly GCA_049890075.1). Classification (GTDB taxonomy): domain Bacteria; phylum Bacteroidota; class Bacteroidia; order Chitinophagales; family UBA8649; genus UBA8649. The sequence goes on from JBMHCE010000039.1 coordinate 40,251, forward strand.
ATATGCTGCGTGCTGAGGTTGGTGATGAAGCATTCTATGCTGCGCTCAATAAGTACTTAGTAGACAATGCCTATTCCGATGTTGAGATTCATGAACTTCGCATTGCTTTTGAAGATGTTACGGGTCGGGATCTTATGCCATTTTTTAATCAATGGTTTTTTGCGGCAGGTCATCCAATGATCGAGTATTATTTAAATCATACCTATGACGAGGTTGGAGAACCTATCACTGAGCTAACCTTCACGCAAAGAGCATCTGCTGAGGATTCTTTGTTGTACAGCTTATCCATTCCTTATGCTGTTTACTCTGAAAGCTCAGAGAGCTACGAAACCAGCATCTTTCACTTAGAGGATTTTATGGATTGGATTACGCTTGACGGTCACGTTGATTTGGTGATTGATCCAAAAGGGGAATTGTTGGTTGAGTGGGATGAATACGAGTCATACAATCCTGACAATGTACCCATGTATATGAATCAGTTACAAAGCGCTCCTTGGGCGTATGCTCGATTTAAGGCCTTTAATCACCTTTATCTCAACATTTATGATGATGATTCGTTAAACATGTTTTATGCTGTGGGCTTAAACGACCCATTCCATAAAAACCGCCTCAATGTGCTCGAGTCAATGAATGAGTCTTTGGGCTATGCCATAGAGTTTGAGGTCGATCCAAGTAACTTGTTTTCTTCTGAGGTTCTTGCCCTTGTTCAGGGACTGGCAACCAGTGATTCAAACTATGCAGTACAGGCAGAGGCCTTAAAGGTTCTCGTTGCCGTGGATGCTAATGCGCACCGCGACTTTTTTACTACTGCGCTGTCTTCTCCGTCAATAGCCGTGACGGCAGAAGCCATGATTGCTATGGCAGATGTTGACTTGGATAAAGTCCTGCCTTATGCTGAAAAAGAGCAGAACACGACAAACTTTACTATGCTTGATGCGGTGGGTACAATCTATGCGCAAAGCAAGCAGGTAAAGTACCAGAACTACTTTGAGCAGTATGTGAATGGAGAGAATGGAGAGTACCAGACCTATTACGCAATGTATTACTATTCGAAGTTGCTTGCAGGACTTGATCGTGATGCTGTCATGCGTGGTCTTGACTTTTTCGAGTATTACCTCAATAACGCAGAAGGTGAATACGTAAGCAATGTAGCCTTAAGCGGAATGGACCGAATGGTAGCTGGTTTAAATGAACGATTAACAGACGGAGAAGTGATTGATTGGATTGCTGAAGTCGAGGCTCGGGTCGAATCAATCAACAATGCATATTTCGGATTTGACGATGAGATGGCTGAATAATGCAACAGCAATATACTCGGCATAAAAAAGGGGGCAATTGCCCCCTTTTTTATTTGTGTATCTCGATGGTATCTACTGCTCTACCGTCCCTTTGATCGTTAGACGGACTGTTTTGTCTTCACCATTGTACGAGTAGTTTACCGTTACATTTTTGGTGAAAGGCCCTACTCGGTTTACATCATATTTGACATCAATCGTACCTGTTGCTCCAGGCATTACAGGTTCTTTGGGACACTGTGGTACAGTACATCCGCAGGAACCTTTGCAATTACCAATGATAACAGGGCTGTTTCCTTTGTTTGTGAAGGTAAACTGTTTAACTGCCGCATCTTGATCACCTTTAGTAACGGTGCCGTAGTCAATAGTCATAGATTCAAAGACAAGAACTTCTTCTTCCCCTTCTGATACAAGGTTTAGGTCGGTAGCCTGTGCTTGGGCTGTTGTAATCATTACAGCAGCAGCAAAAAGTAGCGATAAATATTTCATGTTAAATTTTTTGTAAAGTGGTCTTTTCAAACTTTGTGCCAAATAACGAAGATTTCACTGATATTCCCAATGCTTTTCTGTAAATGGTCGATCAAAATCTTTTAGGAAACTTTATGAACAAAAAAAGTTTCCATCGTGTTACCTTCGCGTCACGAGTTGAGAATGTCTTCAAAAAAGATAGAATATAATCCCGTTGTTAGCCGAATTCTTCATACGGCAAAGAGTGATTTTATGCGCTTTGGTTTTAAGTCGATTAGCATGGATGATTTAGCTGAGCGGTGTGGTGTCTCAAAGAAAACGCTGTACGAAAACTTTGCAAGCAAGGAGACGTTAATCAATGCTACGCTTGCACTACACTTTGATGAGCATGTTAAGCAACTCGAGCAGGTAAGGAATTCAAGCCAAAATGCGGTTGACGAGTTACTTGGCCAATTTGATATTGTTTCTAATGATTTACAGTCTTTAAAGGCTGGAGTGCTGTATGAGCTTGAAAAGTATTACCACAATAGTTGGAAGATCTTTGAAGAATTTCGGGCAAGTAAAGTCACAAAGTATTGCTTGCAAAACCTTGAACGGGGCAAACGGGAGGGTCTCTACCGAAAAAACATTAATAACCGAGTTATCCTTTATCTCTACTTGCATAACATTGATGCTGTAATGCATGAGGAAAGTGGGGTGCTCGATGAAGTTCCCATATACATGCGGTTTAAAGAAACGCTTTCCTACCATCTTCACGGCATTTTAAATGCTAAAGGCTGGGACTACCTGCGAACGCAACAAAATGAATTACTTGATGAAACGATTTTATAAGTTTATTTTCTTCCCTTTCCTTCTCTTGTTTTTAAGTGAAAGAGGATTATCTCAGGATACGTTGCGCTTGACCCTGCAAAGTGCTCAGGAGATTGCCGTAGCTCAAAGTATTGATGTACAGTACACAAGAATGGATGCAGAAATCCTTCGCTTTGAAGCGAATGAAGTAATGACTGAGGGGTTTCCAAAGATTAACGCCAACCTTGACTATAACTGGAATTTTCAGCAGCAGGTAAATGTTATCCCGGAAAACTCATTTTTCCCGGGCTCGCCAAGCAGTGAAGCTATATTCACTCAGCCTCATGCAGCAACAGCCAAAGCCGAGCTTAATCAACTTGTTTTTGATGCACGTTATCTCTATGGTTTACAAGCGAGAAAGTCAATTCTTAATATGGCAGACGCCAGAGAGAAACTAAGCGAAAAGACGATAAAAGATGGTTTCGCTCCTGCCTATCTACAGTGTCTGTATATCCGCGAGTTCATCGAACAAATGGAAGCGAGCAGAGCGTTACTGCAAAATGGTCTAGAACTAAATCAAAAACTCTATGATGAGGGATTGGGGGAAGCGTTAACCCTAGATCGATTGCGATTGAGTATTGATCAGATTAACACGCAAATTGATTATGCGGAAGTCAATCTTGTTAATGCGATGGCTAATCTTCGATATGTTATGAATATCCAACCCGATGCTGTTCTGTACCTAGAGGACAGTATTCAGCATTATGCCGAGGAAACATTGGATTATCTAGGAAGCTATCAATACATCAATTTACCCGAATACCGAGTTCTTGAAATCAATGATCAATTGAAATACTATGATATCGCTCAAGCGCGCGCCCAACTCTATCCAAGCATTTATTTGTTTGGCTATTATGGTGTATTAGCCCAGCGTTCGAGTTTTTCATTTTTCAAAGCGGGACCAGACTATCGCTGGTTTGACTTTGGAACGCTTGGCTTTACGGTGAATATTCCAATCTATGATGGGAGCACCGCAAAAATGCAAATTCAACAACGAGAACTGAAGAGAAGTCAAAACCAACTCGATATAGAACGCTTACAAAAAGGATTTGCTATCGGGCTAGAGACTACGGCAAATGAAATCGAAAATGCTCAAAATCAATTGGACCAATCCATAGAAAATCACGCATTAACTGAAAAGATTTATCGTCGTGAAAACATCTTGTACGCTGAAGGCGTGGGTTCTTCTTTTGCCTTAATATCAGCGCAGCAGGATATGATCGAAGCAGAAATAGATATACTAGAAAAAACGTATCAGCTGGCCATTGCCAAGTTTAACTGGAAACAAAAAAGAGGTATTTTATGAGAACATATATTGCACTACCTATAGTCGTATGCCTAATAGGATGTATTGGGTGTAGCCAAAACAAAGGAACTAGTAATCCGAAAGAGGATGCTTCTGAACAAGGGGTTGCTTTGGATGCATCAAAGACTTTTGTAACACTTATTGACGTTGCGCTTACCGATCCTTCTGATTCCGTTCGATTGGTAGGGGCCTCCTCTTCGCCAAACATCATCGAATTGTCCACCGATATGGCGGGAATGATTGAGTCGATTACTGTAGATGAGGGCAAAAAAGTTCGTAAGGGTCAAGCGATTGCCCAATTAGACAACGCATTGATTCTAGCTGAGATCAATACGCTAGAAACCCAATTGAACTTAGCTGAAATCGCCTTTGAAAAGCAGGAGCGCTTGTACAATCAAGACGTATCAACAGAAATACAATACCTCGAGTCAAAGAATAACAAAGAGGTATTGGAGGCGAGCATTGCCTCCTTAAAAACACGCCTAGGGAAAAACAAAGTGACTACCCCAATATCCGGAGTGGTTGACAAGGTCTATGCGACAGTTGGTAATGTGGCTAGTCCTGGATTTCCAATTGCCCGTATTGTCAATTTTAGCGAAATGGAGGTAGCGATGGATATACCGGAGACCTACATCAGTCAAGTAAAGCAAGGGGATACCATGGCGGTTTACTTCCCAACTATTGACTTGGAGCGAATAGCCATGGTTGAGTATATGAGTCAGGTTATCAATCCTACCAATAGAACCGTCAATGTGCTGTTGAAAGTAGATAATCAAGACAATGTGATCAAGCACAATATGTTGGCAGAGATTCGTATGAATCAATACTCCAAGGGCCCTAATCTATTTGTCCCTGAACAATTGGTTCAACAGGAAAATCAAGAATATTTCATCTATCTCGCTAATCCATTAGAAGGTGACTCATCGGGTGGCTATTCAGTTACTAAGCAAGCTGTGCTGCCCGGAGTTAGTCTGGGAGGATTAAGGGAAATTCGTGAAGGGTTATCTGTTGGTGATTTGGTGATTTCGGAAAACTACCGCGGGGTAGATGAAGGAGATATTGTCTATCTCAGTCCTCGCCAATAAAACGGAATTATTTGACAACGTGAACTCATGAAGGATAACAGACAACAACAAGAAGGTCTTACGTCAAAGGCCTTGACAAAGATCAAGGAGTTTAGCTTAACGAGCTTTTCGGTAGATAATCGAACCAGTGTGCTTATTCTAATGGGCATCATCTTCTTTGCAGGCCTTATGGCCTACAGGGCTATGCCAAAGGAGCAGTATCCTGAAATCAATCAACCTACAGTTTACGTAGGGATTCCATATCCAGGGAATGCACCACTTGATATTGAAAATCAGATTACAAGGGAGGTAGAAAAGGAGATAAGTCAGATAAATGGAATTGATAACATCAAATCATATTGTGTTCAGGATTACACCACAACGGTGGTCGAATTCAATTTTGATGTCGATGTAAATGACGCGCTACAAGAAGTAAAAGATGCCGTAGATCGAGCTGAGGGTAATTTTCCAAGCGACTTTGATCAGCAAGCCAATATTTTCAAGCTCGACTTTTCTGAGATTCCCGTGATCACTGTGAACCTCTCTTCAAATTCGCTATCGCTTGACGAACTAAAAGGTTTTGGAGAATACTTACAGGATGAATTTGAGGCCTTACGTGAAATTTCTGAGGTAGAGATTAATGGTGTACAAGAACAGGAAGTTCTCATTGCGCTCGATCCAAAGCGTATGAATGATGTAGGGCTGACGTTTTATGATGTGGAACAGGCCATTGGTCGCGAGAATATCACAATTTCTGCAGGCGATCTTCTTACAGGAGGCTTACGCCGAACGGTCAGAATTGTCGGTGAGTTTAGTGAAGCAGAGGCGTTTGGAGATATCATTGTCAAGTCGGAGTTTCAAAAAACCGTGTATCTACGCGATATAGCCGATATCGATTTACAGTATATGGATAACACATCCTATGCTCGAATCGATGGCTCGAATGTAGTCTCACTGGCTGTTAAAAAGAAGACAGGTGAAAACCTGATTTCTGCAGTTGACAAGATTAATCAAATCATATCATCCTATACGTCGAGTGCCGATTATCCTGAGTCATTGGATATTACAACTACAGCAGACACTTCTCGTGTAACAAAATCCCAAGTGGCCAATTTGGAAAACAGCATCATATCTGGGGTGATTCTCGTGGTCTTGGTGCTTCTATTCTTTCTAGGTTTACGTAATGCCTTTTTTGTTGGTATTGCTATTCCCTTGAGTATGCTCATGGGATTCTTGATTTTAAGCTTAATGGGCGTTACCATGAATGTAGTCGTTCTGTTTGCTTTGATTCTTGCCTTGGGGATGTTGGTTGATAATGGTATTGTGGTCGTCGAGAATATTTACCGTCTAATGGCTGACGGCAAGCCTCCTATTCAAGCGGCTAAGCAGGGGGTAGGTGAAGTGGCATGGCCAATTATTACCTCTACAGCTACTACACTTGCTGCATTTTTTCCGATGATTTTCTGGCAGGGTATGATGGGTGAGTTTATGAAGTATTTGCCGATCACGCTAATCATTGTGTTAACGTCTTCATTGTTTGTGGCGCTTGTAATCAATCCTGTATTGACGTCCTTGTTTATGAAAATTGAGCGAAGGGAGGATAAGCGAACGATATGGTCTAAGAAATGGACGATTCTAGGTTTTGGCGTCGTGGGTGTTTTGCTCCATCTTTATGCGGCGAATGGAATGAATGCTGATCAGGCTCCCAATGGAAGAACATTTGCTAATCTCGCTCTTTTAGTATCCTTGTTTACCCTGTTGAACACCCTTGTGCTAAGGCCTTTATCCTTAGGATTTCAGTATACAGTACTTCCTTTTTTAGAGCGAAAATACGAGGCGTTGATTGCCTTTGTGCTCAAAGGTTGGATGCCCTACCTCACGCTCACCGGTATGTTTTTGCTCTTTGTGGGCTCCGGTGTCTTGCTTCAGTTAAGGCAACCCAATATTATCTTTTTCCCTGAGCCCGAGCCTAACATGGTCAATGTTTTCATTGAGTTTCCAACGGGAACCGATATTGATAAAACGGACAGCCTCGCTCAGCTCGTAGAAGAAGAAATTATGGTTGCTTTAGCACCCCATAATAATGTCATTGAAGCCGTTTTAACCAATGTAGGCGAAGGTACTTCGGACCCAGGCGATCCAAATAGCGCAACGCAACAAAGTGCCTCTCCGAATAAAGCTAAAATCACGATATCATTTGTTGAGTTTGCTGATCGCTATGTCCCCAAGCTTGACAGTGCAGGACAGGTTGTCCAATCCCAAGGGGATACGGTGTATCATTGGATAAGTACACGGTCAATCTTAGAGGAAGTTCGTCGCATTGTGTATGGCCATCCAGGTGTTCAGATTACCGTGGATAAGGAGGCAAGTGGCCCTCCAGCGGGTCCACCCATTAGCATATCTTTTGTCGGTGAAGATTTTGACAATCTCATTGCTTTGCAAAAAGAGGCTAAAAAGATCATATTAAATGCCGGTATACAGGGTATCGAAGAGCTTAAGTCTGACTTGGATATTGGGAAGCCTGAGTTACTAATTGAAGTGGATCGCGATGCTGCTAGGCGTTTTGGATTAAGCACAGCTCAGATTGGTTCTAATTTACGAACAGCCCTATTTGGAAAGGATGTCGGTAAATTCAAAGATGGTGAAGACGATTATCAGGTCACCTTACGATTCAGCGATGAATACCGATACGATCGTGAAGCACTTCTTGATCAAACGATTACTTTTCGTGATCAAAGTGATGGTAAGGTCAAGTCTATTCCCATTCGATCTGTAGTCAAGGATTTAACTTTTTCGTCTACCTATGGATCGGTGCGTCGAAAGGATCAAAAACGTCAAATTACCTTGTATAGTAATGTGCTTGATGGGTACAATGCCAATAACATCATGCAAGAGATCGAGGCAACCCTTGACCAAGAACTTGAGGTGCCCAATGGATATCTAGTTGATTTTACAGGGGAACAACAAGAACAACAAGAATCGATGGAGTTTTTGTCTACGGCCCTTCTGATTGCTGTCGTGAGTATTTTCTTAATCATTGTTGCCCAGTTTAATTCTATTGCAGCGCCAATCATCATCATGCTCTCTGTATTGTTTAGTCTCATCGGGGTATTCCTCGGATTGGCAATAACGGGAGAGGATTTTTCGGTAATGATGACTATGATAGGAATTATCTCTCTTGCAGGGATTGTGGTAAACAATGCCATTGTTTTGATTGATTACACCAATTTGTTACGCAATCGAAAGAAACGCGATCTAGCACTAGAAAAGACGGCACGCTTAAGTGACCGAGATATAAAGCAAGCTATTATTGAAGCAGGAAGAACAAGGCTTAGACCCGTTCTTCTCACAGCGATCACCACTATTCTAGGGTTGATTCCATTGGCGATTGGGTTCAACATCAATTTCTATACGCTGTTAAGCGATATTAATCCGCAGATTTATCTCGGAGGAGATAACGTAGACTTCTGGGGTCCTATGTCACGAGCAGTAATTTATGGACTTGTTTTTGCGACGTTTTTAACCCTAGTGGTTGTCCCAACCATGGTCCTACTATTCGATAGACTGGGTGCTCGTTTGCAACGTTTGACAAAGTAGCTTGTCATATTTGAGTTAAGGCATTCCCATCTCAATAAAGGCTTTTGTATCTTAAGGATACCGAACAAACAAAACTTATTGCGTTTATGAGAGATCATATGGAATACACTGCGAGTATTGCAGGTCAAACATTGTATGGCCAAGTATGGGAAGTTGAGCACGCCAAGGCTGCGCTTATCCTTTTACATGGCATGGGCGAACATTCTGGTCGCTATGATGGAACCTTTGTTGAAATGATGAATAAGGCAGGATTTAACGTCCTATCTATCGATCTTTTTGGTCATGGGTTATCTGAAGGGAAGCGAGGTGCTTGCCCAAGCTATGAGTCTCTATACGAAGTAATTGATAGCTTAATTGATCGAAAGGAAACCTGTTGGCCTGAACTCCCATTTTTCTTATTTGGTCACAGCTATGGTGGTAATGCTCTTTTATCGTATACCCATCGCACCAATGGTCCCCAAAGCCCATCGCCCTATCTTGGAAACATTTTGAGTGCACCCATGATAGAGCTTGGATTTAAGCCAGCTGCTTGGAAGTTGTTTATGGGTAATTTAATGCACAAGATTTATCCAAAATGGTCGGAAAAATCAGGGTTGGATACAGATGCTATATCTTCCTTGGATTCCGCTTGTGAAGCGTATAGGCAAGATCCTCTTATACATGATGTGGTAACGGCGGGGATGATGGTGCCAGCATTAAAGGCAGGGCAGGATATGTTGGAAGACAACTACAGGTACCACGTGCCAACCTTTATGTATCATGGCGAAGCAGATCGTTTGACTTCTTACGATGCATCGAAAAAGTTTGCTGATGCTCATACGGATTCCGTAACCTTTTTGTCCGTAGAAAATGGTTACCACGAGATTCATCAAGATGCTATGGCCGAAGAAGTTTTGGCCTCTGTTATCGATTGGATGCAGAGCAAACTCAACTAATTGACTACAGATTCCAAGGATTTTGAAGCGGAAGTAAGGCAGGGGTGGTTTGCCATTCGACGGTTCGTAAAAGAGCACCACGGTAAAAGACCAGATCTCACTGCAGTATTGCTTCTTATTGGATTGAATGAAGTATCGCACGCTTCAGAAGATCCTTCAAAAGAGGAAATAGTTGACTTAATCCATGTTGGAACCTGTGCTTCACTAAGATTAGGCGGGCATTATGTCTTACAGCGAGTGGATGAAGATGACTGGCCGCATTTTGAGTTGGATAAGCCACTTCCTTCATTTGAATCCATGCGAGCTCAAGAAACATACCTTAAGTACCACGTAATACAATACTTTAAATCTAAGCACTACATATCCAATCATGAGTAAGGCCTCGGTTATCGAAACAAGGTGTTATAGATTTCTTCCTGGATATCGGTTCGTATATTTTCTCTAATGAGGTTGGGGTTATACGCATTGGGGTAGCATCGATTGGATAGAAAAATATATATCAAGTCGGTTGCTGGGTCAGCCCATACAGAAGTCCCTGTGAACCCTGTGTGGCCAAAAGTTGCTAAGCTAACATTGTTTGAGGTAGGGCCTCCATCCAAGTCGCGATTCGGTTTGTGAAATCCTAGGCCACGATGGTTACCAGGATATTTCTGCCATGCTGTAAAGTAATCAATAGTCGATTTGTCTAAGTACCTTCTTCCCTGCCATGTACCTCCGTTTAGAAGCATTTGGAACAAACTCGCCAAATCATCGGCATTGGAAAACAAGCCGGCATGGCCTGCAACGCCACCTAACATGGCCGCTGCCATATCGTGTACGTATCCATCAAGGAGTTGTTTGCGAAACAAGGTGTCATTTTCGGTAGGAAGAATGTAATCTCGATCAATCCATTGCCATGGATTAAACATCATGCTTTCCAGACCCATTGGAAAATAAAACTCATTGTACACAAAGGCATCTATGGGCTCGCCAGTCACTTTCTCCACAAGACGGCCCAGCAGAAGGAAGCCTAAATCGCTGTATCTGTAGCTCGGATTAGAGGTTAACTGTTGGGCGGCTATGGTATCCCATATCGCTTCGCTTACATCATCTCGAATAAACATAGTATCGGCTACTTTTTGACTATACCCAGCTTGCCAATGATTGGAATACACTGTGTCGCGTTGGTCCAGACTGCTGACGTAGAAGGGAATCCAAGAGGGTAGGCCTGATTGATGCATTAACGCATCGCGGATTTGAATTTCTCCGCATGGAGATCCTTTGAATTCAGGCATATAATATGCAAAACGCTTGTCGAGATCAATGACTTCATCTTCTACTAGTTTCATGATGCACAGTGTTGTGGAGGCAACCTTTGTAATTGAGGCAAGGTCAAACAAATCCCCTATCAAGACAGCACGCTGATTATCATAGGTGTGGCTTCCAAAAGCACTGGAATATATTGTTCTTCCATGGTGATTAACCATGACTACCCCCCCGGGTGCACTCTTTGTTTCAATAGTTTTGGATTCATAGACTCCTAAGTCATCCAAGGTGACAGGATCTGGTCCTAGTACAAATGGAATCCCAAGAGGCGTGCCACTACCCAAAATATCCTCTCCTTGGCCTTCTTTCCAGGGGCCTGCAGTAATTGCCAACCGCCCATTGACGTCATGCTTGCCAAGCATTGCATTGACTGCTGCGATTTGCGCTTCAGGACGGTCAGCTCCCACCACTAAAACATTCACATCTTGCGGAATATTCTCTAGTGCATAGGGAAGACCAAACAACAGAACGGTAACCTTACATCCTTTACTAACCCTGCTGATCAAAGCGTCATCTGAATTCCTCATCCCAAATTGTGGTGGTGTTTTCGCAAGATTATGAACGCCAATTACAAGGTGATCATCATTATCTAGGGAGGGTATCAGGTTCTCGAGGGATTGAGCAGTAAGATGTTTGCTCGGAATGTAATCACTTACTCGATCTTGCCAAAGTTGTTGCTCGTTTCTACCTAGGACTAGGGTATAAATGGATTGATTATCTCTTAATGGAAGGCTTGCACTAGGTTCCATTGTATTGGGAATCCAGGTAACATTGGCTTGATACAAATCAATGACTGTATTCTTGCTTTCAATGGGATTTAAATCATTGATTAGATTGGTTCTATTGGTGGGCTTATACTCGTGAAGACGAGCCTCATACTTTTGTTCTAGAATTAATCGCAACCGTTTGTCGATTTCATCCAATGTGATTTCCTTGTTTGCAATACCTTTTTCCATGAGGGCAATCGTACCCTCTATGTCCTGCGCCATTACCAGAATGTCATTGCCAGCGATAAATGCTTGATAGGCTACCTCGGCAGCACCGCCATATCCACTCGCTCCTTGCATGTTTAAGGCATCACTGAAAATCAACCCCTTGAATCCCAAAGAATCTCTTAATAAATCCTTGAGAACATAGGATGAAAGGCTTGTTGGCCGTTGGTCACGGTTATCTAGATTAGGTACAAAAAGATGCGCTGCCATGATTCCAGCTACACCATCTTGAATCAATTGTTGAAAGGGTGGGAACTCCACTTGATTTAATCTGTTTCTGTCATGGAGAACAGAAGGTAGTGTCTTATGGGAATCAGAATCTGTATCTCCGTGTCCTGGAAAATGTTTTGCAACAGCCATGATACCGTGATCTTGCATTCCCCTCATATAGGCAGAGCCGGCATCTCCCACGCGAAAAGGATTCTCACCGAACGATCGATAGCCTATCACTGGATTGTTGGGGTTGCTATTGACGTCTACAACAGGAGCAAAATTTATGTGAATACCTAGCCGCATGCATTCTTTTGCGATGGCCTTACCCATTTGGTAAATTGGGTCGTGATCTGTAGCACTTCCTAAAGCAAGTTGGTAGGGCCACTCAATAACGCTATCAAGGCGCATGTCTACCCCCCATTCTCCATCAACGGCCACCAATAATGGAATAGTTGAAGCGGCCTGGCTTCGATTGATGACATCGAGCATTTGATGGGGGCTGCTCTTAAAAACAATGATACTTCCTACGTTAAACTTTTCGATAGATTGAATCGCCTTATCTAAAGATGCTTCACCTTGCATCGGCCAGAGGTCTACCATGAAAAATTGCCCGAGTTTCTCTTGAAGGTTCATCCCAGAAAGGGTGGTTTCGACCCATTCGTCTCGCTCAATTCTGTGTTGATTACGGTCTATGAAACTAAGGTCTTCTTCATCTGAAATTTGATGGGTCTCGGAGTCTTTGATAGAGCCTTCTAAATCACTATACTCAGCATTGCAAGTCGAAAACAAGAAAAGAAGTAAGCCCAATAAAGGGATCTGAGGTCTGCAACAAATCATAATAGAAAAGTAACTATATCCCCTTACTGATTATTGCCTTTTTGTACACGCAAAATGGTGATAAGTACGTGATTACTCTATTTTTTACTCCCTTCATAGAGAGGGAAATGCATAAGACGTGATTCAATAGAACCGTTGAAGAGTTTTAGCCTCTTAGTAGATCTCAAGCCTATGCTTTTAGCTGCTACTGGGTTCCCTACAAGAATCCAGGCATCCCATCCTGTGAAGTGCTGCTTAAGATGATCTCCAATATTCCCGTAAAACTCCTGAACATCTTCTAGGGATAATCGCTTATCATAAGGTGGATTGAGGAAAACAATACCAGCCTTTTGTTTGGGTTTATAGGAGAAAAAGTCATGTTGTTTTAGGTAGTGAAATGGGCTAAGGCCTGCTCGTACTAGGTTGTCATAGGCTGACCTATACGTCTCTTTGTCGATTTCAATACCTGTGATTTCTGGATAGTGGTCATAGACTTGTTCTCTATGATAATCTCTTTGTGACTCCCAGAGCCCTTTTGGATAGTCCGGCCATTGCATAAACGGAAAGCGCTTCCGATTCCAACTTGCATGTTGTTTGGTCGCTCGGTACAGAGCTTCTATGAGCATAGTGCCTGATCCGGTCATCCCATCAATAAAGGGTAGGTCGGGTTTCCATTCGGTTTTGGCAAGTATCCCAGCGGCTAGAATTTCATTCATTGGCGCAACATGGCTATCATCTCGAAATCCACGTCTATGGAGTGATTCTCCTGTAGCGTCCAAGGCGAGCTGTACTTGTTGATCCCTGATATCCAATGAAAACACAATATCTGGATCTTGCACATTGATGTTGGGCCGGTCTCCGGTTAAGTCTCGAAACCGATCACAAATAGCATCCTTGAGCTTCAGTGAGATATACTTGGAGTGCGTAAAGGTGTCTGAAAATACCCTCGCATCAATTTTAAAGGTTTGGTCTACTGAAAAGTGATTTTCCCACGGATAAACACGGGCTTGGTTATAGAAATCGCGTTCATGCCGTGCTTGAAACTTATGGAAGGGGTGAATTACCCGAATGGCCAGTCGACTCGTGGCATGGATGTTGACTAATGTTTTCCAATCAGCTTTAAAGTTTACCGCTCGATTCCGCTCCTCGATTTGCTTTGCACCCATTTGAGCAATCTCTTTTCCAAGAAGGTGTTCAAAACCATAGAGTGTTTTTGCGACATATTGCCTTACATTGTCTTCCATATGACCCTAAAAGTACTCTAATGAAAGCAGTTCACCTTCAAAAGTTTGGTAAGCCTGAAAAAGCCTTTGCTCTTGTTGATGTAGATAAGCCAAAATGTCCCAAAGAAGGGATACTAGTTAAGGTGGAAGGCTTTGGCTTAAATTTCGCTGATATCATGGCAAGAACAGGTTTATATCCGGATTGTCCGCCGTTACCTGCGATTCTGGGATATGATGTTGTTGGGGTTATCGAGGAAGTAGGGCAAGGTGTTAAGCATCTTGAAGTAGGCCAAAGAGTAACTGCTTTAACACGATTTGGAGGGTATGCGGAATATGCTGTCTGTGATCCTCGAGCCGTCGCGGTTATTGATGACATGCCTATAGGAAAGGCCATGGCGCTTACAACGCAGTATTCCACGGCTTGGCAATGTTTTTATAACTCCGTTCGTATTGGACAAGGCGACAAAGTGCTTATCCATGCGGCTATGGGCGGGGTGGGAAGTGCCTTGGTACAAATGGCTCTGCATGAGGGGGCGGAAGTCTATGCCACTGCGGGTTCAGACGAAAAGATTCAAGCATTAAAGGGATTAGGTGTCCATCATGCGATTAACTACAGAAAAGAAGATTTTTTTGAGGTGATTAAGAAGGATGGAGTGCGATTGGATGTCGTTTTTGATAGCATTGGAGGAAGTTCGGTAAAAAAAGGATGCAAGCTCCTGGGTGCGGGAGGAAGTATCGTGTTGTATGGAGCTGCTCAGTTTAATGGGGCCAATGTATTCAAAAAGATTTCTACGTTTTTGCAGTTCGGGTTCTATCATCCAATCAATTTTATGAGTAAGAGCCAATCTATGATAGGTGTCAATATGCTTAGACTGGCAGACTATAAGGCAGAAAAGATTCAAGCTTGCCTGCATGGAGTAGTCAAGGGTGTTCAAGAAGGATGGTTGGATCCGACAGTAGGTGGTGTATATCCAATAGAGAATTTAGCTCAAGCACACAATGATTTGGCAAACAGGACAACTATTGGAAAGGTAACCGTTACGTGGTAAGTCAATTTAAGAAATTCCGTTATTCTTGAATAAATCGTAATTCTTCACCAAGGTTATAATCCTCGGGATGAAAATATTTTCCTTGACCTTCTTCTGTTTTTAATACCTCTGGAATTGTGAGATAGGACCGATTCAAAAGATATTCATCATTACGCTCGCCGTATACCGTCCAGCTGACCTTTGCATTCGGGAGGCCTCCTGAAACAATAAACTTACCTTCTTCATCAATTTCTTGACGAATATGGAGATCAGGCATGGCTCCTCCTACAGGTGTAAGTTGGTAGCTAAAGTTTATGTTTATTGATCTGGGAGCTTCTTCAAGTTGAATCATAGCATTTCCATTAGCATCAAGCACTGCACTTCCTCTGTAAACGTTGAGCACTTCATTGGAAGCCATTCCATAATGTCTAAGTTGTTTGTTTGCAGGGTCAATAGGGTGATCTATGAGATAGGTTTGAATCCCAGCTAATCCGAGGTCGTCTGGTGTAAACAATCCATAAATACTTCCTTCGCCCCAAACTCCGTAACCCGAAGATGATTGATTGTTACGTGGACTCCCTTCGCTAGAAGGCAATGTTTGATAAGACGCACGAGAACATGGGCAGTAAGGCGCAACCAATGGCGCGAGGTCTACCAAGGTAGAACTACCATTTTCAATATCAATTTGTAGAATGGTACCACTTAATGTTGCCCCAATTAGGTTTTGGTCATCAGTTCCTTCGGGGCCAATAGGACCAGCAGGACCTTGTGGACCAGCGGGACCTTGTGGACCAGCGGGACCTTGCGCACCGTCAGCTCCATCTGCACCAGCGGGACCGGCAGGACCTTGTGGACCAGCGGGACCTTGCGCACCGTCAGCTCCATCTGCACCAGCGGGACCGGCAGGACCTTGTGGACCAGCAGGACCTTGAGCACCGTCTTGCCCGTCAACACCATCTACACCATCTTGCCCGTTTGCACCAGCGGGACCAGCAGGACCTTGTGGGCCGGCAGGGCCTTGAGCACCATCTTGCCCGTCAGCGCCATCTTGTCCAGCAGGACCTTGTGGACCAGCAGGACCTTGAGCACCATCTTGTCCGTCAGCACCAGCGGGACCTTGTGGACCCTGTTGCCCAGCTAAGGAGGAAAGATCAATAGCCTCAGAGCTACCATTTTCTATTCCGATAATGAGTGTAGAGCCGACTAAGCTAGAGCCTTGGATATTTTGGTCATCGCTACCTGTTCCATCCTGCAAAGGGGAGAGATCAACAGCATCCGGGTTTCCATTTTCTATTCCGATAATTAGTGTAGAACCGACTAAGCTAGAACCTTGCATATTTTGGTCATCGCTACCTGTTCCATCCTGTAAAGGGGAGAGGTCAACGGCTTCAGCATTTCCATTTTCTATTCCGATAATGAGTGTAGAACCAACTAGGCTAGAACCCTGGATATTTTGGTCATCAGATCCTGAGCTATCAATCAATCCAGAGAGGTCGATAAAGCTTGAGTTACCATTTTCAATATCAATTTGAAGTGTTGTGCCAATCAAGGTTCCTCCTGTAAGGTTCTGATCATCTGTGCCTTCTGGGCCGATAGGACCTTGCGGACCGGCAGGACCTTGTGGACCGGCAGGACCTTGAGTGCCGTCTTGTCCGTCTTGCCCGTCAACACCATCTTGTCCGTCTGCACCGGCAGGACCAGCGGGACCTTGTGGGCCGGCAGGGCCTTGAGCACCGTCTTGCCCGTCAACTCCATCTGCACCGTCAGCACCAGCGGGACCTTGCGCACCATCGACTCCATCTGCACCGGCAGGACCAGCGGGGCCTTGTGGACCTTGAGCACCATCAACTCCATCAGCTCCGTCTGCACCAGCGGGACCAGCGGGACCTTGTGGACCTTGTGGACCGGCAGGACCTTGAGCACCGTCTTGTCCATCAACACCATCTTGTCCGTCTTGTCCGGCTAAGGAGGAAAGATCAATAGCCTCAGAGCTACCATTTTCTATTCCAATAATGAGCGTAGAACCGACTAAGCTAGAACCTTGGATATTTTGGTCATCACTACCCGTTCCATCTTGCAATGGGGAGAGGTCAACAGCTTCAGAGCTGCCATTTTCTATTCCGATAATGAGTGTAGAACCAACTAGGCTAGAGCCCTGGATATTTTGATCATCAGATCCTGAGCTATCAATCAATCCAGAGAGGTCGATAAAAGTTGAGTTACCATTTTCAATATCGATTTGAAGTGTTGTGCCAATCAAGGTTCCTCCTGTAAGATTTTGGTCATCGGTGCCTTCTGGGCCAACAGGACCTTGTGGACCGGCGGGACCTTGTGGGCCAGCAGGGCCTTGCGCTCCGTCTTGTCCGTCTGCACCGGCGGGACCAGCAGGACCTTGTGGACCTTGAGCACCGTCTTGTCCGTCTGTTCCTTCTGGGCCAACAGGGCCTTGTGGACCAGCAGGACCTTGAGCTCCGTCAACTCCATCAGCACCGTCTGCACCAGCAGGACCAGCGGGGCCAGCAGGACCTTGAGCACCGTCGACACCATCAGCTCCGTCTGCACCGGCAGGGCCTTGAGCGCCGTCTTGTCCGGCCAAAGAGGATAAGTCCACTGATGCTGAACTTCCATTTTCAATGTCGATTTGCAAAAGAGTCCCTGTTAAAGTAGCCGCTGTGAGATTCTGTTGATCTCTATCAAGAGGTATATTTGTCCAAATAGGTGGCGTATCGGGGCCTTGCGATACGAGAACTTCTCCGATATTACCGGGTTGATTATCTGGTCTAAAGTCTCCGATAATCTTTAGATTTCCATTGCTATCTAAGGCCATGATTTCGGTATTCGTGCCTGAAATTTTTGAATGCCATAAATGTCTTGAAACATCGCTGTTAAATCCATAGTACATATGGACCTCATTGGCACCATTTAACATGGTATAATCAGGTAAAAGATGAAAGTGAAAGTCTGGAGGATTTACTCCTTGGGTATTCCCACCCTGCAGTGCTCGAACATAGGTGCCATTGCTATTTAGGATATCATAGTCTTGGCTAGTCGTAAGGCCATTGACATGAAGGTCACTTAATGGGTTGGGTGTTCCAATACCCATGTTCCCGCGCGTGTATATGTTGTCATTAATATCATCAGGGAATGCATTGGTCCCTACTTCCCAAAAATCTACATCTTCACTGCTTACAAGCGATGATAGATCAATGGTTACGGAATTACCATTTTCAATTGAAATCTGAAGGTCAGTTCCATTGAGCGCAGCATTAGAAATAATCTGATCATCAGTGCCTACACCGTCTTGAAGGGCATTTAGATCGACAGTAGTAGAGTTTCCATCCTCGATATCTATTCTAAGTATCGTTCCATTTAATGAAGCTCCAGTTAAGTTCTGATCGTCTGTTGATCCTCCTTGAGCAGATAAAGGATTAGCGGCTGTTCCATCCCCAGTTAAGCTACCATCTGTGATAACGACTTGACCTCCCCATTGGTCCCCACTTCCATTACCAGGATAAGGGATCCATTGGCTTCCATCCCAGAAATAGAAGAGATCTACCTCTGTGTCATAGACCACTAAACCCTCTTCATTAGGTCCGCACAATGCTCCCAATGTATTTCTTGCATTGGTGTTTAGCCTTGGCATAAGAAACCCTTTATCAACGCTTTCTAATTCGAGTACAGCGTTCGTATTGGGGTTATCTGTTCCAATGCCGACATTCTGTTGACCATAACTTAGAAAAGCTGCTAAAAGGAATGCAAGGGTTAGAATATGATTTTTCATAATCAGAAATTTCCTTGCAAAGATAGAAAGAATCCTTGACAGTACTTGGTTTTAGCCCTTTTTGGCTACTGTTGCAACGATACTTTCTTGCCCATTTGGACTAACAGAAATAATGTAATACACGCCAGGGTGAATCGCACTGTTGTCTTGACGAAGACCATCCCAAACAAATTTGCCACCGAGGGCTTGGGCTTGGTAAACTAACAATCCTCTAGAATCCATAACCTTTACATAGGCATCGCTCACTAGGCCAATTACAGAAATGGGACCCATGTAATCTGCCTCGATAGGATTGGGATATACTTGGACATCATTGTGTTGCGCTGCTCCCTCACTGGCATCACCAATAAACGAGGCTAGGCCTAAGTCCGTTGCAAAAAACACATCCCCTGTTCGCCCCAAAATTCCTATGTCAAAAATGGTGTTACTCGGGAGTGGGCTATTTTCTGTGGTTAGCTGTAGAATTTCTTCCTCCCCACTTGCACTAATCAAAGTTGCTCCATTGGTTGTGCCGACCCATTTACGATTTCCCCCGTCCACAGCAATGGATTGCACTACTTCTGTATTGAATAGATATTCAGAATAATTTCCAAGGGTAACGATTATTCGTCGGGGTCGTGTACAGGAGAAGGAAGAGGAGAAAACCGATGATGGACAATCGATGACAACAACACCCTGGCCTGTCCCAACCCACAGGGCACCATTGCGATCAATGGCTAAATCATTAATCACATTGCTTTGCAATTCACTGTTGGCGGCAGTAAAATGAAGGGCCTGAGGATCGTCGCTTGTAGAGGAAAGAATGTTGCCTTTGTTGTACACCCAAAGACCATCATTTGTCGTAGCCATCCAAACATTATCGGCATTGTCAATTACCATTCTCGTGACAAAAAGCGGTGCATTTGCAGGGTCAAAGCCATACCAGGTGCCATCATTATCAAGTACGACTAACGGATTTTGACTACCGAGATTAGTCATCCACACACGGCCTGATCGATCAAAATCGATGTCACTAATAATCTGAAAACTGGGGTCGTTTTCTTTAGAAAGTATGGCTGAGTTATTAGAATCAAAATGTTCATCTGTCGAATGTAAAAAACGGGACGCCCCATAGAAACTTCCAGCCCAAACCTCATTTCTGTTGGGGTGTTCACGCGCCGTTATAATATCAAAAGTGGGATTCAAGACATCTACGTTGAAGTTGACATAGTTTTCCCAAAAAGAACCATTATAAGCACTTACTCCGTCATAGATATATGGGTCTCCTGGACTTTTACCCAATCCAAAATCCGTGCTACCCGAACTCACCCAAACCTTATCCAATCCGGGCTCGATACGAAAGGCTTTTGAGCTATATCGTTGTCCGCCTAAAAACCGACGACTTTGTGTATTGTCCTCAAAAACCTCGCGTAATCCTCCTCGGAAATCACTGATATATGTTTTATCCTGGGCTCTTTTGATGTCTAATGGGTAAGCTGATAGGCCACTAAAGCGGCTAGTAAAACTTCCATCTTCCCAAACTAAAATTTGAGATGAATCGACAATGCCCGAGATGAAATCACCTTCTGTTTGAATCAAATAAAGGGAATCTGATGCCGCAAGTTGAATTGTTTGATAGCCCGATAAAGGCCTGATGAAGGTCAGGCTGTCTAGAGATTCCAGTTTATAAAGTGTATCAAGACTATGCACAAAGCAAGCACCTTCCCAGTGCTCAATGCCCCTAGTAATTGACGGATTTATGGTGTTCCAGGATTGAAAATCCAATAGATTGCTACCATCGTCAAAGGCAACCTTAAGTCCTTCATTGGTTACAGCATACAAGGTATCGCTGGCTTTGCTAAAGTCATAGCATATTACAGATTGACCGCCATTACCAATGATGTAAGTCGCTTCAATTTCTAAGTTGATTAAATCAACGACTACAATTCCAAAATCACAGGAAAGGTATGCCTTACTTCCCTCGGTGTATATCGCATTAATCAGTTTGGATCCAGTAAGGGTCGAGTTTAGAATATCAGGAATATTTGTTACCTCTCCAAAGTCATTGATTAGGTCAATGTTACTGTTTTCATAAGCAATAACTAGGCTTTCAATTTCAGTATTCCATGCAATTTGTCGTATTTGAACATCACTCAGTCCGTTGGTTTTATCGTAAGTCTCAATTTCTCCACTTGCCCTGTCGTAACGCAATAGTCCAGTGAGAGAAGCAGACCAAACCGCCATATCAGAAGCCTCAACTGCCGTTGACGTCTCGTAACTGTTATGGTAGCGCCACGTATTGTACTGTTGTCCCCAAAGTAGAGTAGTTGCACAAACAAAGAGGTGCATAAAAAACAAACGGACAAGCAGTATTTTACTAGGCATTTTACGAATTTACATATTCGATGGTATAGGGCAAGAACTTCCTTAGATTTGGGGTGTAAAAGACAGACCACTTTGACAAAGTTTAGAAACACAGCAAACGAACAACTCAACCTTCCTCAAATTGACGAGGCGGTACTAGCGTATTGGAGTAGAGAAAACATCTTCACTCGTAGTGTTGACGAGCGCCCTAAAAACAAGCCCTTTGTTTTCTATGAGGGTCCTCCATCGGCCAACGGAATGCCTGGTATTCATCATGTAATGGCACGAACGGTCAAGGATGTGTTTTGTCGATATAAGACCATGCAAGGTTTTCGCGTCGAGCGCAAAGGAGGATGGGATACCCATGGATTGCCGGTTGAACTAAAAGTTGAACAGGAGTTAGGGATTACCAAAGAAGATATTGGGACTAAGGTTACCATTGAAGAATATAACGCGAAGTGCCGCGAGACCGTCATGCGGTTTAAGTCGCATTGGGATGATCTAACCCAAAAAATGGGCTATTGGGTTGATTTGGATAATCCATATATCACGTTTGAAAACGACTACATTGAGTCCGTCTGGCACAACCTAAAACAACTTTGGGATAAAAATCTTTTGTACAAAGGGTATACCATTCAGCCTTACTCTCCTGCAGCGGGTACAGGCTTATCAAGCCATGAGCTCAATCAACCCGGGGCCTATCGAGAGGTAAAGGATACTACCGTCGTTGCCCAGTTTATGGTTACAGCTAATGATGCGTCGTCTTTCTTGTTTGAAAGTGATCAAGAGGAGGTATATCTTCTCGCTTGGACTACGACGCCTTGGACGCTTCCATCCAATACAGCATTAACCGTAGGTGCATCTATTGATTACGTAAAAATTAACACCTTTAACAAGTACACCAAAAAGGAAGTTAGCGTGGTTCTGGCCGAAGCCTTAGTATCCAAATGGTTTACAGAGGATCAGTTTTCTGCAGAGTATACGCCGGATTTCGAAGGAAAGTGTATTCCTGCTCGCCGTGTAGCAAGTTATTCAGGTAGTCAATTAGTAGGCATTCGATACGAGCAACTCATAGGTGATAGCGTACCAACCGATGGGGATGCTTTCAAAGTGATATCAGGATCCTTTGTGACAACTGAAGATGGAACAGGAATTGTACATACCGCGCCAAGTTTCGGAGCCGATGACCGTTCGGTAGCAGAAGAAAATGGCATAGGTAGTTTGACGCTTGTCGATGGCACAGGAAAGATGACGGATGACGCTGGACCTTTTGCAGGGCGTTATGTTAAGAATTATACCGATGATGAGGCATATCAATCGCTTGATGTAGACATTGCAATTTATCTCAAGGAAAGCAATCGAGCTTTTGATGTGCGTAAGTACGCACACAGCTATCCTCACTGTTGGCGAACGGACAAACCCATCCTCTATTATCCTTTAGATTCTTGGTTTGTACGCGTTTCCTCGCTACGAGATGAGCTTGTAGCTACTAATAGTCAGATTCATTGGAAACCTGCGCATACCGGGGAGGGACGATTTAAAAAGTGGTTAGAGGAAGTCAAGGATTGGAATCTCAGTCGTTCTCGATTTTGGGGGATTCCGCTACCGATATGGTCAACTGCCTCAGGTGAAGAAAGAGTATGTATTGGTTCGGTCGAAGAATTATCAAACGCAATTGATCAAGCCAATAAGGCCTTAGGATTAGAGCAGTCGCTCCCCGAGGACTTGCATAGACCTTATGTTGATGATGTGGTCCTTGTGTCGAGCAAGGGCGAGGTTATGAGACGGGAATCAGAAGTTATTGACGTATGGTTTGATTCGGGTTCTATGCCTTATGCTCAATGGCATTATCCTTTTGAAAACAAAGAGGACTTTGACTATCAATTCCCTGCAGATTTTATTGCAGAAGGAGTTGACCAAACACGCGGTTGGTTCTATACGCTGCATGCTATATCCACTATGCTCCATGGTAAGCCTGCCTTTAAAAATGTAATTGCCAATGGCTTGGTGCAAGATAAAAATGGACAGAAGATGTCCAAGCGCTTGGGCAATGCGGTAGATCCCTTTGAAACACTAGCGAAGTATGGAGCCGATGCGACACGATGGTATATGGTGACGAATGCACCACCTTGGGATAATCTAAAATTTAATATTGAGGGGATAGGAGAGGTACAACGCAAGTTCTTTGGTACCCTATATAACACCCTTTCCTTTTTTACGCGCTATGCGGATATTGATGCCTACCGCTATGATGCAAACACAGCGGTAGACTATAATAATCGAAGTGAGTTAGACCAATGGATGCTGTCGGTGTATGCCTCAACTGTCGAGCAATGCACAAGCCTATTGGATGATTATGACCCTACTCCTGCAGGTCGTTCCATTCAAACCATGATGATTGATCAAGTATCGAACTGGTACGTGCGTCGTAGTCGTAGAAGGTTTTGGAAAGGAGACATGACTGAGGATAAAAAAGCGGCTTATGATACGCTCTTTGAAGTCTTGTTAGGTACTGCAAAGCTTATGGCACCCATTGCTCCCTTCTATGCAGAATGGATGTATGATCGGCTATCGACTTACACTACGGAGGCAATGCATGACTCCGTTCATTTATCGTCATGGCCCGATGCTGCCTCGATGCAAAGCAATCAAGATTTAATGCTTAAAATGCATGTTGCCCAGCGTCTTTCCTCAATGGTATTGGGTATTCGAAAAGCGGAAAAGATAAGAGTCCGTCAACCTCTATCAAGGATTTTGGTTCCCCTATCCAATGAAGTGACTTCGGAATTAATGCAATCCATCGAGCGTATTATACAAGAAGAAGTAAATGTCAAGGCTTTAGAGCTTATGCCTGAAGATCATCCGTTAATGCAGCGCAAGGCGAAGGCAAATTTCAAAACATTAGGTCGTCGACTGGGTAAGAAAATGAAAGCCACTGCTGCTTGTATTGCCCAATTAGATTCCGAAGAGCTTAAAGAACTTCAGCAAAAGGGAAGTATGAGTCTGTCAGTTGAAGGCGAAGTCATTGATATTACAGAAGCTGATGTCGAATGGATTACTGAGGATATTAAGGGATGGAGTTTTGTTAGTGAGGGCAATCTATCGGTAGCCTTAGACGTTGAGGTCACAGAAGATCTGCGCCAAGAAGGACTAGCTAGGGAACTTATCAATCGCTTTCAGAACCTCAGAAAATCAAGTGGTTTAGAGCTTACGGATCGAATTGATATCTTTTTAGAAGATTCTGCTTGGTTAAAGGAGGTGATGGATTTGCATAAATCCTATATTTTCGCAGAAATTTTGGCGGATACAGTACATTGGGGTGTTGACGGAATGCAAGCGGAGGTAGAAATCGATGAATACCAATGCACTATCGGACTTAAAAAAACCAAATCATGAGCAAGACAAGTTACACAGATGCTGAGCTTCAGGAGTTTGAGGCAATCATCGTAAAAAAAATGAATCGCGCAAAGGAGGACTTAAAAATTCTTCAAGAGCAAATTTCAAATGGCACAGGAAGTGGTGACGGTGATTACAAGTTCAATGGGCTTGAGGATAGTAATGCCATGACAGAAAAGGAACAGCTCAATCAAATGGCTGCTCGTCAGGCTAAGTTTATCTCGCACTTGGATAAGGCGCTTATGCGTATCAAAAACAAAACCTATGGGATTTGTCGTGAAACGGGCAATCTAATTGATGCCAAACGACTTCGTGCTGTGCCACACGCTACCTTAAGCATTGAAGCAAAACTCATCGAGTCGAAACGAAAAGGGCGTCGATAAGTTGGAAACCTTGCGCAAAAATCCGGGGTTTTTAGCCCTGGCCATCGTCCTCTTTGTATTGATTGTTGACCAGATCGTCAAGATTTACATAAAGACAAACTTTGAATATGGCGAAAGCCATCACATTCTAGGCGGACTGCTGAATATTCAGTTTGTCGAGAACCCTGGAATGGCATTTGGATTTGAATACGGTGGTGCCCTTGGAAAGTATGTGCTATCCATTTTTAGAATGATTGCCATCACTGTGATCATTGTATTTCTTCGAAAGACACTAAAAAAGGATGAAATCAATTTGGCATTCATTGTTTGTCTATCCCTGGTTTTAGCAGGAGCGGCAGGCAATGTTATTGATTCAATGGCATATGGTCTTTTGTTTGATCGGGGTGGTGGCTATCCCGGTATCGCGGAATGGGGCGGTTCATATGCTCCATTTCTCCAGGGTCAAGTAGTTGATATGATTCAGTTTAATGTGCATTGGCCTGAATTCATTCCAAAGCTTGGAGGAAAGCTAATTTTTTCTCCAATCTTTAACATTGCCGATTCGGCAATTTCGATTGCAGTGCTAGCCTTTTTATTTTTCCCTAAACGGATTTTACCTCAGGAAACTACAGACTAGCTTTCGCCTTTCGTGTGATTTTGAGCTTGATACAAGGTAAAGTAGAGCCCTTTGCTTTGGATAAGTGATGCATGGTCTCCTCGCTCTGCAATTGTACCTTCCTGCAATACAAGAATTTCGTCAGCACCTTGAATGGTACTGAGCCTGTGGGCAATCGATAATGTTGTCCGGCCCTTCATAGCGGTTTTGAGCGCGTTTAAGACACTTTGCTCCGCTGCAGAATCAAGAGAAGACGTTGCTTCATCAAGCAAAAGAACATCAGGGTCAAACAATAAGGCACGCGCTATGGTTAACCGTTGTCGCTGACCACCAGATAGCTGCAGTCCCCGATCACCAATCACAGTATCCAGTCCATCAGATGAATCCTGTATGAAATCCCAAGCATCTGCTTGCTTACAACATTCGATGATGATCTTATCTTCAAAGGGTTTACCAAGTGTGAGATTTTGTCGAATGGAGTCGTGCAGCAAAATGGGGTCTTGCGTTACCAGCCCAAAACATCTTCTGTACGATTGAATATTGAGATGTTGGATAGGACTGTCGTCTAAGTAGATAGACCCCTTTGTAGGCGTGTAAAAACCAAGAATCAAATCAAAAAGGGTTGATTTGCCACTTCCAGATGCTCCTACAAGGGCAATATGTTGTCCCTTCTTTATTTGGATAGACAGGTTGTTTAGGATGAGCCGTTCGGATTGATCCTCGTAGGCGAACGAAAGATTTTCAATGCGAAGATTATCTGCCATCGTAAGGCTTTCTAATTTGGAGTTTTCCTTTGATGGAGTTGTAGTGACGGCAGAAACTTCAGATAAAAAGTGTTGGATGCGTTCTGCTGCTGCACTTCCTCTTTGATAACTAAAGAATGCAGAAGAAAGACTCTTTGCCGGCCCGACGATATAGCCAAAGGCTGCGATAAAAAAGATAAACTCTGAGGCGAGGAGCTTATCGTTAAACACAAAAAGACTGCCGATAATCAAAATCGAAGCGACTACGATAATGGCTAAAAACTCTGTCAAAGGACTTGCCAAGTACTTTCGAAAAAGCATGGATTGATAACCGTTCTTCCATGAATCATTTAAGTCGTCAAATCGTTGTTTTTCGTTTTCCTCAACCCCATAGGCTTTGAATAGCCGAAATCCTGAGATGGCCTCACTAAAAAAGTCCATCAGTCTTCCTTGATCATGTTGCACCGCTTTAGAATCTTGCTTGAGTCGTCGGCCGATGCTCCCGATCAAAACGGCAACAACGGCAATAAGCGCTAGGATAAAGAGGGTGAGCATGGTTTGAATGGAAAACAATACATAGAGCAGGGCAAGAATGGTTAAGCTATCTCGAAAAAGGGCTTCAGCAACGTTGAGGATGCCATGTTCTATTTCTGTTAGATCGTTGCTTGCCTTCGATAAAATTTGTCCTCTTCGATTGGATTTGATGTAGTGAAGGGAGGCGGAATTAAGTGCTTTGTAAAGCGTCTCCCTTAAGTTGGCGTAAACCTTTGCCCGCAATTTGGTCATGGCCCGGGAAGCTAAATATCTCGAGGCATTTTGAATGCATGAAGCGGTTACAAGCACTACGGCGATACCATATATGGCATAGATTGGTTGGCCTGAGGTCTCGACAAGAGTGGATAGTTCTTGCGTAAGCCATGCCTTGAGTTGGCCAAACCCCACACTTGGGTTGCCGCTTGGTAATGTCTGGCTTTGACTGCCAAAAATGATCTCTAAAAGGGGGATTAGCGTAGCCAGGGTAAAGAGGCTGAATAGTACTTGAATAGCTGTACATAGCACATAAAACAGTAAGTAACGTCTGTGCGGCTTGACAATAGAAAGAATAAAAGTGGACGTTTTCAATGTATTCTGTGCGTGCTCTTTGACAATAACTTTTCTTAATCCATTCCTTGGAAAAAGCCGTCGTTTAAGATAATCTCTATACCTTCATTTTATGGAATCTCGGCGACAGCAAAAAGTAGCTTCTCTTCTTAAAGATAGCATGGCCACTTATTTTATGAAAAAACGCGGTGATTTCCTTGGTAATCGCGTGTTGGTCAGTATTCTGAGCGTCAGCGTGACGCCGGATATGGGCTTAGCTCGCTTCTATGTTTCCTTCTTGCCCGATAAGGATAAGCAAGCCATGGTCGATGCGTTAAACGCCAATGTGCGCAAAATACGCGCCGATATTGCGAAAGATCTCCGCCACGCTTTGCGTGTCATTCCAGTGATTGAATTTTATCTCGATGATTCGATTGCCCATGCAAGCCACATGGAAGAACTCTTTAAAAAACTAAGAGAGGAGGGAGAGTTATGAGATTGATTCTCCTGTTTGCAAAGCGCTATTTATTGGTTAAGCAGCGAACCTTTGCTATCAATATCATATCGTGGGTTACAATCATTGGATTAGCTATTGGTGCAGCATCAATCATTGTTTTACTATCCTCATTTAATGCCTTAGAATCCATGATTTATGAGAGCCAGGGAAACTTTCGCCCTGAGTTGCTTATTGAATCAAACAAAGGGCGCCTGTTTAAGGCGGATAGCATAAAAGGTCAATTAGAAGAAATAGAGGATATAGAGCATCTTGCGGAGGTCTACGAGGGCTACGCATTTTTGCAAATTCCGCATAGCTACGGTGATAGTTCCGCTACTAAAAATGTAGTCGTACGGTATCGAGGAGTTGACAAATCCTATGATGACGTATACGCTCTGTCTTCCATTCTCACGGAAGGATATTATATGCCCTTTGAACAGGACTCGCTTGTGCTTTACATGGGGAGAAACCTCTTTGCCGAGCACAAATTGTACTTTCAAGATTGGCCTTATCTCTACGCCCCAACAAGAGATGTCCTTCCGGAGGATATTGCCCGTTGGAATGGATACGTCCGGCTCTCAACGCCTGGACAGGCTTCTTTAGGCAGACGAACTCCAAGTATTCCATTACAGCCGATGGGTCTGTTTTTGACTGGCGATGAGCAATTTGACGTCCACTATGTCTTTGGGGATATTGACCACCTTCGAAAGCTCAATCCGAGTCATAAGGACATGGTCAGTCAACTCGGCTTATCCCTGAAGGCAAATACTGACATCGCTAGTGTAAAAACAGCTATTCAGCATAAATTAGGTTCAGATGTTAAGGTCTTAGATCGCCGTGATCAAGATGCTTCTGTCTATCGAATCGTCAAGCTTGAGCGCTTTTTTATGGTCGTTATTTTAGCTTTTAT
The DNA here is from genome assembly GCA_049890075.1 of Chitinophagales bacterium. Classification (GTDB taxonomy): domain Bacteria; phylum Bacteroidota; class Bacteroidia; order Chitinophagales; family UBA8649; genus UBA8649. Next base: position 69,069 of record JBMHCE010000039.1, read on the forward strand.
CGTTGGGATTATATCGTTTAACATGATTGCTGCATTAAGCATGTTGATTATGGAGAAACGTCAGGATATCGTTATGCTGCGTGCGCTAGGTGCTGAACGCCGTACTATATTTTCTCTATACCTTTTCCAAGGAATGTTTGGGGCGGCAATCGCTACTGTTCTCGGCGTTGTCTTGGGCTCACTAATTGTTATGGTTCAGGATAAATTTGGATTAATCAATTTCCCGCAACCCAATCCTGAAGCAACGCCTATTCCTTATCCGGTAGACTGGCGGTTTACTGATGTCCTATTGATTGCCATTATGATGCTTGGTATAACCTGCCTGGCCTCTCTCTATCCCGCATGGCGTGCTTCGAAGGTGAAGTAGAGGGACAGGTGGTTGTTTTATCGAAAAGCTAGGACACTCTGATAGGCCTTCTCTAAAAGGGCTTCCTGGGCATCGTTAAATGGCGTGGGAATTTCCTGTGTATGAATGGCCATAGTATTTTTAAGCAATTCTTGATGCTTGTCAATCCATGCGCGATTAAAGTACAGCATTCCACTTCGTTGGATGATAAAGTCTGATAAGCTGCAAACGCGTTCGTGCTCTATGGTATATTCCAATTCAGCTTGTAACAAAGCAGCAAGCGATATCTCGCTCTCATTGGTCGCCTGTTCTTGAGCTCGCTCGGCGATTTCCATAGCAAAGTGGCCATACAGATGAACAAGGCGTTCTCCTAAAAAACTCGGTCCCTTGATGATTGTGTTAACGCTATCGCATAGATGCCGGACATCCTTCGTTGAATCAAAGTCTTGGCCATATAGTACGAGGTTTTTGGTTTGACATGCTAAACGATGTCCAATGACGCGTTGAGCCCGATTGACTATGCGCTCGGCCATTTTTCGATACCCTGTGAGTTTTCCTCCAGCGATCGATAGTAAACCATCCTTGGATTCGAAGATTTCGTCGCGTCTTGATAATTCAGATGGTCCTTTCCCTTTTTGCTGGATTAATGGTCGAAGCCCGCTCCATGTCGATTGAATATCCTTTGTTTCAATAGGGTAGTCCGGGAATATGCGAAGGGTTGATTGCAAGATGTAGTCTACGTCTTTTTGTGTAGGGTAGGGTTGGTTGACATCGTCATTATAGGGCGTATCTGTAGTTCCGATGTATACAATATTTCCCCTGGGAATGGCGAACATCATGCGTTGATCAACAGCATCAAAATAAGCTGATTGCTTGAGAGGAAGCTTTTCGCGGTCAACGACTATATGAATGCCCTTTGTTAAAAAGAGATGGCTATTGCTTGTATTCTTTTGAAAGCTCCGAACATTATCTACCCATGGGCCTGCAGCATTGATTACTACCTTGCTTCGAAGAGTATGGTCTGTTGCATGGATGTGGTCAGTAAGCTTTACCCCATCGATTATTCCCTCATCATTGTAGGTGAATTCCTTTACCTCGGCATGATTAAGCGCTACAGCACCTTGCTGACACGCGGTTTTTATCACACTGATCGTGAGTCTTGCATCATCTGTTCTGTATTCATAATACAGTCCTCCGCCTGTTAGGTTGTCCTTCTTTAAGAGGGGTTCGTGGAATAACGTTTTTTCGGCTGATAGCATTTTGCGCTGCTCGTCTTTGGGTACACCGGCAAGCCAATCATAAATTTTTAGGCCGAGAGAGGTTAGCCCCCACCCGAGGCTTCCGTCCGAATAAATTGGCAGAAGCATGCGTTCGGGACAGACTAGGTTTCGGGCGTTTTTATGCACTATAGCGCGTTCCTTACCAACTTCCCGTACCAACCGGATGTCCATTTGTTTTAGGTAGCGGAGACCACCATGAATTAATTTTGTAGAGCGGCTGCTAGTACCCCAAGCAAAGTCTTCTTTTTCGACAAGTACAGCATTTAATCCTCTGCTTTGTGCGTCGAGTAGTATACCTGCCCCAGTAATGCCACCTCCTATGACGATGATATCCCAGACGGTGTTTTCTGCCTTTTTGAGATCAGTAAGTCTGGTGGAAAAAGAAAACGCCATAAACTAAAGATAAAGGTCTAAAGTCTATGGCGCAATTAGGTTAAGATTGGATTAAAAAATCCTTTCTACACGTTTACTTTTTGAACCATATGGGATACCGCCCTGATGGTTGATTTGTTTAAACTGTAGTAGATGAACTTCCCGTTACGTTCTGTTTTGAGTACATCGGTTTTTCGCATAATGGCCAAATGCTGCGATGCAACGGATTGCTCGATTCGTAGTTTGATATAGATTTGAGTAACGGTCATCGAACCAAACTCTTCTAAGAGATTTAAGATTTGTTGACGTAAGGGGTGGTTCAACGAACGAATGACAAGAGATGCCTCTTGGAGTTCATTGAAATTTAACGTTACATCTTCCACTTGGGGATCATAAGAACGGAGCGTAATAGAATTTTTGGTATTCATCTTTCACTAAATTTTATCATTAACTGGGCTTATATAACCCCTTTAGATAAACTGGATTACAATAGCCTACGTCATCAAACTGTTTGTCGCTCCAAGCTTGCCATACACAGGATTCCATTCCCCGAATAGAGGGATAGACTTCGCTGTCTACAGGTGGTTTTTGATTAGGCCATAGATGGCTTCCCTTAGGAGCGCCATCGCCAGCAAGAAATAGTGAACTCGAAAAATTGCGAAGATCTTTTACATCTTCCTCACGATCGAGAATACGCGGTCTATCTTGTAAAATTTGTCGACCATCTGCGGAATACGCACCGAGATACACTTCATTACGACGTGCATCCATCATACTTAGAATAGTCACAGAAGAACCTAATTTGTGTTTTAGGGAAGCTTCAGCTGCTATAGTTTGTAAAGTAGATACCGTAATCAAAGGAATTTCTAAAGAGAGACACAACGCCTTTGCAACGGAAAGTCCGATCCTTAAGCCAGTATATGACCCAGGTCCTATCCCGATGGCAAGAGCATCTATATCAGCCATTGACCAATCTGCTTGGAGTAGTAAAGAACGTATTGTCGGAACAAGCACTTCGCTATGACGTCGCCCGGATAGTTCATGGTACGCTTCAACAATTCGATGCTCAGACGAACTACCCTCAAGAAGCCCAACTGCACAACATATAGTTGAAGTGTCTATACACAAAAGCTTAGTCATAAAGGAAATGGGTTAAATTTCCCGACTTATGTTCTAATACGTAGGATATCACAAGAGGTTACAAATGGATGAAAAAATTTAAGGTTGCAAGTAGGCATTATAGCTGGCCTCATTGGCTAAAACGCTACAGGCCTGTTGGATTTGTTGGTCATACTGAAAACTGGACTCTATACTACCTTGCTCGTAGAAATAGCGTCGAACGATTTCTTCGTTGAGCAATTGGCGCAACTCGTCTTCATGTTTTTCAATGTCTGCTCCCTTATCCCTTGATAAATCGATGTCTAAGGCATCAAGCGTCTCCTTTATCGCTTCATAATACCCATCCTCTTTACTCTTTATACGAAGTGAATCCAGGGCATCTTCGCTTTGGGTGGTGTACTCAAAGCTTTGCGCTCGAATCCACTTGGCAAAAGCGGTAAAAAGCTCATCCGATACGTAGTACTCACTAGGTATTACAGGTAAGCTATCATTATTGGATTGAAAAATCGTTGCGTAATCAAAAATCAACTGCTCTGACAACAGCGTGTAAGCGATATCGCTCAAAGCAGGCATTTCCACTTCAAGATCGGGCATGATTCCTCCTCCGTCATATACCACGCGTCCATTGCGGGTAGTGAATTCTTGAATCAAACTATCAGGAATTCGTCCAACGGATCCATCATCTCGCCGTTCAGCATAATTTAAAGCTTGAATACAGCGACCAGATGGTATGTAGTACTTGGCCGTTGTCAACTTAAGTTGTGCATTGTAGGAAAGGGGGCGTGTCGTTTGTACAAGTCCTTTTCCATACGATCGTTCTCCGATGACTACGCCTCGATCGAGATCTTGCAGGGTTCCTGAAACAATTTCACTTGCGGAGGCTGAGGAGTGATTGATAAGTACAACTACCTTCATTTCCAAATCAACAGGGTTGTCCCGTGTCTTAAACTCTGCGTCCCATTCGGAGAGTCTTCCCTTAGTTTCAACAACTAATTCGTTTTTTTCAATGAAAAGATTACAAATCTTTACAGCCTCTCTAAGTAGACCTCCTGGGTTTCCTCTTAGGTCAAGAATAACGGATTGCATTTGTGTATTTCCATCGCGTAATTCGATGAATGCATTTTCTACTTCAGCAGCAGCATCTTCCATAAAGTTGCTCAGTTTGATGTAGCCGATTTGTTCGTTAATCATTCCGTAGAAGGGAACGTTAAGCACTTGAATTTCTTGTCGAGTTGGGCGCACTTCTAACTCAGTATATGCACCATTTGGCTGAAGTCTTTCTATGCGCATAGTCACCTGCGAATTGGGCTCGCCACGCATGAGGTCTCCTACTTCATCAGTAGCAAAAGACTTGACATCGACACCATCAACAAACAATATGCGATCTCCTCCTTTGATACCCGCTTTGTCTGCACCATAACCTTGAATAACTTCAGATACAACAATATGCTCATCGTATTGACGAACATAACAACCTATACCGCCATACCTGCCTGTGGTTTGAAATCGATAATCTTCAATGTCTGCTTCACTAATAAACACAGTATATGGATCAAGTCCTTCGAGCATGGCATCCATACCTCTTTGCATAAAGGCATTGGGCTCTATGTCGTCTACATAGTATGAATTGAGCTCCTTATACATCGTGGTAAACATGTCGATGTTCTTACTAATCTCAAAGTAATTGCCTCCGCCATCAAAAGATAAAAGGGAACAACCACAGAGTATAAGAATAAGTCTAATGCGAAGTTTTCTCATGGCTTGAAAATAAGGCTTTCACAGTTCACGGTACGGGATCATATCCAGAACTTCCCCAAGGGTGACATTTGCTAATTCTGCGCACCATAAGGTAGCTTCCTTTAATCACACCATGCTTTCGTAATGCTTCTGCGCTATATCGACTGCAAGTTGGCTGAAAACGGCATGCACTCGGTATAAAAGGTCTTAAAATCAACTGGTAGATTTTTATCAGAAGAAGTAAGGGTAGGGCGAGAACTTGTAGGATGACTTTCATGTTTTACTTACCTTGGACAAGGTTTAGTTAAAGGTAAGGCACTTATGAAAATTGGTATTGTTTGTTATCCTACTTTCGGCGGCAGTGGAGTTATTGCTACCGAATTGGGAATTGCCTTAGCTAAACAAGGGCACGAAGTACACTTTATAACCTATAGTCGCCCGAAACGCCTCAATGCGCTTTTACCCAACGTGTACTACCATGAGGTTAGTTTTCAAAACTATGCCTTGTTTCAGTATCCTCCTTATGAAACGGCCCTCACTAGCCGTTTGGTGGATGTTGCGCTCTATCACAACTTAGATTTGCTTCATGTGCATTATGCAATACCCCATGCTTCAGCAGCATATTTTGCGCAGTCTATATTGCGGGATAAGGGTAAGGATTTACCCTTTGTGACAACACTTCACGGCACCGATATAACCCTGGTGGGCAAAGCGCCTAGCTATCAATCAGTTGTGGAGTTTTCAATCAATTCCTCCAATGCGGTTACGGCTGTATCAGAGAGTCTGAAGCAGGATACACTAGAAAACTTTTCCATTGATCGTTCTATTGAAGTCATCCCCAATTTTATTGACGTCAATCGCTTTGATGCGGAGAAGAATAGTCATCCAAGGCCTACCTATCTTCCAAATGATATTCCCGTTTTAGTTCACGCTTCAAATTTTCGAAAGGTTAAGCGCGTAGAAGATGTGCTGGATGTTTTTTATTTAGTGAGGCAGTCTCTTCCGGCTAAACTAATCCTTATAGGAGACGGTCCAGAGCGTGTTCCTATGGAAGTGTTAAGTCGACAACGTGGCCTGGATAAAGACATCACATTTTTGGGAAACCAAGATCGTGTCGAAGATCTTTTACCATGGGGTGATGTCTTTTTGCTTCCATCGGAAAAGGAGAGTTTTGGTCTCGCTGCCCTCGAAGCCATGGCATCGGGTTTGCCGGTGTTTAGTACCAATGCAGGTGGGCTTTCAGAGGTGAACATCCATGGAGAAACAGGCTATCTAGTGGACGTTGGCGATACTACAACTCTTGCCAAACATATCTGTGCGGCTTTATCTGATAAAATGAAGTTGAGTCACCTCAAAGCAAATGCCAAGGCGCGTTCGAAGGAGTTTGCGAAAGAAGCCATTGTACCCCAGTACTCAGCTTTATATGAACGCCTTATAAAACAAGGGTAACGCTACCCATAATTACTTCTTGAGTTTTTGTTGCCTCATTATAGAATGATAACTTCCAAACGTACTCACCCATAGGTGCAATCTGGCTCATGTAAAATCCGTCCCAGTTCAAAGCTTCTGTCTCAGCGCTTTTGAACACAAGGTTTCCCCAGCGATCAAAAATCGTTAGCTCTCCTTCTTGGATACCGCGGGTTTTCATTACAAAGACATCGTTGACGCCATCAAAGTTTGGCGAAAATGCTGTTGGGGCATCAATTTGAGTGGCGATGTTGACACAAATAATCTGCGTTGTACTATCTCGACATCCGTAAACATCTGAAAGTTGTAGACTAATAGGGTAGGCGCCTGTGTCCTCGAAGGCGTATTCTACTATGCCACCTGCTTCATAGGCTATAGTGTCCAAGTTGCCAATAATCCAATTTCCCTGGTAGCCTTCACTGCTTTGATCAAGCAGGGTCAATGTGTTCTTGATTAAATCGAGGCATTCATCGTTGGGAATACTCGAAAAATCTGCTATAACTCTTGGGTAGGCTGGAATGCCTCCTCCTTCATTAGCAAAACAATTGGTTAGCGGGTTTTCCACGTAAACATCCACGAAGTCACCGGCTAGTCCTACAAAGGTGTCAACATCTAATAGAGGCCCGTTATCCCAAGAATAGAGATAGTTGGCTGGGGGCTCGACATCAACATGGAGAAATCCAGCTTCGCCAAGACAGGCTGAATCCGAACTCGTTAAGAAAATGGTTGGACTTGGTTTGACAAACACATTGAAGTTGGCGGTATCAGGATCACTGCATCCATCGGAAGCAATCAAACTATAGGTGAGTGTCTGGTTGGGCGAGGCGATAAAGGCAATTACATTTCCTTGGTCGGGAGACCATGAATAGGCATAGTTTAACACATCACCTCCCGTAACTTCTGCTTCTACTCGAAATTCATCGCCATTACATATTGCGGTATCTGCATTTAGAATCTGTGCATTTAAGGGAAGGCCAATCTCAGTTGACAGGTTTGCTGTAGATGCACAATCTCCGCTGCCTACCGTGTAACTTACTGTTGTCAGGCCAGGGTTGAACTGAGAGGGATTAAACAGACTATCGGTTATTGCATTACCCCAAACTCCGCCAATGGGCAGGGCCGATAACACATGAGTCGTATCCTTAAAGCAATAAAAAGCTTCGAAATCAAGAATACTAGGCTGGGGTGAGGGTCCGTCAACTTGGATATTCATAGAGTAAAAGCAGCCAATAGGACTCCAATAGTTAATCCAATGATTGCCAGTACCAGCGTTGACAGGAGAAAAGAGCCCAGTTAGAGGGTTGACTATGCCCATCCCATCCCAATAACCAGCAGGAAGATTATCTTGTAAAATACTTGAGCCACTTAGCACGCAGAAGGTTGTATCGGTTAAGACAAATTCTTCCTCCCGATAGAGGGTAAGCGTATCAGTGCAAGTATTATTGGTAAAGACCAGATTATGGTATCCTGGACTTAATGCCTGTAGATCAAGCAGACCATCAGCGTTGTTTTGGAGTAAGCCAGGGCCACTCCACAAGCCACCAGGTCCAGGGAACCTACTCGTATTGTCAAAGGTCAAGTCATACAGCACGTCGTATCCGCAAAACGTGAGGGTGTCTTGTGTGACTCGGGTATAGGCCACTAACACATTGGCAGTATCAACACATCCGTTAGCAGTGTAAGTGATTTTTGCGAGAGAGTCCGCACCATTTGAAAAGCCGGGGTCAAACAAACCGCTATCTGAAAGTATTCCTGGGCCATCCCATAGTCCATTACTCGGCATACCCACTAGAAGCTGGTTAGGCTGACTTGGACAATATATTCGGTCGGGTCCAGCTTCAACATCTTGGACTAAGATGGTAATGGTATCAATGCAGTCTCCTGTTTGATAATAAACTTCATGCACGCCTGGCCCTGTTATACTTGGATCAAACCACCCCCAATACCAATTAGTAATGCCATTTCCATAAAACTCTCCGCCTCTAGGGCTAACGTCTAACGTATGTCGCTCGTCATTGATACACAGAGTGTCTGTGAGTTGCACGCTGGCTGCCTCAACCCTCAAGGTCGTCGCATCATCTGGGCAAAGGCCTGTGGAATAGGTGATTACATGGTTTCCTGGCCCTGCTAAGCTAGGGTCCCAAAGGCCTAGAATAGAATCAATGATCCCGGCCCCTGAAAACACCCCTCCGGATGGGGAAGAACGTAGATCAATAATGGTAGTTGAACTTGGACAGAAGGTGTATCCATCCCATGACCATATGTTCATTGGATTGATGGTAACTAAGAAAGAATCAGCGCATCCCTGGGCATAATATCTTATCCAATGGTCTCCTGGTGGGGCATTCCAAGGTCTCAGCCTTCCTATCGCGTTAACGCCCGGCCCTTCCCAATATCCGCCAGGGGGTTGTGCGGTTAAAAAGGTATCTGAGTTAGTCTGACATAGCGTAAAGGGCTGGGGCATGGAGAAGGTGTCAATGACAAATACAAATACCGAGTCAGTTCCTGCAGGCGCAATTCCATCGCTTACAGTAACGGTATACCATCTGCTGCTATCTGTCGTTAAAAAATGATCTCCGGGACTATTTGGTAAGGGGGGGTCCCACGTGTAGGTAACCGGTCCGCTAGCATTTAGCGCATCTGCGTACAGTCCAATAGTTTGGCCCCTGCACACGGTATCAAGGCTATTATAGAGAATCACATCTAAGGGACAATCATTGACATCAAACCCTCCGAAAAAGTTAATTGGCCATCGCTGCCCACAAGCATCTTCAACCTCAGTAGTAAGATTTATCGTGTATTGACCATTGGTATTGAAGTTTTGAGAAAAAACTACTTCGATCTCTTGCGTTTCGCCTCCTTGACAATTAAGGCTATTGACCTGTGCTACATTAATCTGTCCTGAAGGTCCAAAGACTTGACCAATTGCCGTATCCAATGCCGCGCAATCTATGGCTTGATCTATGGTAAACCGCGCTATATTGGTTTGACACAGCGGATTGGTTATCGAGGTTAATATTCCGTCGCTCGGCTCATCAATAACAGCTTCCCATTG
>JBMHCE010000040.1:0-83303 GCA_049890075.1 Chitinophagales bacterium
TACGCCCGTACCAGGGTTGTTCCCTATATCCGTAACTCCTGCCTCGTACCCTTGGGCATAAGCCGTGAATGATCCGCCTACGTCAATCGTGCCGTTTGCAGGCCACTGTAAATTGTAGTAGTCCATCTCAGCCGTGGAGGCTGTACCGACTCCGTTAACTATAATATTATCTAAGTAGATTCCTTGGTCGGTCTGGTTCATATCGTTAAACTCTATGGTTATAACCAAAGCAGAAGCACCAGAAGGGAGGCTCACATCAGATGTTACGTACGTCTCGAAGTCTCCCCGATTTGCTCCGATATCACATCCATTGGTTGCCGTGGAAAGAGCAGGCAAAGAATTAGCACATTCTCCATCGCCATCAAAGTCTGTATCTACAGCAGCTGGTTCATTGGTTCGGTCCGAGCCATTAGGCACATTTTCTACCCAAAGCAGATTCTGAGGAGAACCGCCGTCCAAGGTGTACGTGATATGGACATAACTTCCCGCATCCCAATCATTTGTATGATGGGTAACCCAGTCAAGACCAAAATTGAATGCAGAAAATCCTGTAACATCAACCTGATCCAAAACAATGGTTTGTGTTCCATCAAAATCTTCAATTCCCCAATAAAAGCCAGTTTCGTTGGAAGCACTTAAATTGGCATCCGTTCGATTAAACAGATCGGTAAACCCAGATCCCGTAGCCGTAGATGGTGTATATCCAGCGTCAGCTGTTTCAAAGTCTACGGTAAGAAGGTTCGTTTGAGCTTGAACAAAGTTTGAAAAAATGAAAGATGATAAAGCGGTTATCAAGAGTGACAGACGGAGAGTGCGCATGATTTATAATTTGCTGACTAAAATCCTAAACCTCTACTAGTGCACAAAAAATAGCACTTTATCAAATCGTTACCCTTTGTTTATCATTTCCGATAAAATATCGTTTGTTTTATTAGACACATTTGTCATAAATGTTAGTAATTGTGCCTTTGTATGTTAAGTAATCGTTATGCCTATCTTATTTTAAGATTATTATGTCATGAAATATACGCTATCAGGCGTATGGATATAGTGTTATGCGAAGGTTGCGTCGATACACTTGTGTGAATTGCCTCTTCTTCAGCCCTGCTTAATACCCTTTTTGCGGTTGACAAGAAAAATTCCTGCAAAAATGCAGACCATACCTACAGCATGCCAACCATCGATTAGCTCCCCTGCCATTTTGCCCCAAAACAAAGCTACAAGAGGCATCATATAGGTCACGGTAGACGCCGCGACCGCAGATGTTCGTTGAATCAAATTATAAAACAAAAACAAGGCTAATGAAGTGCCAAGCCCACCCAATACCATCATAGCAGCAATAGACTGCCAATGCATCGTAGAGTCAATACCATGAGTCAAATCGCTCATGGGTAATTTCCAATGCGGACTCCATGACAAGTATACCATACCCAAAAGTCCCAGTTGGATAAACATGGCCATAGTAATCGCCAAGGGATTGAGATGGCCCAACTTTGATTTGATCACATTGGTACTTATTCCATAGCAAAGAGGTGCAAGTACAGCGAGTAGAGCATAGCTTACTGTGGTATCTGAGCTGGATGGGCTTCCTGCCAAGATCAACAGAGTTGCCCCAAGCAATCCTAGTAGAACACCAAGACCCTTAAACAAGGTGAGTCGTAACCGAAATATGGCAAGACCAATACATAATGTAAAGAGTGGGGTTAGGGCGTTGATTATTCCGATAACCGAACTATCTACATATTGAACTGCCGTAGGATATATAATACCAGGTAATCCCGTACCCACAAAGGTCACCACCATAATCCAAGGCCAGTCACTTCGACTTATCTGGGATAACCTTTTAACGGCAAAAGGAGTTATGGCAAGCAATGCAAAGACGTAACGAAAGGCTGAAACTTCATAGGGCGTAAAGGACTTCAACCCTATACTCATTAAGATATAGGAAGAACCCCAAATCAGTGAGAGCACGCCGATTAAAAAGGGGATAAGCGTTTTATCTGACAAAATGTTCACCGTTGCGAATATCTTTCTTTTTCAGACGTAAACGACAGAAAGTACGTGATGGTTTTAGGAGCGAATCGCATCCTCTATTTATTCAGACCCCTTACTTAGCCTGCTTAGTGGTTCATTACACGCCACAAAACATCTTTTAAAGGTGCCACTCCCTGCCCTGACACGGAAGAAAAGAAGACAACGTCTAAGTGATCAGGGAGAAACTCTTTAAGCTCTTGTAGAATCAAGTCTTGCAACTCATCATCAATCAAGTCCGCCTTGGAGATACCCAGAACTCGCTCTTTTAAAATCAGCTCAGGATTGTAGGCTTCAAGCTCAGCCAGCAAGACTTTATAGGCCTCAACAATGTTATCTGCATCAGCGGGCACTAAAAAAAGTAAGCAAGCATTCCGCTCAATATGTCTCAAAAACCGAATCCCCAGTCCTTTGCCTTCTGAAGCGCCCTCTATGATTCCCGGAATATCTGCCATAACAAAGGACTGGTCATCTCGGTACGACACCATACCGAGATTGGGCGTCAAGGTGGTAAACGCGTAGGATGCAATCTTAGGCTTAGCAGCGCTTACCACACTCAGTAAGGTTGACTTGCCCGCATTGGGAAAGCCAACTAAGCCAACATCAGCCAATAGTTTTAACTCAAAAGTGACCCAGCCTTCTTGGCCCGAGGTGCCAGGCTGCGCATAGGTCGGCGCTTGATTTGTAGATGTCTTAAAATGCCAATTTCCTCGCCCGCCAAGACCTCCTTCAAAAAGAATCAGCTCTTCATCATGCTCATTGATTTCCAACAGCACCTTGCCCGTATCCTCGTCCTTAATGACCGTGCCCAAGGGGACATCTAAAATGATATCCTCTCCGCTATGTCCAGAACACCGCTGACCTGCTCCCGGCTGACCGTGACCTGCCTTGTTATGTTTTTGGAACTTTAGATGCAACAGCGTCCAGCGATTGCGATTGCCACGGATTATAACGTGTCCTCCGCGTCCACCATCTCCGCCATCAGGACCGCCTAGAGGCACAAACTTCTCCCGCCTAAAGTGGGATGACCCTGCACCACCGTTGCCACTTTGACAAAAGATGCGTATTCGATCAACGAAATTTTGATCTGCCATAACCAATATGGGTTACAGGCTTTTTACTAAAGACTCCAAGCTGGCATAAATGGCCTCTACACCTCCTTCTCCTGGAATCTTGTGGAACTTGCCTTGAGCTGAGTAAAAGTCTGCGACAGGTGCTGTCTTTTCATGATACACGGATATTCTGTGCCTAACAACCTCTTCGTTTTGATCGTCCTCTCTACCACTTGTTTTCCCGCGCTCGAGAAGTCGGCGGACCAATTCATCTTCTCCAACTTCTAAAAGAATCATTGCAGCAATAGATGTGTTGCGGCTAGAAAGAAAGGTGTCAAGCGCTTCAGCTTGTGGAGCTGTACGCGGGAAGCCATCAAAGATAAACCCTTTTGCATCCGGGTATTTCTCAACCTCCGACTGCAGCATTTCAATCGTTAATGCATCCGGCACGAGATCACCTTTATCCATGTAAGCCTTTGCCTTTTTGCCTAATTCGGTAGAGTTGCCAAGGTGAAAACGGAAAAGATCACCTGTGGAGATTTGTCGTAGTCCGAGGTTCGCTTCAAGCTTTTGAGCCTGTGTTCCCTTACCGCTGCCCGGAGGGCCAAACAACACAATATTCGTCATAATCATAGTTTCAAAGATATATAATGCCCATATTGAACACAAAGTTTTCGCACTAGTCAAGGATTCCTATTATATTCAGTAGCAGAACACAGACAAATGCAAAAGATTAAAATCATCGATTTATACGGAATCAAGTTCGATAAAATGGAGGAGTCCATCAATAACAAGCTGGCTGAAATGCAACAAGAAGGACTAAATCTGAAGGAGATAAAAGTTATTGGAGACAAGCTAAACCAATGTGCTGTCTTCGTAATTTATGAGGACTAAAGAAAGATTCTAAGCTCCTAAGATTCTAGAACATAGATTTCTGGAAGGTTTCTACCAAGTTCACGGTAGTCCAATCCAAATCCCACCACAAAAGCATCGTCAATATCTTTGCCGATGTATTCAATAGGCATATCATTGATACGTTGACTCGGCTTGTGAAGAAGGGTGGCTGTCATTATTTTTTGTGCCCCTAAGTTCTTAAAATGGTCGTGTAAAAAGGCCAGCGTCCTGCCTGTATCGACAATATCCTCGACTAAGAGAACATTCCTTCCACTCACGTTAGCCTTGACATCCAATAAAAACTCCACTTGGCCACTAGATTGCAGCCCGCCATGGTAAGACGCTAGTCGCATAGTATCGATCTCCCATGGTCGCTTAATACGCTGCAGCAACTCCGTGGCAAAAAACATACTCCCATTAAGGACGATGACGACCAAGAGATCATCATCGGTAATTTGGGCAATATCACTTGCCATTTTATCCATTATCGCCTCTACCTCTTGACGATTTATGTAAGGCTTAAACACCTTGTCGTGTAACTGTATGCTTGCCATAGTAGTTTATCTCGGTTCTACAAAAAGCTTTTGACCCACTGCAATCGTTACCCCTTCTAGGGCATTCCATTGCTTGAGATTCATCAGGGTTAAATCATAAAGGCGGGCTATTGAAAAAAGGGTTTCTCCCTCCGCAACTATATGAAAGGACCTTTCCTCAATTTCTGGGGTTCCAGGACTTTCATTGAGCGATTCATCCATTGATGGTTCTGTTTCAACAGGTGTTGGGTTAAGGTCAGAATTGCTAACTTCTTCTTCTAATGGAATGTTTTCATCAGGAATAACGACATCAGCAGTTCCATTTTCTTCAGATTCCATAGGGTCAGGCAGTACAGATGAATGCTCATCGGATGGTGAAATCTCACGGTTAGTGCGTTGGACTGAGTCCGTTGCCACGACACTTACGGAATCAGGAGACATCTTCTTGGAATGAGCAGTTGTCGAGTCCTCATCAATGCTGCCAGCCTCGACCGGTTCTCCCATCTCTTGAACTACATCAGTTGCTGGAATAGTATCTGCTCCAATTCCTATCTCAATATCATCTTGCGCACCTCCAACTTCGGTCGTTGGTATGATCCCTGCCATATCTTCTGTTCTATCACGCAAAGCAGGCTTTGTCTCAGATGGCTTACGTAAATGCAACACTTCGCCCACCGCAGGTTCTTCTCCTGGAATCATGTTATTCAACATATATAGCCTGGTTAACCGAATTCCCTGCCACTGACTAATCAACCACATATTATCGTCAGCGCGAACAACAACCGTCTCTTCAACGCCTTTTTTCTTTTTGGGTTGTCTGTACACAGGACTACCAAGCGGAATGGATTCACCCGCTAACAAATCATTGTATTTTGAAAGCTGAAGAATGCTGAGATCCAATAAAATGGCTAGAGAATCTAAGGCTTCCCCTCTGTAAGCTACAGCTTGAATTCGGTTTTGCAGAAAAACTCCGTCCTGTTCTCGAAGATCAGGATATGAGAAATTCGTCTCAGAAGGAAGTTCGTTTGTCGGATTTGAAGAGTGATCTCCATTAGTCAACGCAGCTAAATCAGAATAAGGACCCTCCACCTCATATTGGCCCAAATCAAAATCATCAAATCGCTGCAAATTGGCGCCTTCAATAATGCTAATCAGTAGCTCTGGGTATTTTGGATTTGTTGCATAGCCGCATGCTGAAAGGCCGTGAGCCCAAGCAGTGTAATCCTTACCATCAAAGGTGAACAGGGTGTCATAGCGAGATCTGGTGGTTAAGAATATGCTATGGTCCTTGTAGGATGATTCTGCGTCCGCATATACTCGAAAACATTCATCAGGGGCATCATCATCTAAATACATCGAAGGCCCTTCCCAACCTTTGTGGCACTTAATGCCAAAATGATTATTTCCCTCGGCAGCAAGTGATGACTTGCCTCTACCAGACTCTAAGATCCCTTGTGCGAGGGTGATGGATGCCGGAATTCCATAATGGTGCATCTCACGCACAGCAATAGGGTGGTAGATGTCTACGTAGCTCAATTCTTGCGCTTCCGTTATATCAACGAAGGCGCCGAGGCAGATTAACAATCCAATATAATAACGCGTCATGCTCACAAAAAAACAATGTCTTGTGAACTATATAAACGTCAGTTTTACACGGTTAAATGTGTTCAAAGGCCGTATTGCCTATGTTCTTCTCCAAAACGAAGGAGTTAGCACAATAATTACAGTGAAAATCTCCAATCTTCCGACAAGCATCAACAGGGATAAAAAGAGTTTTCCAAAACTGGTTAATCCTGCATAATTGCACGTTGGACAGACTTTCCCTAAGCCAGGACCAACATTACCAATTGCCGAGGCACTTGAACCAATCGAGGTTAGGAAGTCTTCCCCGCTTATACTCATAACAACAGCCCCAAGAATAAAAATCGTAAAGTACACGATCATAAAGGCCATGGTGTTAAAGAGAATCTTACTACTGACCGAAGTTTGATTTATGCGCACAGGAAGGACGGCGTTCGGATGCATCAAACGACGAAACTCCAGTGCACTATTTTTTAAAATCACAAGATGGCGAATCAGTTTCATTCCTCCACTTGTCGAACCTGCCGATCCGCCGAGAAACAACATCATAAAAAACAATGTAATTAGCATGGGATGTACCGTCAAATCAGCTGTAACAAAACCTGTTGTTGTTATGGTTCCTAGTACTTGAAACAATGCATCCCTCAAAGGGTAATCCCATCCCTCTGCAGGCGGATGAGCAAGGACATTTCCTGTGATAACTAGGGTCATAATAACTACTATCAGTGCATAGAACTTGAATTCTGCGTCACCAATCATTTTTTTCCAAGACCCCCGAAGAAAGTAATAGATCAAGGAAAAGTTGATGCCCGCTAGAAACATAAACACAATGATGATCCATTGGATAGCATGGTTATCGTTCCAATAGGCAATACTGAGGTTTTTAGTTGAAAACCCTCCCGTCGAGACCGTGGCAAAAGCATGATTCACCGCATCAAAGGTTGACATACCTGCTAAGCGCAAGGCAACGGTTTCTGCAATGGTCATCCCAACATAAATCAGCCATAATCTTTTTGCCGTTTGTGTGATTCGTGGATGAAGTTTTTCGCCTCCAATTCCAGGTGCCTCAGCACTGTAAAGCTGCATCCCACCAATACCTAGAAGAGGCAAAATGGCAATCGTAAGTACAATAATTCCCATTCCACCGATCCAATGAGTTGTAGAACGCCACAAAAGCACCCCTTCTGGCATAGATTCAATATCGTTGAGTATGGACGCTCCTGTTGTTGTAAAGCCTGAAATGGATTCAAAAATGGCATCAGGAATATGGCTGATAGAGCCTGTCAAAAGAAAGGGTAAACTTCCAAAGAGCGACATAACTACCCAACCCAAGGTGACAATCAGATAACCATCTCGCTTTCCAATATTGCGTGAACTTCCTCGATTTAGAAGATATAAAAGACCTCCACTGCAAAAAGTAGCTGCGCTTGAAATCACCAATTGCAGGGTGACTCCATCTTTAAAATACACAGAAGGAATAATGGATAAAGCCATCAGGACACCACTGAGCATAAGGAGGAGTCCTAAGAAGCTGAGAATAATCTTGTGATTCAATCTCATCGAAAAAAGCGTTCTACCTTATCCATGTTATCTGGCATCGTGAATACAACAACGTGATCTCCGGGTAGGATAATAAAATCTCCTAAGGTTACCTTGCCAATTCCATCTCGAATAACCCCTCCAATTATGGCTCCTTTGGGAATCTTCAATTCGCGAATGGGTTTATTGATCACTTTTGATTTCTCGTTGACCTCAAACTCAAGCACTTCGGCATCAACTCCTCGTATACTAGCTACAGAAATAACGCTTCCTTTGCGAACGAATCGAAAGATGCTATTGGCCGCAATCAGCTTTTTATTCAGCATGGTATCCACACCCACAGCTTGAGAGAAGTTCATGTAATCGATGTTCTCCACTAAAGCAATGGTCTTCTTAACCCCTTTGCTTTTTGCGACTAAGCAAGACATAATATTGGTCTCAGTCTGTCCTGTAACGGCGATAAAAAGATCAGTTGCTGAAATATCTTCTTCTTCGAGAAACTCAACATTGCGACCATCACCATTCAAGATTAACGTATTAGGAAGCTCGTCTGTTAGGCGAACAGCTTTTTCTCGATCGATTTCAACAAGCTTAGTAAAAAACTCTTTAGATAGAAGTTCGGCGGCTCTTGCTCCGATGCGGCTTCCCCCTAGGACCATTACGCGCTCTGTATCTACTTGATCAATACCATCAAGTGAAGCCACTTTATCCAAGGCTTCAGATATACATACGAAATACACAAAATCATCAACTTCTAGAATCGTATTTCCTCGGGGAATAAGGGTCTCGGTACCTCGTTTGATGGATACAGGAATAAATCGCACATCGCCTGATTCTCGCATATCCATTAACGGATGGCCCACATAACTGGAAGTCGAAGCCAAGCGAATACCCACTAAGTGGAGCGCATTGTCTCCAAAAATGTAGTGATCTGTGAAGGATGAATGTTCTACAAGGCGCAAAATTTCGAGCGCGGCTAGCTCCGTTGGTGAAATCATTATATCGATTCCCAATGATTGATAGTCAATATTTTGCTTATTCCGAAGGTGTTGCAAATTGCTTATTCTAGCAATGGTTCGCTTCACCCCTAGCTGTTTTCCAATGGTACAAATTGTCATGTTCCGAGCCTCCAAATTTGTGGCGGCTACCAAGAGACTCGCATTGGCAATACCCGCTTTGGATAAAGTATTGGGGCATGTTGCATCCCCTTCAATAGTTTGTATATCTAAGGTGTTGGAAGCATGTTCCAAACGATGGCGATCCGGGTCAATAAGGACAATGTCTTGTCCTTCCATAGCTAGATCCTTGGCGAGATGAAAACCAACCTCACCTGCACCTGCAATGAGTATTCTCATAGTACAAATGTATAGCGCTTTTTAGTGAAAAGGAACTAAGTGACGATTCTTTTGGGGTTCATGCATGGACATACCACAAAAAATTATAACTTTGGCGTCCCTAAAAGGAAGGAACGGTAGCTCAGTTGGTAGAGCAAAGGACTGAAAATCCTTGTGTCGGCGGTTCGATTCCGCCCCGTTCCACTTCTTTTTTTCTCCTCTTACTTCTTACTCTATCTCAGGTTTACACAACTTCCTTGACTTACAGGTGTTCACTATTTACCTTTAATTAGTGCACCCTATCCATAGACATCCCCTCCTTGAATTTAACAGCAATGGTATCTATTGCGCCCCCGCTGACGTGTACATTGACCCATGGAGAAAAGTAGACCGTGCCTTGATCACCCATGCCCATGCAGACCATGCTCGATATGGCATGAAGCACTATTTGACTACCCCTGGCTCCGCACTTATTATGAGGGAGCGCATCGGTCAGTCTCTCTCTATTGAGACGACGGAATATGGTGAAAAACATACAATTGGAGGGGTGACCTTCAGCTTTCATCCTGCAGGTCATGTGCTCGGATCGGCAATGATTCGAGTAGAATACAAAGGTGAAGTATGGGTCGCCAGCGGGGACTACAAGATTGGGCATGACTCCTTTGGCAATCAATTTGAACCCATCCCATGCCACACCTTTATCACCGAATCTACCTTTGGTCTGCCCGTATTTCGCTGGGAAGAGGAGAGCCAGGTTTTTGATGCAATCAATGCGTGGTGGAAAAAGAATCAAACCATGGGCTACACTTCGGTTATATACGCTTATTCCTTGGGTAAAGCACAACGTGTTTTACAAGGAATTGACCCCAGTATAGGACCTGTAGTATGCCACTCCGCCGTACAAAAGCTCAATCGAGCCATTCATGATGCAGGATATGCCATTCATGCTACAAGCAGCTTTACGGACTGGAAGGATAGCTCTAAGGAAGCCCTACCCCTTGTTATTGCTCCTCCGGCTTCTGCTGATGGACCATGGATGAAAAACCATAAGCCGTATGTAACTGCCATTGCTTCAGGGTGGATGGCGCTTCGGGGTAATCGTCGACGTCGCAATGTCGACCGAGGCTTTGTGCTTTCTGATCATGCAGATTGGAATGGATTGCTTTTTGCCATAGAGCAAAGCCAAGCCAGTCAAGTGCTTGTTACCCATGGATACTCACAGTTGTTTAGTCAATACTTAACAGAACAAGGATGGGATGCCCGAGTAGCTGAAACCGCATTTAGCGATGGATTTCACGAAGTCGAAGAAAACCAAGCGAGCGAATGAAGGATTTTTCAGCCTTAGTCCGAAGGGTGGATCAAACCACTAAAACTTCTCTGCGCTTAGAGGCCTTAGTGCAATACTTCTCAGCGTGCAGTGATTCCGACAAGGTGTGGTGTATCGCGCTCTTTACCAAGAATACAAGGAAAAGACCGATGTCGAGTCAGCGACTTCGAGAGATCGCCTCAGACATTGTCAATCTACCCCCATGGCTTATTGACGAAAGCAAATCCATTGTTGGTGATACGGCGGAAACCTTAGCACTTCTTCTTCCAGACCCCATAGAACGTTCCCACAAGACGCTTAGTGAGTGGATGGTTTGGCTTGAAGATCTAAAAACATTGAAAGAAGAGCCAGCGCGTCAAGAGCATGCTATAAAAGATGCCTGGAAAAGCCTTAATGCCGAGGAACGCTTTGTTTTTAACAAGCTGATTACGGGAGGCTTTCGATTAGGCATTGCTTCACGGACAGTGATCAAAGCATTGGCAAAGGACCAAGAATGCGAAGAGGGCCAAATCGCGCTTGCCTTATCCGGTCAGTGGGACCCAATGCAACTTACCTTCAAAGAGTTGATGGCGCGTGGCCAAGGGTCTGATCTCAGCATACCCTATCCATTTTATCTAGCCTATCCCATACCCACTGATCCCAAGGCAAATGATGACGACCAGCAACAAGCACTTAAGGAATTAGGCGCGATTACCGACTACCAAATTGAATGGAAATGGGATGGTATTCGAGGGCAACTTATTCGCAGAAAGGGTAAGGTCTTTCTTTGGTCTAGAGGATCGGAATTGATCTCTGATAGCTTTCCTGAATTGATTCTTGCAGGAGAATCATTCAATGAGGACGTTGTACTTGATGGAGAAATTGTAGCCTATACAGATTCAATCGAACCTTTTGAACAACTGCAACGACGCTTAGGTCGAAAACAACCTTCGAAAAATATGTTACAAAAGGTTCCCGTTCGTTTTATCGCCTATGACATCCTTGAACGCGATAGCAAAGACCTTCGAAAAGAAACCCTGAAATCACGCAGAAGCCACCTTGAACAATTTATGCACCAACATCAACTCGACAAGGTCATGATTTCCGATACCATCAAGGTGGATACATGGAGGCACTTAGTGGACCTACATAAACAATCACGGCAATATCATGCGGAAGGATTTATGCTAAAAGCTATCGAAAGCCAATACAGAGAAGGCCGTAAACGCGGGGATTGGTGGAAATGGAAGGTAAACCCTATGACGGTAGATGCGGTATTACTCTATGCCAATCGAGGAAGCGGCAGACGGGCAAACCTTTACAGCGATTACACCTTTGCTGTATGGTCTTCAGACGATAAGAACACTCGAACGCTCCTGCCATTTGCCAAAGCCTATTCCGGCTTAACAGATAAAGAAATCACGGAAGTAGACAAGTTTATTAAAAAGAATACAAAAGAGCGCTTTGGTCCTGTACGGAGCGTAATACCCCAGTTAGTTATGGAAATTGGCTTTGAAGATATCCGCCGATCAACGCGTCATAAATCGGGGTTTGCCGTGCGGTTTCCCAGAATATTGAGGTGGCGCAGAGACAAATCATTGGAAGAAATTGATTCTATGGATCGGCTACAATACTTACTTGACGATAAACAAGGTGGAGGCTAAAGGTGCTCTTCGTAGAGCGTTTTTACGACCTTGGCGTTGCGTTGCTTGAACAGCGACTTGATCAAACGGTAATTGGTGATTATTATGCCAAGAAAGGTTCCGATAATTGCAAAAGTTGATACCGAACGGATGTAAGCCAACAAGGCTTCTTCGGTTTGATAGTCTGGATACACACCGAATTCTGCCATATAGATTGTAATACTCTGTCCTTCAAGATCAGATAGGATGGTTTGATATTGATTGTAGACAAAGAGCAATAGGAAAATATTCGTTGAAAACCATAAGTAACGTAGTGCCCTAGAACGAATCAAAGGAAAGGTCCCAAAGCTCATCGCATGTCGAAACGTAACCACAGCCAGAATAATGGAGGCAACAATTCCATAGAGCTTTTCGGGCAACATGGTTATCGTGCTGGTAATGGGATACATCAATGCCAAGGCAAGAACAATGCCGAGAAGTAATCCTAAAAATTCTTGAAAAAAGAAAAAGCGCCATTTCATAGAATACAAGATTACACAATCTCTTATGCTTCATGAAAGCAATAGCCGTAAACAAGAGTCTTTGAACACAAAAAGCATAGTATCTTGACATATCAAAGTGCTCATTCTCTGATGGCTTAAATCAATGGAAACCTTGCAATCATTTTTTAAGGTAGCGTCAACCTCCCCAAAACAGAAGGGATGGTCGCTTATCCTACTTATGCTATTTGCCGTGATACTCTATTGGCCAAGTATTGACTATGGCTTTGTGCTTGACGACAAAAAAGTCATCACTGAAAATGCCGTAACACAAGGAGGAATAGATTCTTTACGCACTATTTGGGCAAAGGATTCTAAGACCTTCCAAGCGAATGTTCCAGACGATGCAAAAATCGCAAGACCACTGAGTCAAACCTATTTTGCCCTATTCTACGATAAAAATTTATCTGATGAGGCTTTACAACAGAGATATCACCAAGGACAAATTGCACTGTATGCAATCTTGGTCTTCCTTCTATTTTTTCTTTTGGAGAAATACTTCCACCATCTATCTCTTGGATTGCGATGCATCGTTTTAGCTTTGTTTATAGCACATCCTCTCCATGTTGAAGTAGTGGCCAACATAAAAAGTGCTGATGAGTTACTGGCATCGATCCTTTTGGTCTTAAGCCTGATTGCTTTGCCAAAATTCAAAAAGTTCACTTTATCCCATCTGCTTTATCAAGGATGTATGGTGATGCTCAGTCTATTGCTCTTTGCCATGGGCTACAAGGCCAAACAGAATATCTTGATGTTTGCCCCCTTGATTGTCTTGTTGTTTGCGATCAACTTCTTCCGCATCCTTCCTAATCGGTTGACTCAAAAAGTATTTTCGTACAAATGGTCAATTGGTTTTTCGGTTGTGCTAGGTATACTGTTTATTCTTCTACACCGGGGTGCCAACGACAACCCTCTAGTCCAGTTTTATGCTCGAGACTTTTTGTTTTATCAAAACATTCAATCTTCCTACACTGCCGTCCACAATAGTTTTTTAGGCATGACTTCTTCACTAGAAATCATAGCTAATTCACTATGGATTACTTTGTTATCCTGTACTAAACTCATCTTCCCAGTAGAATTGGTGCACCACTATGGCGCATACCAAATCGCTGTGGTTTCTTGGAGCTCTCCAAAGCCCTACGTCGCTTTAGGTGTTGGTATCTGCATACTTTGCGCAATGATCTATTTGTTAAGGTCAAGCCCTAATTTCAAAGGAATGCTCGTCGCTGCAGGCATTTTCCTACTACCTCTTATCGCATATTCTCACATCTTTATACCGCTCCCTGACACCTATGCCGACCGCTTTTTGTTTCTTGCTGTTCTTGGAGTATTGCTCATACTTGCTGAGGCCATATCTAGGTCTTCGAGCAAGCCTCTTTGGATTGTAGGTCTGAGTGCTTTATGGTTAACCACCTATAGTGGGAAGGTTATCCAGCGGTTGCCTGCTTGGCAAAGCGATAACACTCTGTTAACTGAAGATTGGAAGCAAAGTCCAAACAATGCTTCTATTCTAGCACGGTATGCAAGCCATATTGAAGAAGATGAGGACAACAAAGAGCAGCTTTATCTTAACGCCTTATCGATTTATCCTAACTTCTTTGGCGCTCATTATGATTTGGCTAGGCTATACTATACTCAACATCGATATGCCTTAGCCCACAAACATTTTAATGAAGCAAGCAAGCTTAAGTCAAGTGATGACATTCAATTTAATCTTGAGCTTTGTACGTACCACATCTTTCGAAGCAAAAGTCAATCGGCATACATGGCCAATGACGTTAGATATGCTATCCATCTCCTTGATTCAGCGCGGTTTGTTTTTCCAGGAGAGGTGACAGACAATGCCTATCGAGAAATGACAAGCAACTTGGCTACTATGTATTTTGAGCTCAATACCCTTGATACCGCATATGACCTCCTTACCAAAGCACTGAAGCAAGACTCAAATCACCTTGACTATGCGCAAGAAGGACTGAACATGGCTTACCAGGCTGAAAACCCATCAAGAGCCGTGGATTTTGGATTGTATTTTGCCCACACACGAGCAGATGATTCAACCTTCTGGACGGATCTAGAAAACCTTGCCCAAGGCAATGAGATGTTGCTAGAACACATTCAATTGCGGAAATCAGCAATATTCTCCACACGATAGGACCAAGGAAATTTTATCTTCACACTATGAAGGCAGTCACATTACGGTTACAAAATACCCTTAGCGGTCAAAAAGAAGCATTTGAACCGATTAACCCACCTTTTGTCGGCCTCTATGTTTGTGGACCTACCGTCTATAACGAGGTGCATATGGGTAACCTTCGAACCTTCATCTCTTTTGATGTGCTCAATCGATACTTGCGGCACTTAGGGTATAAGGTGCGCTACGTTCGAAACATCACTGATGTTGGACATTTAACCGACGATTCGGGAGAAGATCGAGTAGAAAAGCGGGCACGGCTTGAAAAAATCGAGCCCATGGAAATCGTGCAAAAGTATAGCCGTGGATTCCATAGGGTTTCCGATGTGTTTGGCCTGCTCGACCCCGACGTTGAACCGACAGCAACGGGTCATATTGTCGAGCAGATTTCGATGATCGAATCTATTATCGAAAAAGGCTTTGCCTATGAGGCCAACGGCTCGGTATACTTTGATGTAGAAAAGTATGCTAAGGAATTTAACTATGGTCAATTGTCAGGGCGCGTCTTAGAAGAGCTTGATCAACAAACGCGCAATCTTGATGGCGGAGAGGATAAGCGGTTTTTTGCCGACTTCGCACTTTGGAAAAAAGCATCGGACGACACGATTATGAAATGGCCTTCTCCATGGGGCGTTGGCGTACCGGGATGGCATTTAGAGTGCTCTGCTATGAGTACTAAATACTTAGGAAAAACCTTTGATATTCATGGCGGTGGTATGGACTTGAAGTTCCCCCATCATGAATGTGAAATAGCTCAATGTCAGGCAGCAGGTGAAGGAAGTAGTGCCCGCTATTGGATGCATACCAATATGCTGACGATTAACGGAACTAAAATGTCTAAATCACTAAACAACTCCATACTTCCTATGGAGTTTGTATCTGGAGAACATGAACTGCTCGAGCGAGGATATTCGCCTATGGTGGTAAAGTTCTTTATGTACCAAACCCATTACTCTAGCCCGCTTGACTTTTCAAATGAAGCATTGCAAGCTGCTGAGAAAGGGTTTGTAAGACTGCAGAAAGGACTAGAACTCTTAGAACAAATGCCTGTAGGCAAAAGCAGCAAAGAAGAGGCTAACGCCATACTTGGTGCATTAAATGATGCATTAGGGCATTTAAGCGATGATCTCAATACGCCACGCTGTATTGCATCGTTATTTGAAGTAACCAACGGTATACAAAAAATGCAACATCATTCGAGCGTACTTGATGCGGAAACCAAGAGCCAATGCTTGGCAATCTTTAAGGACATTGTGCACGATGTGCTAGGATTGGAGTTTTCCGAAAGCAGCGCGCAAAACAACTCTCTTGATAAGGTTATGGACGCTCTGCTAGGCATACGCAATAAGGCACGCACTGAAAAAAACTGGGCAGTGGCTGATGCATTGCGCGATGGATTATCCGCTGTTGGGGTCACGTTTTCAGATAATAAAGAGGGAAGCTCGTGGGAAATCAAGTAAGCAGCCGTTGGCTTTCAGCAAGCTTTGTATTAATAGGATTGTGTATTTGTCTCGGTTGCACAGATAATACCGAAAGCAATGGTGAACTTGCTGAGGTGAATCCTCCAGAAAAACCAACTTGCCAAACAAACACTGTGCTCCTAGAGGAAATCCAGAGCTTAGGCGACTCGTCCTATCATTATGTTCAGATGCAAGTCGACTTCGGCCCACGCATACCTGAAACAGAACCTCACAGATTGTGCGGAGACCAATTGATCGAATGGCTTTCTACCTATTGCGATACCGTAATGGTTCAACAAGTTCAAGATACGCTAAAGGCCTTCCCAGAACTTCAAACAGATAGTCTAGTAAAAGGACGAAACATTTGGGCCCAATTTAATCCAGATGTAACCACAGATAGGATATTGTTAGCAGCCCATTGGGATACAAGACCTTATGCTGATCAAGATGAAAGTGGTCGCTTTGATGGGGCCGACGATGGAGCAAGCGGCGTAGGGGTGTTGCTAGAAATCGCCCGTGTTTTACATCATCTTGGAACCGATCAAGGTGTTGATATATTGTTTTTTGATCTTGAAGACTACGGAGCGAATGATCCGTTTACAAGGGAAGAAATCAATCCATATTGTGTTGGAAGCAGAATTTGGTCTCAACGCATTGCAGAAAACGGTCTTTCCCCTCAATACAGTGCAGGTATACTCCTCGATATGGTCGGGGCAGGTGATGCATACTTTTCCAAAGAAAGGCACTCTACACAGTATGCTAGTCATGTGCTTAAAGAAGTATGGTGCCTCGCTAAAAATCTCGGATACGGAAAACTCTTTGTCGATGTGTCGAACTATGCCGTAGAGGACGATCACCTCTATGTCAATACTATCGCCGACATTCCTATGATTGATATCATTAACTATAGAGCGAGTGCTACCTTTGCTGACCACTGGCACACGGAGAAGGACAACATGGAGATTATTGATGCCAAGACCCTACACGCAGTGAGGCAAGTTGTACTTTCTTACCTCTTCTCTAAATCTGAATCGACAGAGCCTCCCGCATAGCGCTCATCCAAGGAAAACAGTTCGGGATAGCGAGGAGAGATAGAAGCATAAAACGCCATAATTTCTCGCATGTCTTTATCAATGTCACCGCTTGGCCACAGAAGACGAGCAATACCAGCCTCCTTTTTTTGATAATCTAAGAATCCTAAGCCAATGGGTACGTTAGCTTTTAAGGCTACATAGTAAAACCCTGTCTTCCATTGCTTACGAAGGGAACGGCTCCCTTCCGGCGCTACCATGATGGCAATATCCTTATGCTCGTCATACAATTCAGCCATGACCTCAACACGGCTTTTTTTAGCCTCGCCTACCTTTTGATTTCGATAGATTGGTAAGGCACCCCATCGGGTCATAATGCGTCTAAAGGGAAAACGAATCCAGTCGGACTTTATCGCAAAGCGCAATGGAATATTTAATTGCAGAAATCCTCCACGGGCATAAATAATATCCCAATTGCTTGTATGGGGTGCAGCAATAACTACGCTTCGTTCAAGACCCTCTGGCGTATCATGAGATATTGTCCAGCCCTTCAGTTCAAACCAGTCAGCCATAGCACTTTGTGTCCCAGGATAAAAAGGTTGTCCTAACCACCACGCTATGAGTACAAAAACTATTTGAAAAGGTAGGCGAATGATGGCTATGGTGGATGTCGTTTCCAGGCAAGCTTGAGCACCTGCATCCATAGCTAGATAAATATTAGCGGGAAAGACTGCAATTAGCAAGGCAATAATACCATAACTCGCCCATCGCCTGTAGGCCGGTATCAATAAGGCTACACCAAGAAGAATTTCTGCCAACCCACTAAAAAGCACACAAAACGAGTGAAAAGGAATGTAGGGCGGCATGATGCACATGAAAAAGTCCTTATTGACAAAATGATAAATTCCCACAGCAATGTATCCCAAGGCCGTAAACCATAACAAGGCATATCGCAAACAAAAAATGGCTCTTTTCATTGACATTCAACATTTTAAGGAGCAGAACCAACATTAAGTAAACGTTAACTCCTTATCGTTTTGCTTATCTTTAAGCTCTGAATTTACGCCTTGTGAACAAATTTTATAATTCTACGCCGCTTGTAAGAATCATCCTATGCTTAGGATTCGTAAGCCTCTTTTTTTCTCAGGCTCTACAAGCACAAAATCCACCGATCGCAATCAATGACACAGTTTCCACGCAGGAAAATGTGGATGCTTTAGTGTCTTTACTTGGTAATGATATTGATGTCGATGGCGACCTTGACTCCACATCAATTGACCTCGACACCCTTAGTTCTGGCCAGCAAGACTCATTAACTACTTCCTTGGGTCTACTTTGGGTGGACAGTTTAGGCAACCTTACGTTTGAGGTAAGTCCAGGAGTTTATGGTGTAGATACTGCCTTTTACAGCATTCAGGACACCAGTGGAAATGTATCCAATGTGGCGTCCATTTTCCTTGAGGTTCGTCCCAATCCTTTTATTGTCAATGATACCATCACGTTTAACGAAGATGAAACCTTTGCCGGGCTCCTTTTGAATAATGGAGACAGTGCGATTAACGGAGGCAGCCTTCAGATCACCTCCGTTCTTCAAGATCCTTTTAACGGGGGATCACTCACTTTTGGTAATAACGCGTTAGGCAACTACTCTATTCACCTTGACGCGAACTATAATGGCCCGGATACAGCGATCTTGGAGGTCTGTGATATTGTAAACAATACCTGCCTGCCAGATACCATCTTTATCACCGTACTCCCTGTCAGTGACGCTCCTGTAGTTACCCTCGACAGCTTTACTACTCTTGAAGATTCGGTTCTCGTAGATACTATACTATTTAATGATGATGCAGATTCAATAAACTATAACCCCGTTGTCTTCATAGACAGCTTATTGTCTCCACCAACCTTGGGAACACTCGACACGCTTGCTGCTGATGGTTACTTTGAATACACTCCTTTAACAGACCTCTATGGTATTGACACCTTTGTCATTAGTGTATGTGATGAAGGCTTCCCAGACTCGCTCTGCACGACAGATACCATCTATGTGTTAATCATCGGAGTAAATGATACCGCCCAAATGGCCAACGAATTCATGGTTTGCCTTTTGGATTCTACAGCGAATGGCAATACGTTGCAAGGCGATATTGATGATGGAAATCTTTTTGTAACATCTTACCAAGATTCTGTTTTTCATGGAGAGGTTATTTACTGGGATTCCACAGGATTAGTAACCTATACTCCGGATAGTGGATTCCTCGGTATAGATTCTGCAGTGTTTACAGCAGACGATGACGGCGACCCACTTCCCCCCATCATCGGCTACACCGACACATTTTTTATGGTAACCATTGATCCCATCACTTTGGACTCCATCTTCATTTTAGAGGATACTGATACGGCTGGAATCATTGAAGAATTTTATGGATTCGACCCAACGGCAGTGGTTCAATTTACTGTAGTCGATAGCCCATCCTTGGGAGATATGTTTGCCCTTCCTAATGGCAGCTATTTCTTTTCTCCTTATCCAAATCAGTATGGCTTAGATACGGTGGTTTTTGAGGTGTGCGATCTAAACATATCCAGTACCCCTGGAAGTAATTGGTGTTATTTTGATACACTGTATATCGACATTGATACCGTAAATGATACCCCAACCATCACCAATGATTATTACACCATCAATGAAGACGTAACCCTATCGGATGACTTTTGGAATGAAGCCTTAGAACATGATAGTGCAGATATCTTCGCTGAACAAACTACGGCGCCTGTTATCTTATATCCTGACTTTGCCTCCAATCCAATTTACCAGTCTAATCCCAATGCAACATTTACCTTCTTTGTAGATGGCAGTTTTGACTACTCCACACCACCACATTATTATGGAAATGATACGATAGTCATTGGATTTACCGATGCAGGGTATCCACCACCAGCAATAATAGTCTACGATACATTGTTTATCGAAGTAGTCCCTATCAATGACACGCCTACGATTAATGACAAGTTTTTTATTGCGCTGGAGGATTCCTTCCTTATTGATATGCCCATACTTGATTCTACCGATACCGACATCGAGGGCGGATTCCAATCTCCAACACTAATCGATTCTACAGACAATGGGACGGTGTTTTTAACACAAGACATCAATGGAAATCCTGTGTTTAGCTACAATCCGGATCCAAACTTCTATGGTGTTGATTCATTTAGCATACTCCTATGCGACTTTGGTGAACTTGGAGCCTTCCCAATCCTCAATGAGATTTGTGATACCATGTGGCTCTATATCAATGTTTTTCCTGTGACAGATACTCCAGTAATCATTGACAATTCGGAATCCGTTCTTGAAGATGACACCCTGACTTCGAGTTACGTCGATGGCAATGATATTGCATTAGACGGAAGCTTTGTTCTCGCGGAACTCGTTGACTCTACACAACATGGTGAGCTAATTCTCACAGACTCTTCAGGAAACTACACCTACATTCCAGGTCCTGACTACTATGGATTGGATAGCTTCTCGGTTGTTATCTGCGATGATGGACCACCGACGCCTCCAACCCTATGCGATACGAATTGGGTGTATATCACCGTAGTCCCTGTCAATGATGCCCCAGTGATTATCAATGACACCCTTACCATTGAAGAAGATCAAGTTTACACAGGAAATGCTGTAGGGAATGAAGACACAGATATTGATGGAAATGTCATTTATTCAACCGTTTTTGCACTTCCTAATCATGGTGTTCTTTCGATTAATACCAACGGTGAGTATACCTATATCCCAAATCCAGAATACTATGGCAGTGACTCTATTGGCGTGATCTTATGTGATGATGGCACACCTAATCCGCCTCAGAATTGTGATACCAATTGGATTTTCTTTACCATTACTCCGGTAAATGATGCACCCGTAGTATTTGATACATTCTATTTTATTTCATCAAGCGATACCCTATCTATTAATCTTATCGATAGTAATGAATACGACCCTGAGCTATCGACACTTGTCTATCCCAATGCACCTTCAAGCGGTCCAAACCATGGGACAATCACCTTGGATTCAACAGGCAATTACACCTATATCCCTGAAAACAACTTTACAGGCGTAGATACCCTCGTATTCGAAATTTGTGACACAGGGTTAATTGTAAATGGCGACACATTACCAGTGGCATGCAGTTTAGATACTGTACTTATCCAAGTGACCTGTCAAGTTGGTGACAGCACCTTTGATTGTGACAATGATGGATTGACAAATCAAGAAGAAGAAGCTGCTGGAACTGACCCATATAATCCGGATACTGATGGTGATGGAGTTATAGATGGAACAGAAGTGTCAGATGGCACCAATCCCCTTGAGCCTTGTAGCTATTTACAAACGAGCATTACCCTTGAGGTTACCACCACTGAGGATTGCACCTTTACCATTCCTGAAGGATTCTCTCCAAATGGTGATGGCACGAATGATACCTGGTTTATTCAAGGGATTGACAACTTCTTTGAAGCTGAGGTAAAAGTATACAACCGATGGGGTAGCCTAGTTTATCAAGCAAAACCCTATACCAACGCCAACGGGTGGGATGGAAAAAGCAATAATGGCGTAAGTCTCATCGGAGAAGATTTGCCAGTGGGTACCTATTTCTACCTCATTGACCTTGGCAGCGTAGGGGCCTTTGGGCCAGGAAGCCAAACCATTTTTAAAGGATATGTTTATCTGAATCGATAAGTTATGATATACAATAATAGATACTTTATCCGGCGAGTATTCGCCCTTGGATTGTTTTGTACACTAGGTCTTTCTGTGGCTGTAGCACAGCAAGAACCCATATACACCAACTTTACACAAAACACCCTAAACGTAAACCCAGCATATGCTGGTAGTCGAGATGCGTTGACATTGACCGTGCTCCATCGCAGTCAATGGGTAGGCGTGGAAGGTGCTCCTATGACGCAGACGCTCACCCTTCACACACCACTAATTAGTGAACGACTTGGCGTAGGGTTTTCTGCAATGAATGATAAGATTGGTCCAAGCAACACCTCTCAAGCCTATATTGATCTCGCCTACCGTCAACCCTTAGGTGATCAATTCAAACTCGCTATAGGAATCAAGGGCGGTGGAAGAGTATTTCAAAACAACCTAACCGATCTTAATGGAGTGACGGGAGATATTGCATTTGCCGAGGATGAAAGCAGTCGCTTTTTACCCAATGTGGGCGCAGGACTTTACCTAAGTTCCCAGCAATTTTACTTTGGATTTAGTGCCCCAAGATTATTAAAAAACAACCTACGAACGAATGCAACAAGTCGAGAAGAAAGCCTGACCTATCATATCATAACTGGTGGTGTGCTACCCTTGGGAGATTTAAGCGCTGTCAAGCTAAACCCCGCAGCCATGGTACAAGTAGAATCCGGCAGCCCTGTTGCTATGCATTTAATGATGAATGTGATTGTCAAAGACAAGTTTGAAATTGGCGGAATGTGGCGATCAGGAGATGCCATAGGAGGAATTGTTGGATGGAATATTCTCCCTAGTCTAAAGCTTGGCTACAGCTTTGATTATTCGTATGGATTTCAGTCATTCACGCACAATGGAGGGTCTCATGAAGCCTATCTGCGTTTTGACTGGTTTAAGAGAAACCGTATACCTGCTGTAACCCCGCGATACTTTTGATAAATAAAACAATTAATACAATGAATCATTCCGTTGTAAAGCTTTTTTGCCTAAGCCTAGTACTCCTTTTTCTAGGAAATAGTAATACATACGCTCAAGACGCCAAATGCGCTGAGTTTTTCCGAGCTATGGAATACGAAAAGGCTGTTCTATGTCTTGAAAAAAATAAACCTACAAGTGCCGATGGGTGGAGAATGCTTGGTGAAGCCTATCGCCTCAGTGGAAAAGCGAGCAAAGCTTTTCGCATGTATGACAGAGTGCTAAAGAATTTTGAGGAGGAGGCTACACAAACAGACCTACTCAAAGCAATGGTTTATTCACGTATGGCAAGACAGTATGGCAAAAGTGTAGAGTACGCACAGCAATTGCTCGACAAGTATGGAAACAATCGACTTGCCAGTGATATCATTGAATTAGATTCTCTGATGGATGAATTATCCGATCGCAAGACAGGTATCTTTTCCGCTACGCCGACAAATCTTGTGGATGACCAAATTGATATCGGACCAATGTTTATGAGTGAGGGTGAATTAGTCTTTGCTTCAAGTCGGCGCAAAGCACAGCCCAAAAGAGTAGAAAACACGAGTACGGGACTCGGTTTTTTAGATGTTTATAAGGCAACCATCGATGGTAAGAATCTTAACAACATTGTGCGGATGGATGAGAGTTTTCAAACTGATTACCACGACGGACCCGTTTCTTTTGCTAAAGAGGGTTCAATGGCAGCTATAAGCAGGACCTTGGAAAACGGATACAATGCTGAAGGCCAAATGCCACTAGGCATCTTTTTTAGCCAAAAATCAGAGTATGGTGAATGGGATAGCTGGGAGGCTTTTCCGCATAACGATCCCACCTATAGCTGCAGTCATCCTTTTCTAACCGCCGATGGAAAGCGACTGTATTTTTCAAGCAACATGCCTGGAGGATCAGGAGGAAGTGATATATACTACAGTGACTACACTAGCGAGGGATGGGGCAAACCTGAAAATATGGGAAGCCGCATCAATACGTCATTTGATGAGGTGTTTCCGGTTATGACACAGCGTGGGGATATGCTTTTGTTCGCCAGTGATGGACACTTTGGATTGGGAGGGCTTGATATCCTGATTGCGAGAAAGTCTTCTCTGGGCATATATGACATTATAGATAATCCCGGAGCACCTGTAAACTCTCCATTAGATGATTATGGTCTAGTATTGGATCCCATGCTAGAATATGGCTATTTCACTACAAATCGCCAAGCATCAAAAAGCAGAGAGGATATCTACTATGCCAAGGTCGAGGTACCCTTTGAATTTTCTAAAATTATATCCGGCATAGTACGGGATACAGCAGGAAATGGAATTCCGAATGCCGATGTTCAGCTTGTAGACAGCTTTATCAATGTGTTAATGACCACGAGAACTGACGAGGAAGGTCGCTATGGATTTGAGTTAGAGGAAGACGGTCGTTTCCTTGTTGAAGCACGAGCAGCAGGGTACAACGAGGGGAACAATGTGATTATCATGAATCCGCGCCAGTTAAATTATACGATGAATTTAACGTTGCCGGAGTTTGAGGGGCTTTCATTTTTCGGGCGTATGATGGATGGTGGAGCGCGCCGATTTATGGAAGATGTAAAAATTACGCTGACCAATCTTGATAACAACGACATGCAATCCACTTTCTCCAATAAGGATGGTTCATTTCGTTTCGCCTTGGATGAATATAATCTTGGCCAACTATATAACATTCGTCTAGTCATAGAAAAAACTGGCTATCAAAAGAAGACTTTTGAGTTTAGCGTCACCTTTACAGAGAATGGACCTTTTGTCTTAAACAAAGCACTCAACCTGAGCATGACAAAATAGCCGCGGCATAAACTAACTTTATGTTAATTTTGTGTTAACACAAATTAAATTGAGCTATGCCTCAAAAATTAACACAAAAAGAAGTCAAAGATTTGCTTGGTAGCAAGGTTGGCCGTAGAAGAAAAGCAATTTTTTTCGGAAAAGAGATTGAAAGCCTGAAAAAGGGTGAGGGATTGTTGGTTACCCATAAGGAATGGAAGGATACCACAAAACTTAAAACAAAGCCTTCAACCTATTACTACAACAAGTACAATAAGGATAGCAAAAACAAGATTTTAAGTATCGCATCTGTTGTTGACGGCTACCTCCTCACTAAAATGGTTTAATCTAATCTTCGATTTGGTCTGCCAACTCGGCCCAGGCTTCATTGAGTTTATCTAAGTCCTTTACTTTCTGATTGTATTTGGTTAAGAAGGCTTCATCGCTTTGCAATTGGGTGTATTGGTTTGGGTCTTGAAGCGCTTGATTCATTTCATTGATTTCCGCTTCTAGCTTCTCAATCTTTCGCTCGGTTTTAGCCAAGGATTTACGCAATTCATAGTCATTGACTTTCTTTTCCTTGTTTTCGGTACGCTTAGATTCTTTCTCCACCCTTTCCCAAGTGCGCATAGATTCAGACTTTTTGAGCGCTAGAAAATCGTTTATGTCACCGATATGGGCTTTTACGGTATGATGATTAAACTCAAACACTCGCTCCGTTAAGCCATCGAGGAAATCTCTATCATGGGAGACAATGATCACTGTTCCTGTAAAGTGCTGAATAGCTTCTTTCAAGATAGCCTTAGACTGCATATCTAAGTGGTTGGTTGGCTCATCTAGAATTAAAAGATTATGGGGCTCCAACATGAGTAAGGCTAATGCAAGGCGCGATCGCTCTCCACCACTGAGCACCTTTACCTTTTTGTTTACCTCGTCGCCTTGAAAAAGAAAAGCCCCCAGTAACCCACGAACCTTTGTCCTCATATCGCCTGTCGCCTTATCGTCTACTGTTTCAAACACCGTCTTATCACCTGGTATAGTTTCCGCCTGATGTTGGGCAAAAAATCCAAGAGAAAGGTTACTTCCGAGGACCAGATCTCCCTTAAAGTCTAGTTGTTCTGCAATACACTTGCTTAACGTAGTCTTACCCATGCCGTTCTTTCCAACAAAGGCTACTTTTTCTCCGCGCAAAATCTCAAAGTCAACGGAACGAAACACTTCATTGGAGCCAAAAGATTTGGCTACGTCTACTGCCTTAACCACTACCTTGCCCGAACGAGGTGGATCAGGAAAACGAAACTTCATAGCAGCAATTGCATCATCATCTACCTCTAGGCGTTCAATGGCGTCCACCTTGCGTATCAAGCCTTGAGCAAACTTGGCTTTATTGGCTTTAGCGCGAAATCGTTCAATATTTCGCTCCATTTGCTTGATTTGCCGCTCCTGATTTTTCTTTGCCGCCCGTTGCCGCTCGACATCTGAGGCTCGTTCTTCTAGGTATTTTGAATACGCGAACTTGTAATCACGAGCACTACCATTAACAATCTCAATCGTTCGATTGGTCACCGCATCCAAAAAGGCCCTGTCGTGAGAGATGATTATCGCACTCCCTCCAAACTCCTGTAAATATCCTTCGAGCCAAAGAATTGATTCAATATCGAGATGGTTGGTTGGCTCATCGAGTAGTACAATATCTGGGTTAACCAATAAAACTTTCGCTAGCTCTACCCTCATTTGCCATCCCCCGCTAAACGTATTCAACGGTTTTGCCATATCGCCTGATTCAAATCCCAAGCCCTTTAAAACCCTTTCTATACGCTCCTCTGTGTGATCGGCACCCATGGAGTCCAGCTGAATCTGCTTATCATTCAGGTCATCTAACATGCGCATGTACGAATCTGAGCTCACATCAGTGGTTGTCTCCAAACGCTGGACGATATCATTGATCTCTTGCTCTAGGTCTTGGATTACTTTAAGTGCCTTTTTAGTCTCTTCAAGCACGCTTAGAGATGAAACCCCGTCAAGATCTTGGGCGAGGTAGCCAATTCTGTAATCTTTTGGCGTATCGATTTGCCCAGATGTGGGTCGGAAACTTCCGAGAATAATCTTAAGCAGGGTTGACTTACCTGCACCATTTTTTCCAGTAAGTCCAATGCGCTCTCCAGCCGAAATCTGAAAACTCAGATTGTCAAAAAGGGCCTCTCCCCCGAATTCCATGGATATAGAGTTAACTGTAAGCATAGTGAGCGGAAGTGCAAGTATACAGCACTAAGACGGCAGTCCCAAGTCCTTCGTTATCCGATCAACGATTTGCTGAGCTGCTGGGCAGGTTTTCAAGTTTTTTTCAAGCAAATTGAGGTGCTTTTTCATTTTTGTGTGATCGGTGTGGGGGTATTCTCGACAAGCTTTAGGGCGAGCAGAATAAACTGAACAATAGTTGTCCGCGCCTAAAAAAGGACAGGGAAGCGCATTCATAACCGTATCTCCATCTTCATCCACTCGCAGATAAGAAGAAAAAAAATCGCCTTCCTTCATTTTGAGGTATTTGGCCATTCTGCGTATATCAGTCTTCGATAACCTAGGCCCTAATGTCTTACAGCAGTTTCCGCAGTCTAAACAATCCGTTTGATTAAAAACCTCTTCATGATGACGAAGAAACATAGCATCAAGTGATTTATCAGGGAGGGACTTCAACTTCTTTTTAAGGACCTTCATAGCGTCAAGCAAAGATAAACTTCCTTCGAGTCATCGCAGTATTCTATACCTTGTAGGTCAGAGAATATAGATATGCAGCGCTTGCCCTTACAAGATTTAAAGATCATTGACCTCTCGTCTGTATTGGCAGGTCCTATGACAGCCAATATGTTTTCAGAATTAGGGGCCGAGGTGCTTCGCATTGAAAATGTAAAAACCAAAGGAGATTCCACGAGGACTTGGTTACGAGAGGGAGAACACTACAACGAATACGTATCCTCATACCATGCATCGGTAAATTATAACAAGGCTATTGTACAAAAAGACCTAAGCCTGCCGGATGACCACCAATGGCTCATGAAGGAGCTAGAAAATGCTGACATTTTAATTGGCAACTTTAGTCCTGCGGTTCAAGGTAAACTCAAGCTGCAGGTTAATGACTTACGCAAAAGGTACCCAGCGCTCATTATTGGCTGGATCTCAACCTACCCCAATGATCGGAATAGACCTGCCTATGATGCCGTTTTACAGGCAGAAACCGGGTGGATGTCAATCAATGGCGAGGAAGGCAAGCCGCCTCTTAAACTACCCGTAGCCGTTATTGATGTTTTTGCCTCTCACCAATTGCGTGCGGGAATACTCACAGCGCTACTGCATAAACACAATAGCCACAAGGGATCTTTTGTCGAAGTGTTTTTAGTTGAGGCTGCTCTTGCTGCTCAAGTCAATCAATCAAGCTATGCCTTGAATCAAAACGTTAACCCATCCCCTATGGGATCGGCACACCCTAACATTTGTCCCTATGGAGATATCGTAGAATGTGAAGGCGGTGATTATCTTCTCTTTGCCGTGGGCACCGATGCGCAATATCTTCGATTAGCGGAGGTGCTAAATGAGCCTAGATTGTTAGCAGATACGTTTTTAACGAATCCTCAACGCGTCGTCCATAGGGCCATGCTTATAGATATCCTTCAAGATGTCTGCAAACTATACCCCGCTCAATCCCTTCATAGTAAACTCACTGCAGCCAATATTCCATGTGCTCAGGTTCGAGGAATACTTGATGCATTTAAGCAACAGCCACAAATGACCCATAAGACAGTCATTGACAACACATCGTTTCTCGTTGGAAAGACGACTAGCTTCCATTTCGAAAGCAATCCCTAAAAATATTGCTATTCAGCGAGCGCGACGACTTCTTTTACTTCTGGCAGCATACGTTTGAGCATCGCTTCGATTCCATCCTTTAGGGTGGCTGTAGAAGAAGGACATCCAGAGCATGCTCCTTGTAACTTGACAGTCACAATACCTTGATCAAACTGCTCAAAGGCGATGTTTCCTCCATCAGTTTCCACTGCGGGGCGAACATAGGTCTCAAGTAAATGAATAATTTTTTGTTCGATATCAGCTGCCCCAGTAGACTGACTTTTCATTGATTCTTTGTAGGCCTCAATAAATCGGTCGGATACGATGACATTGCCTTCAGTGATGTAGGTATGCATAAAAGCTTTAATCGTATAGATTACCTCAAACCAGTCTTTACTGTCGTCTACCTTGGTAAGCGTGACGAAATTATTGGAGATAAAGACTTCCCCTATTTCAGAAAACTGGTCAAAAAGCGCTAGCGCAAAAGGGCTGTCAGCACATTCATCAACACCCTTCCCCTCGAAAATCATTTGAGGAAGAAGCTGTTTTGAGGTGACAAACTTCAACTTGGTCGGATTAGGAGTTGACTCGGTGTAGATTTCTAAAACATTCACAATACAAAGCGTTTGCTCAAAGATACATCATTGAGCGTTGACAATTGATAGCGTATCGCGTTTCAATTAGTGAGATGATTTCACGAACTTTGCGATTCCAAGGCATGGGTGAATTTATAAAACATGAGTGTGGCTTAGCGCTTGTCCGACAGCTTAAAGCTCCGGAATACTACTACGATAAGTATGGCAGCTTGACATGGGGAGCCTCAAAGCTTCATGTGCTTATGCAAAAACAGCGAAATCGGGGCCAAGACGGAGCAGGAATTGCAACCGTTAAGCTACATGCACCGCCTGGCAAGCCCTACATTTATCGAGAACGTTCCATCGATTCCGACGCCATTGCTTCCTTGTTCAAGGATTGGGATGGCCGGGTGCAACAGTGTATCGATCAACATCCACAACAATCGGGTGCATCCCTCTGTAAAACGCTGTATCAAGAGGCCGTATGCTATGGTGATATATTCTTAGGTCATTTACGCTACGGAACCCACGGAGTAAATTCTACAGATGCCTGCCACCCTTTTCACCGGAGAAACTCTTGGAGGTCAAGAAACCTTCTCATAGCAGGAAACTTTAATCTTACCAATGTCGATCAGCTGATCGATCAACTTATCGAAATTGGCCAACACCCCATAGAGCGCAAAGACACCATTACCGTTTTGGAAAAGTTTGGTCATTTTCTTGATCGCGAAGTGCAACGACTTTTCGACACTTTTAAGCAAGGGGCTTATACCAAGAAAACTATTTCCGAACATATCGAAGCAAACCTTGATCTCAAGCAGATTGTCAATAATGCATGTAAAGCGTTTGATGGGGGGTTTGTTATGTCTGGGATTACAGGAAGCGGAGACACCTTTATTCTAAGAGACGCTCATGGTATTCGCCCTGCTTTTTATTATCATAACGATGAGGCCGTGGTGGTTGCCTCTGAACGACCTGCCATACAGACTACATTTGAGGTCACCCATGATAAAGTAAAGGAACTCCCCGCGGGTCATATGCTTTGGATCCGAAGGGATGGAAAAACCTCTCTTGAAAAGATCTATGAGGACAAACCGAAAATGGCTTGCAGCTTTGAGCGCATCTATTTTTCTCGAGGGACAGATATTGATATATACAATGAACGGCGAAAGCTCGGTGAATCCTTGGCAAAGCCTGTTTTAGAGCGCGTGGACTATGACTTAGACCACACCGTCTTTTCCTACATCCCTAATACGGCCGAAACTGCCTTTTATGGACTTGTCCGAGGGATAGAGGATGCCTACACATCACGAGCAAACAAGCTATTAGAGGACCAGGAAATCAATCGGGAAGATTGGATTCGCGCCCTTCAAAAAAGACCAAGAGTAGAAAAAGTAGCGGTAAAAGATGTTAAACTGCGAACCTTTATCACAGAGGATAAAGGTCGAGATGATCTTGTACAGCATGTTTACGACATAACCTACGGGACAATACAACGAAACATCGATACGTTGGTTGTAATTGACGACTCCATTGTACGAGGGACTACCTTAGAAAAAAGCATTATCCGAATTCTTGACCGGCTAGGCCCAAAGAAGATAATCATTCTGTCCTCCGCACCCCAGATTCGCTATCCTGATTGCTACGGCATTGACATGTCTAAAATGCACGAGTTTATTGCATTTCGTGCTATGGTTAATCTGCTGAAAGCAAAAGGGCTAGAAGGTCAACTAGAAGAAACAGCGCAGGCAATAAAACAAGCTTTCCGCGAAGAAACAGCTGACCAAAAGAACTATGTCAAACCCCTTTACGATCAGTTTTCTGCCGATGATATCAGCGCCGAGATCTCATCCATCGTTAAACCTACATCCATATTTTCCGATGTTGAAGTAATCTATCAGACGTTAGAAGGATTGTCTTTTGCTTGTCCGAATCATACCGGTCAATGGTACTTTGATGGAAATTATCCAACACCTGGAGGTAATCGCGTTGTGAACAAAGCTTTTTTAAACTTTATGGAGGGAAAAAATGTTCGAGCCTATTAAGAACACCCATTCTGATATTCAAGCAACGTATAAATGATCATAACCAAGATTATTGATGAAACCTCTACGACAAAGAGGTTTTACCTAAAGCCAGATAACGATTTACCCTTCAAGGCAGGACAATATATTTCCTTAAGCCTGCCCATTGATCCAAGGAAATCTCGGGGGATTAGACATTATTCCATTGCCAACTCACCAAATGCTGAGGAGGTTGAATTAGTCATCGTAGAGAAGGAAGGCGGCAAAGGAACAGCTTACCTATGGTCACTTGGCGTTGGAGACCATATAGAGTTAGGGCACGGAGCTTCTGGTGTACTCACGATAGACGACTACAAAAAGAATTTCGTATTCATATGCACCGGAACAGGCATATCGCCTTTTAAAAGCATCTTGGAATACATTCAAGAGGAAAACATCGAAACCGGAGACATCCACCTTGTTTTTGGTACACGTAGAGAGGAGAACATTTTGTACTACAAGGAAATGCAGGAATTAGTCGAAGCCCTTCCCCAGCTAAACTACCACATCATTCTATCACGTGAGCCATGGAAAGGCCGTCAAGGATACGTCCATGAAGTCTACACGGATATCATCGAGAATTACTTTCAAGCTATGGAAAATGGAGGGTACAACGAACTGCCCCTGGAGTTCTTTATCTGTGGCTGGAAAGACATGGTCGATGAAGCAAGAAAAACTCTTTTTGACATCGGATTTGACAAAAAGCAAGTCAAAGTAGAGGTCTACGAATAGCATTTGACGCGCTCTGTCATTTTTCACTACCTTTACAAGGAGCTAACCATTTCCAATGCGGGTATTATACCTATTTCTTGCACTAGTCTTTGTGTGTCCAGCCCTATGGGCACAGGCTGTTGATTCCCCTATTTCATCAGATTCAACAGTTATTGAGACGAATTCTCAAGATCTAGAGGATACCCTAAACGCTGCAGAGTCAGAGAATGCCAATGAGGTGGTTGAGGACTCTACAAACAACTATAGCATTGATTCCGTATCTCAGCAGGACAGCATTTCAACTGACTCTGATACGATACAGCGTTCTTCTTGGTATGAGATGGTGGATTCGATCGAGTCTGTTTCAAGTCAGGATACAGTTATTCGAGAGCGAGGAAGTCCCGATTCGATTAGAGCAAGGTATTCAACTCCGTTAATGCCAGACCTTCAAAGCGCTCAACCTTTCAATCAAACTAAACGAACCAAAAGACAACAGGACGGCTTTATAGATAGGGAGTATTACTATCCTGCCAAACCAAAGCATGCTTGGAGTCTAGGGGTTCGGGGCGGTGCTGCCATGATCAATGGTGATATCAATCAAAACTTCTTTCGAGGAGTAAAACCATTTGCTCCTGGGTATACGTTCGGTGTCTATGCCAAAAAAGCCACTTCGTACTTTATGTCGCTCAGAATGAACTACGCACACATGCGAATGTGGAATACAGATTGGCAACCCTCTGTGCTTACGTCCAACCTTGTTGGAGCGGTTCCAGAACTTGTTTCGTACACAGACACCCTTGGCTTAGGAGCCAACCACCCACAACTACCTAATCGAGTGAATTTTTATCACAACAGCTATACGGTGTCTCACGATATGACCTTTGATGTGATGTTCAGTTTAGGTGGGGCACGATTCCACAAAGAGCGCTCAAAGGTTCTTTTCAATGTGTTTATCTCTGCAGGCGGATTCCTTTACCGCACACGCTATGATCATTATGACGAAAATGGCCAGCCGTACAACTATGGCACTGTGCCGGCGACCAACACCTCAAAACCAGACATCCTGAGTGCATTAGAAGATATGCGTGACGGGGTATATGAAACTGACGCTGAAAACGACTACGAGCTCAAAGCAATCTCATTTTTAAACGGCTTCACCTTTAACCCATCCTTTGGCTTTGGAGGAGGATTTACCTTCAGGGTAAACCGCTTTATTGATTTAGACTTGGAAACGCGCATGATGTATACTACATCAGACCTGCTTGATGGCCATAGATGGTCAGAACCGTTTGCACAGTTCCCAGGCCAAGACTTAAGCTCGTTGAACTACCGATCGAACGGAGTAACAAAAGATAAAGACGCCTATGCTACAACAACTGTAGGAATAACATTTAAGCTTATCGGCAAGCAAACCACTGAACCTCTAACCCATCTCAACCCGCTTCAATATGCCTACGAGCGGTTGAATGAAATCAACGTAGAAGAGTCCATTAACGAGGCACTGGCAGATGATGATGATGATGGAGTAATCAATCGATTGGATGAGGAAGAAGATACACCCGAAGGGGCTCCCGTTGATACTAAGGGTCGTGCACTCGATTCAGATGAAGACGGCATTATTGACCTGTTTGATCAAGAAAAATACAGCGTTACCGGTTTACCTGTAGATTCTAATGGAGTAGCGCATATTCCAGTTATCGACCCAGATGACCCCGATTATGACGAAAAGATCAAAGAGTTGCCTCAAATCTATCAGGACCTTCAAACGCTAATCAACAATAACAGCCAAGCAAAGGATTGCGAGGATATCACAGAGTTTCCTACGGTCCACTTTGCTCAAAACTATTACTCGATCGATCCGTCATACTATGCTCACCTTCATGTTGTTGGAGCCCTTATGCAACGCTGCCACGATTTGAATATCATGATTACAGGTAAAACTGACTATGTCAACGACGACGACTACAACATCAAATTGAGTTATAATCGGGCCATGGAAGTGATGTCGTATCTCAGCGAAAAATATGATCTTCCGTGTTCGCGATTTGAACTTCGGTACATCGGAGAAGAGGAAGCCATCGAGGAGGAAGGGCTTCCCTTGCTGGAGTACCGACAAGTCGAGTTTAAGATTATTGATGGAGGAACCGGGACAGCTTGTAATCCTGAAGATCCTTTCCCACACATAAAGGCAGGGAATCGTCAAACGAAGTAAGCTCCCCTTTCCACTCCCCTTTTAGATTGCTTTATGCCATTTTGGCACAAATAGCTTTGTTCTATTCATCGGCATGGCCTTTGCTACGAATTGTGCAAATCATTCAATATGCGCCAGGGCAACATCAGTGTTAACACGGAAAATATCTTCCCTATTATCAAGAAGTTCTTGTACACCGATCAAGATATCTTTTTGAGAGAATTAGTATCCAACGCGGTAGACGCAACAAGAAAACTTGACATGCTGATTCGTAAAGGAGAAGCCGAACGACTTGACTTTAATCCACAGATTACCATTCACCTTGATAAGGAAGCAAAAACGCTTACCATTTCTGATGACGGCCTTGGCATGAATGAAGAGGAAATCATAAAATATCTCTCAGATATTGCCTTTTCTAGTGCTGAAGAATTTGCAGAAAAATTTAAAGACCTCGATGACCGAGCGGAGATTATAGGTCATTTTGGACTTGGATTTTACAGTGCCTTTATGGTTGCGGAGAAAGTTACCGTCGTCAGCCGCTCATACAAAGGAGAAAGCGCAATTCAATGGGAAAGCGAGGGTAAAACTGAATACACCTTATCAGAAGCCACGCGCGACCGACGGGGGAGCGACATCATATTGCATATTTCAGAAGAAGGAGAGGACTACTTAGACGAAGGGAAGATTCAAGGCTTACTAACCACCTATTGCAAGTTTATGCCTGTTCCCATAGTCTTTGGAGAAAATACAGTCGAAGAGGGCGAAGGCGAAGAAAAAACAACGGTGACTACACCGAGAGTAATCAATAACTCGAGTCCCCTTTGGACAAAAAGCCCCAGTGAATTAAAAGATGAAGACTACTTAAGTTTTTATAGAGAGCTCTATCCGATGAGCGAAGACCCTTTGTTTTGGATTCATCTTAACGTTGATTATCCGTTTCACTTAGAGGGTATCCTTTACTTCCCAAAACTCAACCGGTCGATGGAAGTTCAGCGCAATAAGATTGGATTGTACAGCAACCAAGTCTTTGTAACGGATAATGTTGAGGAGATTGTGCCTGAATTCCTCACGCTTCTTCATGGTGTTATTGATTCTACAGATATCCCGCTTAATGTGTCAAGATCAGCACTGCAGGCAGATAGTCAAGTGAAGAAAATTACGGGCCACATCAGCAAAAAAGTATCTGATAAACTCAATGAACTCTTTAAAAAGGACCGAGAAGGTTTTGAAAAGAAATGGGAAGATATTGGCGTCTTTGTAAAGTATGGATTGATATCCGACGAGAAATTCTTTGAGCGCAGTCAAAAGATTGGCTTGATGAAGGACACCGAAGGAAGTTGCAAGACCATCGAAGAATGGAAAGAGGCCTTATCTGAAATTCACAAAGACAAAAATGATAAAATCATTCTCCTCTACACCAACAATCCTG
Source organism: Chitinophagales bacterium (assembly GCA_049890075.1). Lineage (GTDB taxonomy): Bacteria > Bacteroidota > Bacteroidia > Chitinophagales > UBA8649 > UBA8649. Next base: position 35,453 of record JBMHCE010000040.1, read on the forward strand.
AGGGACAGCATACCTACATAGAATCAGCAAAATCAAGGGATTACACGGTCTTGGTTATGGATGTAATGATTGACAACCACTTTATGCAACACCTCGAAATGAAGGATGGCGACATCACTTTCAAACGAGTAGATGCCGATGCGCTAGATAGCTTAATCGATAAAGATGAGCAAGTTGAATCTGTCTTAAATGAAAAAGAGGTTGAGCAACTGAAAGAAGCTTTTTCCTCAACGATTGCCGATGAAAACTTTCAAGTAGAATGCAAGGCATTACATCCTAAGGATTATCCTGTTACCCTGACTCAATCGGAGTGGATGCGTCGCATGAAAGAAATGAATCAAATGGGAGGCGGTATGGCGATGATGGGCAATATGCCTGACCGATATAATGTCGTTGTGAACACAAACCACCCCTTAGCGCAGCGTATCTTAAAAGCAAGAGGAAAGCGAGAGGCCATCATCAAGCAACTCTTCGATTTGGCGCTACTTAGCCAAGGGGTACTTTCAGGAGATCAGCTCACGACCTTTCTAAATCGAAGCATCGAAGTACTCGAAGACTAAACCACATATAGAAGGAGGAGAAAGCTATTATATTCACCAGTATAGATGAATACTATGGCATTAACTTCCGCAGCCTACCGAGAGGCCCTAGACAGACTTAATCCCGCACAACGCAGAGCAGTAGATTTAGTCGATGGCCCTGTCCTTGTCTTAGCAGGCCCTGGCACTGGCAAGACCCAAATCTTAGCAGCCCGTATTGGGAGAATACTTGAAACGACCGATGCCGATCCGAGTAACATCTTATGCCTAACCTACACGGAAGCAGGAGCCACTGCTATGCGAGCCCGTCTCATTCAGTTTATCGGGCCCCAAGCGCATAAAGTTTCAATCCATACCTTTCATGGCTTTTGTAATCGGGTGATTCAAGAAAACAAAGAGATTTTTAATCTTGATGACTTAGATCCTGTCTCCGAATTGGAGTCAGCAGAATTTATCAGAAAAATAATAGACGAGTTGGATTGGGATCATCCTCTTCGTCGAAGAAAAATGCGGTATTATGATGTAAACAGCCTTCGGAGTTTTTTTGATGAGTTAAAGAAAGAAGGTATGAGCTCAGAAGATTACCTGCTTAGCATGAATGCCTTTGAGGCAAGCATTGGAGAAAATCCAGACAATCTTTACAAGAAAGGAGAAAAAAAGGGGGAGATTAAGCCTGCCGTCTATAACAAACTAATGGATCCGTTACAGCGATCTTATGAAGCAAGCAAGCTCCTTCCAAAATACCAAGCCATCCTTCAAGAAGAACATCGATTTGATTTCCAGGATATGTTGCTCTTTGTCCATGAAGCCTTCGCTAGCCATGAGGATCTATTGTTGGCCTATCAGGAACAGTTTCAATACCTTCTTGTCGATGAGTATCAAGACACCAATGGAATACAAAATGCTATTCTCTTTCAGCTAGCCTCTTTTTGGGATCAGCCCAATCTTTTTGCCGTAGGAGATGACGACCAATCGATATACCGTTTTCAAGGAGCCAACGTTGAAAATATTCATCATTTTATCGAAACCTTTCTCACTCCTTTCGGCGCTGATTTTGAAAAGGAACGTATCATTCAATTACAACAAAACTATCGGTCTTCGCAACGTATTTTAAATGAAGCGGATGTACTCATTCGAAACAACAGTCAACGCCTAGCCCAACAGAGCAACCCCAACCCATTACAGGCATCCTCTGATGTAGCCAACGCTGACCAAAATATATCCGTCCTTTCCTATGAAGATAGTTTGCAAGAAGCCGCTGGCATTGCCGAGAAAATTCAATTCCTGCATAAGCATCAAGGCCTAGCATATCGAGATATTGCCGTATTCTACAAGAAACATAGCCTAGCAGAACGTATTGCTCAGTACTTCCAACATATCGGGATTCCCATTCAAATTGTACGCACCACTAACATTCTCGAGGAAGCACTTACCCAACAGATTCTGGATATCCTGAAGTATCTGCAACTCGAAATGCAATCGCCGTTTAAGGGAGGGTATCTGTTGCATAAAATTCTTCACTTTCCATGCTTTGGTCTATCCGGCACAAGCATCAGTCGTATTCACGTTGCCGTTCTGCAATCTATTGCCCAGCAAATTGAATCGGGAGAAAAACCCTATGATGCAAAGAACTATAGGCTACAATGGCTAACGCACTGTGAGCGTTTATCTCAACGAGCAGAGAGCAGCAAAGAAAAAGAGGCATTAACCGCAATCGCCGAGACATTGCAATCACTCGATGGCCTGATCAGCGAAGCCTTTAGCCAACCGCTTCAACATGTGTTCAACTCCATTATCAAAACATGTGGGATGCTATCGTGGATTAACGCTCAAACCAATAAGCTATTTCTGCTGCAAGAGATTAACACACTTTTTGACTTTCTAAAAACAGAAAGTCAGCGCAATAAGTCCTTGAAAATCCAAGATTTCTTGCACACAATAGATATGCTTGAAACCCACGAAATTGGCCTGAGAATGCAAAAGGTTATTCATAGTGGAGAAGGTGTGCAGTTTATGACCCTACATGGTTCTAAAGGATTGGAATTTGATACCGTGTTTATGATTGGAAATGACCACAAAACTTGGACTTCTAGCGTCCGAAGTCGGTTTAAGCTGCCACCTAGACCCGATGTGTTACATTCCACTTTCGAAACAGAAGATGCAAGGCGTCTATTTTATGTAGGCATTACCCGACCGAAACGGCGCCTATATATCTCCTACCCACTTCTAAGTCCAAGCAATAAAAGCTTAGTGGAATGTCAGTTTATCAGTGAGTTACTAGCTGAGCGAAAAGACGATTCGCACAAATTACATCACAGTCCACAGCACATTGAAAGCAGTGTGTATGCCGATTTTTTACACCAATCCATCGAGCAAGGAAATGTGTTAAATGCCGATCCGAACAACCGTAACATGCTCCAGTTTGCACTGGATAAGTATGTTATGAGTGTTACGCACCTCAATAACTTTTTGAAGTGCCCACTTCGATTCTACTACCTCAACCTTCTGCGGCTCCCATCTCCTATGTCATCAGCCGCCCAATTTGGAAGCGCCATTCACAAGGCACTCGAAGTACTGTTTGACCAATACTCAGATGCCCAATATGAGGTACAACTTGAGCAGAGTTATCTAGCCTTTCAAAGGCACCTTCAGCGGAATAAAGAAGTGTTTAGCAAGGATGAATTTGAAGATTTCTTTGGTTATGGTAAAGAGGTCCTTGAAAACTACTTAGCGCAATATTCCATCACTTCCAATACCACACGCAGAGAAAACGAGTTAGCCGTTAAAGCAAACATTGAAGGAATAGAAATACGAGGTAACATCGATCGAATCGATAAACTCGACGCCACTTGGCATGTCTTTGATTACAAGACAGGAAAATTTAACAATACCTATCGTCCATTTAATCGGCCTCAAGAAAGTGTAGTACAAAACACCTCACACCATGTTGAACAGTACGGAGGAGACTACTGGCGACAAGCGGTATTCTATTACATTCTTTTACAACATGCTCATCACCCCATCGACATCCAAGGGACGGTGGGTTCCGTTCAATTTCAATATGTAGAGCAGAAGAATGGCGAGCCACAAGAGCCTCATTTTGTGAACATTACGCAGGAGGATGTGGCAGCGGTTACTCAACAGATTAAAGAGGTCCACGGTAAAATCCAACGCTTTGAACTAGAGGGCTGCGGCAAAGAGGATTGTGAATGGTGTAGCTTACATCAGTCCAGCTCAGACTGATTTTCTATGCTGAATACAAATCCGAGAAGGCCTTATCTACCTTGTCGAAAGAAAAAGTAAATCCAGTATCCAATATCTTTTGAGCACTGACGCGCTGGCTAAAGACCACCACACGTGCCATTTCGCCGAGCACAATGCGTAACGCAAAGGTTGGCACAGGGAGCATGAGTAATGCCTTTGACAACACCCTTTTGAGTTCTATAAGCATCTTCTTTTGAGGCACTGGATTAGGGGCTACAGCATTATACACACCACGCACCGAAGGCGTCATTAGTGCATGACAAAACATGGCTACAACATCCTTTTCATGGATCCATGCATAGTAGTGTTGTCCGTTGCCAAAGTAGTTTAGCATGCGAAGTGGCAGCGTCATGGTTGTTTTTGGTAAAAATCCTGCTTCTCTACTGAGCACCAACCCAATACGCAGCGCAACATAACGAATGCCCAATGACTCTGCGCGCTGTCCTTCAGCCTCCCAATCCCTACATAGTCTTGCAATGAACTCCTCAGCCATAGGAGCCTCTTCGGTAATCCATTCCGAACCCCAATCATCATAGAAGCCTACGGCACTTGCCGAAACAAAAGATTCAACCTTGTGATTAATAGCTTCTAGCGTATCGATGAGCAACTTCGTGCTTTGAATACGACTATCATAAATTTGCCGCTTATAACCTTTAGTCCAGCGTCGATCACCAACCCCTGCGCCTGCTAAATGAATGATAGCCGTAACGCCCTCGAAAGCCGAATGGTCAATTTCCTGCTTTTCTATATTCCACACAAAGCATTGGCACCCCTCTATTTTTCGAGTAGACCTGGACAAAATGTGCACTGAGAATCCCCTGTCTAATAAATCCTTGCAAAGCTGCTTTCCCACAAGGCCTGTTGCCCCAGTCACAAGAATAGAATTCCCTTTAGAAACCATGAGAATGCTTATTTTGGTTGTTTATTGAACACCGTTAAAGAAATATCTATGAAGTCCATCCTTCGATACGGATTTAACATCAGCCTAATCGCTTTTGTTTTTAGTGCTTTACTCAGCAGTTGTTCCCTTGGTGAAAACGAAGGAAGGGAGGAGAGTGTATGGGTGTATTTACCGTCTAAGCCGGAAAGCCTTAATGCTGTCTTGTCTTCTGACGCCAACAGTTCGACCATACAAAACTATCTCTATCAAACCCTTCAGGTTATCGACGACAATGATTTTTCAATGAATCCGGTGTTGATCACTGAGAACCCCAAAACAACCATCCTGACTGAAGGCCCCTATGCCGGTGGAATGGTTATGGAAATGCAGATTAGAGAGGAAGCCACCTGGGATAATGGCACACCGATTACAGCGCATGATGTGGATTACACCTATCGAATGATCAAAAACCCTTTTTCTGAGACATTACACAAGCGACCCTATTTTGAGGACCTCGATTCCATTTGGATTGACCCTTATGACCCAAAGCATTTTAAATTCTACTGCAACAAGCAATACATCCTCGCAGAAAGTTCGTTAACCACGCAACACATCCTACCTCGATATCGCTATGACCCAGACAATCTGCTTGGCCCTTACTCGGTAACCGATCTTAATGCCAATGGCGAAAAGTACTTAGAGGAAGGAAATGAAGCCTTAGAAGATCAGGCAGACTTCTTTTCACAAGACATGTTCAAGCGCCAGTTATCATTTGGCTCAGGACCTTATGAATTGATTAAGTGGGATCAAAAAAACGACCTTCTTATCCTAGATCGAAAGGAGAATTGGTGGGGAGACAATGTAGAAGAAGAAGTGATTGGCTTGGAAAACAATGTCGATCAGGTCGTATTTATGGTGGAAGAGTCTGATGTTTCCGTAAAGGAACGGCTCTTTGAACAACAATTCGATATTGTAGACCGTATTCGGGCAAAGGACTATCGAAAGTTCCTCGATGAGGGAACACTTGAGGCTCATTACAAGCTCGATACTCCTGCAGGTAATTCGTATTCCTTTCTTGGACTCAACATGCGTGATCCTGTGTTAAGCGATCGGCGAGTACGACAGGCGCTAACCTTCGCGCTTGAAAAAGATTACCTACTCAACACCTTGAGTTATGGCTTAGCTAAGCCTGTGCAATCCCCAGTTCACTTAAGTATGCCGTATTACAACAGTGATCTGCCACCTTACCACTACAACCTAGATACAGCAGCGAAACTGTTGGCGGAAGCAGGATGGAAAATGGGTGGAGAGTTTTTAGAAAAAGAAATCGATGGAGAAGTAGTAGAACTCCGAGTCTCTTTTAAGTATTCTTCTGGAAGCCAAAGCGCCATAGAGATTGGAAAGCACTTCAAAGAGTCCCTTAAACGGATCGGAGTCGACTTTGTAATGGAAGCCCGGGAGTGGACGGTTTTACTTGAAGAAATTGATCGAAGAGACTACCAGATGATCATAATGGGTTGGATTAAAGATCCGGGACTAGATGACTTTAAGCAACTCTGGCATACTGACTCTTATAAAAATGCGGGATCAAACTTTGTTGGATTCGGAGATGCCCGGTCCGATGCACTGATTGACTCCATCCGAGGAGAACTAGATGAAACCAAGCGCAATGCAATGTATCGGGAATTTCAAGCTATTATTCACCGAGAGTGTCCTTACATTTTCCTTTGGTCAGGAAACAAGAAGTTAATTATAAGCAAGCGCTTTGAAAACGCATATGGACTCGCCACAAGACCGGGTTATAATGTGGCCCTTTGGAAACCCAATTTGTAATCCTTAGTTAGCACCGTACCATGATTAAATACATTTTTAAACGGCTGATCATTGCGATCCCAACATTGTTTGTGATTTCTCTTGTCACCTTTGGATTGAGCCTTATTACCCCAGGAGACCCTGTCTTAAATAAAGTAAAAGGAAAAGCCAATCCCGATGGGGTCATGGAGCAAAGTGGAGGCCAAGACTATGCAAAGGTTAGCCGTGATTTAGGCTTAGACCGGCCTGCATTCTACTTTACCTTGACTAATCAGGCTTACCCTGATACATTCCATCGAATTATTAATAAAAGGGAGCGTTTACGCTATCAAGAACTTATAAAAGCCTACGGAAACTGGGATGCGATACAAGGTTTTGATAACGCACTGTATGACTTCGAGGTAGCAACAGTCCAACCTCTTGAAGGGGCTATCCCAAGTGATCGTCGAAACAATGCGCTCAATGACATGAGTACGCTCTTTACCAATATTAGAACGCGAATATGGGCTAAGGATATTGAGCGAGATTTGATTAAAATGGATTCTCTTGTTCGAAAGACCTCCGATGTAGCACAACTTACGTCGCATACTTTTCTTGTAGAGGCAGGTGGAACAATAGATAGCCTGGATACCCTTGCAGCAAGAAGCGACCTTACTCTAGCTGTTGTCCTTCACAAAGATTCTTTGTGGAATCAAGGTGAAGACAGTGCAGGCATTGATGAGACCATGGCGATGTTTCAGCAGGAAATCAATGCCATTGCCTCTTTTTATGACGTAGAAGCTGTCTCATTGGATAGTAGCTCCGTAGTCTTAGACTCAGCAAATTTTGTTGAAGTTAGCCTTCTTTATGACTCAAGCTTTCTCGTACTAAATCACCTCGATTCAGTATTTACTTCCCTTGAAGACGCCTTTAACCGACTGAATACTGAGCGCTTGACTAACCTTTTGTATAAACCGTCATTCAAGTGGTACGGCAAACACAGCCAATATCATACGTGGCTGTTTGGAGATGCCCCTTGGTTTCAGGAAAAGCATGTAGTCTTGGCGCGTGAAGAATATAAGAATGGAGATGCCTTTGTAGTAGAACTCACCGATCGTGAGAAGTCTTACTTCCGCATTGAAATGTGGGAAAGACCAGGAGATGTCTATGATCAAATCTTTAATCCAACATCGATTGAACTTCTCAACAATGGATACTTTGAGTACCAAAATGGAGATACGATAAATCCCAAAAAGATCAACCCCGCGATGCGCTCAGGTTATGAGTGGAAAATCACCTACTACCCTGACTACATCGGAGATCAGCCGCATTGGGGAATTTTACGCGGTGACTTTGGAACAAGCTACATTGATGATCAAAAAGTTGCTCGTAAAATTCGCGTTGCCCTTCCTTGGACTGCCTTACTTAACATTCTTGCCGTCGTGCTTGCCTACTTCTTAGCGATTCCTCTTGGGGTATACATGGCAAAGTATCAAGGTAAAGTGTTTGATCGTGCAACAACCATTATTCTCTTTATTCTCTATTCGCTCCCAGTCTTCTGGGTAGGAACCTTAGTGATTGTGTTTTTTACCAGTCCGAATTACGGGGCATGGACAGACCTTTTTCCTGTGGGAGGCCCTGTTGACCTGAGGATTTCTATCAATCCTGAAAACTATACGGTATGGCAAAAATTTGGTAGCACCTTGTACCACTTTGTGGCGCCATTATTCACGGTAACAATTGGAAGCTTAGCCTATCTAGCCATTCAAATGCGAGGAGGGGTAGTTAATGTAGTTCGTATGGACTTTATTCGAACCGCACGTGCTAAGGGACTGCCAGAGGGCAAAGTCCTTTGGAAACATACATTCAGAAACTCACTAATTCCAATTATCACCTTATTTGCGGGGCTGTTTCCTCTAATGATTTCTGGGTCAGTCATTATTGAACAAATCTTCGGAATCCCAGGAATGGGAAGTATAGCTTTTCAAGCCATTTTAACTCGAGACTACCCTATTGTACTTACCGTGCTTATGATTTCCTCTACCCTTACCATTATCGGTATTCTAGTAGCAGATATCATTTATGCATTAGTTGATCCAAGAATCTCATTTACCAAGAAGTCATGATCGATAAGAAGCAAAAAAACAAAGCAAGTAAGCCCCTAGATCAGAGCTACTGGGGAATTGTAAAGCGAAAGTTTCGCAAGAATATCCCAGCAAGAATCTCACTAATACTGATCGCATTTATTGTGTTTGTAGGTGTCTTTGCTCCAATGCTTGCCAATGATAGACCCATTATGGCTAAAACGACTGATGGAGAAATCCATTGGCCAGCTATTGCCTCATTTAAAGCCTCCTGGCAAGAAACCTTTGGAGGGAAAACTCCTTGCGACAAAAGCGAGGCTTGTGGCGACTCACTAAGTGTTTGTAAAGACCCCAATACCTGTGACTGGAAACAGTTGAGAGCAGATGGCAAACTAGAACGTCAAGTGTGGCCTCTTATTCCTTATTCGCCAAATGAAGCCGACCAGCTCAATGTGCAGTATAAGAGTCCAAAATGTTCAGAACAAGTACTTGGAGAAGAGAATGGTAACCCAAAGGCTTGGAAATGCCACACAGCAGGAACTAATCTCAGGGGAGAAGACATGATGTCAAGACTGATTCATGGCTGTCGAATAGCAGTTCTAGTCGGTGTTGTTTCTATGGGAATCGCCTCTATAATAGGAATCTTAGTAGGTGCTATTGCAGGGTATTTTGGAGACAATCGTCTGAAGGTTAAGCGGATAGCCTTATTGTTAGCGATCCCCTTTATAGTCCTTCTGTTGTTTGCCCTGTTGTTATGGCTTCCTACCTTTTACCATCAAAAGCTAAACCCTGATCGCTTTTCCTCCTTAGCAGAGCTTCCCAGTGGGCTTGCCAGCCTTCTGCGGATAGTGCTTATTGCCTATACCTTTTTTATAGTCTTCTTAATTCCCAACATTTGGTATTGGGTGCGGAATGGTCGCCCCTTCAAGTTGTTTCGACATATACCGGCAATCCAAACGTACTTCAGCGATGAAAACCATGGAAGCAAAAGATTTTGGTGGGCAATCAATCTCGTTTTCTTACCGGTCTTTGCCCTTTGGGTAGCCTCCTATTTCCAGTATGATGTAAACTCAACGACCTGTGCAAAGACTCCAGCCCAAGAAGGTGGATGGGCAAATTTTGGTAACATTTGTCAGTTATCGTCAATGATGGGTAAACTCAAGCTCTTGATTACAGGACTTATTGTTTTCTTACTCTTTCAAATACCTACTAAACTCGGTGGGCTCATTGCTGCACGATTTGACCGAGAACATTGGGTTAACGGAGAAGTGAATATCCCCGTTGATTTATGGATTTCTCGTGTTATAGAAGTGTTTATCTCTATTCCTCGATTACTGCTCATCTTGGCAGCGGTTGCCGTATACCAATCCGAAGATGGTGGTGGAGGAATCCTCCTTGTTATGGCGGTTATCGGATTTACCACATGGACTCGCATTGCGCGCTTCATGCGTGGTGAGTTACTTCGCGTACGTAACCTTGAGTTTATCGAAGCCGCTCAGGCCCTTGGATTTAAAAACTTTAGAATCATACTGCGTCACGCATTACCTAATGCATTGACTTCAGTCTTGATTGCCATTGCCTTTGGCGTAGCTTCGGCAATTTTGATTGAGTCTTCTCTCTCCTTCCTAGGAATTGGTGTTGAGGCAGAAACCGCCACATGGGGTAAAATGTTAGCCGACTCAAGAGCGCATCCCGAGGGATGGTGGCTCGCCGTTTTTCCTGGGGTTGCCATCTTCTTGACGGTAACTATGTTTAATCTATTAGGAGAAGGTTTGGCTTCGGCGCTTGATCCTAAATCGCGGTAGGGCTAATCCTTAAATTGCTGAATCAAGGATAAGACTTCCTTAAGCATCCCCTCTTCGGAAAGGGATGAATGGCTGATTGCCTTAAATGACTTTGCTACGGCTGGATGTTCCCAAAATTGCTGAAGTAAGGCAGCTTCTGCAAGGCCACGAATTCTCGCTTTGCGTTGTCGATTGCGGCGAGTTTCTCTGAAGCCTCCCTCGAACTGGTGCTGAATAAACTGAGCAACTGAAGCGCTTAACTTGTCAAGGCCTGAGCCGTTATTGGCTGAAGTTTTTACAAGAGGAATATCCCATCCTGCAGATTCATGCTGATGTAATGACATGGCCTGCTTCCATTGGCGCATTACCTCACGAGTTAAGCTATCCTCTTGATCATCAATTTTGGTAAAAACTACGATATCAGCGGTTTCAACAACCCCCCGTTTTATTCCTTGTAAGCCGTCTCCCGCCTCTGCCTGCGTGAGATAAAGCAAGGTATCCACTAAGTCGGCAATAGACACTTCACTTTGGCCAACGCCTACAGACTCGATCCATAGTTCTTTGTAACCAACGAGATAGAGCAACTGCATTACTAAAGCAGTATTTCGATTAACCCCTCCTAAAGCGCCCGACGAGGGACTTGGTCTAACAAAGACGCGAGGATCGGTGGCGATGTCAGGCATTCGAGACTTATCACCTAAAATGCTACCGCCATGTCGATGACTGCTTGGATCAATGGTCAATATAGCCAGCTTGGATTGCGGATTGTTTGCCAAAAAATCTTGGGCCAAGGCATTAATGAGGGTGCTTTTCCCAACACCTGGGCTCCCTGTGAAACCAAGCCGGTGGCAATCCGTATCAGGCGCGTTGGCTGACAGCCCCTGCATAACTTCCAAAGCGAATTCCCTGTGGTCTTGACGTTGACTTTCTATATAGGAAATCGTCTTGCTTATTGCGGCACGATCCCCTTCTAAAAGTCGTATAATCCAATCTGAAACAGTATGCTGCATAGGTTGTATTCCTTTAGTAAAGGTCGCTTTTTTACACCAAACCTCTATTCCAGCTCTTGTAGCCTGAAAAATCAAGCTTACCTGAAAGTGTATTTTCACCTTATAAAATCTTTGAAAAACAATAGTTATGGGCAAACGAAGCGTTCTAATTACTGGAGCAACCGCTGGCATTGGTGCCGCGTGTGCTACAACACTAGCTGCTAATGGATATGATGTTATCCTAACAGGCCGTCGGGAGAAACGACTTGCTGCCCTGAGGGAAGAAATCACAAAGCTCTACAATATCAATTGTACCACGCTAGCCTTTGACGTCCAAGATCGTAAAGCAACATTGGAGGCGATCAACTCCTTACCGGATTCCTGTGCAATTGACGCTGTAATCAATAACGCAGGCCTTGCGCTTGGTAAAGGACCTTTCCAAGAAAGCCAACCTGAGGACTGGGACACGATGCTTTCCACCAATGTGACAGGACTTCTTACCGTAACCCATGGCATTATTTACAAACTCAAAGAGTCTGACCACCCCCATATCATAAACATAGCCTCCATAGCAGGTATGGAATCCTACGCCGGAGGGCATGTCTACTGCGCCACAAAGGCTGCCGTGCGATCATTAACAAAATCCTTGCGTATCGATCTTCTGCCCCTAGGTATAAAAGTAAGTGCCGTTTCACCTGGCATGGTGGAAACCGAGTTTTCAGAAGTTCGTTTTAAAGGCGATAAAGAATTGGCTCAAAAGGTATATCATGGATTTCAGCCTTTAGTAGCTGAAGATGTAGCAGATGTGGTTCTCTACCTACTCAGTTTGCCCAAGCATGTCTGTCTAAATGAAGTGGTCATGACAGCCACTGCACAAGCTAATGCTTACCATACCATCAAGGACTGATTTACTCTCCGCCTAAAATTTCAATAGCGGCTTCTGCAAGCTTAGTACCCGGACCAAAAACCAAGGCAACCCCTGCGTCATACAACGCCTGATAATCCTTCGAAGGAATAACGCCACCGGCAATCACCTTAATCTCATCGCCACCCTGCTGCCTTAGAATCTCTATAAGTTCCGGAATCAAGGTTTTATGTCCACCCGCCAAACTACTTACCCCTAAGAAGTGCACATCATTATCAATGGCTTGACGAGCCGCTTCTTCTGGGGTTTGGAACAACGGACCAACATCCACATCAAATCCTAAGTCAGCAAACCCTGTGGCAATCACCTTTGCCCCTCGATCATGGCCATCTTGTCCCATTTTACAGATGAGAATTCTGGGTTGCCTACCCGCTTCTTTTGCAAATTGCAATACCGTTTCACGGGCTTTTTGAAAGCTCTCCTTACTTGTCATTTGCTTTGCATATACCCCTGAAATTAGGGCACTTTGCGGAGTATATCTCGTAAATGATGATTCCATGGCCTCGGAAATCTCTCCCAAAGTTGCCCTACGGCGTGCAGCCTCTACTGCCAATTCCAATAAGTTTTTCCCATCATCACAGGCCTTGCGTATAGCATCGAGAATATGGTTAACCGCTTCTTGATTCCGACTATCTTTTATCTGTTGTAAGCGAGATACCTGACCTTGTCTTACACTAACAGCATCAACAGAGAGCACATCAAAGGATTCTTGTGAACGCGCAGTAGTAAAGGCATTAACACCAATAATCTTATCCTCTCCCGCATCAATTCGAGCTTGCTTTTCTGCCGCAGATGCTTCAATTCGTTGTTTTGGAATGCCTTGTTCAATGGCTTTTGTCATTCCACCTGCCGCTTCAATTTCGTCGATTAAGGCATTGGCCTCGGCCATCAAGGCTTCTGTTCTTTCTTCGATTACCGTGCTTCCACCAAGACCATCGATAAACTGCAACAGACCGTGGTCTGATTGCAATTGTTTTTGTGTGTTTCTTGCAATTTCTGCAGAGAAAGGGGTTGGTAAGGCGATGGCCTCGTCAAACGAATTGGTATGAAGTGATTGCGTTCCGCCAAACAATGCAGCCAGCGCTTCGATGGTCGTCCGCCCGATATTATTGTAGGGATCTTGTTCGGTCAGGCTCCATCCTGAAGTCTGACAATGCGTTCTTAAAAGCATCGATTTACTATTCTTTGGATCAAAGGCTTTAACACGCTGTGCCCAAATCTCACGTCCTGCTCGAAGCTTAGCCACTTCGCTGACAAAGTCCATTCCTATTCCCCAGAAAAAGGAAAGTCTTGGCGCAAAGGCGTCAATGTCTAGTCCAGCCTCAAGTCCTGTTCGAATGTATTCTAGACCATCTGCAATGGTGTAAGCTAATTCAAGGGCTGTGCTAGCACCTGCTTCTTGCATGTGATATCCAGAAATAGATATAGAGTTAAACTTCGGCATATGGGCCGACGTATATTGAAAGATATCCGAGATAATGCGCATGCTTGGACGGGGCGGATAGATATAGGTGTTACGCACCATAAACTCTTTCAGAATATCATTTTGGATGGTACCTGCAAGCTTGGCTTGGTCAACACCACTTTCCTCAGCAGCGACGATATAAAATGCCATGATCGGAATCACCGCACCATTCATTGTCATCGACACCGACATCGTATCAAGAGGAATTCCATCAAACAATATTTTCATGTCCTCCACAGTATCAATGGCTACTCCCGCCATACCTACATCGCCCGAAACTCTTGGGTGGTCTGAATCATATCCTCGGTGAGTGGGTAAGTCAAAGGCTACAGACAGTCCCTTTTGTCCAGCCGCTAAATTTTTTATGTAAAAGGCATTCGATGCTTCGGCTGTAGAAAACCCAGCATACTGACGGATTGTCCAAGGTCGACCCAAATACATTGATGCATAAGGACCTCTACGATAAGGAAAAATGCCAGGAGCCTGTAATCTATTGGTCATTGGGCAGAGAGGGTTTAGTATTGGCAACATGGATTAAATCCCATACTAAGGAGTCCACAGTATGACTGCCTGTCAAAATATCTGGCCACTGGCTGAGGTTTGACTCATGCCTCAACAGCAATTGAATGTTTCGAGCAAGTCGTCTAAAATTCGCGTCATTACGCCAGCGCGTTGGACAGAGTCGTAACAACTTTGCTCCAGAAAGGATTGAAGAGAGGGCCATTACCGAAGAACGAATCAAGGCATCCTCTTGACGAATACCCTCGAAGTCTTTGTCTAAGGCGTATTGATGGATTACAAGGCTTTCCTCGCCAAAGGTTTCTTTAGCCAAATAGAGAAGCGCTCGATTCCATGAAGCATTCCGATAGAATTCTAGGTCGATGGGTCGGTCGAGAATGATTCGGCCGTGTTTGTCTAACATCTTACTTACAACTGACCATGTTGAGGCAAAGGAATTCCTCCCACCTAAAGCGGTCTCTAGGACCAATGCCGGCCATACATTGTCGGAAAATGTATCGCTATCCGTGACTACACTATCCCGAGTTACAGCGTATGAACCTGACCACACGCCATAATGTTGACTGAGCTTTTGAGCAAATTGCTCACTAAGCCCACCTCCTTCATCTCTTAGGTGAAGTTGAATGTGCGGAAGGGAAACTTCTTCTAGAAAGGCAAGAGAATTTTCTTCATTCAAGTGAATCGTAGGCGATTCAAGGCCCGTCATTAAGTCTTCAAGAAGTGTTCTGTTAAGCAATCCGTTATCCCCTTCTTTATAGTCATCTCCTATGGACCATTCATTGGTTGACAATTCCCCTAATGAGGATACAGCGTCATTAGATAATCCTAGAGTCTTGGTCTGCCAGTCGGTATCCATGGTGATGTTCTGACGATTGTTTGCATCTCCCTTTAACTCTTTGTCTGCTCTCGCAAACCACTGGGAAAACAAATCAGATTGAACAGAAGGATCTTTGCGGTCCATACCTTGAATTTAACACTATCTTTACTGAAAATCGGTGTATGAGTATGGATGTACTGCGAATTGAACAACAGGGAAATGTAAAAGTGATCACCTTAAATCGGCCCAAAAGCTTGAATGCGCTTAACAAAGAAGTGATCCAAGCCCTCGAAGACTCTTTTCTATCGATTGAGGAAGATGCTTCCGTTCAAGGAGTTATTCTAACCGGAGAAGGCGAAAGAGCATTTGCCGCAGGGGCAGACATTACCGAATTTCAAAATCTTGAAGCAAAAGACGGCGAGGCATTCGCTGTAAAGGGGCAGGGGGTATTTTCTCTAATTGAGCAATGTACAAAGCCTGTTATTGCCGTAGTCAATGGATTTGCCTTGGGGGGAGGGTGTGAACTCGCCATGGCTTGCCATATGCGAATTGCTACCTCCAATGCCAAGTTTGGCCAACCCGAAGTAAATCTTGGATTGATTCCTGGCTACGGTGGAAGTCAACGCCTATTGCATCTTATTGGAAAGGGTAAGGGCCTGGAGTACCTTATGACGGCTGAAATCATTCCCGCCTCGACCGCATTGTCGCTAGGACTAGTCAATTACGTCGAAGAAGATAAAGCTGCTGCGATGGATAAAGCACAATCACTGTTAGCCACCATTGCTACGAAGGCACCTCTTGCCATAGGCCATGTGATTCAATGTGCTAATGCGGTCTATGATGAGCGCCTTAATGGCTACCATGAAGAAGCCAAACGATTTGGCGCATGCACGGCGACAGAAGATTTTAAAGAAGGAGCTTCCGCCTTTTTAGAAAAAAGAAAAGCCTCATTTAAGGGACAATAAATCATTAAGACCTACAGATCATGAGTGAATATCGCATTGAAAAAGATACCATTGGAGAAGTACACGTAGAAGCTGATAAGTTTTGGGGACCCCAAACCCAACGTTCAATTAGCAATTTTCCTATCGGCAGAGGAATCAATACTATGCCTATTGAAATCATACGAGCTTTTGCCGTCTTAAAAAAAGCAGCAGCCATTACAAATGCTGAAATCGGGGGACTGGATCAAGAAAAATGCGAAGGAATCGGAAAAGCATGCGACGAGATTTTAAGTGGCCGTCTAGATGATCAATTTCCTCTTGTTGTTTGGCAAACCGGTTCGGGAACACAATCCAATATGAATGTCAACGAAGTCGTAGCGAATTGGGCCCACGTTCATCGCGGAGGGAAGCTCACCGATAAAGAAAAATTTATTCACCCCAATGATGACGTCAATAAATCCCAATCATCCAACGACACCTTCCCTACGGCTATGCATATTGCATGCTACAGCCTTTTAATGGAAGTCACCATCCCAGGGCTTGTCGAACTGCGTAACGCCCTTCAAGAAAAGGTGGAAGCATTTAAAGACGTCGTTAAAATCGGCCGAACCCACTTTATGGATGCCACTCCTGTTACGTTAGGACAGGAATTCTCAGGCTACGTTTCCCAGTTAAACCATGGGTTAATCGCCTTGGAAAACGCAATGGATCATCTTACGGAATTAGCTCTTGGAGGGACCGCCGTAGGAACAGGCATCAATACGCCAAAAGGGTATGCAGAGCGAGTAGCAGATGTAATCGCCGAATTGACCGGCCTTCCCTTTGTTACCGCTGAAAACAAATTTGAAGCGCTTGCTGCTCATGATGCGCTTGTGGAGGCTCATGGTGCATTAAAAACAATTGCTGTAAGCTTAATGAAAATTGGAAACGACATCCGCATGCTCTCGTCAGGACCACGCTCAGGTATTGGTGAAATCACCATACCTGCCAATGAGCCAGGTTCTTCCATTATGCCCGGCAAAGTTAATCCAACCCAATCTGAAGCATTAACTATGGTGTCTGCTCAGGTGTTGGGTAACGACGTTGCCCTTAACATCGGGGGGTCCAATGGGCATTTTGAGCTCAATGTCTTTAAGCCAATGATGGTTTACAATTTCTTGCATTCTGCACGGCTAATTGGTGATGCCGCATCGTCGTTTGCGAAGAATTGCGTCGAAGGCATTCAACCGAATCATAACCGAATTGAGGAGCACCTTAACAACTCGCTAATGCTTGTGACCGCGCTCAACCCACACATCGGATATTACAAGGCAGCCGAAATTGCTAATAAAGCGCATACCGAGGGAAGCACGCTCAAGGAAGCGGCTATGGCGCTTGGATACCTGAGTTCCGAAGAATACGACGCCTGGGTTGATCCATCTAAAATGATCGGTTAAGAAGAGGAGAGTATCTGGTTTTTTACAGAATAGCAACTATTGCTTATCTTACTAGAAACTAGAACTATGAAACGATTGCTCTCCTTTATTGTCCTATGTGCAGCCTTTGCGTTATATTCTAACCATGCGAGTGCACAAACATTGTATTCAGAAGACTTTGACGGTGGGTCACTTGCAAGCAAAGGATTTACGGTACTCAATGTTGACGGGTTAATAGGAAATACCGGACTCGATGGTGCCTTTGTAGGATTATCTGACTCATTTACCAATAACGCTTGGATTAACTCATTATCTGTCGGGGGGAGTGTTTGCGCATTAAGCACATCATGGTATGACCCTGCGGGAACCTCAAATGATTGGCTGATTACCCCTCCGATCACTCTTACGGGTAGCAACTTGAATATTGCATGGCGAGATATGGCCTTGGACCCCTCATTTGCTGATGGATATAACGTGCTTATCTCAACAAGTGCCGGGAATACGGTCGGAAGTTTTAATCCTTCTCCGATTTATTCAACTACAGGAGCTCCTGCAACTTGGACAGAGCAATCCGTTAACCTCAATACCTACGCCGGTCAAACGGTGACGTTTGCCTTTGTAAACAACTCTACAGACATGTATCTTCTAGGGATTGACTCAATTCGCGTAAGCAACCTTGCCCTCGACGATGTGGCGGTAAGTCAGCCAAGATTAAGCGAGTATACGGCAATACCTTTTGAACAAGCTGGAACCTACTTTCCATCTCTTGTCGTAACCAATCAGGGCATTAACAATGCTAGTGGAGTCAACGTTTCATGCACTGTAACGGACTTTGGCGGTAATACGGTATACACCGCAACGATGTCAGGAAACACAACGATTGCACCAGGTGCAAGTGTAGCCTTTAATGATGGGGGAAGTGGATTTTCCCCTGCTGCACAGATTGACTTATATACTGCCTCCTTTCAGGTGAGTATCAACCAAAATGATATCGTACCTGAAAATGACACGGCAAGTATTCAGCTCTTTATAAGTGACAGCTTGTATGCCAGGGATGAAGCGGTATCCAATAGTCAGGTTGAAGGATCTTTGGGTATAGGGGCCGGAGCGACAGGAATTTTAGGCAACAACTACACCATAAATTCCCCCACGGAAGCGGTAGGAATACAAGCCTTTTTCGATGGCAACTTATTGATTGGAGATACAGTGAGAGGCTATCTATATTCCACATTAAATGGCTTGCCCGCTAATGTTATCTCGACTACAGCGGACTTTATCGTAACAGCAGCCGACACGCCCGTTATTCGACTTGATTTACTCTTTCCAAGTCAGATACCGCTAAGTGGAGGACAAACCTATTCCTTTATGATAGAGGAAACAAGCACAGTAGATAATGTGGGGATTTACTACAGCACAAACATCTTTACACCGGGAGCAACCAATGCCAATATTAACGGCGGTGCATTTGACGATTTAGGCAATTTAGGATTCCCAAATCCCCTTCTCGTTCGAGGTCTTTTAGCGTATACTCCCGGCATTGGCTTTGCTGGATTAATTGATGCGGGTACCGCAAATACGACTGTGAACTATTGCCCAGGAGACAGTATTCCTTTAGTCACCGATGGCTCGGAAGTTGTTCCTGCCGGAGAGGCCTATCAATGGTTATGGACAAGTAACTCTGACACCATTATTCTTTCAGGAGTTGGAACAAACTACTTCGGTGATATCAATGCTGATTTAGTCGCTGCCATGTCCACGCCAATTGCACCAGGAAGCTATACAATTGAAGGAATGGTTACCGCAGGTGGTGGAATTGCAGACACCACAAACAATTCATTTACCATAAATGTCCTCACGGCCAACGATCCTTTATGTCAGTCAACGCCACCACCTTGTCCTAATCCCATATCCGTAAGTGCCTCAATTACTGCAGACACTTGTGGGCAAAACACAGGAGCTGTTTCAGTAACAACCACAGGTGGTTCGGGACAAATCTCTTATCAGTGGAGTCCTAGTGGGGCGCAATCAAGCTCAATCAGTGGACTTTCTGCAGGAAGTTATTCCGTTCAGATTACCGATATCACAGGATGTGATACGACGATCGCATATACAGTCCCTTCTATAAATCCATCGATTACCTTATCTACTTCTGTCACCGATGAGTCTACAGGATGTGATGGGTCGGCTAGTGTGACCGTTACTAGTGGAAATGGACCGTTCACCTATCAGTGGAACGATCCAAATCAGCAGACAACCAGTACGGCCTCTAATCTATGCGCAGGAAGCTTCACGGTAACCGTAAGTGATGGCAGTGGATGTTCGTCTTCTGCTACTGTAGTTGTGGGCACAGGGACATCGCCATGTCCTAACCCTATTGCGGTAAGTGCCTCCATAACGGGAGATACTTGTGGGCAAAATACAGGAGCTATTTCAGTAACAACCACGGGAGGTTCAGGGCAAATTTTCTATCAATGGAGTCCAGGCGGGGCGCAGTCAAGCTCAATCAATGGACTTTCTGCAGGAAGTTATTCCGTTCAGATTACCGATATCACGGGATGCGATACGACGGTAACCTATGTTGTCTCCTCGGTTAAT
Organism: Chitinophagales bacterium; assembly: GCA_049890075.1. Taxonomy (GTDB): domain Bacteria; phylum Bacteroidota; class Bacteroidia; order Chitinophagales; family UBA8649; genus UBA8649. Next base: position 55,464 of record JBMHCE010000040.1, read on the forward strand.
CCATCCTTTTCTCTATCCACTTCATCTACAGATGAATCATGTGGATGTGATGGGTCGGCTAGTGTTACGGTAAACGGCAATGGACCATTTACTTATCAGTGGGATGATCTCAACGGACAAACAACTAGTACGGCTGCAGATTTATGTGCAGGAAGCTACACGGTTGTCGTAAGTGATGGCAGTGGGTGTTCGTCTTCTGCTACGGTAACCGTAGGAAGTGCTCCATCCGCTGTATCGGTAAATGTGACTTCCACAGACCAAACCGATGCAACCAACCCTGATGGGAGTGCAAGTGCATTTGCCTCTGGAGGTACACCACCTTATTCCTATCTATGGAGTAATGGAGGTACTGATGCAATAATTAATGGTCTTGCAGCCGGAAGTTATAGTGTCGATGTTACCGATGCTAATGGATGTACTGGAAGTGCTAGTGTTACGGTTACCGCGAACATCGACACGACTACAAGCATTCTTTCCATGAATTGGCAGTCAATATCGCTATCTCCGAATCCAAGCAGTGGTGACATTCACATTCAATGGACTTCACAACAAGCCATTCCTTACACCATAAACGTGATAGATGCCTCGGGTAGACAAATGATATCAACTCAAGGACAATCAGTTCAAGGACTTAACAGAGTCGGTATTGAAACATCCAGCTTGTCAGCGGGCTTGTATCAAGTAGTTATTCGAAGTCATGAGAGCCAAATTCAACTGGCCCTAACAGTAACCCATTAACAGCCCGGAGAATCCCTAGAGAAACTCATATCCAATGTCGGCGCGGTAAAACGCGCCGTCAAATTGGACTTGATTAGCCAACTCTTTTGCGCGATTTGTTGAAGCTTCAATAGTGTTTCCCAAAGCCGTAACCGAGACTACACGACCCCCATTAGTTACGAGCTCCTCTGCCTCCATTTTGGTGCCCGCATGATAGATAAATACATCATCACAGGAAGTAGGCAATGTCATAGGTAATCCCTTTGCATAAGCCTCTGGGTAGCCTTTTGATGCGACGACCACTGTAGAAGCACATTGTTTGTCAATTGCTAATTGATACTCTTTCAAGTTTCCTGTTGCAGCACTCCAACATGCTTCTAACACATCCGAAGTGATCCTTGGCAAGACAACCTGTGTCTCGGGATCTCCAAACCGACAATTGTATTCAATAACATGAATATCTCCTTCTTCTGAAAGAATTAAACCAATGTATACTACACCATGGTAGACAAGCCCTTCATTATGCAGTCCATTAATCGTCGGTTGAATAACCGAACGATCCACCTTGCGCATGATTTCCTCACTGACAAAGGGCGGTGGTGAAACAGCACCCATTCCTCCGGTATTTAACCCAGTGTCGCCTTCCCCAACGCGCTTGTAATCTTTAGCCGTTGGTAAAATTTTATAGTCTTTACCATCCGTTAGCACAAACACGGAAAATTCTGTACCCGATAAAAACTCTTCAATCACTACCCGAGCACTACTCTGACCAAATTGCTGATCTACAATCATTTTACGAAGACTACTTTTCGCTTCGTCTAGCGCATCCAAAATAAGTACACCTTTGCCCGCAGCAAGACCATCTGCCTTTAAAACATATGGCCCCTTTGTATGCTCTAAGTGACACATACCTTCTTCCAGATTATCTGCAGTCACCTCCATGTATGAGGCTGTTGGAATATTATGCCGACTCATAAAAGCCTTGGCAAAACCTTTACTACCTTCCAATTGCGCTGCAGCCTCAGAAGGCCCAAACACAGGAATATCGCGTTCGGCAAAAAAGTCAAAGACCCCTTCGACTAGTGGCTGTTCAGGCCCTACGCATATAAAGTCAATGTTCTGTTGTTTTACAACTTGTGCCAATCCTTCAAAATCGGTAGGAGAACACGATAAGCGCTCTCCTAACAAATGACTGCCCGCATTGCCAGGAGCCAAAAACAACTTAGCTAATCGGGGAGACAAACTAAACGAACGTGCCAAAGCATGTTCGCGCCCCCCACCTCCAAGAAGTAAAACATTCATTTTTTTCATGCGTTTAAAGGTAGTGAAGTCCCTTAGTATTGAAGGCAGAATACTTTGGACAAGGGACAATAATGACGTATTTTTCGGAACTGAAAATGACCTATGGCCGGATTTCTAGAAGGAGTGTTTAATCTTTTTGGCAAAAAAAATGAGCGAGACCGTAAAGCTGTACAGCCAAGAATAGACCTCATTAATGCAACCTATGCAGAATATGCCCAGTTAAGCGATGAAGCCCTGCGCAACAAAACCAGCGAATTTCGCGAACGCCTAGCCAACCATTTATCAGGTATTCAATCAGAAATTGCTGAATTGGACAATAAGGTCAATCAGGAGGATTTAGATCTCGATACCAAGGAAGAAATCTTCAAAGCAATTGATGGCTTAAAGAAGAAACAAGATGAGGCTATTGAGGTCTTTCTCAATGAGATACTTCCTGAGGCCTTTGCGGTCATGAAGGAAACCTCAAGGCGTTTTTCTGAAGCGGATGTTCTGCGTGTTAAAGCCTCAGATTTAGACCGTGAATTGGCCATTGATGCCGACTACGTATCGATTCAAAATGACATGGCTGAGTACAAGACATCTTGGGACGCTGCAGGTAGCATGATCGATTGGAAAATGGTCCACTATGATGTGCAGCTGCACGGTGGTATTGTCCTTCACGAAGGAAAAATAGCTGAGATGCAAACAGGTGAAGGTAAGACCCTGGTATCCACCCTGCCAGCCTATCTAAATGCCATCGCTGGCCTTGGCGTGCACATCATTACGGTAAATAACTATCTAGCACGTCGTGACTGTGAATGGAACAGACCGTTGTTTGCCTTTCTTGGTCTAACTGTCGATTGTATTGATCTATATCGGCCCCACTCTCCTGAACGAATCAAAGCCTATAAGGCAGACATAACGTACGGCACGAATAATGAGTTTGGTTTTGATTACCTGAGAGACAACATGGTCAATAGTACCAAAGAAATCATGCAAACCAAATTGCATTATGCTATGATTGACGAAGTTGACTCCGTTCTAGTCGACGATGCACGAACGCCACTTATCATATCTGGACCTATTGGCAAAAGCAACGAACAGCAGTTTCATGAGCTAAAACCACGTATTCAGCGATTGATTGACGTCCAAAAGAAGGATGCTACTCAATACCTCACTTCAGCTAAGAAAAAGATTGCCGAGGGCAATACAGGATACAAAGAAGGAGAGGGAGGATTTGAATTGTTACGAGCCTACCGCGCTTTTCCAAAAAACAAGCCACTTATCAAATTCCTGAGTGAAGCAGGAAATCGACAAATCCTTCAAAAAACAGAAAACTTCTACCTACAAGACCAAGCTAAAGAAATGCCAACGGTTGATGAAGCGCTCTACTTTATCATAGAAGAAAAACAAAACTCGATTGATCTCACGGACAAGGGTATTGATCTGATTACAGCCAATGGTGAAGACCGTGAATTTTTTGTGCTTCCAGACGTTGGTGTTGAGATTGCGGAAATCGAACAAAAAAATCTTCCCGAAGAAGAAGAGCTAAAACTCAAGGACGAATTGATGTCCAACTTTGCGGTTAAGTCTGAGCGCTTACACTCCATTAACCAACTTCTCAAAGCCTATGCGCTCTATGAACGAGATGATCAATATGTGGTCATGGATGGAAAAGTTAAAATCGTAGATGAAAACACAGGGCGTATAATGGACGGACGTCGTTACTCCGATGGGCTACATCAAGCTATTGAGGCAAAGGAAAATGTCAAAGTGGAAGCTGCTACCCAGACCCGTGCCACCGTTACACTTCAAAACTTTTTTCGAATGTATCATAAGCTTTCTGGTATGACGGGAACGGCCATCACAGAAGCAGGAGAATTTTGGGACATCTATAAACTTGATGTCGTTGAAATCCCCACCAACAAGCCAATTATACGGGATGATAGAAACGACTTAGTATATAAGACCGAACGGGAAAAGTACAATGCGATAATCGAAGAAATCAAAGTGTTGACCGAGCAAAAGAGACCTGTCTTGGTAGGTACAACCTCTGTAGAAATTTCAGAAAAGCTTGCCCGTATGCTATCGCGGCAAAAGATTAAACACAATGTTCTTAACGCCAAGCAACACCAGCGAGAAGCGGAAGTAGTTGCCGAGGCGGGAAGGCCCGGAGCAGTGACGATTGCGACCAACATGGCGGGTCGTGGTACCGATATCAAGTTATCTCAAGAAGTCCTTGACGCCGGAGGGCTTGCTATCATAGGTTCTGAGCGACATGACTCTCGACGAGTTGACCGTCAGCTACGCGGAAGAGCAGGAAGACAGGGAGATGCTGGATCTTCTCAATTCTTTGTGTCCTTAGAGGACCGTCTGATGCGACTTTTTGGCTCCGAAAGAATCTCCAAAGTAATGGATCGTTTCGGCTATGAAGAAGGAGAGGTGATCCAACATAGCATGATAACCAAATCCATTGAACGGGCTCAGCGAAAAGTAGAGGAAAACAATTTTGGTACGCGAAAACGCTTGATTGAGTATGATGATGTCATGAATCTTCAGCGAGAGGTGATCTATACCAAGAGACGTAATGCTTTGTTTGGTGACCGACTAAGCGTTGACATTTTAGACGCTTTCTACTCATTAGCAGCCAATGCCATTCAACTTTATAAAGAGGATGAATACAATGATTACGAAGGGTTTAAGCTGTATTGCTTCAGAATGTTTGCCTTGAATCCATCCATGAGTGAATCAGCTTTTGAAACCGGCAACAGCGAGGACTTGATTGCTTCCCTATTTGAGCAAATTACCGAGCAATACAAACGAAGAACTACTCAAATTCGGGACAATGCACTCCCTACACTTCGACGCATCCATGCCGAACGAGGTGATACGATAAAAAATGTAGTTTTCCCTGTTTCCGATGGGCGAAGACAAGCTCAGGTTACGCTGAAATTGGAGGAAGCACTTGAAGGAAATGGCAATGCTGTTATGACGGCTGTTGAGCGAAGTATATCCCTAGCACTAATCGACGATAAATGGAAGGATCATCTGAGAACTATGGATGATTTAAAGCAAGAGGTTCGCACGGCATCTTATGAGCAAAAAGATCCCTTACTCGTCTACAAGCAAGAGGCGTATCAGCTCTTCGAAAATCTTATCATAGATATCAATGAAAACCTCTGTAGCTTTCTTGCAAAAGTTAATATCGTAGCGAATCAAGAAGCGCAGCAGGCGCAGCAAAGTGCACCTTCTGAAAAGCTTACCGCTTCAAGACCTAGTGAAGCTGGGAATTCGCAGCAAAGACCACAAGAAAAACCAAAGGCAACACCCGTGCGCTCAACAAAGAAAGTAGGGCGAAATGAACCGTGCCCTTGCGGAAGTGGAAAGAAATACAAACAATGTCATGGCCTTCAAGCGTAAGGTAAGCTACAGCTGGAGCAATCCCTCAGCAGTTCTTCTCTTTGTGCTTTGCTTGGGTGCAACGGCGACCTATGCCCAAGAGGCTCCAGCTAATGAGCCCTCAGACTCTACGATAGGGGAAGGCTTGAGACAAGGCGACGTAAGTTTGGATTCCCCAGAAGAGGGAATAATCGACTCAACACCTCGTCACGTGCATCAAATAGTTGATGAAAGCCGTAAAACTTCTGTGACATTCTACCATGACATTCAATTTTTCAGTGCAGGCCTAAAGGAAGTTACGCAACGCACCAATCTGAGTATTGGCTATAGAATACTTGTTATGTCTGATAGAAGTGAAGCGGTGGTCAATCAGGTTATGGACGACTTCTATCGTTCCTACAGAAACTTGCCGACTTACAAGGTTTTTAACTCACCCTATACCGAATTGAAGGTTGGAGACTTTTCTACGTATCTGGAAGCCTCTTATTGGGCCTATCAGATGAAAAGCGAGTTCCGTGGAGCTTATGTAGTGCAAGAGGTAGTAAACCGACGTAAGAAATGAAGCTTTCCCAAGATATTATAACCAATGCCATAGCGCATCGAAGGCATCTTCACGCACATCCTGAATTATCGGGGCAAGAATTTAAGACTGCCGAATACATCCAGGCCTGCCTCGACAAATGGGGAGTGTCTTATGAAAAAAATATTGGAGGATTGGGCATTGTTGCATGGATGGGCCCAGAAACAAGCGATTGCCTTGCTCTTCGAGCCGATATGGATGCTTTACCAATTTGCGAGACCAATACAGCATCTTACCAATCCACTAATGCAGGTGTAATGCATGCCTGTGGTCATGATGTGCACATGGCTTGCCTCTTAGGGGCCATTGAGGCGCTTCAAAGCGACGCATCTCTCTCTAAACGGGTTTACTTTATTTTTCAACCTCATGAAGAAGTCTTGCCAGGAGGCGCACAATTGATGATTGACGAGGGACTTTTTGAGCGATTTCCAATCGCCAAACTAGTTGGATTACATGTTAGTCCGGAACTGGAGGCAGGAGTGATTGGACATTGCGCTGGACCTTTTATGGCGGCGTCCGATGAGATACGTGTGACCTTTGAAAGCAAAGGGGGGCATGCCGCCAGACCCCACTTAACAGGCGACACCATTGCTATGGGAGCCAACTTTATCGTGCAGGCACAACAAATTGTTTCTCGCTTATCCAATCCCATCGAACCCATACTATTTACCATTGGGGTGTTTGAGGGCAAAGGGGCGACAAACATCATTCCTGCTAACGTGACCTTGGAGGGTACCCTGCGTACCATGAATGAGGCACATCGCTCAGCAATACATGGCAAACTAGATGGTCTCGCCATGCAAATCGCTTCATTTAATCAAGGCAAGGCTGACCTTTCAATTAAGCATGGATACCCCGTATTATTGAATGATGCAAGCTTAACGCAACACGCTGTCCAAGCGCTTGAATCCAATGATGTAACCTGTCAAAAAATACCCATGCGAATGACTTCAGAAGACTTTGCTAGATATGGACAACACGGCAAGCCCTTAAGCTTTCTTCGCCTTGGAACGGGAAACCCAAACCACTCCGGTTTGCATCGTCCAGATTTCGATATCAATGAAGACGCCATTGGCCATGGAGTAAGAACACTTACCATACTAGCAAGCGCATTGCATTAATGTTTATTTCATTTACTTTGTACCACTATGTCAGATAACATCTTTCCTATATATGACCAACTTGTGTCAAGACATGAAAAGGAGGATTTTCTTAACCAACAGGGAGCCGTTTTCTGGCTTACCGGCCTATCGGGTTCCGGTAAGAGCACCATGGCAAAACAGTTAGAGCGCCAGTTGTTTAATGAAGGTTTTGTCGTACAAGTGCTCGATGGCGACAATGTTCGCTCCGGAATCAATAACAATTTAGGATTTAGTGAAGAAGATCGAAAGGAAAACATTCGGCGCATTGCAGAAGTAGCGAAGCTCTTTAGCACATCAGGAATAGTGACCGTATGTAGTTTCGTCAGCCCAAAAAATGAATTGCGAGAAATGGCTCGCCAAATTATAGGTGACGAGTTCCACTTGGTCTACATATCGTCTAGCCTTAAAAAATGCGAAGAAAGGGATGTAAAGGGTCTTTACGCAAAAGCTAGAAAAGGAGAAATCAAAAACTTCACAGGAATCGATGCCCCTTTTGACATTCCTAGTACTCCACACCTAACGTTGGATACCGAAAGAGATACCATAGAGGATTCCACCGCATCACTCTATCATTATGCCATCAAGCATATCAAAAAATCATAACTATGGGATATAGCATTAATCATCTTCGTGAATTGGAATCGGAAGCCATTTATGTATTAAGAGAGGTTGCCGCGCAGTTTGAAAACCCCTGTATTCTTTTTTCAGGAGGCAAGGATTCTATCCTCCTTACCCACCTTGCAAAAAAAGCATTTTATCCTGCGAAGATTCCTTTTCCATTAGTTCATATTGATACGGGACATAACTTTCCAGAGACGCTAACTTTTAGAGACGACCTTGCTAAGGAATTACAAGCAAAACTCATTGTTGGGAGTGTGCAATCTATGATCGACAGCGGCATGGCCCACGAAGAGACAGGAGCGAATGCCTCGCGAAACATCGCACAAATACCCACCCTGCTCGATACCATCGAAAAATACAAATTTGATGCCTTGATGGGTGGTGCACGACGAGATGAGGAAAAAGCAAGAGCAAAAGAACGCTTCTTCTCTCACCGTGATGAATTTAGTCAGTGGGATCCCAAGAACCAACGACCTGAGTTATGGAACCTTTACAATGGAAAAAAACACCACGGAGAACACTTCAGGGTATTTCCAATAAGCAATTGGACAGAACTCGACGTTTGGCAGTATATCGGTATGGAAAACATTGCCCTACCCTCACTGTATTATGCCCACAAGCGCAGAATTTTCGAACGCGATGGAGTCATTTTATCTGAATCCCCATTTATCACCTTACGTGAAGGGGAAGAGATTCGCGAAGAAATTGTTCGTTTTCGAACAATGGGCGATGCCACCATTACAGGTGCCTATAGATCAGATGCTGATACTATAGATAAAATTATTCAAGAAGTAGCAGCCGCTCGATCTACTGAACGTGGGAGTCGCGCTGATGATAAACGATCGGAAACTGCTATGGAGGATCGTAAAAAAGAAGGATACTTTTAAATCAAGAGATTATGTCTAACAATACCTTTGATAGCGCATCATATATGAGCATGGAACTGCTGCGTTTCACAACAGCGGGCAGTGTAGATGATGGAAAGTCAACCTTAATTGGACGCTTGCTCTATGATAGTAAGTCAATTTTTGAGGATCAAATGGAAGCCGTAAAAGCTTCGAGTGAAAAACGAGGAGATGACCACATAAACCTAGCTCTCGTTACCGACGGATTGAAATCTGAGCGTGAACAAGGAATCACGATAGATGTGGCCTACCGCTACTTCGCTACGCCTAAAAGAAAGTTCATTATTGCCGACACACCCGGCCATATCCAATACACGCGAAACATGGTTACCGGGGCATCGACAGCCAACCTCGCCATAATCCTAGTTGATGCGCGTAAAGGAATAATAGAGCAGACTAAGCGCCACTCACTGATTGCTTCTTTATTAGGTATTCCCCATGTTACGATCTGTATCAATAAGATGGACTTAGTGGATTATGACCAAGCTACTTATGAGAAAATTAAAGCGGACTACATACAGTTTGCGAGCAAGTTGCATGTTAAAGATGTAACCTTTATTCCTATATCTGCATTGCACGGAGACAATGTGGTAAATCCGTCAGAAAAGATGACATGGTACAATGGCACAACCCTAATGTATCATTTGGAGAATGTCCACATTGCAAATGACCGAAACTATATCGATGGCCGATTTCCAGTACAAACCGTTATTCGCCCTCAGTCTGACGCATTTCATGACTTTAGAGGGTATGCCGGACGTATTTCAGGGGGTGTCTTTCGTGCAGGCGATGAGGTGAAAGCTTGGCCTTCTGGATTCAAAACAAAGATTAAAGCTATTTACAGTGATAATCAAGAAGTAGACGAAGCCTTTGATCCAATGTCCGTTGTCATGACGTTAGAGGACGAGATTGATATCAGTCGCGGTGACATGATCACTCGTTCCAATAATGAGCCCAAAACAGGTCAAGATATCGATGCTATGATTTGTTGGATGGATGACAACAAATCGTTACAACTAGGCGGAAAATACACCTTGATTCATACTACAAAACAATGCCGATGTGTCGTTAAATCGATAGAGTATCGAATGGACATCAATACGCTTTCCAAAGACCAGGAGAATCGCACGATTAGCCTTAATGACATTGGACGAATTAAGCTCCGCACCACCGTGCCGTTGTTTTACGACGAATATTCGAGAAACCGAGCGACAGGCAGTTTCATTTTGGTTGATGAGGCAAGCAATGTAACGGTAGGGGCTTGTATGATAAGAAGTTAGTCGACCACTAATTAACACGTTATGGAAGTCAAAGAAATATCTGTCGAGACATTAAAAGAATGGCGCCAGGGTGGCAAAGAACATCAGTTGATCGATGTGCGAGAATCCTACGAAATTGAAATTGCCGAAATCCAGGGTCAACATATTCCTTTAGCCGAGCTCCCCGCTAATCTAGATGGCATACGCGATGATATCGCGGTAGTAATTCATTGTAGGTCGGGTGCCCGAAGCGCACGCGCAGTGCAATACATCATGTCGAATAGGCCCGAAATCACCAACATCTATAATCTCGCAGGAGGCATTCTTGCTTGGGCTGATAAAATTGACACGAGCTTAGAGAAGTACTGATAGAATCCCTTTGTAAATCGCGTACCTTGTAGGCGGTTATGGATGCTCACATTGCTCAATCTTTCTCGAGACCTCTCTATATTTTAGGGCCATGTTCTGTCGAAAACAGCACACAAATGTTAGATACAGCGCGTGGATTAAAACAACATGTCCCATATCCTTTCTTGCTCCGCGGTGGACTCTGGAAACCTAGGACCCGACCAGGCGCATTCGAGGGACTCGGCCAAGAAGGCATTCACTATCTGACTGAAGCAGCAAAAGACATAGGGGCCGACCCCATTACAGAAGTCGCAAGAGCAAGTCATGTAGAGGCATGTCTACAGGCTGATTTTCGCCACCTGTGGATTGGCGCACGCACGACGGTAAATCCCTTTTTAATTGATGAGTTAGCCGAAGCGTTACAAGGAACAGATATCACGCTATTTGTCAAAAACCCTGTAAACCGGGATATCGGTCTATGGCTTGGTGCCATAGAACGTTTAGAAAGAGCTGGCCTCACGACCATATACGCAATCCATCGAGGCTTTTCTGCCATCGACAACCCGGCCTACCGTAACCCTCCTTATTGGCAACTATCTCTTGAATTTCAACGTCAACGACCCGATATTCCAATGATAGGCGATCCAAGCCACATGGGCGGCAGACGTGACCTCCTCGATGAACTCAGCCAACAGATGGGACAACTTGGTTACCAAGGCTTAATGATTGAAAGTCATATCGATCCAGATCAAGCGCTAACCGATGCTGCGCAGCAGGTAACTCCGCGTCGCCTTGCTAGTATTCTACAAGATGTACAGTGGTCTGAGCTTCATGCCAAAGAAGGATATTCTGATGACTATATCAATAACCAGCGACATACCATCGACGGCTTAGACAAAGAGATCTTACGCCTTATTCAGGAGCGAATGAACATAGCTCACGATATTGGCGTTTACAAGCAAAAGGAAAATCTTGCAATCTATCAGCCTGAGCGATGGGAAAATACACTTAATTTAGCCTTGGAAAGAGGACATCAATTAGGGTTGTCTAAAGCCTTTATCATGGAGCTTTTCCAAAGTCTGCACGCTGAGAGCATAGAACATCAGTTTATCAAAAAAACAAACAATGAGCACTAAAACTTCAAGAACGGTAACTGCACCTAAAGGGACTAAACTCCATTGCAAAGGGTGGGCCCAAGAAGCCGCCTGGCGCATGATTCAGCACAACTTAGATCCCGAAGTAGCTGAACGCCCTGAGGAATTGATTGTGTACGGTGGAAGAGGAAAGGCTGCCAGAAACTGGGAGGCTTTTGACCTTATCTTGAAAACCTTAGAAAACCTAGAAGACGATGAAACACTTCTCGTTCAGTCCGGTAAGCCTGTAGGTGTCATCCGAAGCCATAAAGATGCTCCACGCGTTCTCATTGCCAACTCAAACCTAGTAGGGAATTGGGCGAATTGGGAGCACTTCGAAGAGTTAGAGCGCAAAGGTCTAATGATGTATGGCCAAATGACTGCGGGAAGTTGGATTTATATCGGGACACAAGGCATTGTTCAGGGTACGTATGAGACCTATTCATCGTTGGCCAAGATCCATTTTGATGGGAATCTCAAGCACAAGCTCAATGTGACAGCAGGACTCGGAGGCATGGGTGGCGCTCAACCGCTTGCCATTACGATGAACGAAGGAACGGCCCTCATTGCTGAAATGGAAGAATGGAGAATCGACAAGAGAATTGAAACCCGCTACTTAGACGAAAAGTGTCTTGACATTGATGAAGCCATCGATCGAGCAGTGGCGTATGCAAAAGAAGGTAAGGCACTCTCAATTGGAGTTCTTTGCAACGCGGTAGATCTCTTGGAACGCATGCTCGAGCGCAACATCATTCCCGATACGCTTACCGACCAAACTTCTGCACATGATGAACTTATCGGGTACTTCCCAGAAGGAATGTCAGTGGAGGAAGCGAATACACTTCGGGATGTGAATCCAGATGACTACCGTGATCAGTCTTGGGATACTATGGCTAAACATGTCGAGCTAATGATCGCCATGCAAGATCGAGGTAGTATTGTATTTGATTATGGTAACAACCTCAGAGGGCAAGCTAAGGATAAGCGTAATATTGAGAACGCTTTTGCCTTCCCTGGTTTTGTTCCTGCATATATCAGGCCTTTGTTTTGCGAAGGAAGTGGGCCTTTCCGTTTTGTAGCCCTGAGTGGAAACGAAGAAGATATCTTTAAGTGCGACGCCAAGCTCAAGGAGCTATTTCCTGAAGATGCATCACTGCATCGATGGCTCAATATGGCTAAAGAACGTATTGCCTTTCAGGGGCTTCCTTCAAGAATTTGTTGGCTACGTCTCGGGGAGCGGGAAAAGGCCGCGTTGGCATTTAATGAAATGGTGAAAAATGGTGAGCTTTCTGCGCCAATTGTCATCGGAAGGGACCACCTCGACACAGGGTCTGTAGCTTCTCCGAATCGGGAGACAGAAGCGATGAAAGATGGGAGTGATGCCGTAGGAGACTGGCCCATCTTAAATGCATTCACCAATATTGCCGGCGGAGCAACGTGGGTATCCTTTCACCATGGAGGGGGCGTTGGAATGGGATATTCGTTGCATGCAGGTATGGTTATTCTTGCTGACGGTACAGATGACGCACACGCTCGGCTGAGTCGTGTTCTGCACAATGACCCGGCACTCGGAGTGATTCGTCATGCTGATGCAGGCTACGAAATAGCTAAAGAAACATCCAAGAAATTTGGGTTAGATCTCTAGTCTTCTTTCTTGCTGAAAAGGTTTACTGCATGATCTTCTGAGCGACCATCAAACCGTCGCGAAGAGGAAGTAAAATGTGTTTGACTCTTTTATCCTGAGCAATTTTTTGATTGTACGCGTGTAGTGCGCGCGTGTCCTTATCAAAATGGTCTTCGTCTTCTGTGACTTTACCACTCCAAAGGACATTATCGGCTATTAGATAGCCTCCAATGGGAACTTGATCAAAAATCAAATCATAGTAAGCACTGTAATTGATTTTATCGGCATCAATAAAAACCATATCGAAGACACCCTCTAATTGAGGTATGACTTCAAGGCCTGGGCCAAAGTGAAGGGTAATCTTATCCTGCACACCTGCCTTTTTTACGTATTGCTCAATGATTTCCTTGTACTTATCATCAAATTCAATGGTGTGTAGCTCACCCCCGTCCTGCATTGCTAACGCCATAGCAATGGCCGAATACCCAGTAAACGTCCCTACTTCTAAAATGCGCTTGGGCTGGGCCATGTGAATAAAAAGCTGGAGTATAGATCCTTGCATATGGCCTGACACCATTTGAGGCATGGTTTGCGTCAAATGCGTCTCACGGTACAACTCATACAATACCGGATGTTCTTTATCCGTAAGGGCTGTACTGTATCGATCTATGGCAGTCGGAAGGAATTGCATCAGACCGCCTATACGGATTCTGCTACGGCGTCCACAATGCCATAGGCAATGGCTTCTTCGGCGTTCATCCAATAATCACGGTCAAAATCTTCCAGAATTTTCTCTACCGACTTCCCGCAATTTTTGGCAAGAATCTCCGCAGAAAGGATCTTGGTTTTTTGAATTTCGTTAGCTGTTATTTCTATATCTGTTGCCTGGCCCTGAATACCTCCAATAGATGGCTGATGAATCATTACTCGCCCATGAGGATAAATTTCTCGACGACCTTTATCACCATGACTTAACATGAGGGCTCCCATGGATGCACACATACCCATGCAAATCGTTCGAACGGGCGAAGCGATCATTTGCATGGTATCCATGACCACCATTCCAGAAGTAACTACCCCTCCAGGACTATTGATATACAACTTGATTTCCTCCCCTGGTTTTTCCGCATCTAAGAATAACAACTGATCCACAACTTTCTTTGCTGATTCATCATGGACTGGACCCCAAAAGAATACTTTTCGTTGTTCTAAGAAGCGTTTTTGAAAGCGATTTCCCCCTTGTATTTGTTCTAATAATTCCTTGTCCATACTATTCTTCGTAATCCTAAAAACGATTTTAATGACTTACTCAAAGTCAGGGTTAAATATAGATAACCTGTGTAAATTCAACGTGCCGAAGATCGTTGTTTGTATGTTCCGAAGAAAGGCCACATCAGAATCGAGAGTTATAAAAATTGCCGAGCATGAACTACGCTTGCACATTATTCGTGAACGGCGTTCCAACCAGCGATTTGGCCTGAGCAGTAAGGGCCTTATTGTTCGAGTTCCCATAATGACTTCTAGTCATGCACTACACGGAATCCTCGAGGATGCATTCCGTTGGGCAGAAAAAGCATTTACACGTAAGCCCTTGCAACCCATCAACTTTCGGAAAGTCAAGCATGACGAAGAGATTCATTTTTTTGATGGACCTCGAATTGTAAAATTTTCAGACCCCTCAACAGCCACTGAACCTGCTCAATGGAAAGTAAGTCTTAGAAAAGAAAACATTCTTCAAATTGATGGACAAAAGCCTGTTTCGTTTGAAGAGCATGAACTCTTATCCAAGGCCGTTCGAAAAGCGGTTAAAAACCGATATAGACAAACGCTAGAGCAACGTGTTCATCAATGGAACAATCACCTAGAACTAGGAGCTGTAAAGAGTTTTCGCCTAGGATACACCACAAGTCGATGGGGGAGTTGTCAGCATGCTACTGGAAAAATCGCTCTGTCTACTCGTTTGACATTGTGTCCTTTATGGGTCATTGATGCGGTGATCGTACATGAACTTTGTCACCTAATACATAATAATCACTCCAAGGAGTTTTGGACCTTATTGGATGAAAAATATCCAAGATATCGTGAGGCGGATGGCTGGATCAAAGAACACGGCGCCAAATGTATTTTGTAAATTAACATTGAATACAAAACCAAGATAGATTATGAGAGCCTGTTTTCACTTGCTTGGAATGATTGGTATCGCCCTCGTTGTTACAAGTTGTCAATATGACCCAGATCGTGTATCCGATGGGGATGCAAATCCTGTGATTGTGGAATACCGCAAAATTTATTCAGCGTCTAAATCAATAGGCCCGGACTCCACCTTAGCTCTTTTAGACCAATTCCTCTCCAATAAGGAGTTCGAAAATTATGCCCACGCGTGGAACTTAAAGGCATTTGCCCACTATCAGTTAAGTGAATTTGACCAATCCCTCGAGGCAGCGCTTAAAGCAAAAGAACTCGATGGTAGAAGTGGGGAGTTTGCCGAACAACTGTTTATGTCCAAGTTAGCTGCAGGAGCGGGTTGTGATATCACAGATGACGAGTTGAAAAACAGCATCAACCAACACCGAATTATCATGTGGAGAGACTGGATATGTATAGATAGTATGCCTGATAGTAGTCGAATTGCAATGGCCTATCCTGTTACTGAAGAGGATACCTCCAACATGGTCTACAGAGATTTGTGTTTTCATCTAACCAACGATAGCGCTTTGGTTGCCGATACTGCCATTATTGGGCGTCTAAAAAATGCTGAAGCGCTTCAACAAGCAGCCAATAGTTACTTCTTACAATCGGATGTATCAAGTAATGTGCTATTGCTTTTCCAAGCCCTACGATAACTCCCAATGAGGACGATGATCTACATGTATCTCGTTATGCAAAGTCCTATGGATTCTAAGGATGTAGTACTCGGCAGGCAATACATGCATTATAATCCGCCACCACTTGGAGCGTTTTGCTTGGTCGAAGAGCGCTTGTCGCCCAAAGGACTACAATTAAATCTAGGGTTAACGGAGCAACCTAATGCCTACATTAACTTACCATGAATACGTGGGATCCTATTGGTCTTCGATTTGCCCTCAATGGCTTTTCCGTTCTGTTACAACAACGAAACTTTCGCATTGAAATAGGCCTTGCGCTTCTTGCGATTGGCTTGGGGTTTTATCTTCCAATTGATGGGCAAGAGTGGTTATGGATTAGCCTTGCCATCACCCTAGTCCTCGTAACGGAAGCCCTAAATACCTCTATAGAACTCACCTTAGATAGAATGGGTACTGAATTCCATACTTCAACAAAGCAAGCAAAAGACATTGCTGCAGGGGCAGTTGTTTTATGCTGTCTCCATGCTCTTGTTGTTGGCGCTGTGATCTTTGGTCCTAAGCTCTGGACCTTGCTCTTCCCATAAGGTAAAGTTTCTCTAGATGGCGTATTTTCATGGCTATGCTAGACAAGGTCGAACCCATTATTCTACGTTTTGAAGAAGTTAAACAACAACTTTCTGATCCGACCATTACTTCAAATGTTGAAACATTCACTCAACTCAGTAAAGAATACAAAGAGTTAAGTCAGATTCATGAGGTATATGTAGCCTATCAACTCGCCCTTTCCAATATCGAGGATAATAAACGAATCATCAAGGAAGAGACCGATGAAGAATTCAGGGAGATGGCAAAAGCCGATCTAGGGGAACAAGAAAAATCCTTAGAGGATTTACAAAAACAGCTGGAAACCCTTCTTATTCCAAAAGACCCAGAAGACGAAAAAAATGTCCTTCTCGAAATACGAGCAGGAACCGGTGGTGATGAGGCCAGCATTTTTGCAGGAGACTTGCTAAAAATGTATTCTCAGTATGCTGGAAGTCTAGGATGGAAAACAGAAATTGTTAGTGCCCACGAAGGCAGCTCAGGAGGGTTCAAAGAAATTGTAATGCGAATTGATGGCGAGAATGTCTTTGGCATCTTAAAATTTGAATCCGGAGTCCATCGCGTTCAGCGGGTTCCAAAGACCGAGTCTCAGGGACGTGTACACACCTCAGCAGCCTCTGTTGCCGTGCTTCCCGAAGTAGACGAGGTCATGGTAAGCATCAATCCAGCAGACCTCAAAGTAGATACTTTCCGAGCATCTGGAGCTGGTGGACAGCACGTTAACAAAACAGAATCTGCCATACGAATCACTCACGTGCCTACCGGTGTAGTCGTCGAGTGTCAGGAAGGCCGATCACAGCACCGAAACCGAGAAATTGCTATGCAATGGCTTCGCTCAAGACTCTACGAAAGCGAGCTGCAAAAGCGACAAGCAGCTCAAGCTGCAGAGCGCAAGTCCCAAGTCTCAACAGGTGACCGGTCTGCTAAAATCAGAACCTATAACTATCCGCAAGGAAGAGTTACCGATCATCGTATTGGACTAACACTCTATGCTCTTGACGCGATTGTGGGTGGAGATTTAGGGCAAGTAGTTGACAAACTTCGTATGGCCGAACAAGCTGAAAAGCTTGCTGTAATGGATGGCAGATAAGCCCCCGTGACTCCACACTATGAATCGACGAGACGCACTTAAACTTTCTTCTCTTGGGATCACTTCCCTACTCTTGGCTCAGCATCCAATGGCCAACATGCTAAATCTCAGTCCCTTATCATTGAGGCAACAGTTTGGCCCTGACTTCAAATTTGGTGTGGCCACCGCTGCCTACCAGATAGAAGGTGCATGGAATATTGACGGAAAGGGACCTTCCATTTGGGATACGTTTTCACACAAGAAGGGCAAAATCCTCCATGGGGATAATGGGGATGTGTCCTGCGACTTTTATCATAACTATTCGCAAGATTTAGTCATACTACAGTCCATGAATATGGATGTCTTTCGCTTTTCAACGGCTTGGTCAAGGATTATGCCCGAAGGCCGGGGGGGGCTCAATACAAAAGGCATTGACTTTTATCATCGTGTCATTGATCGATGCTTAGAATTAGGTATTGAACCCTGGCTTACATGCTATCATTGGGACTTACCTCAAGCCCTTCAAGATGAAGGCGGCTGGTTTAATCGGGATTGTATTGCTTGGTTTTGTGATTACGTTGAAGTTCTCGCCAAACATTATGGAGATAAAGTGAAGCACTGGATGGTGTTTAACGAACCCATGGCCTTTACTGGTCTTGGCTATATGAGTGGTGGACATGCACCGGGAATTCGAAGCTTCAAGCAGTTTAAGGCAGCCGTTCATCATGTCACCGTAGCCCAAGGCGAAGGAGGAAGAATTCTTAAAGAGCTTCTTCCCGACGCAAGCATTGGCACTACCTTTTCGTGTACCGCAGTAGAACCCAAATCCAATGCACCAAGACACCGAAAGGCGGCAAAAAAAGCGGATGCCTTGTTTAACAGGCTCTTTATCGAACCCGCTATGGGCATGGGCTACCCTATCGAAGACCTATCCATGATTCAAGGTATTGAGCGATGGATTCAAGATGGCGATATGGAGCGTGCAGCCTTTGATTTCGATTTTATTGGGCTTCAAAACTATTTTCGAAGTGTTGCTCGATTCTCATTTTGGCCCCCTGTCTTTTGGGCTAACTTGGTCAAAGCCCATAAACTCACCGAAGAAGAAAACATCACGGAAATGGGATGGGAAGTTTCGCCCGAAGGAATGTATCGTGTGCTCAAACAATTTGGAGATTACGGCAAACGAATCATAGTCACAGAAAACGGCGCAGCCTTTGAAGATCAAGTTGAGGGGGACTTCGTGCACGACGCGCGACGCCTTGATTTTTACAAGCAATACATAGGCGAAGTGCTTCGCGCAAAGCAAGAAGGGATTCCTATTGATGGTTACTTTGCTTGGACCTTTTTAGACAACTTCGAATGGGCCGAAGGGTATCACCCAAGGTTTGGCATTGTGCACGTTGACTTTGAGACCCAAGAGCGCCGTATAAAAGACTCAGGGCTATGGTTTAGAGAACAGCTGCGCTAAGCCCTTGTCACCTCTTGCACAACTTCGCCCATAGGCAAATACACCCGAACCTTGCGCTTAGGACGCAATACCTTCATGCCGGCAAGGAGGGTGAATGCGGGTAAAATCATTTGGTCTTCTTCTACATAAAAACAGGGAAACTTAAGCCTTTGCTTAGCCTTGCCGCGCATAATGATGCCCGGATGAATATGGCCACATAGCACGCCAAGTCCATTGGCATCTTCCACCGGTTCGTGATTAAACAACAATCCTTCTTCTTGGATAAATGGCACGACTTCTATTCCTGCCTTGGTATAATCCCTGCGATACAGTATATCATGATTGCCTTGAATCAATACAAACTTGATATCGGAATAGGACAATATGAAATTGGAAAAACTCTGCCATGCCGTATTGTATTCTGAATGAAAAAGGTCGCCTAAAAAGTAAACCATGGAGGGTCTATACTTTTCGAGTAGTCGTTTAAGTCGAAGTAGATCTCTTTTATGCGTCTCCTCTGTGAGCGCAATACCCGCGCGTTGGAAATGAGCCGAACGACCAAAATGCAAGTCGCCAAGAATGAGGGTGTCACGAAGAGGCCAGTAGAGTGCTCGCTCACCATCTAGAGTCCAATTGTGATTGTGCCAAGTAATCGTCATCCTTTGAGTATTTCTAATTCCATTCGACGTATTCTATCCTCAACGCTTTCCGTCGAAAACTTCTCTCGAATGCGCTCTGCCAATAGGGGAAGAGCAAAAGGACTCGGCTTGTATGTATTTACCATGCAGATATCCATGGATTGAATGCGCTCTAAGGTATCGCGAAGACGCCCCTCTTCTAGTTTGCGCTCCATTACTTCATGTAAGGCTTGACGAAACAGTAAGTTACTCGGCTCATAGGTCTCAAACACATTGTAAAAGAGTTGGGAAGTGGCTTGGATGTGGCGGTCTTTCTTGGGTTTCCCTGGAAAGCCTGTAAACACTAGACCTGCAATTGCTGCAATATCCCTAAACTGCCGACGTGTCATTTGCGAAGCATTCATAGTGGTGTTGAGCGCTTCGTGGACTTCCTCTGGGGCAAAGAGTTCTTGCGAAAAAAGTGTCTCAACATCCAAGGATTGGTCAGTAAGCAATTCAAAGCCATAGTCATTCATACCAATGCTAAAGGTTATCGGCCGAATTTGGGCAATTCTATGGGCTATAATTCCCGCCATACCTTCATGAACATTTCGCCCCTCAAATGGATAACACAAGATATGCAAGCCTTCCTGGTCTTCAAAGTATTCAATGAGTAATTCATTCTCTTGGGGAATCATCGAGTGCTTGCGTTGATGATCAAAAATTGGCTTCATCTGAATGAGTTCCTCGTCGGTAAAAAGATCTTGATTGGCCGCTTCATGTAGCTTGCGCAATAGCATCTTACTCATTTGAGAGGACAGGGGCATACGCCCTCCAGCCCAAGCAGGTGTTTTGCCTGTCTTGCGCTTAGTGTTTTTTACAAATACTGTATTGTCGTGAATGCTTACCAACTGCAGCGGTCGACCAGCAAACCAAAACACATCACCTTCCTTGATCCCTGAGATAAAATATTCTTCTACCGTTCCAATACTCCTTCCCCCCTTAAACTTTACCCATAAGACGGGATCACTAACAATGGTGCCCATCGATAACCGATGACGCATAGCAATACGACGCGATTTGACGATATACCGACCGTCATCATCAATTTCAACTTTACGAAAGTCCGGATACTCTTGTAAGGACCCCCCGCCATCGCAGATAAAGCGTAGACACCACCGCCACTCCTCTTCGTTGATTTGAGCATAGCAATGGGTTTTGGCTATGGCTTGATAGACTTCCTTTGGAAAAAAGCCATCACCCACTGCAAGCGTTACAAGAAACTGGACTAGAACATCAAAGCTCTGAATAAAAGGAAGTCTAGATTCAAGACTGTTTTCTGCAATCGCCTGACGAAGTGCACTTCCCTCAATCATTTCTATGGCATGCGTAGGAACAAAATAAATGGTGCTAGTAGCTCCAGGACTATGACCACTGCGACCAGCCCGTTGCATAAATCGTGAAACCCCTTTAGGCCCACCAATTTGTACAATGGATTCCACCGGGCGAAAGTCTACCCCTAGATCTAGGCTTGAGGTACAAACGACTACTTTGAGTTTTCCCTCATACAATCCGCCTTCGACCCACGATCGCAACTCCTTATCAAGGGAGCCATGGTGCATGGCAATTAGCCCAATGAGGTTCGGATCAAAATCAATGAGCTTTTGATACCACATCTCGCATTGATTGCGTGTATTGGTAAAGACCAAGGTAGACTGACTTTGGTGTATGATATTGGCTACAGCCTCGACTTGATGTACTCCCAAATGTCCTGCCAAAGGAAGAGAGGCCACGTCACTTGGAATAATTGTCTTAACCTCAATTGACTTATGAATATCAGCTCGAATGAGTTCACCACGGTTGGCATTATCTCCTAGCAGCACCGACAAAGCCGTTTCCATATTGCCAATGGTAGCCGATATACCCCATATGCGTAATCCATTGATACGATGCCTTAGCAAGGCAAGGGCCAACTCCATTTGTACACCACGCTTACTTCCAAGAAGCTCGTGCCACTCATCAACGATTACTGCTTGAAGCCGCTTAAACCGCTCGTCAAACCCTTTACGGGCAAGCAAAAGATGAAGGCTCTCAGGAGTTGTAATCAAGAGGTCAGGCGGTGATTTATCTTGTTTTTGTCGCTCACTGGTCGACGTATCTCCATTGCGAATGCCTACAGAAAGTCCTAATGATAGACCTTGGATGGCGCGCTCTGCGGAAAGCTTGATTTCTTTAGCCAACGCTCGAATCGGAGTAATCCATATGACCTTTACACCCTTTTTTTTATCCAAATCGGCCTGCAGCAGGGCTGGTAAAAGCAAGGAGTATGTCTTGCCACTACCCGTGGGAGCATTAACAATCCCGTTACTACCGTCCGTATAGGCCTGCCATCCTTGCACTTGAAATGCAAATGCCTTCCACTGCATAGATTGAAACCAGCCTTGTAGGACTTGAATCTCTAGGTTATTATGCTTTGTGTTGTTGCTCACCCTTTATGGTAACCTCAAAGCTTGGTTTTTGTTGAGCATTTTGGTCAAAACCTGGTATTGTGGACGCGTTGCCATCCCTCATTGCTCGATAATGGGGCGACATGATCTCAATATCCCTCTCCTTACAAACGTCTAGAATATGACCATGGAGAGATGATTGAATATCCGCTTGTAGATTAGCATTCGCCGTGTACGCATTAATTTGATACGAAACATAGAAATCATCTAAGCTAGTTCTTAAGACAAATGGGCTAGGGCTATCGAGAAGGTGTTGAGTGCGCTTTGCCGATTCAATTAGAGCCGATTCAATCTCTGTTTGCTCTATATCATAACCAATAGTTACGGTAGAATGAACGATTAATCCTCGCTCAGCCTCTTCTGCGCTGTAGTTTACCGTAGCATTTTGCAATACCATGGCGTTGGGAATGGTCACTACTTCGTTTTTAATCGTCCGAACTCTCGTAATCAACAGTGTCTTCTCCATGATATCCCCAATGGTGTCGCCAATCTTTATTCGATGACCGACTTGAAATGGCCTCATGTACGTTATGACTAAACCCGCCATGACATTGGCAATTGCCGAAGAAGAGCCTAAAGAAACGAGCACTCCTAAGAAGATGCTAATTCCCTGAAATGCTGTACTATCCGAACCTGGCAGATAGGGAAAAATAAGGACAGCCAGAAAAATGTATAGGACAAAAATGATTAATGAGCTTGTCGGCATAGCCCAATCTTTGTAAAAGCCAGGAATCTTTAAGTGCTCATCTTTGATTTCTTGAAAGAAGAATTTCACCGCCTTTCGAAGCTGAATAAACACCCATATAGCAAGAACAATAATGGCTAGATTGGGCAAGTAGTTCCAAAAACTACGGAAGCCTTTAGCTACAGGTTGTTTTACAAGATTAAAAAGCCCTTCCGCCAAATAACGAGAGCTTGGAAAAATTTGAAAAAGCAGGGTGAGCATGGCATACAAGAACGCCATTAACACCAAGGCCCGCAACACAAGCGCTCCTCGAATCAATGCTCCATGAAGCTGTGCAATCGATAAAAAGGTGTAATCAAAGTAACGCACCTCCCGCAAAAAACCCGGGGCTCGATTACGAAGACGGTCAATATATCCACCAAGCCAAGAACGTAATCGACGAAATCCCACACTTCCTGCAAATAAGAGCAGCAGCGTAAGACCAATACGCTTTACCCAGTCAAGCCAGCCGTCAACTGTACTCTCCTCTCGTATCTTTTGTAAAGAGAGATTAGCTTCAGCGGAAGGTTCCTCATCTATTGCTGCGTTTTCCTCATTGCCTTCTTCTTCAATAATTGAAAAGGGAAGCCCATGACTCAACAGGTCATTTTGTTGCAGTATAATGTTCTCTAAAGAGTCAATAACATGCTGCGTGCGCAAAGCGGCTATAGTGGCCTCAAGGGAATCACTGACTGCTTGCCATTCTTGATGTGTCAGAGTATCAGGCGCTTCGGTAAGAGCTGACATGTCGGTTGACCTATCAAGTCTTAGGGTGTCTAACGGTTCTTCTAAGCTGTCTTGATTTTGAGACCAACCAAGCAATGCAGTCCCTAGCATGATACACGCTATCCATCCTGTGCGTAAAAGCCCTTTCATGCTACGAATCTAGTCAATCGCCCCAATCTCAATCAATCTTTAACCTGCGGGGCCCCTAATTCCTCAAGCTGGAGACTTAAGCCACCAAGGAACTCTTGAAAGGCGATATAATCATTGTTTAACTTATCATATATAGCCTGAGCATTTTCTAAGCTCTGCAGGTGATTGGCTGTTGGACCATAGGTCGAACGACGTGCGCCACTTGCTGACCATAGATAGGTCCACAACGTAGGGTACTCTGTTTTTTCTCCGACTTCATCTCGTGATGACGATCCATTGAGTGCAAACTGTAAATCAAAAGCTTCTGTTCGCGCCTGAAGAAGAGCATTGTGTAAGTCCTCGTCAAGTGTCGGTGCTCGATAGTAAGCCTCAAGCATTACCTCTACTTCAGTCACGCTTTCTTCGATATCATTGGACAAGGCATAACAACGAGTTGCTAATGCGTGCATAGTCTCCCAATGATTAACCGCAGCCTCCATAGAATTCCCCTCCAGCGCTCCTTGGCCATGCTGAGCAACCTCAAAAGAGACCGATTCAGAAATCGAAGTAAAGCGTCCATCCACTTGCTTAAAGAGCTCCGCTGAATAGTTTCCTGGACCAACCTTTGGTCCATAGCCGTCCTGTGCCATATTTTCTGCTGTAATGCGACGCTGTGAATTGGCAGAATAGTCCCAAGTCACTCGATGAATCCCCTTGGCGTTTGTCGCCTTGACTTTACGGATAATTTCTCCTGCCTCATTGTATACAAAGAGCCATACGGCAGGATCCATGGATTGTAATTCTTCGTCAAGAACATCATAAGCCGGTGCGGCAACCTCACCACCATCGGCTTCTATTTCTCCCTCTTGCTTTAGACGCTCTCCCGATAAAGACATATAATTCTCCTTTAAGAAGTAGGTGAACGTGACTCCATAAGGTGGATTGTCTGCTAAGAAAAAGTTGTCTCCTTGAGAAGCTTTACCTCCCCAGCCCAATACTCTTTTGGGAAAGTACCACATACCCTTCTGAGGCGTAAAGAGCTTGGCCTCCTCTGAATAATCCTCCTCGAAGACTTCCGTAGTGCGAAGAGATGAGTAATCATCTAACACATAGATTCCTCGCCCAAACGTAGCTAAGACAAGATCTTCTTCTCGACGTTGTATCGTAAGATCGCGAACAGAGATATTAGGCATACCTCCTGTCATCTTCGACCATACCTTGCCACCATCCTGACTCACATAAACACCAAATTCACTACCTAAAAACATGAGGTTTGGGTCCTTAAAGTCCTGAACCACACGCCACAACAAGGTCCGCTCTGGCAGATTACTTGCAATACTTGTCCAGGACTTACCCTTATCGCTCGACTTGTAGATGTAGGGATTATAATCGCCATACTTGTGGTTATCGAAGACCGCATAGACCACATTTTCATTGTATAAATCCGCCTTGATATCATTGACAAATGCCGTACTTGGTAAACCTCGAATTGAGGCGAAATCTACTTTGCCCCATGTTGTGCCCCCGTCTTCGGTTACTTGGATAATACCATCATCTGTTCCTGCATAGATAAGGCCTTCACGCACTGGGGATTCCGATAAAGAAGTAATGGTACTGTAATTCGACATAGCATAGACATCCCATGGATTATCCCATTTTTGCTTGCTTCCATAGTACGGCAATTCAATACGGTTGACATCATTTGTTAAGTCGGGTGATATAGCCTCCCAAGAATCCCCTCGGTCCTCAGACTTCCACACGCGTTGTGAAGCAAAGTATAAGCGGCTTGGTTTATGGGGACTGACTAAAATCGGCGCATCCCAATTAAAACGCTCACTTACTTCGCCAAGCGCTGCTTGAGGCTTGATGTCGATGTTTTCTCCCGTAAGCCGGTCGTGGCGATTAAGGTTGCCTTCCTGCCATTGCGCATAAACAATATTGGGGTTACCAGGTTCTGTGGCGGGCTGGTGGCCATCACCCCCTAGCACAACAAACCAATCGGAGTTTCGGATACCGTGGACGTTATCGGTTTGGGAAATGACTCCTTGGGTGTTGTTATCTTGCGTTCCTCCATAGATGTAGTAAAATGGCTCTGCATCATCTACGGCTAACTTATAAAACTGAGTCACGGGTAAATTATCGACAAACTTCCAGTTTTTTGTGCGATCAAAACTTTCATATAGCCCGCCATCACATCCTACGAGGATGTAATTGGGATCTTCTTTTTTAAAGGCTACCGCATGGTTATCGACGTGCTTTTCATTTTCATTCATACGAACAAAGGTTTTCCCTCCGTCGTAGGAGACCTGCATGTAATTATCTGCTAAGTATATTTCATCTGCATGGTGGGGCGATACAAAGAGCTCCTGATAATAATGCGGCCCTGTTCCTCCCGAAACAGCATCGCTCATCTTGGCCCATGATGCACCACCATCTTCGCTTCGGTATACTCCTCCGCTTCGACGATTAAGTTCAATTGCAGCATAGACTACATCTGGGTTTTGAGGAGAAATGCCGAGACCTATTTTCCCCATATTGCTTGAGGGAAGTCCACGAGATAGTTTTTCCCAAGTACTTCCCCCATCCAAGGATTTATAAAGTGCCGTTCCTGGTCCACCGCCCATGTATCCAGCTACGGAGCGCTGACGTTGCCAAGTCGCAGCATAGAGCACGTCTGGATTGCGAGGATCGATTAATAAATCAGTCGCCCCAACCCACTCGTCGTCACCTAAAGTACGCGTCCAGGTAGCTCCTCCATCCGTCGTTTTGTAAACGCCTCGCTCGCCTCCTTGACTCCAAAGAGGACCTTGAGAGGCCACCCAGACTATGTCTGAATTTCCTGGATGAACGATGATTTTTGATAAATGCTCAGAGGTTTCTAAACCCATGTTTGACCACGTAGATCCTCCATCGTTACTGCGATAAATCCCGTCTCCATACCCCACATGGCGGCCTCCAACATTTTCACCACTTCCAACCCAAACAATCTCTGGATTCTGTGGGTCTAGGGCCAAGCATCCAATAGAATAGCTTGCTTGTCCATCAAAAAGTGAAGTCCATGTGGTCCCTGAGTTTTCTGTCTTCCATACTCCTCCAGAGCCGACAGCAACATACCATACATTGGAGTTATCTGGATGGATGACAATGTCAGCAACCCTCCCCGACATAAGGGCAGGACCTACGTGACGAAAAGAAAGGCCAGCAATTTCACTTGCGATGTCTTTAACGCCATCGTCATCATTCTTTTTTGAACGTTGAGCAGTTGCATCGATAACTAAGCCAAAAAGGCAAGCAAGTACAAGGAGAATATTAAGTCGCTTCATGGACAAATTGTTTAGATAAATTTTGTGCACGGTAAAAATAATATCTCCAATCCGCAATCGCTACCTCGCTCCGTCATACTATGTGTCATACGATGTGTCTGGCTTTTCTAATGGGAAAGCATCTCTTCACCATGCTGGGAATTGTCCAAGCCGCGCTCCTCTTGATCAATGCGCACTCGAAGTGGCATCATAAGATCAACCACTTTGTAGAGTATAAAACTCATGGCAAGCGTAAAGGCAACAACTAGGACTACGGCAATTAAGTGGGCTGTAAATACTTCGGTGTTGCCATATACCAATCCCACATCTTTTGCGAAGACAGCCGTTAAAATCATTCCTACAATTCCGCCCACGCCGTGACTTGGAAAAACATCTAGGGTGTCATCAATGGCAGATTTTTTAAAGGCCCGAACGGCAATGTTAGAGATTATGGCTGCAGTAAATCCAATAAATACACTTTGACCAATGGTTACAAAGCCCGCTGCTGGAGTGATGGCCACTAACCCTACAATCGCACCAATACACGCGCCAAGGGCACTCATTTTTCGATTGCAAAAACGATCATAAAAGATCCAAGTGATCATGCTAGCTGCCGAAGCAATATTGGTATTAGCAAAAGCAATCACAGCGTCAAAATTGGCACCTAAGGCTGATCCTGCGTTAAAGCCAAACCAGCCAAACCATAATAGGCCAGTACCTAGTATCACAAAAGGAATATTCGCAGGCCTTTCCTCAATCCTTTGTCGTTTACCTAGATAAAGGGCTCCTGCCAACGCCGCAAGTCCTGCCGACATATGCACTACAGTACCCCCGGCAAAGTCCAATACGCCCCATTGTCTGAGCAAGCCATCCGGATGCCAT
>JBMHCE010000041.1:0-59562 GCA_049890075.1 Chitinophagales bacterium
CAACAAATTCAAAATCGCCTCCTTGCCAAGCAAAATGTGCCGTGCCAAATCGACTAAAAAATTGAACCGATAAATCCTTAGAGATAAGGGATGCCGTGCGCTTAGCCCACTCAATACCAGAACCCACGCATACAAAATCAATATCAAAATTGGCCCTTTGTCGACCAAGGCATTGATCACGAACATACCCCCCAACGACGTATGCCTCAATCCCTAATTGGTCGGCGGCTTCGCCTGCAATAGCAAAAATTGGATGATCTAACATGTTGGACGATGATTTTCCCGACATATCACGAAGATAAGAAGCTCTTTGCGCTTGAATTACCCGATTATTAAAGACTTATTCGAACAAGATAACCACTGTGGTTTCTCAAATTGATCACCTTATAGTTGTCAAGCAAAAGGTATTGAGCCTTAATTCCTGTTAAGGTTCCACTGATTAGAGGAGCCTTATCCAACTTTGTACTTTGAACCTTTGTTGGAAAATCAAGCATTGGAAAATGGAGGGGCACACTGTCTTCCTGAACGGCATATTCTTGTAATTCAACAGGTAACACAGCGTGTGCCTGATCTCTATACACCGACATATCCATTGCTTGGTGCTCCCCTTTTAGCATAGTCTGCCAGCTTGTTTTATCCTTAAAATGTGCCTTCAACGATACTTCAATTTGCCCTGCTAACTGACGGTATGGTGTTCGAGCAATGACACAAGCTTGAATCGCTCCTTGGTCAATCCAACGCGTAGGAATCTGATCGTTTCTCGTAACACCAACTTTTATTCCGCTTGTCTGCGACAAATACACAATATGTGGCTTTACATGGTGCATAGCCTCCCACTCAGGATCACGTCCACCTCCTAAATGGCCTTGACAACGTTCCGGATGAATGATGCATTCACTGTTTTCGGGTGCCTCTCTGAAACATGGATAACAAAATCCTTGAGAGAATGACTTATTGGTTTTACGACCACATACAACACAATGAATCTTACCTAAAAAAGCAATCTCAATGGAATGACCGAGGTATTCATTTAAAGGGAAAAGTTGCGTTTCAGATTCATTTCTTAATCGCAGGTTGTACTGCACCTCACCCTCCTTTAGCGACGTGACCATTTTTCTTAGATTCCCTTCAATTACCATACAATGAAAATAGCTATTATCTCAAAAAAACGACCAAATTAATGCATCCGATAGCAAAAAAAGAGGTCCCCATGTATAGGATATTTACGTATCTATTTGGCTTAATACGTATCCAATTTGCGAATTTTTGAATAATTAAGTCACTTGATCTTGGAGATAAGCAAACTCATTATTGTTTTGCTCAATAAAGGTCAGAATAGGTTCTTTTCCAAGACCATTTCTCGCACAAGTCACAAAGCGAGGAGGCATAGCTTTCCACGATTCCATCATCTTGGCTTCAAAGGCATCGCGTGTCGATTGAGACTTTGGGGGTTTATCATTTTTCGTAAAGACAATGACAAAAGGAATCTTACTAATTCCTAGCCAAGTGATAAACTCCATATCAATTGCTTGAGGAGGAATGCGTCCATCAATTAATAAAAAAAGATAAAGAAGCTGTTCCCTGCGCAAAATGTAATCCTGTATCATTCGCTGCCATTTTTGGCGCTGTGCTTTGGATATTTTCGCATATCCATACCCAGGAAGATCGACAATATACCATGAACGGTCAATGAGGAAATAATTCAGTTTTTGAGTTTTTCCTGGCTGCCCAGAGGTTTTAGCCAAGTTTTTACGCCCGGTAAGCATATTGATTAGAGAGGATTTCCCGACATTTGACCTGCCGATAAAGGCATACTCAGGCAATGAGCTGTTAGGACATAAATCCACGCGAGGGTAACTCGCAACATATTCGGATTGTGTGATGTTCATGCTGTACAAAGATATAAACCAAAAAGAAGGCGTTGGCAGAACATATTAAACCCTACGATTCATCAAGCGATAACAAGAAGGCACAGGTCGAAGACATGTTCGATAACATTGCGCATCGCTATGACTTTCTAAACCATCTTTTATCCTTAGGCATAGACCGAAGTTGGCGCAGAAAAGCTATAAGGTGGCTGAATCAACATCACTCGGTTGAGGGTCAACAAGTCATGGATATGGCTACTGGAACAGGCGATTTTGCAATTGATTTAGCGAAAAGAACAGAAAATGTATCCATTGTCGCGCTAGATCTTTCTGAGCAAATGTTGAGCAAGGGTCGACAGAAGTCTAGTAAACAACGTCTAGATCATCGCATCAAATGGGTAAAAGGCGATGCAGAATCCCTCCCCTACGAGGATAACACATTTTCAGCGATGACCGTCGGCTTTGGCGTGCGCAATTTTGGAGATATTCGACAGGGATTACGTGAAATGCATCGAATCTTAAAACCGGGTGCTCCCCTCATCGTACTTGAAGTCAGTCAGCCAAAGAAGTTTCCCATGCGTCAAATCTTTGGCGTATACTTTCGTGGTATTCTTCCTTTTGTGGGTCGAGTATTCAGCAAAGATCATAGAGCATACACCTACCTTCCCGAATCGGTGAAAGCTTTTCCTGAAGGTGAAGATTTTATAGCCTTACTTCATGAGGCAGGTTTTCAGAATGGAAATCACCGTGCACTGACAGCGGGAATCTGTGCTATGTACACTTGTACGAAGTAAATTATTGGTGATCCTCTCAATTTTTTCGGTTAGGATACGTTCCTAAGTAAGATGTATCTTCAAAACATGTTCAAGCAAAAAACATCTTGGCTCTTTATGCTTCTGTTCCTCTTTGTGGCTGAGCAGAGCCATGCCCAACTGAACTACCTGGAGAAAGGAAACAAGCTGATTTATTTTGGTATTCATTTAGGCTTTAATCAAGGTGCCATGAAGCCCTTGCGCAACGTCAGCCCAGGAAGCACGGACTCTGTAACCTTTGTGAATTCCACGTTTGGACCAGGTTTTAACATTGGCATTATAGGAAACTATCAGTTCCATAAATACTTTGACCTCCGATTGATTCCAACGCTTTCCTTTTCTGACCGAAACTTGATTTTTCGCGATGTAAACAACGTTGAAGTACCTAAAACCCTTTCCTCAATCTATCTCTCGTTTCCTTTGATGTTTCGCTACAAGTCAAAGCCCATCAAAGATTTTAGAATGTTTGTGTTGGGAGGGATTCGCTATGACTTTGATCTAAGTGCCAAATCCAGTCGTCGAAATGCCGATGATCAAATTCTGCTACAGACGCATGATGTAAGCTTCGAAACAGGTTTTGGCTTCCAGTTTTACCTTCCTTACGTAATACTCAGTCCTGAATTCAAAGTAAGTCATGGCTTAATCAATCGAAAGTTCCCCAACGAAAACTTGATTTATTCAAGAGCGATTGATAAACTCTTTTCTCGCATGTTTACTATATCGTTAAACTTGGAAGGGTAATGCCTTACGTCCTTGAACATGACTTAGCCTCGGGCTGGCGTGCTTTGTGGGAATTGAGCGAAACCGAAGACTTCTTCCTCGAATTAGATGTTTGGAGCAAAGAGGACCTTCAACGCCTTGCACAAATGGAAAATCCAGCACGAAGAATGCAATGGCTAGCAACCCGATTTATCCTCAAAGACAAACTAGGTGTAAAAACTCCGTTACATAAAAACAAGCAAGGGAAACCTCAATTAGAAAAGGGATTTGTAAGCCTTAGTCATTCCAAAGAATGTGCCGCTGTGGTTTTTGATCAAAACCATGAAGTGGGTGTAGATGTTGAGGAAATAGGAGAAAAAGTGAAACGGGTAGCAAAAAAATTTCTAACGGAGGAAGAACTCATCATTTTAGAAAGCCATGGCGAGGATGAAAATTTACTGCTTACCAAAGCCTGGACGGCAAAGGAAGTTGTATTCAAATGGTTTGGTCATGGGGAGCTTCCCTTTCGCGAGGCTATACAAATTCAAAATATTACTCAAGACACGATGGATGTCGTACTCAGCGCAGATGGGCATGTCAAATTGCATAGGATTCACCACCTCCAATGGAAGAATACCGTAATGGCTTATCTCTGAGATCTAACTTAATTGACTATTTTATCCTGATGAAAACAACTTACCTATACCTCGGTCTTTTTGCTACTTTACTCTTTATGGGTTGTAATGAAGATAATGGCGATTGCAATTGCGTTCTTCCGCCTCCAGAGGTGATCTATTCAGTGGAATTTACCAACGGGAGTGAAAGCCTTGAAGCAGGCGATACTGTGCTCATTGATGACAAACAAGTTATTGTTGAACGCATCCAATTTTACCTAGGAGATATTGCCGCGAAACGAAGTGATTCCAGCGATATCTTAATTCGCGAAGTAGAGTTTTTCTCATTAGACAATGCTCCGGAAGACAATCAGTTCATTCGTACGCTTGCCGAAGGAGACTACACAGGGCTAGACTTTTCAGTAGGCATCAACGAAACGCTCAATCAAGGGAATACAGCACAATGGAACGCTGGCGACCCACTTAGTACATCCAACAACATGTATTGGCCAATGGGAGGATATATCTTCAGCAAGTTTGAAGGTCGCCTAATCACAGATACCGTAATCTCGGTAATCTATCATATAGGTCGCGAAGCCAACCGAAGAGATGTAATGTTCGATGATAACTTCTCAATAAACGGCACAGCCAACGTAGTCATTTCCTTTGACGTTCAGAAGTTGTTTGGCGCAAATGGAGGCACAAGCATCGATCCTGCCACTCAAAACGAAACGCACACTATGAATGACCCGCAACTTGCAGGAATTATAGCTGATAATTATGCCAATGCATTCAGTGTGACCTTTCCTCAATAATTACTCCTTGAGTGAAACGCAATCATTTACACATAGCAGCCCTAATAAGTATTGTTTGCGGACTCCTTTGGGCTTGTAGACCCGATGATGGAGTTACACCCCCTTCAGCACTATACGATCCGAGTCCATATGCCTTTAATCGGCCCGAATTAGAAGGGCCTAATCGCTTGTTTCCAAACATGGTCGTTCCGAGCAATAATCCGATGACAATCGCCAAAGTGGAACTCGGACGACATTTATTCTATGATGTAAGATTGTCGGTTAGCGGTGATCAATCCTGTAATTCATGTCATAAACAAGAATACAGTTTTGGAGACAACGTGGCCTTTTCAACCAATGCAAGTGGTAGTCGAAACAGCCGTAATGCCATGCCGCTTGTAAATCTTGGCTGGGCAAACAATGGCCTTATGTGGGACGGGCGAACCATCGATTTGGAGGCAGCAAGCGAAGATGCCATTCTAAGTGAATTACATCCCAACCCAAGCGCCATACTGGACATTCTTAGTATGGATACATTGTACATTAATCTCTTTGCTCGAGCCTTCCAAGATGGGGCCGTCACGTTAGAAAACATCAATAAATCCCTAGCGAGCTTTATGCGGTCTATCGTCTCGATTGACAGTAAATATGATCGCTATGTAAAGTTCGGCTTAAATGAGTTAAGCCAAGAAGAGTTTAGGGGCTTTGAAATGGTCTTTTCCTCGGAAGAAGGAGACTGTTTCCATTGTCATGCATCGTCGGATGTTCTCTTCTCTGATTTCAGTTTTCACAATATTGGCATGGACAGTAACATCACTACGGTCTATGATTTCCCAGACTACGGTCTTGGAGGAAGCACGGGCAACGAAGAGGATTATGGCCTCTTTAAAACCCCTACGCTTCGTAATTGGGCCTATTCAGCACCTTACATGCATGATGGACGCTTTACGACGATGGACGAGGTTATTGAGTTTCACAGTTCAGGCCTAAAAACCTCTCCAAACCTTGACGTTATCATGCTGAAGGATGGGAAAATCCAAAATGGTGGCCTTCAAATGGCACCGCAAGAAAAAAGCGACCTCCTCGCCTTTCTTCAAACGCTCAATGACACCGTCTTTTTAAATAACCCCGCCTATTCAAATCCTTTTGAATAATGAGGGTGAACGGCCGCTGAGGCCACCTTACTCAAAGAAGCGATCCGGATAGTCGGTAATGACACCATCTACACCCATTTCGATGAGTCGCTTCATGTCTTCAACTTCATTAACTGTATAGGGAATCACGAGAACACCTGCAGCATGAGCATCTTCAATTCTCGAAGAATACACCAAGTTATAGAGTGGACTATAGACATCGGGCACAAAGCCTAATTCTGCAATCAACTCCCGTAAGTTTCCGTTCTCACCGTCTAGTAAAACAATAGACAAATCTTTGCTATACGCACCCTCTAACTGACCCTTTCGTAGTGCACGTAGCACACGCAAATCATAGGACTGAATGCCAACTCTTTTTAAATCCGTGGAGTCTAGAACTTGGTCTAACACCCTGTAGACTTGATCCACAAATTCACTTGGATTAGGATGATAGATATTATCCCCTGATCTTCTCGATTTGATTTCAATAGAATACTTGACCGATGCTTTGTCATGTTCTTTGGTATAGGCCTCCACTTGTCGGATTACGTCCATCAACATCGGTTTTGCCGCTTCCTCATTGATCTGTTGGCTAAACAGAGGATGTTCTAGAGAGCCGCAATCACATCGAGCAAGCGAGTCATAGGTCATAGCGTAAATATTCCAAGCTTTCTCATCCATTTTAGGAATAGGATTTCCCTCAGGATCTAAGCAAATATCAGCACTAAGCCAAGGTTCGTGGGAGAGTACTACCTTCCCATCGTGTGTTACCACGACATCCATTTCTAGCGTGGTAACACCAAGATCAACGGCATGAATCATGGCCCGCAAGGTGTTTTCTGGATAGAGCCCACGACAGCCTCTATGGCCCTGTAGGTCAAAGGCAGTGAGCTCTTCTAAGGCGATGACCTCTGGTTCGATCAAATGGCTTAATAATGGTCCTAACTGGTCAGCTTGGATATAATCTATACCTAATTCGATGCCTTTCCGGTAACAGCGACTAGCATCCCGCTTACCAAGACAATCTAAAAAAACCGCTCCTCCTTTACTATGTATGGCATCTACATAGGGCTTGGTAAGTTTTCGAAACGGCACATTAATGATTACAGAATCACCTAAAGACATTGCTGAGTAAGCTGCCTTCTTCGAAGAAAAAGGACCTTGTCGAATAACGAGCGAATCGAGTTGCAGCAAGTCTATCTGCAATTGAATAGATTGGCGCAATGCATCATCACTACAATGCAGGGTAACTAGATGCTTTTCCAAGATTCCAGAAGCGCAAATGCCATCGATTAAGCGGATTGGGTCGCATTCCTTAATATCTAGATCGGGTGCAGTATTTGGTGTATTGGCAAGCAATCCCAGAATTAAAGCTAGCGTTGGGATGCGTTCTCCCTCATACGACCTACTAAACCAACTCCCAGCATCTAACGTCAGCAGCTCCTCATAGGTAACGTCACGTAGATAGCCCTTGCCATTTGTCGTGCGCTCAAGGCGGGCGTCGTGCATCAATACCAACACTCCATCTTTACTTTGACGCACATCCATTTCAATTCGATCTACCCCAAGCTCAATAGCCTTTACTACACTTGCTAAGGTGTTTTCAGGAGCACTTAACGAAGCCCCTCGGTGCGCAACACTTTCTACTTGACCAAACAACAGGCCACAGCACAGATACGACATAACTGCGAATGACAATCGTAACGGAAAAGTGATGTGCTTAATCATACCAATCGAATTGTTCCCCATCCAAAGGCTTACCAATTATTTCATCCTATAAGGTGGTCTGTTAAATATAAGCCTGTTGAAAAGTGTAACAAGATATCCAGCAAAAAAATTTGATTTTAGGAATAATCAATTCCCAATCTATGAAAGCCAAAAACCAACCGAAAATTTTTGTTCTTGATACTTCTGTAATTCTTTATGATCATCAGGCACCCACTGAGTTTGATGACAACCATATTGCAATTCCTATTCAAGTGCTTGAAGAGTTGGATAATTTCAAAAAGGGAAATGATACAAGAAATTTTGCTGCTCGCCAGTTTATACGCTTGATGGATGAATTGGGTAATCGAGAAAATCTGTTAAATGGCTGGGTACCCCTTCCCGGCAAAAAGAAAGGAAATCTCACCGTGGTCCTAACACGAGAGGCTTTACCTATTGATGCGGAAAAGGTTTTTGGAGAACGCAAAAACGATCACAAGATCATCAACGCTGCCTTGAAGCTAAAGGATGATTTTCCTGAGCAGAAAGTAGTTTTAGTGACCAAAGACATCTGCCTGCGGGTTAAAGCCAAATCGTTAAACCTACATGCTGAAGATTATGAAACCGGTAAGGTTAAGGATGTCGATGATCTCTATACAGGTAAATCCTCTATTGAGGAATTGGATGCCTCTATCATTGATGACCTAGCGCAAGACCGAATCATTGACTACAAGCGGTTTCAAAAGACCAAGCCCTACGACAATCAATTCTTTACCCTAACCAATTGCACAAAATCTATTCTTGGATACTATAATCCAATGATCGACAAAATTGAGCGCGTTGAAAAGAAGACTGTTTGTCGCATCAAGCCACGTAACGCGGAACAAACCTTCGCTCTTGAGGCCTTGATGAATCCCAAAATCAAATTAGTTACTCTGAGAGGGGCAGCAGGTACTGGGAAAACGCTTATGGCCATTGCTTCCGCTATTGAGCAAAAACGAAACTACCACCAGATCTATATAACCCGGCCAATCATACCCTTATCGAATAAGGACATCGGCTACCTACCCGGCGATGTGAAATCAAAGCTCGACCCCTACATGCAGCCAATTCACGACAACATAAAATACATTAAGGCCCAATTTCCGGAAAAAGATCCTATGCGCAAGAAATTAGAGCAGATGATTGAGCAGGAAAAGATTGCTATCGCTCCGCTCGCTTACATTCGGGGAAGAACGTTAGCCAACGCCTTCTTTATCGTGGATGAAGCACAGAACCTTACGCCACATGAAGTCAAGACTATAATTTCTAGAGCTGGGGATGGTACCAAGGTTGTGTTTACCGGAGACATCAATCAGATTGACACGCCATACCTCGATTCAGAATCTAACGGATTGAGCTATGTCATTGACAAAGTCAAAAACAATCCGCTCTTTGCCCACATCACCCTAGAAAAGGGAGAACGAAGTGAATTAGCCAATTTAGCGAACGAACTCCTGTAGCTCGAGCAATTTGCCCCATACCATTATTCCTCTTCTGAGGCATTCATTTTTGCAAGGAAGCGCTCCCACTTCTTAACCTGCCATGGCACTAAATCTAAACTAGAAAGATATCCCTCGCATTGGTCCTTAAGCGACTCATCCCAGTTTTGCTCCAATAAACCCTGGCCCTGCCGAGCTAATCTAGCATTAAAATGTACGGCAGCATCTAGAGCATTGACTACAACACTCGCTGGCAGGCTATCTAGCGCTTCTAGTGCGCTTAAAGCAGAAATACGTGTCCTAAACTCAAAGGCTGGACCACACATATCGGCTAATTGCTCGACAGCCTGTGTATCTACCTCCATACGATGTTTCAGCGCATAGATTTGAACCGTTGAGTTATCGACTGCAGTAACTTGGTCAATAAACTGATTCTTCTCATCAGGAAAGGCCTTACAGAGGGCATCAAGAGCAAGCGCTATATTAACGTAAGAAGCATCTGAGAGCATTGACTCAACATCTCCCTTGTATTCATTTGAAATGCTATCAAGTGCCCACAGCGCCTGACGACGAACAAGATGGTCCCGATCAAGTAAGGCATCATGTATCCATAGCGGAGAGCCTTCGGAAACAGCTTTGAATCTTGATATGATAAAGCGCTTCTCCAAGCGTGTTTGAGCGGTTTTATACAAATCAAAAAGCTCGAGCTCATCTGTAAACTGAGCATAATCTAAGGCTTCAAGGGCATCCATACGGTCCATAAGGTTTTCCGCAAGATGGGCTTGACTTAGCAATTCATCTAAGGGTCTATCCCAAGTCCTTTGACTCAGAACCTCCCTGTTAACGTCCACCAAAGAAAACGCTAGCTTATCATATACATGTTGTGAATCCAGTGGTATAAAAACAGTATCGACTAGTCCTTCTACAACATGGCGCATTTGCGTGTGCTCTCCATCCGTGTAAACTAACTTAAAGTCCAT
This sequence comes from Chitinophagales bacterium, assembly GCA_049890075.1. Taxonomy (GTDB): domain Bacteria; phylum Bacteroidota; class Bacteroidia; order Chitinophagales; family UBA8649; genus UBA8649. The sequence continues at coordinate 10,086 of JBMHCE010000041.1, forward strand.
TGGCATGGTAAACGGACCAATAATAGCCGACGTATCATGGATTTGGCTGATGACAAATTGAAACCCACCAGCTACAGAATCTCTTCGGATGGAGTAATGCGGTTCGCCACCACCGTAGACCCATTCCTCAAAAAACCAGTCTAGATTGACCCCAGTGCATTCCATGATCGCAATGTATAAGTGATGGCTATCCACCATACCATAAGGGTGCTTTGTTAGATAATGCTTGATCGATCGCGTATAGGCCTCATCACCAAGGACAAAGCGCATCATATCTAAAACTAAACTGCCTTTGTCGTAGTGCCTTGCACTCCCTCCAGCAATAGACCCAACAGGGAAGTTGTTCCGCTCAGCGGCTCGCATGGACGTCCGACGTTCACCCCATCGAATCTCATCATACATTACTTCTCCTAGTACCTCACGCCGAAAGTGTTTCGCATAATGGGTAGCGAAGCTCTCATGGAGCCAATGATGCCGCCCGCTCCAAGCGGTGATATAGTCACCAAACCATTGGTGTGCCAATTCATGCGCATTGGTACCAATGTAGTTACGCTCGAGGGCTTCGCGGTCATCTTGCAGATAAATGTCCGTGAAAATTGTTGAGGTGGTGTTTTCCATTGCACCGTACAGAAAATCTTGAACAGGTACATTGCGATAAACCTTTTGCCAAGGATAACTAATCCCTAACTCCTCTTCAAACCAATCCATCATTTCTCGACTAAATCGATACGTCACTTCCGCAGCCTCAGGCTTATCAGGATAATAGTACTGTTCATGCTGAACATGACTTTTGGATTCCATAGGAAGCATATCATATTCCCCAATGGCGAGCATAAGTAAATACAGGGCATGGGGCTGGTCCATGGAATAATGCCATAAGGTGTTTTCACCAAGAGCTATCTTGCTTTGTAAAACGCCGTTACCAATCACTGTATACTCTGACGGAAAGGCAACATGAACTGAGGTAATCAGTTTATCATTTTGGTCGTCGAAACTTGGTATCCAGTGCCTGTGATTAATCCCTTGACCCTGCGTCCAAATTTGCTTTCTCGCCCGACCACTTGGATCATCCCATCCCACAAAATAGATGCCTTTGGCAGGTTGACAAGTGTACTCAAAGGTCAGACGGTACCTTCTATGCCAATCTAATGACGAAGCAAAATGCACCATTACACCGCCTTCAACATAACTGAATTGCAAGGTATCATCATCCAACAGAATATGATCCATTGTGATGTCCACTGCATCGAAGAAGGCAGAATCCACCTTCTTTTGAATGGGCATACATTGATAAGAAGCTTGACCATTTACCCTTCGTTCTCTAGGAATTAAGTCCACCACTAAATCAAGAGAAATCATATCAAGACTATGTTCTCGATACCGTCCTTCCTCTTCATGAAAGCTTGCGTGCACATGTTCCTGAGCCATTACAGACATTCTTGCAAACAAACAAAGCAGAACTACTGTAAAGGATACTTTAGTTGACTTAATCATTGGTATTTGATTTAAAGAGCTTCTTCCTATTCCACCATATTAAGAATCCAACAACAATAAGAATCACTAATGGAAAAAGAAGCATGTACAAAATGCCCGTGTTTATGGCATAGGCCTGACTCTCTTGACTGCCTTCTGCATTCAATGTGCACATGGCGCATTGGCCTAGAAGGTCACCCAAAGAAACAAGGCAAACAAAAACTAGAATAACAAATGATCGCATAATTAGTCTTCTCGATTTCTGGAGGCGTCTTTTTTCTTAACCTTCCTCCACTTTTGGACCAGAATAATGTCTGCCATTAGGCGATCAATACTTTGGGCGTCCGTGCCATCATAAAAGCCTCGAACTCCTCCAAGATGGTCAAGTAATACAATGGAATCACTGTGATACATTGGCAGTGCGGAATGCTCTTCGTGCCAAGGTATGGACAACTGTTCAAAGTAGAGCTTCTTCACCTCGGATAACTCACCCCCTAAGAAATACCACTTTTCAGGAATCGCATCAAAGCGCTTTGCAAACGCCTGTCGACTGGACAAGCTATCTCCGCGGCCAAGGGCTATAGATAAGATCTTTACCTCCTGGTCATCGATGTATTCGGTTTGAATCCGGGATAACTGCTGCATAACAGAAGGACATACCTCTTCTAAACAGTCTGCCGAATAAAAAGAGAGAACACATATGTTATCCTCAAAGACCAATTGAGTAACCTCTTGGTCCAACTGGTCATTAAATGAAAGCGTTAGGCTATCCTCTAATACACACACTCGATCAGGCAAATCCACCTGAGGAATCCTAGACATGGGAAAGAATATAATGTAGAGCAGGGCAATCCCCAGAATAATGAAGACAAGTATAAGCTTCCCCGAAACTTTCCTAGGTTGTTGTAATGTATCTGCCTTGTCTTTCACGAAATAATCTGCGCCTTTCTTAGTGTAAACTATTTATGTTGCGCAGAAGTTCACCAAAGTTGCTACCATCCATGCTAAACGCTATGATGGCAAGAATTAGAAAGGAGAATGGAAAAAGAATAGTAAAGGTAAATCCCTTCTTTTCATGGTTAACGTGCATGAAGACTGCCATAATCCAATAGGCTTTAATCAGCGATGCTACACTAACAAAAATGCTCAAAACAATACGCGGATAGCCAGCTGGTAACGCATACTTCTCATACATTAACGCACCTACAACTTCTACGATTGTAACAACCGATAAAATTGCTGTTGTGCGATACACTTCACGTACATTTTTTTTGTACTCCTCTTGGGTCATGTGCGCCATAATAGTTTTTGTTTTGGTTTGATTAGAGTAGATAGTAAGCTAGGAATACGTATACCCATACAAGGTCTACAAAGTGCCAGAATAGTCCCACTTTTTCTACCATTTCATAACTTCCTCGTCGATCATAAGTGCCGTTGATTACTCCTATGAGAAGCCAAATATTAATACAAACTCCCGCAAAAACGTGTAATCCGTGGAATCCTGTGATCGTGAAAAAGAATTGCCCGAAGTTAACCGGACCCTCAACGCCCTCCATTCCACTAAATGGATTAAAGCTCATACTCATGCCTTGGTGCATAAGGTGAGTCCATTCTAAATACTGACAGTATAAGAATGCCATACCCCCTAAAATGGTAGGGATAAGCCACATAATCACCCCTTTTCGGTTCTTCATAAATCCTTCCTGCACCGCACGTACCATAGTAACGGAACTAAGGATGAGAATGAAGGTCATTATCGAAACGAAAATCAACGGAGCACCACTGTCTGTGATACCAGGTACTGATTGGAATACTTCATTGGATGAAGGCCAAGTGTCCGCCTGACGAAAACGTTGCATAGCATAAGCCACTAGGAAGGCCGCAAAAGTAAAAGTGTCACTTATAAGAAAGTACCACATCATTATTTTGCCATAACTAATGCCAAATTCCGTCTCTTCGTGAGGAATTTCTATATGAGGCTCGAGGTTGGGTGTTTTGGTAAGATCGGTAGCCATAGAGCTTAGGTATAATTGAAAAATATAAACAAAAATAAGTATATCCAAAGACCATCAACGAAATGCCAAAACAAGGTCAGCACTTCTATGGCCAAGACCCGTTTAGGATTGATGATATTTCGTAATTCAAACAATTCATCTTTACGACTTCGCCATGCCTTAAACCACACAACAAGGAGGGCTAAGACACCGCCTAAAAGGTGCAAGGCATGCATAAGCATGATAACATAAAAGAAGGCTGCTGACACCACTCTTCGGTCCAAACGCATGTCAAGAATCCCTTTCCATGTAAACCATTGGACCAGAAAAAATCCAATTGCGGATAAGAGTGCAAGGAGTAAGTAATTGCGGAACGATTTAAACTGAGCGCTTTTGTAAAGCTTGGTCGCTCTGTGCAACAAAAAACTGTTAAGGACTACCAGAATAGGACTATAATAAAAAAGAGCAGGTGGCGCAAAAGAGAACCAATCTTGGCCCTTCTTAAACAAGAGTGCACTGGTTAGCGCTACAAAAAACATCGTCATGCTAAGCATGGAGATGTACATTGCCAGTTTTTGGGGATGCATTCGAATGGCTACCTCGCGATTATCTCCGGAAAAGTTTTCCGATGTCTTCTGATCTTGATAGTTAGCGTTGTCTTTCATAATTACAAAACAACGTTTAGGATAAAAAGTGCTAATCCAATCGGTAAATAAATAAAGGAGGCAAACATCAGCTTTTTCGCATTCACCGTGTTAGGCTTCATAAAAAGAATCAATGCAAAAAGCGTGTAAAACGCTCCAAGCAAAACAAGTCCTAAAGTAAGTGCCATAGGGAGTAAACCGGTAGTGTAAGCAAACACTGGTAGTGGAATAAGCACCAAGGTATATAACACGATATGCATGGCACTAATTCGAGTTCTACCGCTTGCATTCGGTAACAGCATAATATCAGCACGCTTATAATCGTCATAGGAAACCCAAGCAATAGCCCAGAAGTGAGGGAATTGCCAAAAGAATTGAATCATAAAAAGTAGAATTCCTATGGGATGTAACTCACCTGTTATGGCAATAGCACCAATGAGTGGTGGTAACGCACCGGGTATCGCACCCACTAAAACCGCTAAAGAGGAAACCCTTTTCAACGGTGTATACACCACGGCGTAAAGAATGAGCGACAGAAGTCCAACGAATGCTGCCAAAGCATTAAAAAAGAAATAGAGCCCAAGCCCGCCAAGAGAGGCTAACAGACCGACAAAAACATATGCTTCCCAAGGTTGGCATAGTCCTAATGGAAGAGGACGGTTACGTGTGCGATGCATCAGCCCATCGATATCCCGCTCGATGATTTGGTTAAAACCATTAGCAGCCATGGTAATGGCCATAGAACAGAGAATAAAGACGAAAAGGTTTACTACAGGATAGCCAATAGGCAGTAAAACGTAAGCTCCTACAAAACCCGAAAAGACTACCATGGCAGACAGCTTAACTTTTCCTAAGGCCACAAGTGCTTTAAGTTTAGCCAACCAGGGTTGATGTAGAGCTATACCGTCCATTGGAGCAATTCGCTAACGTACAGAATTAGTGTGCCTCTTCCCCTTCCTTCATAGGAACGTGCTGTCCTACATCACCATTTTCTGTGCTGTAGTCATACGCCCAACGGTGAACTGTTGGAATATCGCCTTCCCAGTTTCCGTGACCAGGACGAATTGGCGTAGTCCATTCAAGTGTTGTTGCTCCCCATGGGTTCTGTTCTGTAACAGGTCGGCCTCGGAAGATGCTGTAAAAGAAGTTGATCAAAAACAGAATCTGTGCAGAGAAGACCACAAAGGCTGCAATAGTGATAATAGCCTGTAGGTTACCCATAGTATTGAAGGTCTCAAAGTTTGTAAAACTCCAATACCGACGTGGGAATCCAGTCATAAAGTGCATTGGGAAGAATACGAGATAGGCTGAGACCATTGTTACCCAGAAGTGTATATATCCTAATGTGCGGTTCATGTGACGCCCAAACATCTTAGGGAACCAGTGATAAACTCCAGCCCACATTCCAAAAAATGCAGCTACACCCATAATGATGTGGAAGTGTGCTACCACGAAGTACGTATCATGAAGTTGAACATCCACCGCAGGATTACCAAGGAAAATACCAGTAACACCTCCCGTGATAAATAGAGAAACAAATCCTATGCAGAAAAGCATCGGTACCGTAAGTCGCAGGTTACCACGCCACAAGGTGGTGATCCAGTTAAAGGTCTTTATCGCCGAAGGCACCGCAATGAGCAAGGTGAATATGGCAAAGACTACACCTAACACAGGACTCATGCCCGTTACAAACATGTGGTGGGCCCATACAAAGAATCCAATCACAACAATGGCCAACATAGAGATCAACATCGCCTTGTAGCCGAAAATTGGCTTACGAGCGTGAACCGACATAACGTCCGACACAATACCCATCGCTGGAATGATAATGATATATACCTCAGGGTGCCCTAAGAACCAGAATAAATGCTGATATAGAATCGGTGAACCTCCTTTGTAGGCCAACAACTCACCATTGATTACAATGTTATTCAGGAAGAATGAAGTATCCAGAAGACGATCAAACTCAAGCAATACAGCAGCAGATAATAGTGCTGGGAAAGCAAGCACTCCTAAGATAGCTGCGAACATCAATGCCCAAATCACAAGTGGAAGACGACTTAAAGTCATTCCGCGTGTTCTTAAGTTGATCACTGTAGAGATATAGTTAAGTCCTCCTAGCAAACTCGATACAATAAAGAGAGAGATGCTGGTTAACCAAAGATCAAAGCCTAAACCACTTCCTTTGTTGACTGCAATATCCCGCATACCGTTTAACGGAGGATAAGCCGTCCAACCACCCGAAGCAGGTCCCGTTTCAATGAAGAGCGAACCAAACATCACAAAAGATGCTGCGAAGAAAAACCAATAGGACAGCATGTTCATCATGGGCGAAGCCATATCACGTGCTCCGATTTGCAGGGGTATTAAGAAGTTTGCAAAAGTACCTGACAACCCACCAGTCAATACAAAGAATACTAGCACCGTACCGTGGATGGTAACCAAGGCATAGTAGAAGTCAGGACTTAACTGACCGCCCTCAGCCCATCGACCTAAAAGGGTCTCCATGAATGGAAAAGTTGACTCAGGCCATGCGAGCTGAAGTCTGAAAAGAAGCGACATAGCCCCTCCAATAAAGGCCCAAAAAATACCTGTGATCAAGAATTGCTTCGAGATCATCTTATGATCCATGCTAAAGATATATTTCGTTAGAAACGTCTCTTCGTGATGGTGATCATCATGATGCCCATGGTCATGACCGTGGTCTACTTGACCTTCATGACCTGGGTTAACTACCGTTGGGTTTGCTGTTAAATCTGCCATATCGTCTTATCTAGTTTTTTGCCATTTCAATGGATACTTCATCCTCTTCTACCTCCTCTTCTGTAGGACTATCGACTGCCGCAATAGCCGGTTCTACAGTAGAAACGTAATAAGGAGTTTGAGCATTTTGCCATGCATAGAACTCATCCATTGTTTCGTAAACTTTTACATATTTCTGCATTGCCCAGTGCGATGCACCGCACAATTCTGTACAAGCCAGCTCAAAATTGAAAGTCTCCCATCGCGGCTGTCCAGTTGCTTCATTGATTTCCTGCCAATACGCTTCCTTACTCAAGATTTCACGATACTCTTCTGTGCTGTAGAGTGGAATGAACTTGATTTGATTTGGTGTTCCGGGTACGCAATCCATTTTAATACGGAAGTGAGGCAGATAGAAACTATGCAACACATCGAGTGCCCCAACATTGACAATCGCCGGATGACCTTTAACAAAACGAACGGTGTCATCTACAAAAAGATCATCATGACTTGTGGAATCATCCTGCCAATCAATACCGAGCTCATTTGGCAACGAATAGGTCGCATAAAATTCATTGATATGCTCATCATCGATTATACGATTACCCAAGCTACCATCTGCACCCGGATAACGCACTTTCCATCCGAACTGGTAGCCTGTAACTTCCATGGTGATTGGCATCTTATCAGAATAGTCTTCGCCAAAGTATTCGGTAAAGCTGTTGTCCTTTGTAAAGGTCTCATTCCAAGCGATAATTCCAGTGTAGACAAGGTAAGCCATAGCTATAGCAGGAATCGTCGTCCAGATGATTTCTAGGGTGTTAGAATGCGAGAAAAAGTAAGCCTTGCGATTACGCTTATAACGGTACATAAACACAAAAGCAAATAATACTACGTGCGTGATCAAGAAGATGGCCGCTGTGATGTAGTAAGTCCGCATGAACATCTTATCCAATTCCTGTCCGTGAATTGAATTGGCCAACTTAGGAATCATCCGCGGCAGATAATGCAGGGTCCCGTAAAAAGAAAGGAATAAGAAACCCACCATGAAGGCTAGAGATAGATATCCGTTGATGTTACTCACATACTCCATGTCATCGTAGGAATCATCACCTTCATCTGTGGCATTTGCCTTTCGAATTGACATCGATGTTTCGCTGATTTTTCCGATAAAGAAAAAGGCAGTAAAGAGGAGTATTAAAACCGCTAAAATGATAAATGCAGACATAGCTCGCTTTTCAGAATTTAAATATGGTGATGTTTACTTTCTTTCAAAAATGGGTCTTCGACGTTTTCTAAATCTTGACGGTCTAAAGCCCGAAATGTGACAAAGAGGAAGCTTCCAAGGAAGCCTAAGAAGATAAAGAGCTCCACAAAGCCCAATCCAGCATGAGTGGTTGCAGGCTCCTCTGCATGGTGTCCGTCATCATGAGCATGACCTTCTTCTGAAGCTTCTCCATGGTGGTGACCGTCTCCGTGATCCTCCATATCATGATCTTCTTCAGCATGGTGAGTGTCTTCACTATGATCAACTTCTGCTATGCTCAGCATAACTACCTCTTCCGAATCATGATGTGCATCCATGGCATGATGGTCCTCGTGATTTTCGCCATGGTGATCTTCGCCATGATGGTCATCGTGATGGTCATCGTGATGCTCTACAACCGCATTCGGCTCAAGCATAACCATTCCGTAGAAATCGAGATAGTGCCCGAAGATCATCATAACCGCAACAAACCCTAAGATTTTTAGCTTTCGCTTAGAATCTCTGCGCATTAATACCAATAAAGGCAGTGGGAAGTTGATTAAAAAAGTAAAATAGAAAAGGAATTTAAAGAGTGGCTCAGCCATGCGCTTTGTATACCAAATCGTTGCCTCTGGAATATTTGCATACCATATCAGAAGGAATTGAGAAAACCAGAGATAGGTGTAGAAAACAGAAAAACCAAAGAGGTATTTACCAAGATCATGAAGGTGATTTTCGTCTAGATGAGGATAGCTTCCTTTACTCTTGAGATAAAGCAAGATTAAAATCATGAAAGCAAAACCTGCTACTGTGTAGCTAGCAAAGTTGTACCATCCAAACAAGGTGGAATACCAATGAGGATCAAGGCTCATGATAAACATCCAGGATAAAACCGACATGGATACCGCAAAGACTAGAATGAATAAAGCGGATAGGTACTTTGATTGATTATACTCTTTAAATGACTTGATAAAGGTCATTCGCTTTGTAAATGCAGAAGAAAACAACGCCCACATTAAGAAGAATCCCGGTACGATAACTGCAAACATCGTCTTGTTAAGGAAGGGACTCTTACTCACCACAATTCGATCAGCTTCTGCCATTCCGCTATCTGCATAGGCCACCTCATGAGGATGAGCCCAATGGCCATATAAGTTGTGCCAATCAAGTAATAGTCCAGCTGTAATAAGAACCACCAAACCAAAGATGACAAAGAGATAGCGACTCATCGCCAACGGAACACGTTTGAAGAGAACATGCCATCCCCCGTAGCCCAACTGGTGCGCTGCTAAAAAGAATAAGCCTGTTATGGCGATTCCGGCAAAGTAGTAGGTATTTAACAATAGATTAGACCAAAATCGACTATAGTGATTAGCCGACATGTCGGGTAGTACAATTGAGAGTACAATACCCAATACCCCAATTCCCATGCAGATGAAAGCGATTTTCTTCGCTTGCTTGGGATAGTTAAAGATTTTTGATTCGTGACTTTCCATAGTTATTCGTCTCAGTTCATTGCGTGGTCGTGTACCTCATCAGCCTCGTGATGTTCGTCGTGCTCGACAGCCTCATGATGATCATCTTCGTGGCTTTCATTCACCGCATCTTCATGTGCCTCAGTGCTCATAGATGCCATTTCTTCAGCTAGTTGAGCGCGGGTTTTTTCATAAAACGCAGCGTCGGCAGGAATAAGCGCTTCACCTAAATCGCGTATATAATGGATTACTGCCCATCGCTCTTCTGGCGTTAACCAGTTGTGCGCACCCATTTTTCCTTTTCCATAGGTAATTGAGTGAAATGCGATACCATCTGTGATATGGTTACCTAAGGAGACACCCTCACTTTCCATTTCGTAAAACACACTGTAGTAATTGGCTGGCATAGCGCTGTAAGGTCCATCAGGATTATAAATCCAACCATTGCCCTCACCCTTCTCACCATGACACATCAAACAGTTTATCTCGTAGACCTCCTCGCCCAAGTCCAATACATCATCCGTATACGGTAAGGGATTGATGAGATCTCTCGAATTCTCTCTATTTGCGGTCTCGATTTGAGCGTATTGGCCGTTGGAGGCATACGGATCATCATAGTAATGTGTGTAAACACTTGATCTGCGAAGAGCCTCGTTGGATCGAGCCTCAACACTGCCATCTAGACTTCCCAAAGGTATTGTTCCAGGAATGACCTCGCGAGCACTAATACTGTCGGTGAAGTCCGTCTCATCATTTTTTACCGAAGAGAAGGTCTCGTAGGCTGGAGAATAATCCATATCAGGCATATAGACATATCCTGGATCATTGCCATCAGGTTTACATGCGGTGACCACTAAAGCCACAATAGTCGCGAAAAAAAGTATGTTGTTTTGGTGCTTCATTCTACTTACTTTCTTCATTTAATCGAATCGTTGATGACTCAAACACTTCGTCATCATCACTGAACTCCTTAGCCTTAATCTCCGCTACACCGTGTTCAACCAATACATCTCGAATAGCATTTAACTCATCGGCAGTGCGGTTTTCGTCAATGGCAAAAACCAAAGCGAAACGATCATCCGTAATGCGATCATCATAAATCCTTGGTACACGACCTAAGGCCAACCCATTACGCACGCAATACACAATCACCATACCTACCGAAGCAAACAAAATAGTAAGCTCAAAAGTCACCGGTATAAACGATGGAAGCGCAAACTGTGGCTTTCCACCATAGTTAATCGGATAGTTGTAGGTATTAATCCACGTCATAAAAGTCAACGCGAACAGAAGTCCAGTTAAACCGAATATGAATCCTGCCGTATGCAATCGACTGTCCTTATACCCCAACTCATGCTCTAATCCGTGAACTGGAAAAGGAGTTAAGGCATCGGTTATCTCTAGTTTCTTTTCTCGTAAGGCGCGAACGGCTCCAAGAAGGTTATCCTCGTGGCTAAACAAGCCAATCATAAATCTTTCGCTTGCCATAATCTAGTTTTTTGCGTCTTCTTTGGTTATCAGTAAATCGGCTGCATTGAAGGTAACGTTTGACTTCCCACTCACCTGGTCAGTGTAATCCGCCTTGGCATAAGGAATACCAGGTGCCCCTTCAAAGCGTTCTGCATTTTCGTTATCCTCAGATACTTGTCGCTTTTTAGCAGCGGCCGAAGAAGAGGAGAAAATTGATTTTACCTCGGCGATGGCTATCACAGGGAATGCTCGAGCAAACAGTAAGAAGAGGGTAAAGAAGATTCCTAATGTCCCCACATACACGGCAACATCCCAAATAGTTGGCTTGAAATAAACCCAACTTGAAGGAAGGAAGTCACGGTGTAGAGAGGTGACAATAATCACAAAACGTTCAAACCACATTCCAATGTTGACGAAAATCGACATCACAAAAGAGATTGCAACACTTCTTCGAGCGAACTTAAACCAGAAGATTTGCGGAGAAATCACGTTACAGCCCATCATGATAAAGTAGGCCCACATGTATGGACCAAAGGCTCTATTGTAGAAGGCAAACTGCTCATAGAGATAGCCAGAATACCATGCAGTAAACAACTCCGTGATATAGGCTATACCTACAATAGATCCTGTGAGTACGATGACCTTGTTCATGGACTCGATGTGCGCTATCGTAATGTAGTCCTCTAACTTCAACACTTTACGCGTGATTAACATTAGAGTCTGTACCATGGCAAATCCAGAGAAAATCGCTCCTGCCACGAAATACGGCGGGAAGATCGTAGTATGCCATCCCGGAATAACCGATGTAGCAAAGTCAAAGGATACAATAGTGTGTACAGAAAGAACGAGTGGTGTAGCCAATCCAGCTAGGATTAAAGACAATGACTCAAAACGCTGCCATTGCTTGGCAGTACCCGTCCATCCGAAACTCAATGCATTGTAGATATACTTACGAAGTTTTCCTTTAGCTCGATCGCGGATGGTCGCAAAATCCGGCATAAGGCCAGAATACCAAAACAGTAAGGATACTGTCAAGTAAGTAGAAATTGCGAAAACGTCCCAAAGCAGAGGTGAGTTAAAGTTCACCCACAAAGGACCTCTTGTATTTGGATAAGGAAAAATGAAGAACGCCAACCAGATACGCCCCATGTGGATACCAGGAAAAAGGCCCGCACAAATTACCGCGAAAATCGTCATCGCTTCCGCGGCTCGGTTAATCCCAGTACGCCATTTTTGGCGAAATAATAAGAGGACCGCGGAGATTAAGGTTCCCGCGTGACCAATTCCTACCCACCATACAAAGTTGGTGATATCCCATGCCCAGTTAACGGTTCGGTTTAGACCCCAAACACCAACTCCTTGCCATAATAAGTAGAGAATACCTACCACGCCAAACGTGGCACAAGCTCCTGCTATACCGAAGGCAATAAACCATGACATAGGTGGCTTCTTCTCTGTCGTACCGACAATATCTGTGGTAATTTGGGAGTAGGACTTATCTCCCGTTATCAGGGGTTCCCGTATGGGTGATTCGTAATTACTCATATCTACGACATTCTTGTTTTGTTTCGAACTTTAGTGAGGTATTGCACGGAAGGTAGCGTGTGAATTTCCTCAACTACACCAAAGGCGCGCTCATCACTCCATTGCTTAAAGACTTTCGAAGTCTGATCATTGGTATCTCCGAAGGTTATCGCGTTGGTTCCACAAACAGACTGACATGCTGTTTGAATTTCACCATCTACAAGACCTCGGCCCTCTTTTTTGGCTTCAAGTTTTCCAACCTGAACACGTTGCACACAGAAAGAACATTTCTCAATGACACCACGTGAACGAACTGTTACATCTGGATTGAGTACCATGCGACGTAATGGGTCATGCATTCCTAGTTGACCTCCTTCGTGGCTACGAGCACCATCAAAGTCGTTGTCAAGACCCCAGAATCCTTCACGATCACTGAAACTATCTGCTCCTTGATAGTCAAACCAATTAAAGCGACGCACTTTGTAAGGACAGTTGTTTGCACAATATCTTGTTCCAATACAACGGTTGTAGGTCATTTGGTTTAATCCTTCACTACTGTGGTTAGTAGCCGCTACAGGACAAACATTCTCACAAGGAGCGTTATCACAATGTTGACACATCATTGGCTGGAATACCACTTCCGGGTTATCCTCATCACCTGTATGATACTTATCAATGCGCAACCAATTCATTTCATGCGCACGGTGTACTTCGACTTGACCGACCACAGGAACGTTGTTTTCTGCATTACAGGCAACAACACAAGCTCCACATCCGATACAAGAGTTTAGGTCAATTGCCATTCCCCAATGGTGGCCATCACCTTGTTGTTCAGCATGAGCCCCTCCATAGTAATATTCAAAAGGCTTCTCATCATTCCATGCCGTCTCGCCATAAAGAGAGGTCAAATGGTGCTTCAACCACTTATCTCGTCGTTGGCCGGCTATAGTATTTCCACTCCATGGATCATTTTTATATTCATCAAGAGTAGTTTCCTTAACCACTTGACGGGTTTGTTCTACCGTGAACATGCTGTTTTCATCCGAACCAAGCGTTGTATGGGTCAGGCCATGGTGTTGCTGAATAATTGCAATCTTATAGTCTTCTCCTTTTGCTTTGACCCCCTTGACAGCAGCCATTTGAACCATTGATTCAGTATTTCTGTCCATTAATGGATAGACGGAAGCACCGCGCTCGTAGTCTGCGTGTAAGGTATGCTGGCGACCATATCCAAAACAGATACCAAAGGCTCCATAAGGTGTACCTGGAAGGGCAACCACTGGCAAACTCACTGAACCTTGATCCGTACTAAGGGTGGCTACCTGGTATGTTCTTGCCTTGAAGTTATCCAACAAGCCATTTTCTTCGACCCATTTTGGATTGGCTACGATGTAGTTATCCCAGCTAATTCTTGTGATGGGATCGGCAAGTTCTTGCATCCATGGGTTGTCGCAATACGAACCGTCTCCGACTTGAGGTTTTTCATAAAACTTAACCTCCAGAGCAGAAGATGAACCTGCCGCTACACGACTACCCCATCCCTGAACGTCTCCTTTACACAATGAAGTTGTTCCTGCTACTTTGTCTAAGTGAACACCTCCATCATGAATAGCGCTATCCCAGAAAGCCCCTGTTGATGCATAGGTGCTCTGGTTCTTGAAATACTCATCAAACCACACCTTACGAATAAAGTCATAGGCTTCCATCGCATTACCACTCCAACGTAAAACGCTTTCTAAACGCTGACGTGTATCAAACAGAGGTGCGATACAAGGCTGCTGAGATGCAAGATAGTTCGAGGTTGGCATAGCGTCTCCCCAAGATTCTAACCAATGGTGGTCGGGAGCAACATAGGCACACTTTCTAGATGTTTCGTCGAATCGACCTGACATTGAAACAGCAAATGAAACCTTAGCCATCGCGGATTCAAAAGAAGACCCCAAAGTGTATACTGGATTCGAAGCATCAACAATAAGTCCTGCCACCGTTCCATTCTCCATGCGCTCTATCATTTCCGACACCGCCTTATCACTACCCTCTTTGAGCGAATACGTGATGTTGTTTGAAATGGTAGAGCCGTAGTTACCTAGCATTTCATTGATTGCTATCACAAGCAATTGAGTATCCTGGTTATTTGACCCTGAAAGCACAACTGACTTTCCTTCAGCCGCTAATAACTCGTTAGCGACCTCAGCGATTTTATCATTTGAGTAGCTCGAGTTAAGTACCGTCTTGCCTTTAGCAGAAGCAATCGCATTGTAAAGCTGAACAATGGCCTGATCCTCCTCAGAAGGCATGACTGGAATTCGTAAATCCGCATTAGATCCTGCAAGACTTGGCAAGGACTCAATTTGGATATGTCGGTTCATGTCAGAGTGATCTTTAGTAACCTTACGTCTAGAGGAATAATCTGCAGAGAAACGAGTAGAGTTTAACCACGACCCTAAAAAGTCAGCACCGACCGATACAATAAGGTCTGCTTTCTCTAAGTGAATCTCTCGAGGTGCACGCACGCCGAATGCCTCCTCATGCGCATTGAGAATACCTGCATAAGAGATGGCATCATAAGCTACACGCTTAATATTTGGATACGCCTCAATAAGGGATTCATAAGCTTTTTTAATCGAAGGACTCACCTCACTGCTTGTGAGAAGGACCACTTCTTTGTTCTCTTGATTAGCCTGCTTTAAATTGGCAATAACCGCCTTATCAAGTGCTTCCCATGAAGCATCTTTTCCGTCGATTTTAGCTGCCTTAATTCGGGCGTGATCATAGAGGTTTATAAGACTACCTAAAGAACGTAGATGAACATCACCTTTTGAGTATCCAGAGACAAGTCCTTCGATCATAATCGGTCTACCTTCACGAGTCTTTACTTTGACTGTATTGAAGTCGCCATTTCCTGAAAACGTAGAGGCATAGTAATTGGGAATACCCGGTACTAGACCATCTTGCGTTGTTTGGTAAGGAATAGATTTACGGATCGGACGCTTACATGCCGCAGCGACAGTTGCCGCTCCAACACTGAAGCCCAACATTTTCAAAAAGTCTCTTCGGCCGGTTTTCTCCTTTGAAATGACTTCTCGTACCTCTTTAAGGTATTCTAGATCTCCATCCTCGTACTTCTCTGTGTAGGTAGCATCCCGTAATTCGTGAATGCTGCCCCAGTACTTCTTGTTTTGATTCGATTCTAACGCACTCATGGTCTAAAATTTCTTAATAGTGACATTTTTGGCACTCCGTACCTCCGATATCCTCGACAGTAGCTTCATCACTTAGATTGTGATAGTGTTGCTCGTAATAAGGGTTGTTTTGATCAACCTCAGAATTTCTATGACAGTTAATACACCATCCCATTGACAATGGTGACCACTGATAGACAACTTCCATTTCTTGAATCGGCCCGTGACAGCTCTGGCATTCAACGTTACCCGCATTAACGTGCTGGGCGTGGTTAAAGTAGACATGGTCAGGAAGGTTATGTATGCGCACCCATGGAATCGGTGAATTATACATAGCAATAACCGCTTCAACATCTTCAGTTAACGTAGCTTGAACGGCTTCATCCATCAGTTCTTCCTCGCTATAATCTTGCGATAGATAGGTTCGATACATGGAGTCTAAGTCATCTGCCTCCATGGACTCAGGATATGCGATATACGATCCGCCTCCAATAGCGTTTGGATTCCAACCGACTGAAGCATAAATTTTTGCAATTTCTGAACGACCTCCATCTTCCGAATTGGCATTGACTTGCATATGGCAATTCATACAGACATCCGCTGAAGGAATATTAGAATGCTTTGATTTACTCGCTCCACTGTGACAATATTGGCACTCAATATTCAACTGACCGGCGTGCAAAGCATGAGAGTAAGCAATAGGCTGATCAGGCTGATAAGCTTGCTGACGACCGACACCAATTGCCGATTCCATTAATGTTTTTGCTCCGACAAAAAGCAAGAGAGGAACTAGCACTGCGTAGATCCGCTTGCTCTTCCAAATAGGTACGTAAGGAGGAATAGGCTGGCCTGTCTTTTGTAATTCGATTCGCTTAAGTACGGCTTGAACACGAGCAAGAATCAATACGAGAAGTAAAAGCCCAATTCCAATAAAGAGGAGGTACTTGCTCAAAAACTCTTTACCAATACCACCAGTTTCACCTTCACCAGCAGCAGCTTCTGCAACTGCAGCGGCAGGAGCAAATTGTGTTGAGTTATCTACATAATAGAGAAGCGCATCAATCTCATCATCCTTCAATCCAGCGAAGAGATTCATCTTTGCCTCACCCCACTCTTCATACAAATCGTTGGCGTATGGATGACCTGCGTCTAATACGTTATTGTTGTTTCGAATCCACTCGTACAACCACTCTTCCCCAGTCTTGTCCTCAAAATCACCATTATCAATCCAGCGCTGACGCACTCCCGATAGAGCAGGACCCGTTCCATCTCTCAGCGGGTGATGACACGAGGCACACTTCCCTTGAAAAAGAACTTTACCCTGATTCCAAAGGGCTTCTTCACCACTTGGCGCTTCCTGTGCGACCGCTTCGCCTTCTACAAGGCTTGAATCAGCCGCAGTGATTTCACCACTTGTAGCTAATGAACTATCTGCAACTACTTCTTCAGAAGCAAGGTTGTTGACGTCGAGCTCCTCTTCCTGTGCGATAGCACTATGCACAAAGGCAGTAGAAATAAACAGACTTAAAAGGAGAAATAATTGTTTGGGCTTTGGCGTATACTTCGCCACAAGCGTTTTGTTTTGGAACTGGTTTGTCATAGCAATGTCACTAATCGGTTCAAATTTACTTAATAGACCCCTTAGCAAACAAGTTAAATCGCTAAAAAAAGAGAGGAAATGACAATAGCGTATAGAACATGTTGAAAAACACTATTTCGCATGCCCTTAACTTACACATCGGCACGGAACTTGTATATTAGGTCAAAGACTAAACTTTATCATACCATGCGATCCATTGTACTATTTCTATTTGTTGGCCTAATTGTCCAAAGTTGCCTTGTAGTTAAGCCCCACACAAAGAAGGGAAACCACCGAAGAGCGGTACTTCGAGCAAGCAATCACCTCCAACGTACCAATAAAATCAAAACAAAAGACGCGCTCGCACTCGAGGTTTCTTTTCAGGCTGAACAGCAACGATTACTGCAAGAAATCGACCAGCTAAAGCGAGATGGAAGTCCTGATTCTTGGAAAAAAGTTTATTCTAGATACGAGGAGCTCAATAGCTTACAACAATCCATTGCACCCTTCCTTCCGATATACATCAATAAAGAGTTTAGAGAAGCGGATATCTATATAACCGATTTAAGCGAAGAGCTCTATGATGCTAAAGTAAAAGCTACCGAAGTTTTGTATGCCGAAGTTCAACAGCTCATGGCGTCCAATAGCAAGGCGGACGCACGCTTAGCGTATGCTAAATGCCAGGACATCCTTAACCTTATGCCTAACTATAAGGATGTTCCAGCGATTCGAGACCAGGCCTACCAAAAAGGAATTGTTTTTGTCAACTATGCCTACTACAATGATGGTGTCTCCTTTCTACCCGCCTCATTTGAAAACCAATTGCAACAATTTCCTGCAAATGAGCTGCGTATGGATTGGATTTCTATGCACTACGGAGAAGATATGGAAGAAGGAGATGCTCGCATCGAGTTACGCATTGTCAACGTTGAGTTTTCTCCTGAACGTGTAAGCCAAAGTCAATACAGCGACAAAAAGACCATTGAAGACGGATTTGAATACGAGTTAGACAGCGATGGTAACGTTAAGAAGGATAGCCTTGGCAATGACATCAAAACCCCAAAAGAAGTTGAAATAGTAGCCAACGTGTTTGTTACGAATATGGAAAAGACGGGTAATGTCCAGTATTCCATTGATATATATAATGGCAGAAACCAACTAATCTCATCAAACCCATTTACTGAGGTTGCCAACTTTACGCATCAATATGCTCGTTTTCAAGGGGATGAGCGGGCTTTAACTAAGCGAAGCAAACGTCTTTTGCGCAGCGACGTGATTGCCTTCCCAAGTAATCAGCAAATGATAATGGATGTTGGATCAGCGATTCGAAGTAATACCATCAATCACATTCGGAATAATCAGAATGCCATATTAAATAGCAACTAATCCGCGAAATTCTCTAAACAAGCCGAAACATGATCGGCGGTTACGGTAAGTGTTTTTTCTTTCGATTTCAATGGAAGCTCAAACATCCAGTCCAAGAGAATCTTTTCGCAAATATTGCGAAGTCCCCTTGCACCAAGACCTCTTTTGATAGCCACTTGAGCAATCAATTCAATGGCCTCGTCCTCAAATATGAGATCAACGTCATCCATCGCAAATAGCTCCTGATATTGCTTGATTAGTGCATTTTTTGGTTCCGTTAGGATTCGACGTAACGCGTGTTCACTCAAGGGGTTTAAGTGAACTAAAACGGGCAACCTTCCAATCAATTCTGGAATTAAACCAAACTCCAACAAGTCCTCTGATTGTACAAAGGAAAGAAGGTCGTCATCCGTTGCTTCTCGCAACGCAATATTGGCAAAACCAATGGATGCCCTATTGATCCGAGAGGCAATCTTTTTCTCGATACCATCAAATGCGCCACCGCAGATAAATAAAATCTGACTTGTGTTGATTTTAACCAATTTCTGCTCGGGGTGCTTCCGCCCTCCCTGTGGGGGAACAAGGACATCTGCCCCTTCTAATAGTTTCAAAACAGATTGCTGCACGCCCTCTCCCGATACATCTCGAGTAAGGGAAGGATTATCTGACCGACGGGCGATTTTATCGATTTCATCAATAAAGACGATGCCTCGTTCTGCCGCTCGAACATCATAATCACAAACCTGTAAAAGACGTGAGAGCATGGATTCAACATCCTCCCCTACATAACCTGCTTCAGTGAAGACGGTCGCGTCAACGATGGTAAAGGGCAGATTGAGCTTTTTTGCGATAGACTTAGCTAAGAGCGTTTTCCCAGTGCCCGTTTTACCCACGAGAAGAATGTTTGACTTTTCGACAAGAACCTCTTCTCCATTGGCAATTCTCTTTAAACGCTTGTAGTGATTGTATATGGCCACTGAAAGCACTTTCTTGGCCTTATCTTGATCGATGACATACGCATCGAGATAATGCTTTATCTCTTTGGGGCTGACCGCTGTAATATCATCGAGCTTGGCTTTTGAAACCGCTTCAGCCTTGAATTCTTCTTGGACAATTTCATTGGCCCGGCTTGCGCACTGATTGCAGATGAAGGCTCCTTGTCCCGCAATGAGTAGTTCTGCTTCTTCGCGGCTCCGGCCACAAAAAGAGCATTGATTATCAGAAGCGTTAGGGCTATCCAAATCCCTTAGTTATCTTTTTTTCGAATAAGCACTTCATCGATCATGCCATAATCGCGCGCCTCCTCTGACGTCATCCAAAAATCTCGATCAGAATCTTTATACACCTTCTCGAATGGCTGCCCAGAATGGTCGCTTATGATGGTGTAGAGTTCCGTCTTGATTTTTTTGATTTCCTCTACCGTAATCATAACATCACTTACCTTTCCTCCTGCGCCACCCAAAGGTTGGTGAATCATTACACGGCTGTGCTTTAGGCCAGTTCGTTTTCCTCGCTTACCGGCGCAAAGGATTACCGCGCCCATAGAAGCCGCCATACCCGTGCAGATGGTCGCAACATCTGGACCTATAAAATTCATGGTATCATAAATCCCTAAGCCTGCATAAACCGATCCCCCTGGGCTATTTATGTAAATCGAAACATCTCTTGTATTGTCCAGCGACTCTAAAAAAAGTAGTTGTGCCGTAATAATATTGGATACATCGTCGCTAATAGGAACCCCCAAGAAAATGATGCGATCCATCATAAGCCGAGAAAACACGTCCATTGAAGCAACATTCATTTTACGCTCTTCAATAATGTAAGGCGTTATATAGCCGTGAATCTTAGCGTAGTCGTCTACCGACGAGCCCGTTACACCAGGTTGCTCAACAGCAAACTTTCTAAACTCACTATGTATATCTCGATTGATCATTCTGTATGATTAGGATGTGAATTGCTCTAAAGTAACTTTTTTGTCCTTGATTCGCACCTTTGATTTGAAAAATGAATTAAGCTTTTCTTCCATAATGGCATCTCGCGTCTTCTCAACATGCTCACGCTGCTGAAGCATCGACATCACGTATTGCTCTACTTGTTCATCACCAAGATCAGCCAAGCCATAACTTGCCATCTGAGCTCGTAACTGAGTTGCTGTATGGTCTTTAATTTCTTCGGGCTCTACTTTAATGTCTTGATCCTTTCCAATTCGGTTAACAATAAGACTCCACTTAAGTCGCTTGGAAAACTCAGGATAGTCCTTTTCAACTTCTTCCTCTGTGATCGGCTTCTCATTCGAGCGCATGATCCACCGCTTTAAAAAGGCTTCTGGAAGGTCAATTTTAGTCTTGTCTAGGATTCCATCGATAACCTGACCAATCATTTTTTTATCAGCCTGCTCCTCAATCTGCTTGCTGTAAATCTCAGTGAGCTTATCTCGAAAGGATTGTTCATCGGTCACCGTACCTGGTCCGAACAAGGCATCATAAAAGGCTTGATCGACTTCAGCAAGTTCTACATCTTGAATTTTTGTGATGTGAATGCGAAAAAGATCCTTTTTGGTGAAACGATCAGGCTCTGCACCCAGTACATGACGAGATAGAGCTGCCGCATCATCTTTGAAATACCCTAGGATTTCCAAGTCGACATACTCGCCAACCTTTTTGCCGACAAACTTCTTTGCATAGCGATCCTTTGCCAACATATCTAACGTAATGGAAGTCTCATTGCTGTGGCTACCATCAAATGGCAACTTATCCGCTCCTAACTCCTCAATCTTGACATTGATCACCGAATCGTTGCCAATGGCCTCTACTTCACTTGGGCTTCCATGGCGTTTTCTCAACTTGAGAATCTCCTCGTCCAACGTAGAATCATCCATTTCTACAGTTTCTCTTGTGACTTTGGGATTTTTTTCAATAAAACCAACCTCAAAGGAAGGAACCAACCCCATTTCATATTCAAAATCAAAACTCTCCGCCTTCTTGTAGTTCAAGTCAAGTTCAGGCTGGGCATCTGTTGGGATGGGATAGCCAATAACGTCGAGAGATTGCTCTTCAATATATTGATTGATTGAGGTAGATAATACTTCATTTAATGTATCTGCTAAAAGCCGTTCACCCGTCATATTAATAATGACCGATCGTGGAACTTTTCCTTGGCGAAAACCTTTTATGGAAGCTTGCTTTCTATACTTATCAATTTCTTTCTCAACCTTCGGCGCATAATCCTCGCGGTCTATACGAAGCGAAAGGTGAGCTAAATTATCTGATTTTTTGTCCAAGACGATATTCATTGGCCTGACTTACATAGATTAAAAATAAAAACCCCAAGGGTTGATTCAAGGGGCTTTGCAATGGTTACTGCCTTTAGCAGCTTGGTGCGGATGAAGGGACTCGAACCCCCACGCCTCGCGGCAACAGATCCTAAATCTGTCGTGTCTACCAATTTCACCACATCCGCAGAAAAGGAGAGCAAAGATAGCAATGCCATGCAAGGAAACAACATCTTATTAAGGAAAATTGAAATTTCACCATATCTTGGTCAATATCGCACAGAGAATATGCCAAAACGGATCTGGAATAAAGAGGAAGAATTCCTAATTAACTCTTCGTTTAAGAAGTTGCAAAAAAATGCAGCAGATAAATATGGCAAGGGAGATGAGGCAAGAGTTTTACAAGCTTTTACGCTCGCTAATGAGGCACATAGTGGTATACGAAGGAAGTCTGGAGAACCCTACATCCTTCACCCCATCGCCGTTGCGCGAATCGTTAGCGAGGAAATTGGTTTAGGAACGAACTCCATTATAGCAGCACTTCTCCATGATACTATAGAAGATACCGACCTAAAACTTGAGGATATTGAGGACCGCTTCGATCGTCAAATCGCCCGGATTATCGATGGATTGACAAAGATTGCTCCAGTGTTTGATGTTCAAACCTCGGATCAGGCAGAAAATTTTAGAAAACTCTTACTCACGCTTACCGATGACATTCGGGTTGTATTGATAAAAATTGCAGATCGCTTGCATAACATGCGTACCATGCAAGCGATGATTCCTGAAAAACAACGAAAAATTTCCTCTGAAACCCTATTCCTCTATGCCCCACTGGCTCACAGGATGGGTTTATACAACATCAAGTCTGAACTCGAAGACTTATCGATGAAGTACACGCGCAATGAAGAGTACAAAGAAATAGCACAAAAGCTCAATGAAACGAAACGTGCCCGAAGCCGATATATCAACCAATTTATCAAGCCCATTAAAGAGCTTTTGGATGAAAAAGGCTTTGACTGTGAGGTGATCGGAAGACCGAAGAGTATCCATTCCATTTGGAAGAAGATGGCAAAGAAAGGGGTAACCTTTGAAGAGGTTTATGATCTTTTTGCGATTCGGATCATACTGAACAGTCCAGCAGAATCTGAGCGCGATGATTGTTGGGCCGTGTTTTCAAGCATCACGAATCTCTACCAACACAACCCCACGAGACTAAGAGACTGGATTTCAAATCCAAAATCAAATGGTTATGAATCCCTGCACACTACGGTTATGGGGCCAAGAGGAAAGTGGGTCGAAGTACAGATTCGTTCCAGCCGAATGCATGATGTAGCCGAACGCGGAGTAGCTGCCCATTGGATATACAAGGAAGGTGATGGAGATATTGAAAAATCATCGGAAGCCATTGATCCATGGTTAGAAAATGTTCGCAACCTACTACAAGACAAAGAGCAAAATGCCTTGGAGCTTGTCGATCAGTTTAAAAGCAATCTGTTTAGTCACGAAGTCTATTGCTTTACTCCAAAGGGAGAGCTGCGGAGGCTTAAACGAGGAGCTACTGCCTTGGACTTTGCCTATGAAATTCATAGCGCGATCGGTAACAAATGCATTGCAACGAAAGCCAACCAGAAGTTAGTTCCACTCAGTTATGAACTCAAAACAGGGGATCAAATTGAGATTCTAACTTCCCGCAAGCAAAAACCCAAGGAAGATTGGTTAAGCATCGCTCAAACAAGCAAAGCTATCTCCGCGATAAAACGAGCATTAAAACATGAGCGTAGAGCACTTGCCAGCGAAGGAAAGGCCATTTTTGACCGAAAGGCCAAACGTCAAAACATTCCAAATACGCAGGAGAACCTCAATAAAATACTAGAAGTTCTAGATCTTCCGGATAGTCAAGAGTTTTTTATACAGATTCAACAAGGCCTCAATTTATCGAAAGTTTGGGCCAAGTTTACGTTACAAAACGGACAACTTATTCGAAAAGTAAACAAGGCAAAACCGAAGCTTTCTGTAGAAGAAACCGTGATTCAAAACCTTCAGAGAAAAGGAGAACTGCTTATCATGGGAGAGGAATCAGAGACCATCGACCACTCCTTTGCTCAATGTTGCAATCCCCTGCCGGGAGATAACGTTTTTGGTTTTATCACATTAAATGATGGAATCAAAATTCATCGTGTTAATTGCCCTAATGCTGTTCAGCTGATGTCTAAATACAGTTACAGAATTGTACAGACGAGCTGGTCATCTAAACTTAAAACTGCATTTCTTGCACACGTTCAATTACGAGGGATTGACGGAATGGGTGTGGTAAGTCGTGTTACGCAGCGAATTAGTCATGAACTCAATATCAATATTAAATCCCTGAGCTTTGAGAGCGACCAAGGAGTGTTTACAGGTCATATTTCACTCTACGTTAACAATCAAAATGAATTGCAATACATATTGGATAACCTAAAAAAACAAGAAGGGATTGTATCTGTTGAACGTATTGACGACCACACTACTTTACATCATAATATTTAACCGTTTGATATGCGAGTGTCTATTGAAGAAGTGATTTCGATTTTTAAGAGAAACATTGAACGTGATAACC
The DNA here is from genome assembly GCA_049890075.1 of Chitinophagales bacterium. Taxonomy (GTDB): domain Bacteria; phylum Bacteroidota; class Bacteroidia; order Chitinophagales; family UBA8649; genus UBA8649. The sequence goes on from JBMHCE010000041.1 coordinate 34,650, forward strand.
TAAGAAACACGCCAACGCGCATCCATATCCTAAAGGCGGCCTACTCCCATAAAGGACATTTCAATGCAGAGACAATATACAATGCAGTAAAAGGCGATGCCCAATCCGTAAGCCTTGCAACCGTCTATAACACCCTAGATCTTCTTCAAGAATATGGCCTAGTACGAACGCATAAGTTTGGCAATCAACATACTGAGTACGAAGCAACCTTAGGTTATGCACAGCATGATCATATGATATGCCTTGATTGCGACAAAGTCATTGAATTCTGTGACCCCAGGATTCAAATGATACGAGAAACCATGGGGGAACTGCTCGAGTTTAAGGTAGAAAAACACTCCTTGAACCTTTATGGGCATTGCCAAAAAGCGTCGTGTGAAAAAGCCGTTTAAAATCGTCTCTGAAAGCCAATGCTAATGTGTATTTTGGCGGTATGAAGTTTACGCATTACGTTGAAAATAACGTTTCCATTGTTGCCCTCGAAGGGAACTTACTCGGAGAGGCTGATAGCCAACCTACATTGGAGTTTATTCAAAATCAGATTGGCGAGGGACATAAGCACTTTGTCCTTAATCTTACTCTGCTGAAATACGTGAATAGTACAGGCCTCTCTGTATTGCTTACAACCCTCTCAAAATCGAGAAACGCTGGAGGAGATTTGGTGTTGGTAAACATACCAGAACAACTTCGTCAACTTCTGCAAATCACTAAGCTCATCGATGTGTTTACCGAATGCAGTTCCGATAAAGAAGGCATCGATAAACTCTCTTAGAAAATAATATTATGGCAGTAGACGTACTACTTGGCCTCCAATGGGGAGACGAAGGAAAAGGTAAGATTGTGGACTTTCTAGCTCCACAATACCCAATCATCGCAAGATTTCAAGGAGGACCGAATGCAGGACATACCCTTGTCGTTGATGGCAAGAAGATTGTGCTACATACCGTTCCATCAGGAATATTGTATCCCGAAATTGTCAACCTCATAGGTAATGGTGTTGTGATTGATCCGGCAACGCTTAAGAAAGAAATTGAAAGTCTTTCCTCTTACGACATTGACCTCCAACGTCAATTAAGGATTGCAGAAAAGGCCCACCTTATTCTCCCATCCCACCGAATGCTAGATGCGGCATCTGAGCATGCAAAAGGGGCAGGAAAGATCGGTTCAACGCTACGAGGGATCGGACCTACCTATATGGATAAAACAGGACGAAATGGTATTCGGGTAGGTGATGCGATAAGCTCAAACTTTATGACGAAGTATAACGAGTTAAAGGCGAAGCACATGAGGTTGTTGAGCCTTTACCCTGAGTTTACTATCGACGAGGAAGCTGTAAAGAAAGCAGAGGAAGCCTTCTTCGAAGGAATAGAGTTTATCCGGAGTCTGTCGATTGTAAATGGAGAGCAATTTCTTCATAATGCATTGGAAAAAGGCACGGATATTTTAGCAGAGGGTGCTCAAGGCACATTGCTCGATATAGAGTATGGCTCCTACCCTTTTGTCACTTCATCGAATACAATATCGGCAGCTGCATGTACAGGTTTAGGAATTAGCCCTCAAAACATCCGTGAGGTCATTGGTATTACTAAAGCCTATTGTACACGGGTCGGTAGTGGACCATTTCCTTCAGAACTTCACGGTGAAGAAGGAGAATCACTTCGTCAAAAGGGAGGCGAGTTTGGCGCCACCACTGGAAGACCTAGACGCTGTGGATGGCTTGATATCCCTCTTTTAGACTATGCCATCAAAATCAATGGTGTTACGCAAATTGCCATGACCAAAGTGGACGTTCTTGAGGATATGGAGTCAGTATCCTATGCAGACTCATACACCATCGATGGATCTATTGTGGAGGGAATTCCATTTGACCTAGATGATCAAAGGATTGTTGTCAACTACAATGAAGTTCCAGGTTGGTCAGCAACAGAAGATGGATCAATCCATCCTAACCTACAGGAGTTTATTGATACCGTTGAGCGTAAACTTTCTGTACCAATTCGTTATCTTTCTAATGGTCCTGAACGTGAGAAACTAAACATTTTGGGCGGCTAAACAGCATGGAAAGCACCTCAATACACATTAACAATCCTGTCGAGTTTCGGCGTGAGGCCCTTGCATGGGCTAACCAATTTCCCATTTTTGCCTTCTATGACAGCAATGGTTATGGCGAACGCTTACAACACTATGACTGGATCCTTGCGGTAGATTCGTTAAAAACCCTTGCCCTAAATAATGCCACTGGGGCCTTTGATTTGCTAGAAGATTTCAAAAATCGCCAAAACAACTCATGGCTTTTTGGCTTTCTGTCGTACGACTTAAAAAATGATGTCGAAGACCTCACGTCACAACATCCAAACCGACTTCAATCTCCTGAACTGTTGTTTTTCGAACCACGCTTCCTCTTTCGAATGTCAGGCAATAAGCTTACCATTAATAGAAGCTTCCTTGAGGCAACAGCACTCGTGAACATTATCAATGCGTACGAACTTCCTAAGGAACCTTTCTCCAAGAAGATTGAGTTATTCAGTAATATGAATAAAGAAGCCTATCTCGAGCGAGTACGCCATATTCAAAATCTAATTCGACACGGTGAAGTTTATGAAGTTAATCTTTGCCGTGAGCTTGCCTCCTATGAGGTTCGAATCAACCCACTCACAACCTTTTTGCGCATAAATGATGCCTTGAGATCGCCCTTCTCCGCCTATGTTAAGCATGAGGGACTGCATATTCTAAGTTTCAGCCCCGAACGATATTTACGAAAACAGGGCGATGAAGTGATAAGCCAGCCCATTAAAGGCACTGCTCCTATTGGAAAAACACCAGAGGAAAATGAAAAAATTAGAGAAGCGCTTGCATCAAATAGAAAGGAACGCGCAGAGAATGTCATGATTGTTGACCTAGTGCGCAATGATTTAGCCAAAACAGCAATTCCCGGCACTGTCAGGGTAGAGAACTTGTTTGAAGTACAAAGCTTTCAAACCATTAATCAAATGGTATCTACTGTAAGAGCAAAGGTTGACCCAAGCTTTTCCAGTATCGATGTAATACGAAATTCGTTTCCTATGGGTTCAATGACAGGTGCTCCAAAATACCGAGCAATGCAAGTCATCGATGAAGTGGAAATGTCTAGACGTGGAATTTTCTCTGGGACGATAGGTTACTTCTCACCAGATGGGGACTTTGACTTTAATGTTGTCATTCGAAGTGTGCTCTATCAAGAAAAAGAACGCTATTTAAGTTTTACCTCCGGAGGTGCAATTACGTACGACTCGGATCCAGAAGCTGAATTCGAAGAAACCTTGTTAAAAGGTGCTCGCATTGGTGAGTTACTTTTTCAGTATCGATAATCACCGAAAGTGAACCTCCGTTCGACGGTTGTTTGCCCTGCCTTCTTCGGTCTCGTTGGTATCAATTGGCCGAGTCATCCCAAAACCACGAGCAATCAGTCTATCAGCAGGAATACCAATCGAAACAAGGTAGTTACGCACCGCATCCGCTCTTTGCTGGGATAAGGTGAGGTTCCAATCCTCGCTTCCTCTATTGTCCGTATGGCCCTGCAATTCGAAGATAACATCATCCTCAACCGTTGCCATCCATTCCGCCACAAGTTGCAGTTCCTGTTGGCTGATCTCCTCTAGTACCGCACTATTGGTTTCAAAGAAGACATTGTTCAACCGAAACTGGTTTCCGATGCTAGGACTTGATAAAAGAAACTCTTCATTCAGGAGTTCCCCTGAGCGAAAAATGGTATCCGACGTAAGTGTTCTTGATATCGGAATCTTACCGGACGAGGTGATATGAAACGAATAGTTAAAGCTACCTGGAATTGCAATCAAAAAAGATCCCGACATGGCATCGACATTGAGTGTACGATAGGTTTTATCGCGTGTCAAATCATAAATCTCAATGGTGGCCGCAATAGGCTGGCCTGTGAGTGAATCAAGTACTGTTCCCTTGAGGTAAGCGGTTAACCCTGGAGCCACTGACTGAGGAAGATCAAACTTGTAGATATCCATTCCACCCATTCCGCCCTTGCGATTGGTCGAGATAAATGCTTGCTGCCCATCCCCACTTACAAATATGCCACGCTCATCCATCGGGGAGTTGATTGGAAAACCCATGTTCACGGGTTTTGTCCAAGTGCCATCGGCATTTAATTGTGTTTTGTACAAATCGCTTCCACCCATTCCTGGAAGACCGTTTGTAGAAAAATACAGGGTCTTGCCATCAGGATGAAAATGAGGACGCTGATCATTGCCTGGTGTGTTAATAGGGAATGGAAGACGCTCTACTTCAGAGAATACATCGTTGGAGTCCCTTCTCGCTAAATAGATATCAGATTTACCGAGCCCCCCTGGTCGGGTTGAGGTAAAAAACAACATGGTGCCATCTGCAGACAAGCATGGCTGCGAATCCCATTCATTGCTGTTTACAGCAGAAGATAACAGTCTAGGTGCATTCCATTGCTGGTTGGAGTACTCCGCTCGATAAATATCCATATCTCCTTGTTGGCCATACATTGCAGCATAGAACAATTCATTCCCATCCGTGCTGATTGAATTAGCTCCTTCATTGTCCTTTGAGTTAATTGTAGAGGGAAGAGCTACTGCATCAGACCAAGATTCACCGAGTTGACGGCAAGAATAGAGGTCTTCATTCCACAAATCATAGCTCACCGTACTGGACTCCATTCGAGTAAAATACAACTGCTCTCCATCAACAGTTAAGGAGGGAAAATATTCATCGTACGAGGAGTTGACACTTGATGGCAGCCTTTCTAAGTCATACTGATGCGGATGGCGAACCAGGCTATCGGCTAGAAGAATACTTTGCTGCAATATGGTAGCCTCGTAAGTAAAGGCAGAGGACCAGCGATGCTTCGTTTGAAAAAGTTTTTCTACGCGTTGTTGCGCTTGGTCATAGTCTTGTAACAAAAAACTATACAAGGCCAACCCGTAGTCCAATTTATAACTCGTGGTCTTCACGCGCGACTCCGCTTTTATCAGCACATCGTAGGCCATTTGGATGCTATCCATACGGTAAAGGAGGTCGGCTTTAGCTAACCAAGGAAGGAGGTATTTTTTCTGCTTTTTTATGGCTTTCGTATAACAATACAGTGCCCCATCTACCATTCCAACATTCTCTGACCGTATTCCTTCAAAATACCAGGATTCCGCTTTTTTATTGACTTTGCCTTGAGCAAAGCCAATGGATACTGACAAACATTGTACGAGGCATAGCAACCCCAGTATACATCGGTACTGAATCTTCATAATAATCAGTTTTCAAAAGGCGCTTGTCCTTTGTGGCTGCCATCACACGTTGGCATTTCGCTGGACAACCCGCAACGACATAACGAAATCCTTTCAGCACTTATTGAGTTACCGTCTGAATCATAGACAAGCATCTTACCTATGAGCACCGCAGGACCATTTTTTCTAATATGCACTTCGACCGATGGGTGCTTCGTTTCCTCCATGCGGAAAAGATAAATCTATTTTGTCCGAAGCGTTTATTTCTCCCTATCTTAAATATCTACACTAACCTTATGGAAAACGTCAAAAATGGACTAACTGACCTCCTAAATATAGATTTCCCGCTAATTGTGGCGCCTATGTTTCTTGTTTCCAATGAAGCGATGACCATAGCAGCTCTTCAATCTGGAGTTACCGCTTGTATTCCTGCGCTAAATTGGCGCACTGATCAGGCTATGCGTCAAGGAATTGCTTCCATACGCGCACAGACGAAGGGTCCCATTGGGATCAATCTTATAGTGAACAAGTCCAATATTCATTACAAACGTCAGCTAGCAACATGTGCCGACCTTGGCGTGGACTACATTATCACCTCCCTAGGCTCACCAAAAGAAGTTATTGAGGTTTGTAAGCCCCTTGGTATCAAAGTTTTTTGCGATGTCGTTAATGCTGATTATGCAAGAAAAGTTGAGGACTTGGGATGCGATGCCCTGATAGCCGTGAACAAAGAAGCAGGAGGTCATGCAGGACCTTTAATGTCCAAAGAATTGATTCCTCAGTTAAAGGAGGCATGTACACTACCTGTGATTTCTGCAGGAGGTGTCGGAAATGGAGCAGGTGTATGGGCAAGAATTCATGGAGATGGTGCGATTGGTGTTTCCATGGGATCACCGTTTATAGCCACCACGGAGGCCCCTGTTTCAGAAGACTACAAGCAAGCCTGTGTCGAATACGGGGCGAAAGATATTGTACTTACCACAAAAATCTCCGGATCTCCTTGTACAGTGATTAATACACCTTATGTCCAAAAAATAGGTACCCAACAAAATGCCATTGAGCGCATACTATCTAAAAACAAGCGCTTAAAAAAGTATGTAAAAATGCTCACCTATTCCAAAGGGATGAAATCAGTAGAAAAGGCTGCATTTAGTGCGACCTATAAGACCGTTTGGTGTGCAGGACCTAGCATTGAATACACTAAATCCATCGAGTCAGTCAGTACAATCATTGAGCGACTTAAGGAAGAATACAAAGCGGTGGCAGAAAATCCTGAACTTCAAAAAGAGGCACTAACATCAAGTCTGGTGCAACGGCATTAAAAAGAGAAGGAGGAGAAAAAAAGTGACTCGGCTGGGGTTCGAACCCAGGACCCATACATTAAAAGTGTATTGCTCTACCAGCTGAGCTACCGAGTCATTTTCCCTTAACGGGACGGCAAAGATACAACGTTATTATGTAAATAAAAGTTCCACTTGTAAAAAGTACCTTTAAAATCTATTTGACCAATTATGAAGAATGCACAACAACTCATTGAATCGGCTTGGGACAACCGCGAGTTACTCAAGGATAACGAAACCATCAAGGCCATAGACTATGTCATAGAAGAACTCGACAAAGGACGTCTTAGAATATGCAGTAAAGAGGATAATCAATGGCATGTACATACTTGGTTAAAAAAGGCGGTGATCCTATACTTTCCCTTAAGACAAATGGAAACTATTGAATATGGTCCCTTTGAGTTTCACGATAAAATTCCACTCAAAAAGAACTTTGCTGAGCAAAAAGTTAGAGTTGTGCCACAAGCTCTTGCCCGCTATGGGAGTCATTTAGAGCCAGGAGTTGTTATGATGCCAAGCTATGTTAACATCGGCGCGTATGTCGGCGCAAACTCCATGGTAGATACCTGGGCTACGGTCGGATCGTGTGCCCAAATCGGACAACATGTTCACCTAAGTGGAGGCGTTGGAATTGGAGGTGTTCTTGAACCGCTACAAGCGCAACCCGTTATTGTCGAAGATCATGCATTTATCGGATCACGAGCCATCCTAGTCGAGGGCGTTCACATCGGTGAAGAGGCTGTAATTGGGGCCAATGTAACCATCACAGGTAGCACCAAGATTATCGATGTAAGTGGCGACAAGCCCAAAGAATACAAAGGATATATTCCACCAAAATCCGTTGTAATTCCTGGCACAACTAGCAAAACATTCCCTGCAGGCAACTTTGGCATACCTTGTGCGTTAATTATAGGGCAACGAAAGGCGTCTACTGATAAAAAGACTTCTCTAAACGATGCGTTGAGGGATTTCAACTTGTCGGTATAACGTCTCGTAATCAAATGATAAAATAAATGCCATCTATGCCACGTCTTCTTGTAATACTTTTTTTGTTTGCTCCCATTATAGCAAAGGCACAACTTTCCCAGACTGAAAGCAATAAGATTCAATCCTTTTTTAACTATGTCGACCGCTTTTACGTGGAAGATATAGCTGACAGTGCCCTTGTCGAAAAGGCCATCCGAGCCTTTTTAAAGGAATTAGATCCTCATAGCAGTTACACCGCTGCAAAAGATGTTCAAGCGATGAATGAACCGCTCATAGGCAACTTTGAGGGAATTGGTGTGCGATTCAACCTTCTGCAAGACACAATCTTCATTGTAGAGACCATTTTTGGTGGTCCATCAGAAGCAGTGGGTATTCTTCCAGGAGATAAAATCATCCGAGTTGACGGAGATACTATTGCGGGAATAGGCATTAACAATCGGGGAGTTATTGATTTGCTTAGGGGCCCGAAAGGAACAAAAGTTGTCGTTGATATAAAGCGCGGAAAAAGTAATGCCCTTCTGCCCTTTACCATCACTCGCGACAAAATTCCACTAAATTCTGTTGAGGCAGCGTATATGATGGATGAAAAAACAGGATACATCAAGCTGGTTAAGTTTTCAGCCACCACCTCAGAAGAAGTAGAAAATGCATTGGAAAAACTCGACAAGGAAGGGATGAAAAACCTTGTGTTGGATCTCCAAAATAACTCCGGAGGATACTTAAACGCCGCGGTAGACGTAGTTGATCAGTTTTTTGGTGACGGATTACTCGTTACCTACACCGAAGGAGATCAAAGCCGACGAAAAGAGTATACAACCACCAAAGAGGGAAGATTCAAAAAAGGAAACCTCGTGGTCCTAGTCAATCAGTATTCAGCAAGCGCTAGTGAAATTCTTTCAGGAGCAATCCAAGATCATGATCGCGGACTAGTTATTGGACGGCGAACCTTTGGTAAAGGGTTAGTTCAACGAGGGTATAACCTGCCAGATGGTTCGCTTATTCGACTTACAGTAGCTCGCTATTTCACCCCAAGTGGTCGGTTCATCCAGCGACCTTATGAGGATGGCGTAGAGGTCTATCGCGAAGAAATTGAACGACGAATGGATTCAGGGGAGTTAACCGACTCAGCGTTTGCATTAGAGTTCCCTGATTCCTTGAAATATGAGACTACTGGAGGGAGAACTGTCTATGGCGGAGGGGGAATAATGCCTGATGTTTGGGTAGCCTTGGATACCTCGGGTGGATCAAAAGCCCTAGGACAGATTCGAAGAGAAGGATTGTTCCAAGAGTTTATCTACTCGTATATCGATAGCAAGAGGGAGGATGTCCTCTACAAATACCCGGATATAGACACATATCTGACAAATTTTAATGAAGAGGATGTCATGTTCACAGACTTCATCGATTACTGTTACACTGAGATTGATTCGCTGGATAGTGAAGGGATGAGTGTGTCCATGGAATGGATTCATTTGCAGTTTAAAGCCATTTTAGCTCGTTCCTTATTCAGCCCAGACGCCTACTTCAAAGTCTACAACAAGAGTGATGATATTTTACAAAGAGCGCTCGAACTTGTCGTCGACAAAGCGTCGATAAAAGCTTACCTTCGAACCGAATAGTATACATAGATCTTTGATATGGCATCGATTGGTTTGTTTTACGGGACAGATACAGGAAACACTGAGCAAGTAGCTGAAAACATCAAGTCCCTTATCGAGAAGATAAAACCTGAAGTCCAGGTTGATTTGATTGAAATATACCAGCGTAAAGCAGCTGATATGGCTCAATATGACTTTCTCATTATAGGTCAACCTACATGGTATGATGGGGAATTGCAGGGCGATTGGGAAGAGTTCATTCCTGAATTTGAAGCCATAGACTTTTCGGGAAAACAACTCGCTTTCTTTGGACTGGGTGATCAATATGGATACGCTGCTTACTTCTGTGATGCCATTGGAGTATACGCAGATTTGGCAGAGAATCAAGGAGGCAAGCTACATGGGTTCACCTCTGCGCTGGACTATGAGCACGATTTTTCCAAAGCCCAACGCGGTGATCAGTTTGTAGGATTATGCCTGGACATTGATAATCAAGATGAACTTACTGAAGACCGAATCAACGAGTGGATTCCTAAAGTTTTATCCTCCTTCGGTCTCTGAGACACTAATTTGTAGTATCTTTTAATAAGTTACTATGAGAAGTCTTGTTCTATTTCGTTTGCTATCATTCCTAGTTATCCTGCTAGGAGGTAGCCATGTAAGTTTGGCTCAGTTTACCTTTGAAAACCCTGCAAACGTTACAGCCACGTCCATGGCGCAGACTTTGGCGGGTCAAGGAGTAACCATAAGTAATGCCAACCTAATCTGTGCAGATAGTGCCCATGCTCAGTTTACCGCTGCTCCAGCGGGATTAGGAATAACTGATGGGGTTATCCTCTCATCTGGGAGCGCCTTTGAAGTAGACCAGATTAATGACGTCTTTTTAAACCCTCAAGCAAGTGTTGATAACGGGTTGTTTGGCGACCCCTCTTTAGATGCATCGTTAGCCTTAAACAGCCCAACACTGATTTCGACTGATGCTTGTGTGTTAACCTTTGATATTACCGTTTTTGGTGACACCTTAAAATTCGATTATCGATTCGGATCTGAAGAATACGATAATTATGTATGCTCTAACTTTAATGACGTTTTTGGCTTTTACGTAAGTGGAGTTAATCCCGCAGGAGGAAACTATGTTGAGCAAAATGTTGCATTGATTCCCGGCACAAACACTCCAGTATCCATCAACACAGTAAACGATGGCGTTTCTGATGATCTTTTTTCTACAGTCCCTTGCCAACTAAATAATACTGCCTTTTATGATGGAGTTATTCCCGGGGTAGTGTATTCGGGTAATACTGCGCTTCTTCAAGCAGTTGTTCCTACCGTAGCCTGTTCAACCTATACTATGAAACTCGCCATTGGTGACGGTAGTGAAACTCTATTTTTAGATAGAATCTTTGATTCTGGCGTTTTCTTAAAAGCTGGAAGTTTCTCATCCAACCAGGTGGTAATCGCTGCAAGCTCAGTAGTAAGCGATCTCGTGGATTTTGCTGTAGAAGGATGCGTTAGTGGCCAATTTATCTTTGAACGAACAGGAGACATTGCGCTTCCCTATTCCCTACCTATTGACATTCAAGGTACTGCGACCAATGGAATAGATTACACCACAATAAATGATACCGTCTTTTTTGATCCTGGACAGCAATTTGACACCATCACCATTACCCCCCTATCCGACGGTGTTCAAGAAGGCTTCGAGACCGTAACCTTGTATAGTTTATCTCAATGCAGTGGAATTCCCTTTGATAGTGCAAGTTTGACCTTGTTTGATTCTTTACCTGTAGCCGTTACTCCAGAGGATACCATTGTCTGTGCTGGCGAAAGCGTGATTTTACAGGGAACAGCAGGACCGTTTACCTATGATTGGTCGCCAGTTGGGATATTAAACAGTACCAATACGCTAACCGTAGTGGCCAATCCAACATTGAGCTGGACCGATGTGCAACTCGTGCAGTCCTTTGGAGGCTGTATTGATACTGTAGTATCACGAATTGGAGTCTCTAATCCGTCTTGGGGTCTTGTCATTACCCAACCTGATTGTGCAAGTGGCACAAATACTGGCTCCCTTGTCGGTGGTTTTGCAGGATTGTTAGGTGTACCCAATATCGTATGGTCTCATGGTCCTACAGTTATCGACCAACCAAGCTTACTTCCAGGAACCTACAGCCTTACCTTAACCGATAGTATTTCTCCAAACATATCCTGTTCAATCGATACTACATTTGACATCGTAGATGCTGGCAGTTTAACCTACACCGTCACGACCGATACGATTGATTGCGGAGCAACGGACGGCCTTGGGACAATAAGCGGATTACTACCCAATACAAATTATATCATAGGGTATAGTCAGAATGGGACGCTCGTTCAGAGCCCAATAGGAACTGTAAGTGATGGAGGTGGAATAATTGTATTATCTAATCTAACGGGTGGAAGCCTTGTAATTACCATTGAAGACCCTGCCACAGGCTGCTTTGATACTACGACCACTAACGTTGAGCAAAACGTAAACTTCACGCTAACATTTAGCAGTCTTGCACCTACCTGTCTCGGTGATGACAACGGCCAAGCTAGCGTTGTGATCAGTGGTGGAGTACCTCCGTTTACCTTTCTTTGGAATGACCCATTAGGGCAGACTACAGATACTGCCTTAAATCTTACTGCGGGGACCTACGCCGTTCAAGTGAGCGATGGGCAAGGATGCTTTGAAAACGGAAGCATAACCGTTCCACCAGGGGATTCTGTCCTAGTTAGTATTGTAGAGAGCGATGTTTCTTGTAATGGAGCCAATGACGGACAAGCTGTGGCTACAATCGTTGGAGGCACCTCGCCCTATCAATATCAGTGGTCTAATGGAGCAGACTCTAGTGTTGCTACCGAACTTGGACCTGGCACCATATCGCTCCTGGTTACGGATGCTCTCGGCTGTCAAGGCAATGCCTCAACTTCCCTTAATGAGCCCGGTGAGATAACGCTCCAAGCGAGCATTACTGAAATCAATTGCAATGACCCATTGAGCGGTGCAATAAGCCTTTCTGTTCAAGGCGGATCGGGCCCATACAGTATACTTTGGAGTGATGGAAATACAGATTTGTCTAGGGCTAACTTAGCAGCAGGACTTTATGAGGCAACGATTACCGACAATAGTGGCTGCCAACTTCCTTTTTCCACGCTGTTAGATAATGCTACAGGTCCTGAGATAACCAGCATAGATGTGGACTCCTCGGGTTGCATAGGATCGAGTACAGGACAGATTCAAATTCTGGACGTAGTGGGAGGCAACCCTCCTTATCAGTATTCTATAGACTCTGGCTTGACCTACCAATCAAGCGCTGTTTTCAGTAATCTTCCAAGTGGCATTTATGGACTTAGCGTAATAGATGCTGATGGATGTCGTTCAATTCCTTTTGGGAGTGTTGTTTCAAGTGCTCCAAACATTATTCTTGAAGTAATTCCCTCAGATACCACCGTTACATTGACGGACACCCTAGCTCTTGAACTTACCATTCAGTTTCCTGGTATATACGAAGACTCTTTGCTATCAAACATCGTATGGAGTCCTTCAGAGGGCTTAGATTGTTCGGATTGTCTTACCCCAATATTGATCCCAGAACAGACCTACTATGACTTTGAAGTCAATGCATCCTACCCTAACAATCCGTGTGTTGTTCCTGCGTTTGCCACTGTTGTAGTCGACAACGACCTAAATGTCTTTATACCCAACGCCTTTTCACCTAATGGTGATGGGGTAAACGACTTTTTCAAAGTCTATGGCGAACGCATTACATCCCATGAGCTTATCATAACCGATCGCTGGGGAGAAATTGTATTTATTGGTACGGAGCAGGAGCCCGGGTGGGATGGTACTTGGAAAGGGAAGGCACTTCCTCCAAATACCTTTGGTTATCTATTTACGGGGGCATTTGCTGACGGTAAAGCAATAGACTTAAAAGGGAGCTTCTTACTTATCCGATAAAGGGAAAAGCCCTCGAATTCTATCTGAAAGCTGTTGAGCAACGACTTTCTAATACCCTATACCCATTCGTTTGAGGATAAAGCCCATCAACCAAGCAGGACCAATCATTAAGAACTGTAAATCTTTGAAAAAAGAAGGTTTCTTTCCTTCTATGTTGTGACCTATAAATTGTCCAACCCACGCACCCACAAATACTGCGATACTCGTATATAACAGAGCATTCACGCCAAGTATCATCAACGCATTGATCGTGAAAAGAACTACAGACGAAAACAAGGCCATCCCTAAGAACAACTGCCAAGATAGGCGGATGTAAAACAGGAGGCCTAAGGCGATCACCACACTACCCCAATGCAAATAGGGGGAAACCCATGTACTGCTATTTGCCTGAAGATATTCATGCGGAATACAGGCGAGCAATCCAATGATACTCCAAAAGATCAAAGGAATGCATATCCAATGGATTAACTTGTTTGTAGGGTTCTGATGACTTTCTCCATATTCATCGAACCACTGTTGTATTGATTTTGCCATGGTTTTAGGTTATCGGAAAATTAACAAACTCCGACGACTTGGTTTATCCCTCAATAACCCAGCGCTATTTGCGGAGCGTAAACTGAAGATGCACTGGTTGATGGTCGGAGGATGCGAACTTCAAGTTCTTTGTTCTCACCTCAAGTACTTCAATATTTGGACTTACCAGATAAAAGTCGATTAACGTCTTATACGTATCCTCATAGTCACTTTCTGAGAGCACTTGATACAGTTTACGATTGGTGGGTTCTGTGTTATCGAAAACCCATTGCCACCCCTTGGGCATAAAGTCTTCCTCTATGTTGGTCTGAGAATAGTTTTCATTTTTCTCACCCATAAACGTGTAGTAGGGATGGTTCGGTGGACATTGATTCCAGTCCGCTCCTACAACTACATAATTGCCATCATCATAAGCCTCCAACAAAAACTGCTTTAGATAATCCATCTGCTGAGCCTTGAGATTACCATCGTCATAGGAGGAGTTGTGAGAGTTTATGATGTAAAGATGCTTACCACTTGGCAAAGGAATTTCTTGTACAAGAAAACAGCGGTCAAGCATGAAGACACTTTTTGGCCAGGAAAAGTTCCCAGGAAAGCTGTGTCTTGTAATCGTTGAAGAAGCATAGCGGCTGAATGAAGCCAGCCCACTTTGAATCTTACCCAATGGCATTCCTGTTAATGGCATTGGGTTCCAAATGTTCTTGTAATTCAAAGCATGGGCAGCTTCCCACCCATCAAACATTATCCCTAATCCTTCATATTGGTCGTGGTTATAGCTTCTTCTTGAATCCCGATCAACCTCTTGTAAAAGCACAAAATCTTGGTCGTCACGATGCTTTGCGATATAACTGTACACCCCATTCCAATAGCGATCATAATTGTTAGGATTCGGACAAACATCCTTCCCTCCATCATAAAAGAAATCAGAGTGCTCACCTAACCCACAATACCCAATATTCCATAGAAGCACGTCTAAGGTGTCTTGAACATTTTCGAGAACAGCTTCGGATTGTTTGTCTGGAGTAACTGTTTGTTGTGCTGGAGGATTATAATCGGTAAAACTTCCCAATGCTATCACGAAGACCACATAGAATAATGGAAGTCCGAATAGCAATCCCAGTCCCCATAAGAGGTGACGCTTACTAAGGGAATATCTGCGAAACAACGTAACTACTTTGTTTCTGGTTCCTTATGAGAATAGAAGATGACCATTCCCGCAACCAAGAAAAATAGTGCCACAATAATGGGCAATAGCATACCTGTATCGACAAGAGACATTTTGGATGCACCAATTTGGTTACTCTCCTCATCAATTGGATGATAGGGAAGATGGGCCGTAGAATTCCAATAAAGATATACGCAGACCAAGGTGGCGAACCCTGAGACAATCATCATTATAGCACCTAATACTTTAGCCATGGTTTTGGATTTACTACTAAAGATAGAAAGCAAAACAAGTCTCCCCAAATTGAAGATGACTTTTGACTAAGATTCATGATGGAATGCTAAAGATTTAACATTCCGGTGTCGCTACAGAAATCGCTAATCCGCCTTCTGAGGTTTCTTTATACTTTGAGCTCATATTTTGAGCGGTTTCCATCATCGTTCGCACAACATCATCAAAACTGACCTTAGACGTATTGTCCTCAAGGTTTAGCGCAAGATTTGAGGCAGTTATTGCCTTAGATGCACCCATAGCATTGCGTTCGATACAAGGTACTTGCACTAGACCACCAATTGGATCACATGTTAATCCTAGATGATGCTCCATAGCCATTTCGGCCGCAGCTAGGATTTGATAAGGGCTGCCACCTAAAATGCTTGTGAGCGCACCAGCAGCCATGGCAGATGAAACGCCAATCTCAGCTTGACATCCTCCGAGCGCTGCAGATATGGTAGCACCTTTTTTAAAGTAGGTTCCTATCTCTCCTGCAACCAAAATGGATTCAATCATATGTTGCTCTGATATATTGGGTAAAAAGCAATAAGCGTATGCCATTACGGAAGGTAAAACGCCACTAGCTCCATTTGTAGGAGAAGTAACGATCTGACCATACCCTGCGTTTTCTTCATTAACGGCTAAGGCAAAGGTTGACACCCAGGTATTGATTTGTGCGAATTCAAAGGTCTGTTCCCTGAGATGGTAAAAGAATTCATCAGCCGATTGAGGGGATGAGTCCATCAACTTATCAAGCATTAAAGGGGCTCGACGTTTAACATGTAGTCCCCCAGGTAAAACATCCTCGCTCGACATTAATCCCCGGTAGATAGACTCTTTCATAACCTTCCACAACTCTAAGGCCTGATTATCGATGCTCTTATCATTATGCCAAGCGTGCTCATTGGCACGGATTAGTTGCGCAAAGGAAACATTTAACTGTCTGCAGTAGCGTAGAGCATCATCACCACTGTTGCATTGAAAGGG
The DNA here is from genome assembly GCA_049890075.1 of Chitinophagales bacterium. Taxonomy (GTDB): domain Bacteria; phylum Bacteroidota; class Bacteroidia; order Chitinophagales; family UBA8649; genus UBA8649. The sequence goes on from JBMHCE010000041.1 coordinate 50,765, forward strand.
AGTTTTGATCATGTTTTTCCCCACCTCTTCAGAAGCAGACGATACGACAAAACCACCACCTATAGAGTAATACGTATGCTCATGTACACCCGAAGCGGCATGTGCTCTAAACATCATACCATTAGGATGAAAGGGCAATGTTTCCTTAGAATAGATTATATCCTCATCGGGGTTAAATGTAAAATAACCACCATTTGGCAAGGTTATCTTATGACACGCTTTGTTTGCCTCTAAGAGCTCTATCCATTCGCTTCGACTAAGCACGCGGAAATGCTTGTAATGCAACCCTGCAATAATGGCTTGGTCACTTCCATGTCCTTTCCCTGTCTTACTCAATGATCCATACAGAATCACCTCAATTCGATGGAGTGACTGCCATAAGTCCTTTCGAGCAAGTTCTTCAATAAAGAATAATGCAGCACGCCAAGGACCCATGGTATGAGAACTACTAGGCCCGACACCCACTTTGATGATTTCAAAAACGCTAATGGATCGGTGGTCTGACATAAACTTTATAGGTGATTAAAGCTCGGACAAGCTTTTTATTAAAGGCGGTCCTCCATAAACAAAGCCTGTATAAACTTGAAGAAAATCAGCACCGAGATCTAGTCGTTTTTTGCCTTCCTCACTATTACTTATCCCCCCAACACTAATCAGCGTCATATCAGGATGGTTTTTTCGAATAAGCGCAAGCACTTCGCAAGATCGACTTGCAAGTGGCTCTCCACTTAAACCACCATTACCCAATGCATCCACGCTATGCGAAGACGTAACCAGTCCTTCTCGGCTAATCGTTGTATTCGTGAGCACCATTCCCGTGCAATGGAGTTCAGTAACTACGGAAGCTGCCTCTAGTAATGCTTCATCGGTTAAATCAGGAGCTACCTTTAAGAAGAGTGGCTTCGGACCCTTAACATTATTTATCTCCTGAAGCTTGGTTAATAACTCAACGAGGCTATCCCTTCCCTGCAGCGCTCGCAATCCAGGAGTATTTGGAGAGCTTACATTCACCACGAAGTAATCGCCATAGGCATGCAGTCTTTCTAAACAATAGACATAATCCTCTACCGCTCGCTCATTAGGAGTGGATTTGTTTTTGCCAATATTTATACCAATAACGGGCAAAGAGCGCCTAGAATCTTGCTTACTTCTCAGATGTTTTAGACGCTTTTCCATAGCATCTACCCCTTCATTGTTAAAGCCCAATCGATTAATAAGCGCCTTATCCTTTTTTAGACGAAACAACCTTGGCTTTGGATTGCCTGCCTGCCCTCGAGGAGTAACAGTACCCACTTCAATCGCTGCAAATCCCAATGCATGTAACACTTCAACGTATTGTGCATTTTTATCAAAACCAGCAGCAAGACCTATTCGACTATCAAACAAAACGTCTTGTAATCCCCGAACCTTACACCGCGCTGTAGATTGAGTAGAATTACGTATAAACCCAAACTTGTAGAATACCTTGAGTAAACTCATGGTAACGTGGTGAGCCGTTTCTGCCGGAAGCATAAACAGAATAACTTGCGCAAGTTTGAACATAGACTAAAGGTAAGTATTTGTCCGAAGCCCTCAGCCATAAAGCCAATTTAGATAGCAAATGAAACCTTTCTGAATTTGGGCGCGTATATATCTACGAAGGCGAAACGATGCACTCCATGAAAACCGGATCGAGTCGTCTTTCAAAAGAGGAGGATGACGATTCATTCAAGATATGCTCTCCATGAGCACAAGATGATTTGTCTGTGTGAGAAGGGGGCCTCCCGAGGCGAGGCCCCAAAGCTAAACGCAACACGTCATGTGTTGAATACATATGCCGGATTATCCGATGGTCGGGATTTCGATCCATGACATAAAAAAAGGGGCTTTCGCCCCTTTTTTGCGTTTCTATACAAGGTATACCTATTAAAACTGGATAGGAATAAACTCACTGGCCTTGTTGCTGACTACACCGAGGTAGTATACTCCCTTAGCATATCCCGATAGGTCGATAGTTGAGTTTAATCCGTGCGGACGCATTGCATGTAGAACTTGTCCCTTTGCATCCATCAAGATGACTTCTGAAATACTTTCAATCTGGTTCATTCCGATATACAATACTTCATTTTGAATGGTGAGGTATTCTAAAGCGTGACGATGCAAGAAGTCTTCCAACGAGTTTGTACCGAGGACTGTTATTGTCATATCCTCGGAAACTTCGCAGCCATCAGCTGACACGTAGTTTAAAACTAAACTGTACGTTCCTTCAGTTAAAAAGGTGTAATCTAAGGTAGCATCCATTCCTACCTCCGTTCCATCAAGGAGCCAAGAATACATACCGCCCATAGTGGACACGGTAGGCACAACGTTAACCGACTCACCAGCATTGCTTGTAATATCAGCTGGAAGAGTAACCGATACTGGTGCACCAATTGTAACAGAATCTGTGAAGGTGCTTGTTATACCATCAAACGTTACTACGATGGTGTACTCATCTGTTGTAGACACTTCAATGGTATCCATTCCAGTCGCTGATCCAGACTCCACTTCGATACCCATACTATTTGACAATAGATAATCCCAAGAAGTGATTTGTCCATCGATTAAAATACTTGGTAAATCCACTGCGAATCCGGCATCAGAACTACAAAGGTCATCAACACCATAGGCAATTGGCGAAGGACTTGTAAAGATTTCAAAGCGATCATTAGAATCAGTTTGCAACATATCAAATGTGTACGTTGAATCCATCATAAGATTTTGCCATACATCATCTCGCATGTCATGTAAATACAATACAGAACCTAGAGGCATGTCATTAACATATTGGAAGATCAAAGTAAATGTGCCATCAGCACCAGGTTGAAGTCCTAAGGTGATTGGGTTACCTAGGTAATCTACAGAAAATGCATTGATTGAAAGGATGCCTCCGTTACCAGGAATTCGCGTATACAACGTGGGTTGTCCAGAAGCACTAGGCGTCTTGTACGCATCATATACAGCGTCAAAATTATCAGAAGCCTGATCTGAGAAATAGATAAATGTTTGATCCTGAGATCCTGCTGCGCTTACATCAACTTTTAAACGGTGTTGCCAAAACTGAGACTGTGCACTTACAAGAAATGGCAAAAGAAATAGAGGTAGGAGAAGGTTTTTCATAGGTGAATTTTAACATAAAGATCGACTAGAACTTGCCTCGGTGTTTCCTCACTTTTCAACAAAAAAAAAGGGAGTGTAGCCACACTCCCATATAAATAAACCGTTATCTACCGTGTTTTATCGCTGAATCGAAAGCTGTTGAGTATAGCTTTCACTGCCTTTGCGCAAGGTTATTGTATAAATACCCGCAGCCAAATCGCTTGTATCAAATGCATGGTGCGTAGCATTTGCCTGCATTGCACTGATTAACTTACCGTCCATGGCAAAAAGCTCAATGGTAGATCCGATAAGGTTATCAGCCAAGGTTACTTGAATTCGATCATCTTGAGCAACTGCCGTAAACAGAGAAACATCTAAGTTGTTCGTAGAGCTCACACCTTTGTCGACGATAACCTCAACGGTCGAAGACGCAGTACAACCTTCGTCATTATTAGCTTCAAGACGAATAGTATACACTCCAGCTGTCAAGCCCTCAAGGGTCAAGTCTTCCGACTCAGAAACTACTTCGTTATTCATCGTCCAAACGAATTCCGTAGCATTTGTTAATGGAGCAATATCTAATGAATTGCCTTCAATTACAGTGAGTTGTTGAGGTATCTCAAGAATGATTGGTTCGATAACTTCGACCGATAATATTTCATGTACTGTAGTACTTCCGTATTGTAGTTCGACCTCATACATGCCACTAACCGCTACCGGGAGGCTTCGAGAAGAAGGTGCACTGCCCTGTGTAAAGATTTGGCCATTGTGTCGAACAACATAGTCCCACACCACATTCTGTCCATTAAGAGTATAGGCCGGAATATTGAGCTCAAGTGCCCCTTCAGGTGATGTACAACTTCCTTGGATAGCCTCAGCGAATACCTTTGGCGTTAAGTGCAATTGAAAGCGGTCACCATGATCTTGTTCTAATGCAGTGAATGTGTACGTATCGTTAAGGGTTAAGTCCTGCCATGTATTGGTTGCCTTATCCTCTAAGAATAGCAGCCCTCCTTGTGGGAAGCTTTCCATTCCAGAAAAAGTTAACGTAAAGGTTCCGTCTGCGCCTGGGTTAAGGCCTAGCGGTAAAACCTCACCTAATTGATTCGTATTTCGCGCATTAATGGATTGCATATCATCCTTTAAGTTGGTATACAATGTTGGCTGCCCTTGGATACTATTAAACTTGTACGCCTCGTATAGTGGGTCAAACACTGATGTCATATCCTCTCCAAAAGCGATAAAGGTTTTATCTGCAAACCCATTGCCGCGCACTTCAACCTCTAAGCCATGTTCGTACCAATCGTTACGAAACGTACCTGATGTTGTCGTTCGCATGGCATTATTAAAGCTTACCGTAACATCTACTCCGTTGAGCGTACCTGCCCGCACGGCAAATCCTTGTGTTGCAGGAATTGACTCTCCGACAGCATAAGCAGAATACGTTCCACTGTACGTCCCAGATGGATTATAATATGAGGGAGAATTTACTCCTGTATTGCCTTGGATAAAAGCATCCCTTGACATAGGCGATGGATAGGGATTTCCTATAAGATCCCAGCCGCTGTATGCACTAGCCGTGTTACCTGAAGCTGTGTTGCCAGAGCCAGAAAAAATCACGTTATCCGCTTGGTAGTTAAACGGACCGGAGCCGGGATTTCCAACAATTTCTAAGATATTTCCATTACCCGTTAAGTAGGCTGAGTAGCCTCGTGCAGACTCAAGACTACCCGATGAGCGAACAACCCATCCTCCTTGATCAACACAGGGACTTGCTGCTGCAGTCGTTGGATTATATTCAAACAGGTTACCGTAATTCGACCCTTGACCAAGCGAAGTTGGATCACAAGGCACAGATGGGGTGACGGCTACGCCATCCGTTCCATTTCCTGAAACTCCACTGCCGTATCCACTAACATCGTCATCCAGATTGGATACAGAAGCCCCAGAAATGGGTGAGGCAATTAAGTGTTGTCTTGCGGTTGCCCCTGCAACATATAGTTCATCTGTAATCTGTCCAGCATACGAGCCGCTTCCTGTAAAGTCATCTAGATAGGCATCAAATTCGGCATCACTTTGGAGGACTACTGACGCTGAAGCGCCTTGAGTAAAAACACCGCTCGACAAAAGCAAGGAGGAATCAATATTCAACGTACCCGACTGAATCGCAACGCCGTTAGAATTATCGACCTCTACTCGATTGGCATTGATTACATCCCCATTAATGGTTTGAGATGTAGCGCCATTGAAAACAAGTTGACCTGTAGAAACGTAGCCCCCATTTGTGCTTGAGGTATACGATGTATTCCCAGCAATCCAAACAAGGCCTGAGGCATTATCTATTTTTCCATTGCTAACCGTTAAATCCCCGTTAACAAAGAGTGTTGGGTTACTTCCGTCTTGACCATTAACGTAAATTTCAGTGGTTGCCGAATTATTATCTCCTGCGACATACAACGCCTGTGCGTTTAACGAAAGGCCTGCCACAAGCATTGCAAAAGAAAAGAGTATTGTTTTCATAGTTCTTAAGTAAATCCTAGTCCTTGTAAGATAGTAAAAACTTGCAATACAATCAATTCTCAAGGTGGCGATTGGTAAGGTTATCTAGGGATTCTATATATTCATGATGATGCCACTCACAACAACCTACCTAATCAACCCATTTCGTGGTCTTGCATTGTTGCCTTTCATAATGCTCGCTCTCTCTATTTTTCCAGGATGCCAAGAGGACGAAATTGTTGTGGTTCCAGACAATCAACCGCCTCAAGGACAATATGTCTCTACGGTACAAATTGAAAACTACATTCAACGATGCTTTATCGACTTGCTTGGCAGAGAAGCCCTAGATGAAGAGATGGATTTTTACTTCAATCTCCTAAAAACCAATGAGCTTAGCAGCGAATCCAGAGATGCCATGTTGCTAGATCTTCAACAAGACACTAGCTATCGACAGGGCGATTCATCCTATCGTCATGCCTACAGCCAACGGATCTATTCTTTGGGTAAAGGGAGAATGCTTGAAAGTGTCGAGAATGACTACATCTATCAAGAAATGGGGCAGCTTCAAAACGACTTATCTGGTGCAATAAACAATGGAGATTCCTCATTAACAGCCTTTTTTAGAGAACGCATTCAAGACGCACAAGCCGTTCTAGATATTCCAAAAGATTATCGCCTTGGACTTCTTACAATGGACAGTATGCATGTACGCCTAATGGACAACCTTGTCTATGACCAAATAAACATGGGCACCTTCAACTTTGTAATTTCTGCCTTTGACAACTTGTTATATCGATATCCCACCGATGCTGAGTACGAGGCCGGATATACGATGGTCGAGGATAATGTGAGTACGACCTTGATGGGGCAATCAGGCACCAACAGAGGCGATTTTATACGTATAATGACCGAAGGGCAAGCCTTTTACCAAGGAATGATTATGTGGACGTTTAAAACATTACTACTTCGAGACCCGACTCCAAACGAGTTAAGCTTTTACATCGCCTCATACTTTGTCGATAAAGATTTCGAAAAACTCCAGCGCGCCATTATGTCAACCGATGAATATGCAAATTTTTAATCCGACATACCAACTTGCAGGTATACTGAGTATTCTACTTATGGTATCATCTTGTCAAAAGGATGACCCCGTAGTCTACGAGGTAAATCCTCAGGATATACTGTCCCCCACGGCAGGGAAAATCAAAGAAAAAAGCCCCGAACAGTTTGTTGCGGTGCTCCATGCAAATCTCTTTGGCACACCAATTTCTGTGAGCGACCAAGTTGAGGTAGAGCGATTATTGCGGAGTACCGGAGATAAACGCCTAACCTGGGAACTCATCGTATCAAGCTACATGAATGATCCCAATGTTCAGCTTCCGGACAACCTCGTGATTCAGCAAGATCTCGATGGTTTTGTTGTGGAAACCTATAACCGCTTTTATTTTCGACCGCCATCCCAAATCGAACTGGAATGGTGGCGTGATTATTTAACCAACAATCCCAATGTCAGCACGGAGTTAGTTTACCTAGCCTTTGCTACGTCGGATGAATACTTCTTCTACTAACTCAGTATGCCATGAATAGACGTGATTTTGTAAAGAAGGCTGGGTTAACCGCTGGGTTAAGTCTTGCATCACCCTACATTATGAAAAATGGGTTGTTTGCACGTGGTGCTATGAGTTCGGCAGACCATGTTGTCCTTGTTATGTTTGCCGGAGGTGTACGACAACAAGAATCTGTTCTTCAGCGATACCTAACCGATAGCCAAGGATTAACCGGGTCTATCTATGAAGGGAACATCATGTACAACCTGTTAAATGGGCAGGCACCTCAAGACAAAATTGTCTATGGCCTAGATCCTAGTGTAGGGCCTCAAGGTTCTTTACCAATTCCTGCAATATTGAATTCTAGCCTTCAATCCCAAGGCATTCTTTTTCCAGAAGTAAAGGCTGCGGGTACAGGACATTATTCCGGTTTAGTTACCCTGCTCACAGGTAGCCGAAGTGTTACTCAAGGACTTCGTAATCGGCCAAGCAATCCGACTATTTTCGAATATGCTCGAAAGCATGCTAATCTAGGAGCAACCGATGTTTGGATGATTGGAAATCGTATTGGAAACTCCCTTCCTCTTTTGAATTATAGTGACCATCCGGATTACGGAGTGGAATTTGGAGCCAACTTTATAGCCCCTGATGTAACCTTTGGCGACGAGGGAGAAGAACATATTAAAAATGCCAAATCCTACCACCCAGAAGAAGATCTTGGTCCTGTAAACGCTATGCAAAACTTTTTAAATCGCTCGTTTAATCGAGTAGGCAGCGATTTTGGAGGGGTTCGCAATACAGAAGATGAGAAGTATCAGTTACGCCTATTCTTTGAAGAAATGTTTGCAAAAAAGGCGGCCAACACTATTTCCCATCCGCCGGTAGTAAGCAACAATGATATGCGTGCCGTGGGCTACACTTGTGAAGTGCTTAAGTGGTTTAAGCCAAAAGTAACTGTGGTCAACTTGGATAGTGTGGATGGTTGCCATGCAAACTTCACGGGCTACTTGCGTTCCCTGCATCGAGCAGATCATGCGGTAGGCCATCTTTGGAATACGATTCAAACGCAAATTCCTGAAATGGCGGATAATACCTGCCTCATTGTGTGTCCCGAACATGGTCGAAATCTTGATCCAAATAGTGTTCTTGATCAGAATGATTGGTTGGCCTACGACCATAGCGACCTTAATGCAACTCGTATTTTTTCAATGGTAGTAGGGCCTGGAATCGATCAGAATTTAGTGGTTGGAAGTGAAAACAATCCGATTGGTGATATCTCAGATATTGTGCTTACCATGGCAGAAGTATTGGGCATAAAGTCGCAGGTTATTCAAGCAGGTCTTACCTCGTCAAGTCAATCGTTATTGGATCGAATATGATAGGGTTACGTAACATTTTGACAGTCTTTGGACTTACAGTCCTGTTAGCCACCTTAATTCAATGCCAAGGAGACAATTTACCTCCGAATCCATATGATGATATCCAGGACCCAGATGATCTTTCCAACGACAGTATTCCGTTGGCAAGCCTTGAAGGGCTTCAGACCAAGGTCTTTGGGCCTACTTGCGCTAATTCGGGATGCCACGACGGAACCTTTGAGCCTGATTTTCGCACCGCTGAGGCTTCCTACAACTC
>JBMHCE010000042.1:0-51060 GCA_049890075.1 Chitinophagales bacterium
GGTACGCTAAGCGGTGATGCCGTGGTATGTGCATCAAGTAACTCAGGTACGATCTCATTAACTGGAACGCTTGGTAACATCCAAGATTGGGAAACTAGCGTGGATGGAGGCATAACATGGTCTTCCCTTGGGCTTACTACACCATCTTATGTATACAACAACCTAACAGCTACTGCAGCGTATCGCGTGATTGTTACTAATGGAACATGTGGCAACGATACCTCTAACGTTGTTACCATAACGGTTGATCCCTCTGTCGTTGGAGGAAACTTGAGCGGTACAGCAACTGTTTGTGCTGCGTCCAATATTGGAAACTTTGTATTAACCGGTGAAGTAGGTACTATTATTGGTTGGGAATCAACCGTGGATAACGGCTTTACATGGACCAACCTCGCGAACACTACCAACACACAGAATTATACGGATCTATCTACGACTACATGGTATAGAGCAGAGGTTCAAAGCGGGACTTGCGGGAACGCTTACAGTGATATTGCCATTATAACAGTAGATGACGTTACGAACGCTGGTTTACTATCGGGTGATTCTACAGTGTGTTATTCTAGTAACACGGGAACACTGACCTTATCGGGAACGGTAGGCGTCACCTTTGCATGGGAGTCTAACAATGGTTCAGGCTGGACAACCGTAGCTAATTCAGGAATGACGTACACCTATTCAGGCTTGTTAGACACGACACAATATCGATACATTGCTAGCAATGGTGCATGCGGTAATGATACCTCGAATGTTGTAACGATTAACGTTGATCCTAACCTTCCTCCTGATGCCGGAATTGTTGTTGTAAACAATACGCTTAGTTCGGATACCACAGTTTGTGCTGGAAGCAATACGGATACACTTCGCTTAGTCGATATGGTGGGCTCGGTAATTCATTGGGAGCAAAGTCAAGATGGAGGAAATACATGGCTCACGGTTTCAAATACGGATACCTTCCAAGTATTTCTTGATTTACCAACTACAACATATTATAGAGCGCTAGTTCAAGGAGGTGCTTGTGGCATAGGCTATTCAGATACCGCGATTGTTCGTGTAGACAATATCTCAGAGGGAGGATTACTTGCCGAGGATATGGTGGTTTGCGCTGGAAGTAATCAAGACACTCTTGTTCTCACAGGCTATGCAGGTGACATTGTATCATGGGAAATTGATTCTGGACTGGGCTATCAGTCACTTGGTGTGATAGGAGACTCGTTGATATTTTCCGACTTAGATACTACAACAGCTTATCGCGTTGAGGTAAAGAACGGGGTTTGCCCTTCAACATACTCTAATGCAGTAACTGTTGCCGTAACGCCATCAACTGTCGGAGGCACGTTGATTACGGCTACTTCAACGGTTTGTGAAGGATTAAACGCTGGTACAATACTGCTTACGAATTACGTTGGTAACATCACACGTTGGGAGTACTCAGAAGACAATGGCGCAACATGGGTCCCAATGATTGAGACGGCTGATTCCATTTCATACTTAAATATCTTACGTGAGACCCAATATCGCGTATTTGTTCAGGCAAGTGGTTGCCCGGACGTTTATTCCAGTGTGTTGACTATGCTAGTATATGAGCCGTCAGTTGCCGGGCTCTTGGAGTCAGATGCTGTGGTTTGTGACTCAGTGCACTCAGGCACATTAACGTTAACCGGTTCATTGGGGAACTCAATTGTATGGCAAAGCGTCGATACGGGTGCGGTTAATGATTCTTTACAATTAGGCGGTACAACCTATAACTATGCTAACCTCACGAATTCAACGCGCTTTATCGCGATTGTGACGAATGGTGTTTGTCCTCCAGATAGCTCAAATGTTGTTGGAGTCTTGACCAATTTCACGGAGGCAGATTTTGCTTTTGATAATGTATGTATTGGTGATGAAATGTACTTCACCGATGAAAGCTTTATCAAGGACGGTTTTGCAGTGCTAAGGAATTGGGACTTTGCCAATGGCACAGGGGCAACCATTGAAGATCCTGTGGTATTGTTTGATGAGGTTGGAACCTATGATGTTCAGTTGTCGATTGTAAGTCAGGGTTTATGTAGAGATACCATCGTTAAAACAGTAGAGGTTTATCCATTGCCAGATTCAACAATAACTAATCTTGGCGATAGCGCATTTTGCGATGGCGATAGTACCATTCTTCGAGGTGAGGACGGTCTATCTTATCTATGGACCACCGGGGATACCACACAGTCTCTCACGGTTACTGTAGAGGATTTCTATGGACTGACGGTGACCGATTCAAACCTTTGTGTTAACTCTAGTGAAGTCTTTATTGAAGTTTGGCCTTTGCCACAAGCTGAAGCGGGCAATGATACAACAATCAGCCTAGGACAGACAACGATTCTAGACGGTAGTGGGGGAGAGGAATACATGTGGGATCCTCCGACCTTCTTGGACGATTTTATGCTACAGAATCCATTGTCTAGTCCTGACTCCTCCATCCAGTATACGGTGCTAGTTACCGACTCAAATGGATGTCAGAATACCGATAGCGTTTTAATCACTGTATTAATCGATTACCTCTTCACTCCTTCAAACTTAGTTACTCCGAATGGAGATGGATTTAACGATACTTGGTTCGTTGAAAACCTAGTTGATTATCCAGCGTGTGAAGTATTAATCTTTAATGAGTTTGGTGAAATCGTGTTCCAAGAGCGTGAATACGACAATGATTGGGCAGGAGACTTCCAAGGGTCACGCCTTCCCGATGGCACCTATTATTATGTCATTACTTGTCCTGATGCCGCGGCACTCTATAAAGGGCACGTAACGATTCTAAGTCAACAATAAAAAACAGAACGATGCGAATACATACACAGATCTTACGCAGTTTTGGATTATGCCTTGGTTTAGCATGTTTTGCAACATCAAGTTATGCTCAGCAGGCATTACCATTTAATCAATATTATGTTGTGCCACAATGGTACAATCCAGCGACTATTGGAAATGGTGAGGCAACCAATATCTTTTTGACAAGCCGTTTTGCCATGATGGATATTCCAGGCCGTCCGATTACTAACGGTATTTATGCTGATGGACCATTGTCTAATGATCGAATAGGACTCGGAGCTTACGGTTCTTACCATACCTCAGGGGTGATGCAACGAGTACAGCTTGGGGGAGCATTCCGCTACAAGGTGCCGTTTAATAAGTCGAATAATCACAACATGAGCTTTGGAGTTTCAGGTGGTTTTCATCAGGTCAGTATAAACAAAGACGAAGTTGTGGTTCGCGATGTTTTTGATCCCTTTTTAATCGGATCAAATGTCCAGACCTTTACTGGTGATGTGAACGCAGGACTGATGTATACCATCAAAGATTTCTCCATTGGAGGTGGTGGTAATAACCTAATTGAAAGCAGAGTTAAGTATCAAGGCGAAGGAGGATCTAACGTATCCTACCTCTTAAAGCGCCACTATTTTGCTCAAATGGCGTACTCGATTCCATTAGCTGATCGCACATGGTTCATCGTGCCACAGGTTTTTGCACGAATTGTTCCTGATGCACCAACTCCTTACGAAATGAGCCTTTTTGTCAATTGGCAAGATAAACTATGGTTTGGAGCGGCCTATAAAGGAAACCTCGGTCCGTTAAATGCTTTTGGTCCGGATAACACAGATCCCGTAAGTGTTGCACCTTCAATAGGAGGTCGTCTTGGAAATCAGTTTGTGGTAGGATACACCAATGAAATCTATTTGAGTGACATCGGTTCTTATACCGGTCTAACTCATGAAATCATGGTGGGTTACAGTTTTGGTAAGCGTCAGTCCACAGTGAATGAAAACTTGATGGAAGAGCTCGAAGAGATGGTTAAGCAACTTGAGCAGCAGCAGGCAATTCGAGACAGTCTACAAAACGAACTCATGGAGCAAAATACAGCTCGTTTGGATTCTCTGGAGTCAAATGGTGTTGGTGAGTTGACTGCTGAAGATATTGAGGCAATTAATGATTTACAGAGCCGAATGGACTCAGTGGAGAATCAAGTGAGTCAAGTATCAACGGCAGTGGATAGTGTTCGGGAGGATTTAGACGGCTTGGTAGACCAATTGGTAGAAGCTGGCGTTATCACGGAATCTCGAGTTGCCGATAACATTGATCTTGCAACCGGTAAACAAGCGCTGAAAGGATGCTACGTAGTTATTGCTTCTGTAAAGGATAATCGATACAATGATGAAGCCATGCATCGTGAATACTTAGATTACGGTTTTAATGTGATCCATGAGACGATTCGAGGCTGGTATCATGTATATACAGTTCGCGTAGACAATCTAGAAGAAGCGCTGGAGTTATTGCCAAAAACGCGAGCAGAAGGCCATCCGGATGCTTGGATTCGAGTCTTAAAGTAAAAGTTTTTGAAGCGTTACATGGTTGCGTTGCAATTAAGTAACTTCACCCTCGAAACCGATAACAAGTATTATGGCTGAAGGAAGACTATTTGTGAATACGAAGGATGAATCGCCAAGACTATTTGATAGTAACTTTCTTGATTTCTTCTCGAGAATTCCTTTTTGGGTTCCAATAATAATCTATGTGCCTGCTGTGGTGTTTTTCTCCTGGTTGTCATTTGAAGCCGGTGTTCAGTGGTACACATATATTGGGTTAATGATCTCTGGTGCTGTTTTATGGACGCTGGCAGAGTATCTGATACACCGATTTCTTTTTCACTTTCATCCCAAGGGCAAACTGTTGAAGCGCATCCATTTTATTTTTCACGGAGTGCACCATGACTATCCGCAGGACAGCTTACGTTTGGTTATGCCACCCATTGTGAGTATTCCACTAGCTGCGGCATTCTATTATCTATTTGTCTTTGGCTTTAGTGCAGCAGGCTACGGTGAGATGGCCAATGCTTTTTTTGCTGGATTTATTGGTACGTATCTATTCTATGATTTGATGCATTATGCAACACATCACTTGAATTGGAAAAATGCTTACTTCCAAGCCATCAAAGAACATCACATGAAGCATCATTACAAGAATCCTGATGTGGGTTTTGGGTTCACCTCAAAAACATGGGATATAGTCTTCAGAACAGACTTTGAGAAGGAGGAGTAGAAGCATTTAGTTTACAAGCTTGAGAAGAGGCCTGTATTCTTTGGTAGAAGCTTAAATCCAGACTTGCTTAATGGCACAAAAACCGGTGTTGACTCGATATCGGCTTTTGTTGTATTCCACATAAATACGAATTGATCATCGGTCATTGAGTCTATGGCGTTGATGCCTTGGGTAGAATACCCTCCGTTACTTTGCAAAGACATAACAAGATTGCGATCGAGTAGTTTGATGCCAATGGCTTCCTCTATGGCTCGTATTGCACTAATGTTTTGATCGATTCCACATCCGCTTAAGGATTGACTTGTTGGACTAGCAATGACTATGGCATGGCTCCCAATCCAACCAAAGGTTCCATGGATTGTATCACCGTGAGATGTCCAATCGTTCACAAATGCAGTCAAGATTAGGTTAGCGCGGTCTACTTGATCACTAGAAAGCGGTCTGCTCGCAATATAGGTCCAGAGTCGCACTTGATTTTCTATTGGTGGACTATGCCATGTTACGTGGCGTTCAAGGCTATGGTTTACCATGATTGCGGGTTTTCCTCGTTCTTTGCGTTTATCGCATTATTGAGGTCGTCAGACATTTCGACAGGGCTTGAATCCTCTTCAGCGATTGCGTCGTCCATGGTGTCTCTTGGTTCGTTGATGTCTTGAATGTTTAATTCACTGAGGTCAGAATGAATATGTTCTAGTCCCTCTTTCATTGCATGAATAAACTTATGAAAGTCCTCCTTATAGATAAAGACTTTATGGTTTTCAAAACCTGAATCATTGTGTTTTCTCTTCGACTCTGTAATCGTCATAAAGAAGTCTCCATTGCGCGTTGCACGAACATCGAAAAAGTACGTTCTTTTTCCCGCTCGCACTTTTCTTGAATAATATCCGCGCTGATTCATTAGGTTAATTTATGAAAAATTATTGAGGTCGCTGTTTGTCATATATCTCGCGATAGAAACCCTGCTGATTGTATAACTCTTCATGGTTTCCACTCTGTATAACGCTTCCTTGGTCGAGTACAATGATTTTATCAAAGTCCAATAAGCTGAAGATTCGATGGGTTATAATGATTGCTGTAGTCTCTTTATCTAGACTATCGAGGTACCCTAGAATCCTGGCTTCAGTTTCCGCATCAACCGCAGAAAGACTATCATCCAGTAATAAAATTGAGGGCGAGTTGACAAGAGCTCTAGCTAGACTGATTCGTTGTTTTTGACCTCCTGAAAGGGTGACGCCACGCTCACCAACCAAGGTTTCATAGCCCTCATGGAAGGAAGTAATTTCTTCATGAATAGAAGCGTGTTGTGCGGCAATCTGAGGAGTCAACTTGCCTGTGTTTTGCTTATCTCCAGGACTAAACTGAATGTTGTCTTCAATCGTTTCGGAGAAGAGAAACACATCTTGTGGAACGTATCCTATAGTCTGTCGCCAAGCATGGAGGTCAAGGTTCTTTAGGTTGACGCCATTGTATGTGATTTGTCCTTCCTTTGGATCGTACATGCGCATCATTAACTCCGCTAATGACGATTTGCCTGAACCTGTTCTACCGATAACTGCAATGCGTTCTCCAGGCTTGATGGTAAGATTAACCTTGTTTAATGCTTGAATGCCAGTTTCTGGATAGACAAAACTGACATTGTTAAACTCAATAAGGCCAGTCTTTGCCGGGACTTGTCCTTCTTTAGGTGTGCTTACTTGAGGATCTGCGCTGAGGAATTCATTAATTCTCTTTTGGGATGCTGCTGCACGCTGGATAATCGATGCCACCCATCCTATGGAGGTAACGGGCCAGGTTAGAAGATTCACATAGATGATAAACTCCGCCATGTTGCCCGGGGTGATGGCCCCATCGATTATCCGCAATCCTCCAATGTAGATTACAAGCAGAGTGCTTAATCCAATCATTAATACCATTAATGGCAAAAAAATGGATTCAATTTTCGCTAGATGAATAGAACGTTGCTTATACTCTTCGCTATCATTGGCATATTGATCAATGGCCATTTCTTCTTGAGCATAGGACTTGATAACCCGTATACCTGAGAAGAATTCTTGAGCTGAGGTAGTTAGAAATGAAAGCTGGCGCTGAATAGCCTCACTGCCGCGGTTAATCTTGTCATTGACATAATAGATAGATAATGAGAGGAAGGGTAGAGGAATGAGAACCCACGCCGTTAATACAGGATCTATCTGTACCATAGACAAGAGCACAAAGGTGATAAGAAAGAAGAGATTGATCCCGTACATAAGTGCTGGTCCTAAATACATTCGCACTCGAGATACGTCTTCAGTTGCTCGTGACATTAAATCCCCTGTATTGTTTTTTTTGTAAAACGCTTGATCAAGACGTTGGTATTGAGCATAGATATCGTTTTTTAAATCGTACTCAATTCTTCGTGAGGCCACAATTATGGTCTGCCTCATGATAAAAGTGAAGAGTCCAGAGATCAAGGCAAGGCCAATAAAGGTGCATGCGAGGATAATCAAACCTGTGTTGGGAGCTACATTAAGCTGGATTCCAAGAGGGCCTTCTACAGAGTTCATGCCCTCTGCATTAAAGGTAGCATAGACAATGTCTACGGCCCATCCCACTATTTTAGGATTGAATACCTTGAGCATGTTGGCCATCGCAACAAAAATCGTCCCTGTAAGCAGCATGTATCGATGCCGCCATAGGTATTGATTTAACTTGCGTAACTCTCTCATGACATTGACCCCATCTTGGGGATAAAACTTGAAGGTACAAGTTCAAAATACATTTTGATATGCGTACCTTGCTAACTCTTTGATTCAAGTGAATAAGGAAAACATCTTTACAATAATTGCTGGTTATGGAACATCCCTTTGACCCTATGGTAACAATGAAGGAGTTTGGTCATGAAAATGTCTACTTCTTCAACGATGAAGCGACCCACCTTCAGGGGGTAATTGCCATCCACAATACCGTGCTAGGTCCTGCACTTGGAGGAACCCGCTTATGGACTTATGCTAACTCTTTTGAAGCATTACATGATGTCCTGAGGCTGTCACGAGGTATGACCTATAAGTCATCCGCTGCGGGTATCAACTTAGGGGGAGGCAAGGCCGTAATCATGCGTCATCCTGAAGCAAAATATGACAAAGCGTATTGGACGCGCTATGGTGAATTTGTCGAGCGTCTAGGCGGTAACTATATTACCGCAGCGGACGTGGGAACAAAAACAGAATTCATGCGCCATATCGCCTCGTCGACTTCATCAGTAGCGGGTAAGCCCGATGACTTAGGGGGTGGAGGTGACCCTTCACCGGTAACAGCCTATGGAGTCTATCTGGGCATGAAGGCTTCGGCAAAGAAGCGCTATGGTAATGATAGTCTTGAGGGAAAGCGAGTTGTTGTTCAAGGTGTGGGACAAGTGGGTCGCTACCTTGTTGAACACCTGCTTAAAGAAGGTGCAGAGGTTGTTATTGCCGATATCAATGAAGATAACATCAAGAAAACGCAGGCACTAGGATCCTGTCAAGTTGTTGCGCCGGATACAGTCTATGATCAGGATATGGATATCTATGCTCCCTGTGCATTAGGTGCCACCCTTAATGAAGAAACGATTTCCAGATTGAAATGCTCAATTGTTGCTGGAGGAGCGAATAATCAGCTGAAAGATGAAAAAGAGGATGTAGAGCGACTTGACGCTCGAGATATTCTCTATGCACCTGATTTTTTGATTAATTCAGGGGGAGTGATCAACTGTTACATCGAGGTGATTGGAGAATATAATCGAGATAAGGCATTTGAAGGATGTGAGCGAATCTACAGTCGAACGGAAGAGACCTTGCATTATGCCTCAACTCATGGTGTGTCTACACATGACGCGGCCCTGGCCTTAGCTCAGGAGCGCATCGATCAGGCAAAAAAATTAACTGAATAATAGGACTACGTATGGTGTCAAGGCGATTGGTAAGGGTTAAAATCATGCAATTGATGTATGCACAGAATCGGGGAGTGGATTTTGATCCAAAGTCCATGCAAGTTCAGTTGGAAAGCAGCCTCAAAAAAACGATTCAGCTTCAGTGGGTCTTTTTAAATTATCTCGTGCGTATTAGCGAATATGACTTGATACACCATGCCAAGCAAGCGGGCAAGGAAACGGCTGAGAATACAGGACTTCTTGCCAACCACCAATTGTTACTGATGCTTCAACAGCATCCGATGTACAAGCGACGCATGGAAGATTATCAAGTGGAATCCTTCATCGATACTAAACTCGTCCGAAAGCTTTACTTAGAATTGATAAGTAGAGAGCGTTTTAGTGACTTCGCGAAGGGTGGGAATTCAGCGGATCCAACGATTCTATCCTACATGCTCAAGAAATTAATAGCTGCTTCGGATCCTTTAGAGGATCAGTTGACTAACCATTTTATCAACTACCTCGATGATCAATTTAGTATCATTCAGGGTTTGGCTAAGTCATTTAAGGCGGTCGATGTAAACGATATCGCTTCGTATGATAGCTTTTTTGCAGAGCACGAAGAGGAAAAGGCCTTTGGTCGAGAGTTAGTGTTAGCGCTCCAAAAAAATCTGACGGATATGCGTGAGATTATGCTCGCTCAAGTCAAAAATTGGGATGAAGATCGGCTGGCTCCTTTAGATACTGTACTTATCATGATGGCCATTGCTGAGTTTCTATACTGTCCTCATGTCCCCGTCAAGGTTACTATCAATGAATACATCGATATTTCAAAGGACTACAGCAGTCCTAAGAGTAAGGACTTTATCAATGGC
Organism: Chitinophagales bacterium; assembly: GCA_049890075.1. Lineage (GTDB taxonomy): Bacteria > Bacteroidota > Bacteroidia > Chitinophagales > UBA8649 > UBA8649. Next base: position 9,832 of record JBMHCE010000042.1, read on the forward strand.
GTGATTGATAAGGCGATGTGGGCCCTAAAAGACGCAGGCCGTATTGAAAAATTGGGTCGCGGCCTTCAGAATAATTGATCTAGAGTTTTCTGGAAGAACAGAAAGAAGTTGTCTCGACTATTTTACTAGTTATCGACCGATGTAGTTTCCTTTTGGACCGAAGTGCTCAAGCATTGGTAGAAGTTGTTCTACCTTTTGATAGCCTGGAACAGGTGTGACTAATGCAAGGTTACCAAATATGATCATGTTCTCTCGGGCGACGTCTGTAGATACTCCGTTTTGAGCAGCAATGGCGCGTTCAACTCGATCAGCACCGTCCAAAAAGGCCACCGTGGGGTAGCTCAATTGCCCGTTAAGCAAAGTAGCAGCTAATTCATGGTAACCCCTACGTCCTTCTCCTACATAGGAGTATGTTTTGCTTCCTACTTTTATATCCTCGCGTTGTTCGGCATCAAATTTTACCGAGTAAAAATCTCGATTAAGGATTTCGTATACCTCAGCTTTAGCAAAGGTTTCCCGATCCATTACCTTACACCATCCACACCAATCCGTGTAGACATCAATAAAGACTGGGCGGGATTCTTCTTCTTGTGCCTTCATCATCTCATCCCATGACATCCACTGAACTTGTCCAGTCGCGTTGAATGCTAAAAGAAAAACAAAAATTCCTAGGCAGTATCTAATGGTTGATGTGAAGTTCATATGCTTTTTGACAAGGTGATTTCAAATACTAGGCCAAAATAAAAAAAGCATTCTTTAGTTATGGCGCTTTAGTGCTAAGAGCAGTTCTCCTTTGCTAAGATAACCCGTGTGGAACCATAGCAGCTCTCCGTCGGGAGATAAAATTACTGCAGTAGGGTAGCCCCTAAATTGATTGCGTGTGGCATAATATAAAAAGGAGTTGACCTCAAGTCCATCGTCGAATGCAAAGGTTTTTTCAAATGCCTCGACTTCTTGTATCTGCTCGGGGTTAAATTTTATTGCATGATAATTGCTCCCTAGGTAATCACCAATTTCTTGCTGACTATAGACTTCACGATCCATGACCTTACAAGGTCGACACCAATCGGTATAAAAGTCTATGAATATGGGTTTTCCATCTCGCTGAGCGGATTGCCAAGCTTGATGAAGGTCGGAGTTGATTATGCTGCTCTTAGGCGATTCACATCCTATGAAAATCCAACTAAGGATTATGAGATATTGGAGAGGTCTCAATGATTTAGGTTTGTAGAGCTCCTGTAGAATATTGGTCATCCATTCTTCCATTATTGGCCATGGCGATACCTAAGGACAGTGTTTCCCTGGTCTGGGCGGGATCTATGATTTCATCTACCCATAATCGAGCAGCGGCATACCAAGGAGTGGTTTGTTTATCATATTTGGCCTGAATTTCTTGTAAGAGTTTTTGCTCTTGAGCCTCTGACACGGTCTCGCCTTTCTTTTTCTTGGCTGATACTTGGATTTGTAAAAGCACTTTTGCTGCTTGCGCGCCTCCCATTACGGCCATTTTTGCGCTTGGCCAAGCAACAATCAATCGAGGGTCGTAAGCCTTGCCACACATGGCATAGTTTCCTGCGCCGAAGCTATTTCCGACAACAACAGTGAATTTGGGTACAATCGAGTTACTCATAGCATTGACAAGCTTAGCCCCATCTTTAATGATACCACCATGCTCTGAACGAGAACCCACCATAAAGCCGGTAACGTCCTGGATAAAAACAAGGGGAATTCGCTTTTGATTGCACACCATTACAAAACGAGCTGCCTTATCCGCAGAGTCGGAATAGATCACGCCTCCAAACTGCATTTCACCAGACTTATTTTTAATGAGTTCTCTGTTATTGGCGACAATTCCTACACTCCAGCCATCAATTCGGGCATATCCTGTGACGATGGTCCGTCCATAGCCTGCCTTGTACTCAGTAAAGGAGTCCGCATCGATAAAGGTCTCCAAGAGATCAATCATCTTATAGGGTTTGGCACCGTTTTCTGTGTAAACTTCGTAAGCCATTTTAGGGGAGACCTTGGGTTTTACTGGTTTTTCCCGGTTAAATCCAAGGGTTGGACGAGGTCCTAATTTTCCCACTAGATCTCTAATGGTTTTTAGGCACTCTTCATCATCTTTCATTTTGTAGTCTGTTACCCCTGATATCTCGCTATGAGTAGCAGCTCCTCCTAATGTTTCATTGTCGATGTCTTCTCCAATGGCCGCCTTTACAAGGTAAGATCCGGCGAGAAAAATGGATCCGGTGTTTTCTACGATAAGGGCCTCATCACTCATAATCGGTAGGTAGGCTCCACCAGCTACACAACTACCCATAACGGCTGCAATTTGCGGAATACCTTTTGCCGATAACACCGCATTGTTTCTGAAAATTCTACCGAAGTGTTCTTTGTCAGGAAAAATTTCATCTTGCATTGGAAGAAAGACTCCTGCTGAATCAACGAGGTAAATGATAGGCAGATGATTCTCCATGGCAATCTCTTGAGCACGCAGATTCTTTTTGCCTGTAATGGGGAACCAAGCGCCCGCTTTAACTGTGGCATCATTAGCCACAATTACACAGAGCGTATTTTGTACGAGGCCAATTTTAACCACCACACCACCGGAAGGACATCCGCCGTACTCGGGGTACATGTCTTTTCCTGCAAGGGTTCCGATTTCAAGAGCGGTTTTAGGGTCATCAAGCAAGGCATCAATGCGTTCTCTTGCCGTCATTTTACCTTTGGCTTTATGGCGTTTAAGGCTTTTTTCACCTCCTCCAAGTCGGGCTTCTTTTTGGTGCGCACGAAGGTCGCTGAGAAGCATCTTCATCGCATCTTTGTTTTTATCAGACTCGTTTATTGGCATATATCCTTTTTTAACGGGTTAAGCGGCTAACAAAATACTAAGAACTCCCTAATTCAAGTGAAGGTTACCGTTTTGGGACATGGACTTTTAGAAGGTATGTTGTAATATTGCAGTCGGGCAAGTCTTACACGACCAGCTCCTGATGAATCCCCCAGGTCTTGACGGAAGCAAGGGTAGTCGGTTGTAGCGGTGCGATGTAAGTAACTTGCCCTTTTTTATTTCCTTTTTTTTTGGTTGTTTTTTTCTGGGTGAGTTATCTGAGATACTCATTGGTGCCATGTTTACATCATTGTATTCAGTAAATTATTGGGTGGATGGGTGGGGGTGGATTCCACCTACACTGATCTCTATAGAGAACACCGTTCTTAGGGGGCATTTAGAGATGATCAACACAGTGTTCAAAACCTATTCAAAATAAGCCTTAATCTCCTAGGAACATTCTTCAAATTTGCAGAAGTTAAATTGTAAAACATACCATGGACTTTTTTATAGATACTGCGAACCTAGACCAAATTAAAGAGGCTGAGGCCTTAGGTATTCTTGACGGCGTAACAACCAATCCTTCGCTGATGGCTAAGGAAGGGATTACAGGACGAAATGCTGTCCTTAAACGGTATGTAGACATCTGTGAAATGGTAGATGGACCGGTTAGTGCGGAGGTTATTGCCACGGACTATGAAGGAATGATTAAGGAGGGAACTGAATTAGCCGAACTTCATGACAACATCGTCGTTAAAGTTCCTATGATTCCAGATGGCATTAAGGCGATTCGAACATTTACTGATCGGGGTATTCCAACGAATTGTACTCTTGTTTTCTCTGCAGGTCAAGCGTTGTTAGCTGCTAAAGCTGGGGCAACCTTTGTTTCGCCCTTCATAGGCCGCGTGGATGATAGTAATTGGGATGGTATGGAGCTTATCGAGCAAATTGTAGAGGTTTATGCCAACTACGGCTTTGAGACTCAAATTCTTGCTGCTTCTATTCGTAGTCCATTACATATTGTGAAATGTGCGGAAGCAGGTGCGGATGTAGCAACCTGTCCTCTCTCCTCCATTATGGGATTGTTTAAACACCCATTAACTGATATTGGGCTTGAAAAATTCTTAGCGGACTACAAAAAAGTCGAGGGATAGACTAAGACAGTCTCTGTACTGCTTGAATTCCCGATTCGAACACATCGGCTAATCCTACTTTGCCTAGATAGTTGCCCGCCAACTCAAGGCCTTCCGTTTCTCGGGTACATTGCGTAATCCTTTGAAGATTTGCTTTGCTGCCTATGTTGAATTGGGGAATGGCTTTATCCCACCAGGTATTGTCTAAAATGGTGACATCCTTTTTCAAAAAGGGGATTTGGTCTAAATCGTCTTTAACCATTTCGTATACCGATTCAGCTCCACCTTGATGGCGGTGAAACACTGCGATTACATCATGATTAGCTGGACTTCGGTCGTTAAAAATTTTCGAGATATAGAGCGCTCCAAGCAAGGATCGCTTTACGTAGTTGGGAACGAGAAAACCTAATTCATTAGGCAGGGGATGGTCACCATAGGGGATGCCTAAATGCAGTACGCCCATCGGTGCGTAAGAAATGGTGTTTAATGCTGCACTGAGCTCATGGTGAACAGGTTGTAGGAGCGCGGCTGTTGCATGGGCAGGAGGGGTTAAAATTAGATGTTTAGAGAAGTAGATGCTTCCATTGGTTAATGTTACTTCCCATTGATTTTCTTTCTTATGAAGTGATTGCACGGTGGCGTTGAGCACAAGATTATCTGAAAACTTTTTTTCAAAGGCTTGACTTAAATCAGAAAATCCGCCATTGAACCCCGTAATAGTTCGTGGTCCATTCGTTTTTTTTCTCCTCATGGCGTTGAAGAGTGAACCATGTTTTACTACTCCTTCTTTTAACTCCTTGAATACGACGTCAGCACTTAGCTGATGGATGTCTCCTGCATAGATACCTGTCATAACCGCATCCACAATTTTTACTACCGCTTCTTCTCCGATTCGTTTTGAGAGAAAGGTATGTACGCTTTCTTCAGCATCATGCTGGCTTTTTCGAAAGGGCTCTGTGAGTAGCGTCCATTTAGCCTTTGGACTTAGCCATCGTGCACCAAGAATTGAACGTAATGGAGATTTGATTCGCATTAGGCCCTGCTTTTGCCATAAACTTCTTGGAAGACTTCTTGCTAGAATACTTTGAAATTTATGGTCTAGCTCAAGCTCTTTAATAAAATCAATGTAGGAAGCACTTGATGCTGCGGAATTCGCTCCAAGGTCATAGATGTAGCCATTCTTTTCTCGGGACGCTAAGACGCCACCTGCTCGATTCTGCCCCTCAAGGATTGTAAAGGATTTACCTGTTTTATGAAGCGCGTAGGCAGCCCCCATTCCAGAAATTCCAGCCCCGACTACGAGAAAGTCAACTGATTTTGATGCTTTTTCCACGCAGTAAATCTACCGATTCTAGGATGCTTCTGTAGCGCAGTGGTTGCGCACCCAGGAAACAAGAAGCTTTACCCAATCCTCCTGGGTATTGAGGCATGGTATGGTTACAAATGATTCTCCCCCAGCATGCATAAAGTCTTCTTTCCCCTCAACATAGATTTCTTCAAGGGTTTCTAGACAATCACTCACAAAGGCTGGGCAGACAACTGCCAGTTTTTTAATGCCATCCTTTGGCATACGCTCAAATTCTTTGGCTGTGTAGGGTCGAATCCACTCGGCGAGTCCTAATCTGCTCTGGTATGACGTCGAATATCGGTCTGGACTAAGTCCAAGTTCCTCCGCCACACGAAGCGAGGTTACCTGGGTTTGGTGTTTGTAGCACACGGCATGTACTTCTTTATTATCGACATTGCAGCAATCTTTTACACGCGCACAGTGGACCCTGCTTGGGTCAGTTTTTTTGAGATGTCGAACGGGAATGCCATGGTAACTAAACAGGAGATGATGGTCTTCTGGTAGTTTTTCTTTGATGGAGTTGGCGAGTACTTTGATGTAGTCTTTGTCTTCATAGAAAGGAGGCTGAAAGACAACTTCTAGATCACTATGTTCTTTTTCCGCTACCTCTGCGACTCGATCTTTAACCGTGCCATAGGATGACATGGCATAGTGAGGGTAGAGTGGGATAACAAAAATCTTTTTCAAGTTTGGCATGGCTTCTCGCATGGCATTTAATGTGCCAGGAATCGATGGATTGGCATAGCGCATCGCAAGAAAAATAGGGGTGTCAATTTGCTCTTGCATACGGGATTGCAATCGTTCGGATAACACAATAAGCGGGGAGCCTTCGTCCCACCAAATCGTCTCGTATGCCTCAGCGGATTTCTTGGGTCGAACATTGAGAATGATTCCTTTTACCAGTAAGGCCCGAAGGAAATAGGGATAGTCTATCACGTTTTCATCCATTAAGAATTCCCCGAGGTATGTTTTTACATCAGAAACCTTTGTGGATGCTGGTGACCCTAAGTTGATAATCAGTGCTGCAGAGGTTGCATTTTCCATGGATGTACTCATGATTTGCTTGTTTGTTACTTTTTTATGACACACAGATTACGCAAGCCCTATTGGAACCATTGCATAATGTACCATGAACATCGAAATTAGGGATGTGGTTGAAGTAATTGATCAACAAATTAGACTTTTTGAGCACAGCTTTAAAAATGCTAATGTCGAAACCAGAACAGAACTTGCTTTATCCGAGGAAGAGGTAAATGCTTTTTACACCAAGGATTTAAAGGAAACACAATGTGCAGGTCTGTTAGTGCAAACGTGTAATCGACGGCTTTTTTTAGTACATGGTGAACAAGTTGATTTACTTCAACAAAGAATAAAATCCGTGTTAAATACAGCTTCTGAGACCATGGAGGTTAAGCATGGTAATGACGCTATGCGTTACTTCCTTCGGGTTATGTCCGGTATGGAATCTCAGATTTATGGTGACGCTGAGATAGCAGGTCAAGTTCGAAAATCTTTCTTTCTAGCAAAAGAATACGGATGTGTTAGCGGTCTTCTTGAAAAGGTGGCAACTCTTGGGATTCATACCAGTCGAACGGTGAAGCGTATTGATCCTTTCACGTTTAGAAGCCATTCGGTAAGCTTAGCCACTGCTCAACTCCTAAAGATTCAATCGCCCAAGAATATCTTAATTGTAGGTACGGGAGAAATCGGCAAACGAGTGATCCATCATGTGTCGCGCCTAGAAGAAATAAAAGCCAAGGTAAGTGTCGCTAATCGAACCTCGGAAAAAGCTGAGGAAGTTGCTGAGCGCTATGGTTGTGAAATGATACCGTTTACTTCGTGGGAGCAAAATGCCTCATCCTATGATGCCATAGTCCTTGCATTACACAGCGCCGTTCCTGTGCTCACTAAAGAGGTAGTTCTGCATTCTGATTGTCATATCTATGACCTAGGCATTCCCTCAAATGTTCAATCGGTTCAAGAGGGTATTCACGTCATGGATGTCGATAGCATTTCCGAAGCATACAATGCCATTCATAATGCTCAAGTGGCTATGTCGCAACGTGATCATGATCATATCATTGATGCTGCCATGGAAGCTTTACAACGCTGGTCCAAGGCAAGACGCGCGAAAGACTTAGTGGATGGCATAGAGATGCAAGGTGAATTGGATGAGGGATTACATGGTAGTTCTTCTCTTGCCCATGTCTTCTTTTCAAAGGTAAAAGCTGAGCCTCAGGTCTGTGTGGCAAAGTTGTGGCTGGATGCGCTTGCGCAGAACATGGATGAGGATATTCAATCTGCGGCTTTATGATTGTCGGGAGTCGGGGAAGTACGCTAGCTTTATGGCAGGCACATCGTGTTTGTGATGGGTTAGGGTTAGACCACAAGGCTGTTCGCGTTATTCAAACAGCGGGTGATAAGGACACATCGACTGCGCTCCATTCTTTTGGATCGGTTGGTGTCTTCACCAAGGCTCTTGATGACGCCTTGCTTAATGGAGAAATCGACCTTGCGGTGCACTCTTTGAAAGATTATCCTACTCAGCCTCCGGAGAATTTGGTCCTTGTTGCTTGCCTGCGGCGCGATGATCATCGCGATGTTTTTATTCCAGGAAGTCAAGGAAATGGAGATGTTTTGACCGGAAGTCCACGAAGAGCTCGCCAGTGGAAGCAACGTTATCCTGAATCAAGGATTGCAGAGCTGCGGGGTAATATGGATACTCGCCTAAAAAAATGTCGTGATAGTGCTGGAGGAATTTTGTCTAAGTCTGGCCTTGAGCGCATCGACCTGCTTCCTGAGGATGCAGAGGTATTGGAATGGATGGTGCCTGCACCCGGTCAAGGATGTGTAGCGGTTGTGATGCGAAAGGATCACCCCCAGTGTGAAGTGATTCGGCAGAAGTTAAATCACTTACAAACTGAAACCTGTGTGTCGATTGAGCGGTCGTCAATGCGGGCAATTGAAGCAGGGTGCTCGGTTCCTTTAGGAATCGAAGTGAAGCATGATGACTTGAGGTATGCGATACGAGGTATACGCTTTATAGAAGGCAAGAATAAAGCCTTTCAATTTCAATCCTTCATGGACAGTAATCAAGCAGAGGAAGCGATTGTACAAAGCGTTGTTCAAGCCCTAGCACCTGATGAGAATAGAGGTAAAAAGAAGTTGCTCTATGGACGTGAGCCCTCAGAATTTGTTAGAGATTTTCTTGAACATAATGCGGTAGACGTTGACTTCGTGCGCACTCTCTCTGCTGAAGGTATAGTCTCTGATACTCCAATAAATGTTGATGGGAAATCGCTCATTATTACAAGCCGATATGCTTTAGGTCCTGCTATGGACCAAATGATGGGAAGTCCCAAAGAAATTCTATGTATTGATGGACCCAGCAAACTGATTCTTGAGCGTGAATATGCTCATTTACCCTTATCGGTTTATCCCGATAGTGAGTCAATCGCTAAAGCACTAAAGTCTAGCCAATCCTATGTCTTCTTTGCCGGTGCACATCGCATGCCGTTTATTGAGCAATATGCTAGTCAAAATGCTATTGATTTAACGGTAGTTACAGCTTATCAAACGGTCTTAAGGGAACCAGTAGTGGATCCTTCGATTGTGTATGATGGTGTTGTAGCACTCAGTCCCCGAAGTATACAAAGTCTTCTTAAAAACAATGTTCATCTTTTGAAAGATAATCCAAGCATTCCAATGTACTGTTTGGGGCGAGAAACCGCTTTGGCAGCATGGAAGCACGGCTTTCGAACGATATATTTTCCCAATGACGGACCCAAAATTCAAAGTTTGTTAGATATTCTAATCACTACGATATGACAATTCAAAATGATCTTTTACTGCGTAAACTAGCTCGTGAGCAAACGTCACGACCGCCCATTTGGTTTATGCGTCAAGCAGGTAGATACCTGCCGGATTATCAAGTCTTAAAAGCGAAATATGACTTCTTTACTCGAGTTCAGACGCCTGAACTTGTTGCCGAAATCACGAACATGCCAGTTTACCAGATTGGAGTGGATGCGGCTATTCTGTTCTCTGATATCTTGGTTATCCCCCAAGGTCTTGGTATGGAGGTACAGATGGTTCCAGGAAAGGGGCCTGTCTTGCCTAACCCGATTGCCAGCGCAGCTGACGTAGATAACCTAAGCTTGGAGGCATGTGCTGAGTTTTTAACCTATGCTACGCCGTGTATTCAAGCGACACTTGATGATCTCAATGGTCGAGTTCCATTGATTGGTTTTTGTGGTTCTCCATGGACGTTGTTATGCTACATGGTAGAGGGTAGTGGTTCAAAGAATTTTGCTAAGGCCAAGGCATTTTGCCTCAACCATCCTGAGGCAGCTGCTAAGTTGCTCGATGTGGTAACAGAAGCCTGTATAGCCTTTCTAAAACAACAAGTCGCAGCTGGGGTGAGTGTTGTACAGGTCTTTGATAGCTGGGGGGGTATTCTGTCTCCTGACCACTATGCTAAGTGGTCCTTGCCCTACATTGCTCGAATCAATGCTGCCCTCAAAGAGGAGGTCTTTACCATTCTTTACGCTAAGGATGGGTGGTTTGCCTTAAAAGATTTTGCGGCCTTAGATCCTTCGGCCATTGGATTGACTTGGACGATGACTCGTGAGGTGGCTGAGGCCCAATGTGGCTCAGATATGGTATTTCAAGGAAAACTTGATCCAAGTATCTTACACAGTTCTCCGGCAGAAGTAAAACGAGAAACGTTAGCGCTCATCAAAGAGTTTGAGGGCCTACATCATATTGTGAACTTGGGTCATGGTATTCACCCGAATATTCCGGTAGACCATGTCCGAGCCTTTGTGGATACGGTTAAGTCCTACAGTTTTTAAGATGTTAGCCAAAAATCAATCACCCAAAGAATCCTTTGCGCGCTATGTGCGCACACTTCAAGACGAGATTTGTCGTGCCCTTGAAGCCCTAGATGGAGAGGCAGTCTTCATGGAAGATCAATGGCAGCGCGATGGCGGAGGTGGTGGATGGACCCGAATCATGGACGGCGGTCGTCTGTTTGAAAAAGCTGGTGTCAATGTAAGCGCGGTCCACGGAACGACACCGGAAGTCATCAAAAATCAAGTTCCTGAATCGGCTGCTGAATTCTATGCTACAGGTATATCGCTTGTGATTCACCCCATTAATCCTATGATTCCTACGGTGCATGCCAACTTTCGATTCTTTCAACTGATGGATAAGGAGAGTAATATTGTTGACGGTTGGTTTGGAGGGGGAGCAGATCTTACTCCCTATTACCTATTTGAAGAGGACGCCGTACATTTTCACCAAACCTTAAAAGATGCCTGCGATCGTCATGATCCATCCCATTACCCAAAGTTCAAGGATTGGTGTGATCGCTATTTCCGTAACCATCATCGAAAAGAACAGCGGGGAATAGGGGGCTTGTTTTTCGATCATTTACGTTTATCCGAGAATATCGAGGCAAACAGCGCCCACCAAGCCTTTGTAGAGGATGCGGGTAACGCATTTCTTCCTGCCTATCTGCCAATTGTGGAACAACGTCAATCCATGCCTTACACCCCTGAGCAGAAAAAATGGCAGGAGATTCGTCGCGGACGATATGTTGAGTTTAACCTCATTCATGATCGGGGTACCTTGTTTGGTCTCAAGTCAAATGGGCGAATAGAGTCCATTTTTATGTCATTGCCTCCAACCGTGCGATGGGCTTATGATCTTCATCCTGAGCCAGGGAGTCCAGAGGCGAAGCTCATGGACGTTTTGTATCAACCGAAAGCATGGGTTTAATCTAAATTTTCTTCTATGTCCTATCCCTTTGAACGAAATAGAATACTACGTAAATCACCTTCGATTCGCGAAGCTATGGCGGAAACGCATCTCAGTGTGAGTCACCTTCTTCTTCCCATTTTTTTAATCCCAGGGGAGGATGATGTTTCTGAGATCTCGTCAATGCCGGGCGTCTATCGTTATACATTAGACCGCGTTAATGCATTTCTACAGGAGGCTTATGATCATGGTATACGCCAAGTCTTGCTTTTTGCACAAGTCGAAGAACATCTAAAGGATAATGCAGGAACAGAGGCCTTAAATCCCGACGGGCTCATGCAACAGGGGATTCGTCATATAAAGAGTGCTTTTCCTGACATGGTAGTGATGACCGACGTAGCCTTAGACCCTTGCTCTTCCTATGGCCATGATGGCATCGTTGTTGATGGTACGATTGTTAATGATGCCACGGTAGAGGTATTATGTGCTATGGCTTTATCTCATGTAGAGGCAGGGGCTGATTGGGTGGCTCCTTCGGATATGATGGATGGCCGTATTGGCTCCCTGCGTGAATGCCTAAATGGTCATGGATACCATGAGGTAGGGATTTTAGCTTACACGGCAAAATACGCGAGTAACCTGTACGGACCTTTCCGCGATGCGCTCGACTCCGCGCCCGGTTTTGGTGACAAGAAGACGTATCAGATGGACTTCCGCAACGCCAAAGAAGCCCTTCGTGAGGCTCGCCAGGATGTTGAAGAAGGCGCAGACTTTATCATGGTTAAACCGGGTGGTATGTATCTCGATGTGATAAGAGATCTTGAAACGCATTTTGATGTTCCTGTGGCGGCCTATCAGGTCAGTGGAGAATACAGTATGATATCATCCGCTAGTGCAAACGGTTTTCTTGATCGTAAAGCGGTCATTATGGAGAGTCTCTATGCGATCCGAAGAGCAGGTGCCTCTCTCATAGCTACCTATTTTGCGGTGGAGGCAGCTAAGTATATTCAAAACAAATAACGACAACAATTTTTTATGAATCCCACAACGTATTCAACCCTTCAGAGTCAGCGTCTTTTTGAGAAGTCCAAGGCCTTAATACCTGGGGGTGTAAACTCTCCAGTTCGCGCCTTTGGAGCAGTTGGTGGAAGTCCTGTCTTTATGGATCATGCCAAGGGGACCTATCTCTATGATGTAGATGGTAATCGATACATTGATATGATCAACAGTTGGGGACCAATGGTCTTGGGGCATGCCTTTCCTCCAATCATAGAAGCCATACAAGAACAACTTAATCTTGGTCAGTCCTATGGCACACCTACAGAAGCTGAGTTTCATATGGCCAAGCAAATCACTTCGATGGTGGATTTTGTAGATCAGGTGCGCTTAGTGAGTTCGGGGACAGAGGCTTGTATGAGTTGTTTACGCCTTGCTCGTGGCTTTACTGGGAAGTCGAAGTTTATCAAGTTTGCGGGAAACTATCATGGCCATGCTGATCCTTTTTTAGTGAAAGCTGGTTCTGGGCTCCTAAGCTTTGGTATACCCGGGAGTGCTGGTGTGCCTCAAGGAGCAACTCAGGATACACTAGTTGCTGAGTATAACGACTTAGAGGGAGTGACTAAGATTTTCAATGAACATGGCAACGATATGGCGGCGGTCATTATCGAGCCTGTTGCGGGTAACTCAGGATGTATTCCGGGGCAAGTGGACTTTTTAAAGGGACTGCGAGCGCTATGCGATCACTATGGAGTCTTGCTGATTTTTGATGAGGTCATGACGGGATTTCGTCTCGCACGAGGTGGTGCGGCAGAGCTCTATGGGATTCAGCCGGATTTAGTGACGTATGGTAAGGTAATCGGTGGTGGACTACCCGTAGGAGCCTTTGGTGGGCGCATGGATATCATGCAGCACCTTGCACCTGCAGGGCCAGTATATCAAGCGGGAACCCTCAGTGGTAATCCAATTGCAGTGGCCTCTGGCTTAGCCACGTTAAAGCACCTGGATTCGAATCCTTCGATTTATTCCTCTTTGGAGCACAATACATCAGCACTTGCAGATGCCTTGCGTGCAGTGCTCGATGAATATCTAGAGGGGCCTTACGCAGTTAATCAAATGGGCTCGATGATGAGTATTCATTTTGGAGTTGATGAAGTAAAGAATGCTTCAGATGCTTCGGCTGCTGACTTAGACAAGTTTAATCAGTTGTTTCATTTTATGTTGGCTTGTGGAGTCTATCTGCCGCCGTCAGCCTTTGAGAGTTATTTTTTATGCCAAGATTTCGGCAATACAGAGATCGAGCACATCGTTAAGCAGATGAAGGAGTTCCTTCAGGGCGAATAAATAAAGGATACTTTTACACTACCAAATACTCAATTATGGAAAGCAAACATGCACTCATTTCGAAAGTCATTACCTCATTGTTGTTATGTGTAGGTATTGTATGGGGTTCCTACTATTTAGGAAAGGGTGTAGAAAACAAAGGAAGACCTGAAGGTTCCATCGCTGTCAAGGGGTTAGGAAGTCAGGATTTTACGGCTGACCTTATTGTATTAGAAGGGTATTTCTCTGTAGAAAACGATGATTTACAGTTAGGTTTTGCCGAATCAAGTCGACAAAAAGATGAATTGGAATCCTTTCTTATTGAATTAGGTATTCCTGCCTCGGAGATAACATTTCAGGCAGCAACATATTCAGAATTGGATAGGAGTATATACAACGATACTGGAAAATTCATTGGGTATGAGCCCTATTTTAGATTGAGGCAGGAGTTTGAAATCCGATCTAATGAAGTGGCCTACGTTGAAAAGGTTTCTCGAAAGATATCGGATGTGCTAGACAAGGGTATTCGAATCAATATGTACTCCCCAAGATATTACTATACCAAGTTAGCCGATTTAAAGCATGAGATGATTAAAAAAGCTACTGAAGACGCGAAAGAACGTGCTGAGATTATTGCTACACAGTCGGGGGGTGAACTTGGAGCATTACGTGATGCTCGAATGGGTGTCTTTCAGATAACAGGGCAATACTCCGATGAAGACTATTCTTGGGGTGGATCCTTTAACACAGCAGATAAAGAGAAGACGGCATCGATTACTATTAATCTTACCTACGAATCCAATTAGAATTTTACGACTCGTTGCACCGTGTCTGTCGCATAACCTGTAGTCTGAATAAAGAGGTAAATGCCGGGCGACAACTGGTGATAATCTTCAAGTTTACTTCCTACTTTTTTTCCATCGATAGCCGCCCAGGTTACTGAGGCATTGTCATGGATAAAAACTCGCTGGTAGTCTAAAATAATCTCCTTGCCTTGTATCGCATTACCTTCTGTTAAACTTGTGGGTAGGGACAGTAAAACATTCTGCCACATGGTGTCGCTGCAGCCTTGATCATTGTATGCAATGAGTTGAATGGTATATGTTCCAGTATCCGGAAAGGTAAGGTTTAGGATTTCACTGCTAAACACCTCGCTACCAAAACCAGGGCTCCAAAAGAGTACATCGGCGTAAAGGCTGGTACTTTCGAGGGTAACGGCTAGATCGTCCGATGAAACGGTAAAATCTGTTATTGGGCAAAAGTCAATCATGATCCATTGCGAAACCGTATCATGGCAGAAGTCATTACTTGCAATGACCTGAACTAGATAATTTCCTTCATCTTGGTAGGTATGAAATGGCGCTTGAGAGGTGTCAATTATTCCATCACCATAAGACCATATCCATTGATCAGCATATTGAGTCTGATTCTGAATGATAAGGCTACTATCTACAGTTGTCGCATTGAAGCTAGCTACTGGACAGAGGTTTGAAATGATTGTGGTGTCATATTGAATCGAGCAATAGCCATTGGTCAAGGTAAGCATGACATCGTAGCGGCCTGTGTCTTGGTATTGATGTGCGGGGTTGATGCAACCACAGCTGTCATTGTCTCCAAAATTCCATGCACTCTGAGAGACTGAGTCTTGAATGTTTGAAAAGAACAAAAACAGTCCGTCATCGCCAGTATAGGTTATTCCTCCTCCTTGGGGTAGGGGGCCGAGTGAAACACTGAGAACCGTCGAATCATAGGCAAGTAAGTCGTTACGCGATGCCAAGATTATGTTTCCTGACGAGGCAGTATCTGACCACTGAACTTGTATGCTGTTACTGTCTTGGGATAGCAAGGTTCCTCCAGAAACTTCAACACAAAGTTCCGTTGACAGATCGTAGGAGATAGGATATTCTACGGTATCCCCTTGGCATGCGGTTGCAGCACCTATAATCTCTGGAGCATCAGGCTTTAGCATGTCGTAGAGGAATGGAGTGGTGTACTTGAAAATGGTGTCGTCCCATCGGGGTTGTAGCAACTCGGGCTCGTGTCCAGCTCCCTGAAGTGGAATAAACTGGTTATGCACTCCAAGATTCTCTAGGCGTTGGTGAATTACCGAACTTCCATAGACAGGGGGGAATAGAGGAATGCTAAAAGGATATCCTGTACCGAAAGGAACGACGTTGTCATTGGTGCCATGAAAGGAAATCAACGGAATACTATCTCTAAGCGTGGGTTCAATCCAATTGGTGTCTCCCATGGCACCCCAACGGTTGATTACAGCCATAGGTCTGACATATTGATTATTGTAGGCGTTGTTACCTGAGCAATCCGCGCATCCTAAGTCTTGGTTTTCTCCTGGAATTCCAAAGGTTTCTGCGGGTCGTTCATTTTCGTCCATATAGGCATGATGAAGACTGATAAAGGAACCTGCGCTCGATCCCATAAGCACGATATGATTTGTATCAATGGCATATTGGTCGCAATTTTCAGCGAGAAAGCGAAGGGCCGCACGCATATCCTGCACTCCCCGATAGACCGCTCTCAGTGCACTTCCTCCGCTGGTTACGTTAAATCCTAATCGATAATCAATGGTTGCTAGATTATATCCCCTAGGCACGTAATAATCTCTGAGTCGGGGAAGGTCGGGTTGGTTTCTTGAGCCAATGATAAACCCTCCGCCAAAGGCAAAGACTATGGTGGGTCGATTAGAGAGGGTGTCTCCAACTGGCGTATACAAATCAAGGAATAGATTTTGGTTGATGGATAGACCGAGAATATCGTAGGGATCTGCTGCGCCGTACTGAATGGCAGCATTTTGGGATATTCCATACAATGGATCGATGTATTGTTTTGGAAAACACTGGCTTTGTGCGGACCATGGCATCATGCATGCCATCGCAAAGACCATCCTAAACAAATACTTTCTCACAGAATGATTAGACATTAAATCGGAAATGCATTACATCTCCATCTTGCACGACATACTCTTTTCCTTCAATTCGGAACCTTCCGGCCTCTTTTACTGCGGCTTCTGATCCATGCTTTTCATAATCCTCGAAGGAGATAACTTCTGCGCGAATAAACCCTTTTTCAAAGTCTGTATGGATAACACCTGCAGCCTGTGGTGCTTTTGTACCTCTTCGGATTGTCCAGGCACGAACTTCTTTTTCGCCCGCGGTAAAGTAGGTTTCTAGTTTGAGCAATTGGTAGGCCCCATGAATGAGACGATCCATTCCGGATTCTTTAAGCCCGAGGTCTTCTAAAAACTCCAGTTGATCTTCCTTATCCATCTGTACGATGTCTGACTCGATCTTTGCTGAGATGACAAGCAATTCTGCTCCTTCAGCAGAGGCAATAGGCCGAATGCTATCCACGAAGGCGTTGCCTTCTGCAGCTGAGCCTTCATCAACGTTACAGGCGTACAGTACGGGCTTAAAGGTCAGTAAGCTCATTTCAGCGACATACTTAGCAAAATCATCAGCATCTATAGAAAACTCACGAAGGTTCTTGCCCTCCTCGAGATGCGCCTTAAGGCCCTCCATGATTTCTACGCCGCGCATTTCCTCTTTGTTGTTGCCTTTAGCAGCTTTGCGATGCTTTTCAAGCCTTTTCTCCACCGACTCCAAATCCTTTAACTGCAGTTCGGTATCAATGATTTCTTTATCGCGAACGGGATCTACAGATCCGTCCACATGTACGACATTTTCATCCTCAAAACATCGAAGCACATGAACGATGGCATCGACGCTTCGAATATTGGCTAGAAATTGATTACCCAGTCCTTCGCCTTTGCTGGCTCCTTTTACGAGTCCGGCTATATCGACGAGCTCAACCGTAGTAGGGATTACTTTCTGTGGGCTTACTAATTCTTCTAATTTGTCCAACCGCTTATCGGGAACGGTGATTGTCCCTTGGTTAGGTTCAATAGTACAGAATGGATAATTCGCCGCCTGAGCGTTAATGCTTTCTGTTAATGTGTTGAATAGAGTTGATTTCCCAACATTGGGAAGTCCTACAATACCTACTTGTAATGCCATTTTAGTCTAGGTTTATATCTTGAATTCCTTGTCCAGCGGCGACGAGTTCCGCTAGATCAAAAACATGCATTTCCCCTTCAAGGTTTTGTTTGCTTACACCATCGCGAAGCATGGTCATGCAAAAAGGGCAATTTGCTGCCACGATGTCTGCTTTAGTATCAGCCATTTCGCGGCTTCTACGAGTATTAATGCGCTCTTCTCCAGGCTCATCTTCCTTCCACATCTGGGCACCTCCTGCTCCACAGCATAGCCCTTTGGATTTACAGCTCTTCATTTCAACGAGTTCTGCATCAAGTTGTGCAAGGACTTCACGGGGTGCTTCGTAGATACCATTAGCTCTTCCGAGATAACAAGAATCGTGATACGTAATTCTACGCCCTTTAAAGACATCGGCATCAGTCAGCTTGATACGCCCTTCATTGATGAGGTTTTGTAAGAAGGTCGTGTGGTGCATCACCTCATAATTTCCACCAAGACCGGGATATTCATTCTTTAGAATGTTAAAACAGTGAGGGCAGGTGGTTACAATGTTTTTTACGCCGTATCCATTGAGTATTTCAATATTCATATGAGCGGCCATTTGAAAGGCAAACTCGTTACCCGCTCGTTTGGCCGGGTCTCCCGTACATCCTTCCTCACTGCCAAGGACCGCAAAATTGACCTCGCAATGCTGGAGGATTTTGGCAAAGGCTCTCGTGATTTTTTTCGCTCTATCATCAAAACTTCCGGCACATCCTACCCAAAAGAGCACGTCTACGGATTGACCTTCTGCCGTCAATTGAGCCATAGTTTTTACCTGTAGTTCCATATGCTTGTTTGTTTACTCAGATTTAGTTTTCTGTCCATTTTAGTCGATCGCTAGCAGGGAAGGCCCATGCGGCGTTGCTGTTCTCAATACTATTGAAAAGGGCATTCCATTCTTCTGGTGAATTGGATTGCTCCAAAATCAAGTTTCTTCTCATTTGAATGATGATATCCAGGGGATTGATCATTACTGGGCAGGCTTCTACGCATGCATTACATGTCGTACAAGCACGCAATTCTTCAACGCTGACATACTCATCCGATAAAAGACTCTTGCCATCATGATTTTCTCCAGACGTTTTGCGAAAGGCGGCTAGCTCTTCCATGCGATCTCGAGTGTCCATCATGACTTTTCGAGGAGAGAGTTTTTTTCCTGTTAAGTTGGCTGGACATTGATCGGTGCAACGGCCACACTCTGTGCATGAATACGCATCGAGGAGGTTTTTCCAAGTGAGATCTCCTACATCTTTTGCTCCAAATGTGGGAATTTCGGCATTGGGATCTGCCGCAGCAAATGCGGTATCAGGATTCATCATTAACTTGATTTCCTGTGTGACACTTTCAAGATTATCAATTTGACCTGCTGGTTTTTGGCGGGCATAAAAGGTATTGGGAAAGGCAAGAAGAATATGCAGGTGCTTAGAGTAGGGTAGGTAGATCAAAAATCCAAGGACTCCTGTGATATGGCCCCACCATCCAATTCGTTCAAGAAGATGTAAGGTATCCTCGCTAAGCCCTCCAAGTAATGCGGGGCCTAAGTTTGAGGAGAGGATAAATCCATATTCATTTGGATGAAGGGCGGCATCCGCTCCATTCATTAGAAAAATACAAGTGACTAATACGATTTCCCAGTACAGAATGATATTCGCATCTCGGTGCGGCCAACCTTCCATTTCCGCTTTTCTAAATCGCGGTATGGAAAGCATGTTCCTACGCGCAAGAAAGAAAAAGGTGGCGATGAGGGCAAGAAGGGATAGGACTTCAATCGTTGAGATGATCGCGGTATAAAGACCTGTAAACCATGAATACTGAATGCCGTTGTACAACAGTCGGTGGCTTCCGGTTATTCCATCTGCGAAGATTTCAATCAACTCTATTTGAGTAAATACAAAGGCCACATAGACACATAAATGAAGAATGGCTGCCGGTAAGTTGGCAAACATCTTTCCCTGCCCTAAGGCAATACGGATCATGTTCTTCCAACGTAATCCTCGGTCCGGCGCAGAATCCTCTGCCTTACCCATGGATATATTTCGGTAAATCGCGACGTATTTCTTACCGCTTACCACAAAGGCTAAGGTCGTCAGTAAAAGGAAGGCTAGGATCTGAATGATTTGTATCGGTTCCATAATCTACGGTCTTTAACAACAGGCCTTCTAAAGATAGTGTATGTCTTGCCATTACCGAAGCATTATTATTTTATCCTTGTGATTTTACCTTTATTCTATACATTCGAGTTATGAAGTCTACATCCTCGTCGTCTCATCAAATTTTAGATCGAAGCCAGATAACCAAAAAGATTATGCGGTTGGCCTATCAAATTTGGGAAGATCACCATGAGGAAGAGGCGATTCATGTATTAGGGGTTTCAAAGGCGGGAGCTACACTAGCCAAGGAACTTTGCGATGCATTAAATTCCATTCGTAATGCCGCCAAACTTTCTGGGGTCATAACGCTAAATAAAGCCAACCCCTTATCGAGTCCGGTCAGCTGTTCATGCTCCTTATCTGATTTGGAAAACCAATCGGTGCTCTGCGTCGATGATGTTTCCAATAGCGGGAAGACATTATTTTATGCACTAAGTATCCTTCATAATACTCCGGTGAAGTCCATTCGGACGGCAGTCTTGGTGGAACGACGTCATAAGCGTTTTCCTATCCATTCAGATTACGTGGGATTATCGTTAAATACCACGATACGAGAGCATATTGAAGTGGAGTGTAGTAAGGACGAGGTGCATAGCGTTTGGTTGCAGTAAATCACCACCGTCTACAAAAATATTGAGCTATGCTTTCATCCAAGATGAGATCTTAGTAGCCAATACGGAATGGTCATATGGAAAGGAAATCTTATGATCGGCGAGCGTATAGATTGCTCGTCGCTTCTCATACAGAGCTCGCAGTTTCTCTATAGCTGTTTTGTCTTGGAGATTTTCCGCAAGGGGTCGAGCTTTTTTTGATGTTCTGAGACGACCTAGGCATTGCTCAAAAGGCATGTCTAGAAATATTGTAATTCCATTTGCCTTGAGCAGAGGCCATATCCCTTCGCTGCAAACGGTTCCACCGCCTAAACTAATGATACCCGGATGGGGAAGTAGGTGTTTAAGAGTTTCTCGTTCAGTGGTACGAAAGGCTTCTTCTCCTTGTTTTTGGAAAAGCTCTGGAATGCTCATGCCCACTGCCTCTTCAATAGCAGAATCTAAATCGATAAATGGTAATGCTAAACGTTTTGCTGCTTTACGTCCATAGGACGACTTTCCCGAGGCCATAAAGCCAATGAGAAAAAAAGAAGTACAAGGCTCTTGATTTAAGACGGACTTCTCCATTGATTGACCTTTTCTTCAAAGGTGATGAGGTCCGGAAAGTCTTCTTTAGCGATCTTATCAATGATGACTCCATAGCTCAAAACAATCATACCCAATTCACTGTCGATTAAGGGATAGAGGAAATCGCGGTGTGTGAAGTTAATCGGAAGGCTGAGTCCTAGTGCATCGCTCATTTCAAAGGGGTCTACTACAGAGTTGTCGACATATGCCACCACTTGTATTCCATTGTTTTTGGCCCATTGATGGTATTGCTCGGCAAGTAGCCAATAACCTTCATCTTGCGTACGGAAACTCGGTGCGACAACAATGCATGTAAGACGATCAGCATATAAATGCTCAACAAGCTTGTTTACGCCGAACTCATCCGATAGCGGGAGATAGAGTTGTGCTGGAATCTCATCGCTGTTTTGAAAAGATACTGTTGTGTCAAAGGTCCACTCTTTCGAATCATATTTTTCCCACCCTCCATTGATGAATTCTTCTCTTAACACAGTATCTTTTCCTAGGTCCTTATGGGCATAAACATAGGCTGTGTCATAGGAAGCTGGCCTAGAAAATATCATTTCTCTGAGGTTGGTTCCGATGGGGTAGAGGGATGAATCGGCGGTGCTGCTTGCGACTGCGTCCTCGCCACGGTTCTTATTCTCCTTGCACGAGGTAATTAAAGCGAAGCCAAGGAAAACAATGGGGATGATGTGTTGAGCTTTCATAGTTAGTGCTGATTTACTTCAAGAGCGTTTCTAAATCCTTGGTTGTGGGATAGCTTGTATGGTGATACTTAGCGAGTACGACGCCATCTCTGAGTATAATAAGTCCTGGATTGGCACGAATCGCTGTTTTTAGCACTTTACCATCAGATGCATAGCTAGGAAACTGCAAGGATAGATTATGTTGGTCTTCAATAGCTTGGACCACTTCGAGAGGGCTTTGAGCACCACATTCGAGATAGGCGTGCATTCTATACCCACTGTTACTAGCCCAATCGGCAAGTTGGTTGAGTTCCTCCCAACGCTTTTTTCCTGCCTTTACGGGGTCTCCTGAAACAACCCACAAGGTGACTCCTTCATAACTGAAGTGTTCTTGAGCAAGATCATTTCCTGCAGAATCTAAGACTGAAAAATCGAGTTCTGCCGGAACACCTTCTTTTACAAGTTTCTCTTGACGACTGAGGAAGGTCCATTGCGTAGTATCGCTGTAGGCCTCCCATTCGCTGGCAAACTCATCGTCGGTTAGAAATACTTCTTCTCCCGATGCTTTGTTTTTATAACCAAATCCATAGCTGTATTCGTCGGGAATACTCTGTGTCTTTTCACCAATGTTGTTTCCAACTTTGTAAGGTCTAAAATCAACCACAGGTAACCCAAACATGTAATTGGAAAAGGCAAAAAGAAGGCAAATCGCACTAACACTGATCAGAGTAACTCGCTGGTCGAGGCTGCGCTCAATTATCGGTTTGATTCTTGAGGAAAGTATCCATAAAGAAGCAATGGCTATGCATAGGATGATATCCTTGTAAAAAGAGTCAATTGGTCTGAGTTTGATGAAGTCTCCAAAGCAGCCGCAGTCTGATGGTTCGCCAGTTTGTGCTGTGTATCCTGTTAAGAAGGTGAAGAATACGAGCATGGCTGCTGTTATGGGTATTACACTTCGCTTGTAGATCCCAAGGAATAGAAGCACGCCCAAGACCACTTCAAGTACAACCATAAAGACAGCGGTCGGTACACTGATTGCCTTGAGGCCACTCAATAATTGAGTGTACCAGATATCATTGGGTGGAGCCTCGCCATGTTCTACTAGATAGGCCTCGCTCATTTGTGCATCAAATGCTGTATAGTAATCCTGCATTTTATACGACGTGCCCAAGGGGTCGATAATCTTTACCGCACCTGAAAAAACGAGAAGGCTCGCAAGAAAGAATCGCAAAAAGAGTGATGTAAGGTTAAGCGCTTTGGCCTTTGTGTTGTCCTGGTCAAATTCGATAGATGACTTTTTTGCCATCCAGTAGGAGTAAATTGCCGTAGCTAAAACAGCAAACAAGGCGCAGCCACCAAAAATCTTAAGCACGATACCAAAGGTTGACTGATCCGGACTTGGAGTAGCGAGAAAGATAATATCAGCTATCATGGGTTAAAAATACGATTGAAAGAGTGGCTGAATTGTGGAGATAATGTAAAAGAATGTGAAAACAACGGGATGGACTTATGCTTCCTCATCCATGCGAATCAAGGCAAAAATAGAGTAGTTAGCGATGTCAGAATAGTGCCCTTCAGGCCCCTCGCTAATCTTGGTTGACCCCTGATTATCTTCAATTTGTCGTAAGCGTTGAAGTTTAGTTAATACCATGTCCGTGTAGGATGAAATACGCATGTCTCTCCATGCTTCTCCATAATCATGGTTTTTCCGCATCATAAGATCTTTTACTCCAGCTATTGTTGAATCGTAGAGCGCTAGAGCATGAGCTTCTTTAAGCTCTAAATCTTCGTCGTTTTGGTTATGCTGAATGATTGCCATTATCGCATAGTTGACCATAGCCATCCATTCTTCATATACGCCCTCCTCAACAAGGTGGGTTCCCGTTTCTTCAATCGTTCGGATGCGTTTAGCCTTGATATACAGTTGGTCGGTCAGGGTAGCCGTTCGCATAACACGCCATGATGTGCCATAGTCTTTTGTTTTGAGCGAAAAAATCTTCCGACATTTCGAAACCACCGCATCGAATTGACTTGATGTATCTTTGGTCAAATCCATAGAACAAATATACCTTGAAATCTTCACTGCCCTTCTCATCTCAATGTTTTGATATCAACGGAAGGTCTGTTACCATAGAGGGCCCAGTCGTATTGGGAATTCTTAATGTGACGCCTGATAGCTTTTACGCTGATTCGCGCAGTATGTCGATCGATAAAATCGTAGATAAGGCTAATGGGATGATTGATGAGGGAGCTTGGGCCTTAGACATTGGAGGAATGAGTAGTCGTCCAGGGGCCTCTATAGTATCCCATGAAGAGGAGTGGTCTAGAATAAGTGATGTTTTATCTGAATTGCAATCATCAAGAGAAAGGGTATTGATTAGTTTGGATACGTTGCATGCTGCGACAGCGGCAAAGGCATTAGACAAGGGCTGGGTCGATATCATCAACGACATCAGTGGGGGGCACTACGATGATGATATGCATAAGGTAGTGGCAGAAGCCAAGGTGCCCTATATTCTAATGGATATGCCGGGAACACCAAAGACAATGCAAGTTGATTTAGATGATACAATCGATGTCGTGTCGGATGTAGTTGGGCGTTTACAGCAATTGATTGATCAGGCCCACACGGCAGGAATTAGAGACGTCATTATGGATGTTGGTTTCGGATTTGGTAAGACTTTATCTCAAAATTTCACCTTGCTTGATTCACTTGATACCATCAAAGAACGTTTAGATTACCCTATATGCGTGGGGGTGTCTCGAAAGTCTATGATCACCAAAACACTGTCAATTGACTCAACCCAGGCACTCAATGGAACTACTGTCCTTCATACCCTGGCATTGACTAAAGGAGCAACAATGCTTCGGTGTCATGATGTTCGACCCGCAGTAGAGGCTATTGAACTGATGCATTCGTTAAAAAAAAAGTAGTTTAGATAAATGCTAGCCTTGCAATACCAAGAATTATATGATTTTGGGTGGTTTACTCTCCGTTGGATTGACCTACTTGATCTTGGTATTACAGCACTTCTAGTCTATCAAGTTTATAAGTTACTGCGTGGTTCCATCGCCATAAATCTTTTTCTAGGGGTGCTGAGTATATATGCCTTTTGGACTGTTATTCGGTTCTTAGATATGCGGCTTCTCGATGCCATTTTAAGGCAATTCCTTGGGTTAGGAGTGATCGCCTTTATCATTTTGTTTCAACCTGAGTTGCGTCAGTTTTTATTGTTCTTAGGCCGTGGACGACAGTTTTCAGAGAATAGATTGTGGCGTAAGTACGTTGCAAAGGATGAGTCAGATGGCATGGATAAAGCCTTAGTTGAAGTGGTTCAAGCCATGAAACGAATGGCGGAGCATAAGACGGGTGCGCTGATTTGCCTTGAAAAAGGTAGTCCGATAAACTTTGTAGAAGAAACTGGCGTCCCAATTGATGCTGTGGTATCTCATTCTTTGTTAGAATCCATTTTTACAAAAAATAGTGCCTTGCATGATGGGGCGGTAGTTCTTTTCGAAGGGCGTATTCGAGCTGCGCGCTGCACACTCCCGGTCACCAATAAATCGATAGAACCTGATTATTTAGGGATTCGCCACAGAGCAGCAGTCGGGGTATCCGAGCGGAGCGATGCCGTCTGCCTTATTGTATCTGAAGAGACAGGGGCTATATCTATCGCCCATGAAGGCAAGTTGGAATACAACATCTCGCCCGATGAGTTATACAAAGCTATTGTTGGTCACCTTAAGTAAGGTTTACTCTCCTGTTACGCGTAATGTATTAAGCACGTTTTCGACGAGCTGATTTACATTTTCAGGATTAAGGATCGTAACATGACCCATTTTTCTTCCGGGTTTGGATATAATTTTTCCATACCAATGCAAATGAAGATCAGGAATAGCGCTGAGTTCTTCTAGTCCAGTGATTTGGGCCGTACCTGCTTCACCACTTCCAATCACGTTGACCATGATTGCCGGCGCATTGATCCGTATCGTTGGTAGCGATAGGTCGAGCAAAACGCGCAAGTGCAATTCAAACTGCGATAGACTCAAGGATTCGATTGTGGCATGTCCTGAGTTGTGCGTACGAGGGGCCGTTTCATTTACCACAAGGCGACCGTCTTCTAAGAGAAACATCTCTACAGCAAAAATACCAGGGCTATCAAGCGCTTCTACAACTCGCAGAGCTAATTGTCGAGCCTCTTCTTGTATGGATTTATCTAGACTTGAGGGCATTTGAAGATGACTGACTAGGTTGTAGACGGGGTCGAAGACCATTTCGCATTCCGGAAGTGCAATGGAATGACCAGAAGGAGTTCGTCCAACGATTACTGCGATTTCAGTATGAATCTTGGCACCCTCTTCGACTAACGACGGTTCAGTAAACCAATTGGTTAAGTCCTCTTTTTGGGTAAAGACTTGGACCCCTTTACCATCATAGCCTCCTTGTCGCAGTTTTTGCACGAAAGGCATCTTGAAGGGAAGGTCGGTAGGCTCGCTTGCCTCTATGATTTCGTAGGGCATAGTAGGAATACCATGCTTAGTGTAACATTGCTTTTGTAGGCCTTTGTCGCGAATTTTTTCAATGGCATCTGGACTTGGGATGACCGTTATACCTTCTTCTTGAAGTTTTCTAAGCGCTTGGGTATTGACCGCCTCAATTTCGATACTTACTAATTCACATGTTCGTCCAAAGGCAAGTACATCCTCGTAATTCATTGGATCACCTTGTACAACATCTCGACATATGCTGCCGCAAGGTCCATTGATATCCTTATCAAGAAATTTAAGAGTAATAGGGTAGTTTGTGGCTTGTTGGAAGAGCATGCGACCCAGTTGTCCTCCTCCTAGGATACCTATCGTTTTGTTCATCCAGCCACGGTTTCAGAGAAAAACTGATGCATCTTCGACACCCAGTGCCTCATGTCTTGATGACCATCGTTATTGATAATCATGTGAGACTGCGCCATCTTTTCTTCATCGCTCAACTGATGCGCCATGCGAGCTTCTACTGTTTCTTTGGATACATTATCACGCTGCATCACTCGGAGAAGGCGAACGTCTTTGGGAGCATGCACAAGGATTACTCGATCGAACTTTCCTTGTTGTTCGGTTTCAAAAATGAGTGCTGCCTCCTTAATTGCGTATGGATGGTCATTTTGTTGTGCAAACCACTTTTCTGAATCGCGACCCACTGCGGGATGGACGATATCATTAAGCTTTTTCAGATTGGCTGCATTGTTAAATACCAAGCTTGCAAGGTGACTTCTATTGAGACTTCCCTGGCTGTAGCATTCCCATCCAAAGTGTTGGATGACTTGTCTACGGAGGGCATCATCTTCGTTGAGCAGACGCTTTGCCTCATTATCTGCCTTGTAAACAGGTACACCCTGTTCAGCAAACAAATCAGCGACATATGTCTTGCCGCTTCCAATTCCTCCGGTTAATGCGATACGCAAAGGCATAGTATAAAGGTACTATTTGTCTTCAAGATTTGGGAGAAGAATTGTTTGACTACTTGCTGTAGTGCTTCTGGGTTAGCTCCATCGAGATGGCAATCCGATCAATTTTGATCGACGTGTTGCTATCAATCTCCAGCTTCATCGTGCCTTTGTCCTTATCAAGACTCACCACTTTGCCATGGATGCCTGTGCTTGTTACGACTTTCTGTCCTTTGCTCAACTCGTCAACAAAGCGTTCTTCTTGTTTCGCCTTTTTTTGTTGAGGGCGTATCATAAAAAAGTAGAATACACCGATCATGGCAAAGATGATTATTGAAAATGTAGGATCGCCAAAATTCATGGTTTGATTTTATGTTTTGATTAATTATTGGATAGCTTCAATCGTGTCATTGAGCATAGAGGAGTCCTGTAACTCTTCAACTGTCATACCCATTGTATTGTCTTCATCAGATGATATACCGTAGCCTTTGAAGCTTATCTCAAACATTCCACCCTCCACATTGGCAAAGACCTCCGCGGTTTTTTGAAAACTATCATTGGGTAAAACGACGTTGTAATTGAGCATGATTTCTCCTGACTGTCCTGGTTCGATAGGGTCCTCTGTAAATGTTCCTACCGTGCATGAACAACCGGGTTCTACACGCTGAATCAAGAGATTGTTCTCTCCTGTATTGTTTACAGTATAGATGATTGATAACGAGTCACCCACGTCATGACTTCCGAGCTCTTTATTCGCTCCACCAAACTCATCTTCCACAATGTCAAAGGTTGTTTTAGAGCCACAGGAAGATAGGATACCAGCAGATAAAAGCAGGATAGCTAATTTTTTCATAAAAGTGTATTACTAATCAAATATACAGAGGGCAAGAAAAACTATTGGCCAAGGGCTTCAAAGAACTTCGAAAATATAGCCGTGTTTTCATAGACTCCTCCAAAATGGTTAGCACCTGGTCCAAAGGCAAAAACGGGTATCAATGTTGCAGTGTGTCCACCTGTCGAAAATGTAGGGCTTATCTCTCCATAGCCTGTCTTGGATTTGCCATCTCCCGATAGCGAAAAACCTCCAGTTTCATGGTCAGCGGTAACAACAACAAGGGTGTTGCCATGCTTTTCTGCGTAGTCGAGGGCAACGCCTATGGTTTTATCAAAATCCAATACTTCTTGAATGACATAGTCTCCGTTATTTGCATGTCCACCCCAATCAATCTGCGACCCCTCCACCATAAGGAAAAACGGTTCGTCCGATTGTCCAAAGTATTTGAGTGCCTCTGCCGTCGCATTCGGCAGAAAATCATCGCGTCCTTCATGTTTGGCAGGAAGACCGTCGTGTGCGAGCAAGTAACCCACTTTATTGCTATGATTAGCACTACCAAGGCTATCCATTCCTATAGAAAATCCATAATGGGTGAGGGAGTCAATAAAATTTATCGAGTCGGGTCTATTTGTAAACCATTTTTGTCCACCTCCTGCAAAAAACGAGATGTTACTGTATACCAAGTCTTTTGCAATATCATATTGCTGACTTCGCTTAGCTACATGGGCATAAAATGAGGCTGGGGTAGCATGGGTGATTCCCGATGTGGAGATCACCCCACTTTGCCATCCTTGGTCTTCTAAATGCTCATTAATCGTCTGTACGGATTCGCCTTGCATATCGACTCCTATGGCGCCATTATATGATTTTTGCCCTATGGAAAAGGCGGTCGCTCCTGCACCGGAATCCGTGATGCGGTCAGATCCTGAGGTAGTATTGATCAGGCCTAGGATAGGAAATCGAGAGAAATTGGGCTGTGTACCTTCCTCGCCATAAAAGTAGGCAGCGCTGACTTGGGAAGTACCCATGCCATCTCCAATCAAGAAAATGATATTTGTCGGTGTTTCAGCCGAAGATTCAAGGGTGTCCGTTTGTTGTGCATCCTCAGCATCTGATCTTGGGTTGGTACTCATCTCTTGGGATTGCATACAGGAAGAAAAGATTGGGAAAAGACAGAAAATTCCTGCAAGGGATACGAAGGTTCTATTCATAGTTTTCATAGCAGAACGAGTTTATAAAAGTCAAATGGATTTGTCTTGAAGATAAGGACTTGGGATATCCTTATGATGTTAAGTTATTGTTATCTAATGAAGATTAAAGGTGGAATCAATGATTGTTATGGTCAAGTTGTTTATCTTAAAAAAAAACCATATGAAAACTATTTATACATTATTTATTGCATCAATGGTCGCTGTGGCAACATATGCTCAGCCCATTCAATGTTTTTTCGCCATATCAACGGAAAGCCCTCGAGAAGTAATGATGGCTACTGATAAGTTGATGAAGTCTGAATTTGGGCAAAATTTCCCTGGTTCTGTCGCTCTCTATCAAGAGGCATTTAATGGTGAGCAGTCGCACACACATACCCTTGGTTTTACCTTTGATAATGCCGAAACCATGCAGAAGGCATGGGGTATGTGGTTTTCATCAGAAGATGTAATTCTTTGGGAAAAGACTATTAATCCAATTTCTGATAATACTGGCGAGTGGATGACTATGCCGCTCGTTTTGGAGGGTGATATATCTCAAGATCAAGTTTTTATGCGATGGGCAATAAATGTCCATGGTGACTCAAATGAGTACAGAAAGGCATGGATGAAATTCACTGATGGAGCAAAGGCCAGAGGTATGGAGATGTCTTCGTATGGATTAAGCGCAGTTATGGCTGGTGTGGCTGAGAACGATATGACACATTATGTTTTTATAGGCGCACCTGATATTCCAACGATGATGCAACGGATGATGATGCTTCAAAAGGATGAAGAGTTTGCCGTGTTTAGCGCGAGTGTGGCGAGTATTCGAACTATGTTACATCAGGACATGATTATGGCAATTGCCGCTTGGAATGTTCCGGAATAAAGATTCTAAAACGATAATCTTTTAGTTTAAGCTCACCCTAGAGGTGGGCTTTTTTTATGCATTTCTTCTACCCGGCAGCGTGTGTTTCTTTAATATTCTCCTAGACTCTTCACGTACTTCAGGATGATTTCGAATCGTCCAAATCTGTTTTCTTGCTTCTCTTCCTGCCTCAATATGATTGATGATTGGATCAGGGTATGCGTTGTCGAGATTTAAAAACTTTCGGTCCAGTGCTGTGAGTTTCCATGGTTCATGAATGAATTGAATAGGTAGATTGCTTAGTTCAGGCACCCATCGTTTTATAAATACTCCCTCTGCATCGTTATCCATGGATTGCTTAACAGGATTATACATGCGCACGGTATTGATTCCTGTTACACCGGCTTGCATCTGAAACTGTGAGAAATGAATGCCGGGCTCGAAATCTAGAAAGTATCTCGAGAGAATTGGGCTTCCCCAACGCCAGTCTTGCCACAAGTGATGGGTTAAAAAGGAAACGACCATGGCACGCATTCTGAAGTTTACATAGCCTGTGGCTTTCAAACATCGCATGCACGCATCAACGAGGGGATAGCCTGTTTTGCCATCAGCCCATGCGTTGAGATAATGCTCATTTCTTGTTTTTGTGAGGTTGTTGTATCCTCTGTTAACATGTTCAAACTCCATACGGTCCTCCATCTCAAATTTTTGAATAAAATGGTCATGCCATCTCAGACGACTTCGAAAGGAAGCCATGTTTCGTTTCCAACCAAAATCCTGTTGGTTAAGCGAGGCTTGAAATACCTGCCGAATAGAAAGGTTCCCATACACTAAAAAGGGGGATAAACGACTGCAATGCGTAGCACTAGAAGCTGGCTTTGAGATATTTTGCATGTAATGTCGACCGCGCTCCGTGAGAAAGCTTGACATGGTATGCTGAGCCTCATTTAATCCAATGCGTTGCATGTTTTCGTTGCTCGCAGTTATGGGGGCTGGCCAATCATATTCTTGCATGTCATCCAGTGCAGGAGGGTGGGGTAGGCAGGATAAATCTGTTGCTTCTATCGGGGTATTCATATAACCATACCATGCCTTCCTCCATGAATCACGATTTTTAAGCCCTCGTAAGACGCCATTGCGCTGAAATTCTTTCCATCCTATGGATGATTCCCTAAAGAACTTCTTTAGCTGTAAGTCCCGTGTAAAGGTCTGCCTCAACCCCGTTTCTTGATGAGAAAACACACGGTGTATCGTGCAGCATTGATGGATGTATTGGAAGACTGATGTCGGATTCCCCTCCATGACAACGATGCGTTGATTGAATGCTACGAGCTCATCGTTTATGGATTGTATAGCTTGGTAGATGCATTGATTATGCCGGAGGTCCATGTGTTCATCTTCCCAAAGCTCAGGCTCCTGAATGTAAAGAAGGAGCAGGGGGCGTCCTTCTTGAATAGCCGATTGCAAAGGAGGATGATCTACTAAGCGAAAATCACGTTTAAACCACACAATATTGATGTTCTCCACAGCTTAATTTTTTAGAGCTTTTGACAATTTTTAAACCAATGCATGCAAATGCTTGTTCTAGGCATAGTGTCAAAGTTGGTGTTTATGAAGACTTATGTTGTTTTTGGAGGGAGTCGCGGGATTGGATCATCCTTGGTGTCTGTTTTACTCCGTGATGGCCATAATGTGGTCAATATCTCTCGGAATGAATCAGAGGAAAAACATGCCAATCTATCCTACTTTTCTCTAGATGTTTTAGAAAAGGAGTGGCCTAGCCTTCCTGACTTAACAGAAATACATGGCCTGGCATATTGCCCAGGTAGTATCGATTTAAAACCGCTTCGCAGGGTTAAGGTTGAGGATATGGAGGACGCAATGGATATCAATTTGTACGGCGCG
The DNA here is from genome assembly GCA_049890075.1 of Chitinophagales bacterium. Lineage (GTDB taxonomy): Bacteria > Bacteroidota > Bacteroidia > Chitinophagales > UBA8649 > UBA8649. The sequence continues at coordinate 41,530 of JBMHCE010000042.1, forward strand.
CTTAAGGCGGTACAATGGGCGTATCCTGTAATGCGTAAGACTTCAAATGCTGCCGTTGTGTTATTCAGTACAGTTGCCGTTGCTCAGGGCATGCCCTTTCATACGGTAGTAGCTTCTGCGAAAGGAGCAGTTGAAGGATTTACTAAATCTCTTGCTGCGGAGTTTGCTCCAAAGGTCCGTGTAAACTGCATCGCTCCATCCTTAACGGATACTGAGCTCGCAGGAGATTTGCTGCGAGATGATAAACGGCGTGAGGCATCTGCCGAAAGACACCCGTTAAAACGCATAGGCCAACGCGAAGACATCGCACATGCTGCACAATATCTTTTGAGCGAGGACTCCTCTTGGGTTACTGGTCAGGTCCTCCATGTTGATGGTGGGATGAGCAGCATCAGAGTCTAGCCCATTTTTTCGAAGACACATTCTGTATCTTAACCGGACCTAAAGTTGTTTAGGTGCTCTAGGTTTTATGCGTTAACATACAGGTGCATTCATGATCACATCGCGTTACAAGTCTTATATTTCTGTTTCTTCGGATGACGACAAGTTGCGCTACATTCTCGGTAAAGAAGGAAAAAATATTTTATTGGTTGTTGGGCTAAACCCAAGCTCTGCCAATGAAAAAAAATTGGATCCAACCACACGAATCATTGAAAAAATCGCTCACAATCATGGCTATGATGGGTGGCTTATTGTAAACCTGTATCCAATGCGTTGCGCTAAGCCTTCGAACCTCCCTAAAAGACGTAATCTCGATGTGTATTCACGGAATCTCAAATTTATCGAAGAGTATTTGGAAAACAATCAGCAGTCCATTGGGTCAGTATGTTTGGGGTGGGGGAATAACATTGGTCGATTAACTTACCTCAACGAGGCAAAAGATTCAATCCTTTCTATGTTTACGCAATACGACTTTACATGGCATTGCTTAGGTATAACACAGGCAGGTAACCCCATTCATCCCTCACCACTTTCTGTTAATACCCGTTACGGAGGGGCGAGTAAGGTCCAGTTGGTCCCTTATCCTAGTTTATATTGAAGAGTACATTTGAAGCGTTATAAAGAAGTTGCTCTTTATCCTTCTAAGGAAGAAATTGTATTTTATCACAACCTAAATTCTTCATGTTGTCTTTATCCAATAGAAATACTTCTCCGGTAAATGTTTTTTTCTGGTTTCTTCTGGCCTATTGTTTAGGTTTTTCTGACGCTGTGGCCCAAGCAGATTTTGGAGATAATGCGCAGGCCTGTAAAGATCAGATTCAATTCTATCGCAATCTGTTTGATTTGGAATGTGCAGAGGAAAAAGCTACTGACAACCGGGGTAATGGTAATCTCGACTTATACGGTACACGAAACTTTAGAACGATTCTTCATGGGGTTGCCTATCGAGGCGGAGGGAACAACTATTATCATAATCAAAACAAAAGGGGAAATAAGAATCCACTACCAAACGATGGTCTGAAAAATCTAGCCGACTTGAAGTTCGATGCGGCGGTTTATTTATATACGACCAATTTTGAAACGGCACCATCTACCATGCGTGGCTCGGACGGACATACGTTGAGTTATTTTCAGAATTCAGGAAACGCTGAAGAGGACATGCGAAGTCTGCTTGATATGACCTATGCGTCTATCATGAATCCTGACCAAGGTCCTTTGTATCTCCATTGCTGGAATGGATGGCATCAGAGTGGATATGTATCCGCAGTGCTCCTAAGACAGTTCTGTGGACTCGATGCTGAAGAAGGAGTTCAGTATTGGAACAATAATACCGATACGTATAATAACGGATATTCACGTATAAAAGAAGCGATTCGAGCCTTTGAGCCATACGAGGATCTAATGGTTTCAAGTGAGGTTCAACGAGCGATCTGTCCATGTATGAATTCTATCGAATTGAAGATTGAAATGGATGATACGGTTGAGAAGAGTATACAAAGCACACTAAATGTCAAGGTGCCCTTTGAAAGCAATTCTTCTGATATAACACCAGGCTCGCTTACGGTGATTGATGAGTATATCGTCTTGCTTAAAGAAAATCGCTTTTTTGATATTGAAATAGGAGGGCACAGTTCAGCTCCGGGATCCTATGATGCCAATTTGGTCCTGTCTGAAAAGCGGGCACAATTGGTTTATGATTATCTAGTTGCTGAAGGAATTGAAAAGGAAAGATTACGTTCCACAGGCTATGGCGAAAGTCAGTTGCTTGATATTCGAGATACAGACGAGGCTCATGATAAAAATCGTCGGATTGAGTTTACAGTGATTGGCCTAAATCTTGAAGTACAGTTTGCGAAAAATAGCGCGGTGTTACCTCAAAGTGCGGAGTCACAGTTGTTTTTTGTTCGTGAGCTGCTTGCATCGGATCCTTCCTATTTTATAACTATTGTAGGACACACTGATGTTTCAGGTGATGCTGATATCAATATGAGGCTTTCAAATGATAGAGCATTTTCGGTGTACGAGTATTTGCAGCGTGCTGGTGTTTCAACAGATCAAATGGTTTATAAAGGAATGGGAGCTTCTGAGCCGAGGTACTCAAATGATACTGAGATTGGTCGTTCGAAAAATCGACGGATTGAAATCATGTTGGATTACTAAGTAAGTTTATGAGTCATTGAACCTTGTGTTCTTTCTTTTCCTTATCTTGCTTTTATAAGTTTATCTAGCCACCAATCGCTAGGCTACCAACCAAACAATGGACTATGGAGTTTTTGGGAATACCCTTTTATGATGACGATTTGTTGAAGTTGTTAGTTCGACTTTCCATCAATCTTTCCTTTATTGTCTTAATTGTTAATGTCCTTTACACTAAAAAGTCAAACAAGGAGTCTTACACTTTTAGCTTCTATGTTATCTCTCTTATCGTCTTCTTTTTATGCTTTACGCTGAAAAAGTTTGAACTCGGCTTGGGAATGGCATTAGGTCTTTTTGCCATTTTTGGGATTTTGCGGTATCGCACCAATACGCTACCAATTAAGGAGATGAGTTACCTCTTTGTTGTAATTGGTATATCGGTTATCAATGCCTTAGCCAACTCTAAAATGAGCTATGCTGAAATTTTTGCGACCAATGGTATTGTAAGTTTTGCCATCTTTTTGTTGGAAAGAAGGCCTCAAGTTCAGAGTCCTCGCCGAAATACGTCCACCATTAAAATGACCTATTCTATGGAGGATGTGAATCTCTCGAACTTAGAAGAGCTTAGAGCAAAAGTTGAAAAAGACTCTGGTCTAGATGTAGATCGAGTAAAAATTGAAGAGATTAACCGCAAGGCAGGGGAAGTCCTGCTCTCTGTCCGAATACTACAAGCTTAAGCCTTCTGGTTGTCTCGAGTTCCTACCGAACGAGTACTTTCTTTACAACACTACCATCGTCGTAGTGGTATAGTAAAACATTACCTCTAGATATTTGGACCTCTTGCCCTAGGAGATTCGTTATTCGTAGAAGCTTAGGTTCAGCTATAATATTTGGTTCAATCGATGTGAGTGGGTCGTTACAAAGCGCTTCCACCTCGATATCATAAAAGAAGTAATAATATCCTGGGTCATTTGCACTAGATGAGGTAATCGTAATCATGTCGGCAATGTTATAGGGATAATCAGCCCCTGAACTATTTCTAAACAATCCCGAGTTTCCATTCGCAATGCCAAGTTGGAGATTGTTTCCTGCGGGAACCTCAAAGTTTAGCGCGATGCGCTGCGGTCCTGGACTAAGCGTATAGGTCGTATCATCGAGAACCGTTCCGTTAGCATTTCGTAGTTCAAAAGTCACCGTGTTGTTTACCTCGATATCTATATCAGCTGACAGGATGCGACATGCTTCTGAGCTATTGAATATCAAGTGCTGATTGTTGTAAAAGTAGCCTCCTGTGCCAAAGTCATTGGTATAGGCACCTCCTCGGAAGGTGGCAACGTTGGCAAGCGGATTGTAATTCGCTTCAGCCGGATTATTGCATCCTAAAATGGCGGGTATGCATGATCCATCGTCGAAACAAGCATTGGGGTCATAGTTGGCTGCATCTCTTGAAGTACATCCGCCAGTAAAGCAACAACTTCCATCGTCGTAAATGGCTTGAGGTGAATAGTTCAGGGCTGCAGGATTGGTACACCCACAATCTTCTCCTAGCTTGTAGGTATATACGGAGGTAGGCAATGCGGATACTACATTGTCCTGTCCGAGTAGAAAGTACACACTGCAATCAATCACGAAGTTACCCGGAGCCCATATGGCATTTCCAGGGTGGGAGGGAAGCGGACTCCAGTTATCATTGACAGGATTGTACGACCACATTTCTCCTGCATCAAGTGGACCATGGTTGTCTCCATCGCCACTCAGTACATATCCTTTTCCATCATAGGTAAATTGCGTGCCTGCGACACGTGCCTCGCCGGGAAAGTCACCAAGCCTTTGCCATGTTGAATTCGCAGGATCGTAGCGGTAAAAGTCTGTATAAATGTTGACGCCTGTATTAGGATTTGTACCTGGGCCGGGAAGACTGCCATGTCCCATTCCGACATAGGCATAGTCGCCGATTCCAAAGTAAAAGGGATGATGTCGCTCAAGTCCTGGGAGATTTGGCTTTGCTGACCATGTATTGCTCGGAATATCATATTCCCACCAATCATTTAAGTTGCCATTGTCGTTGCTTCCGCAACCCATGAGTATTTTGTCCCCTACACAAATCATCGCCGGGTGATTCCGTCCCTCTGCAGGGAGGTCAGCTTTTTGTTCCCATGTATCTGAATCCATGTTATAGGCCCACCAGTCTCGAGGATAAAGTCCTGATTCGGTTGAGCCGAGTCCCATAAAGGCAAGGTTACCACTCGTTACGGCATAGGAATATCCTCTTCCTTCAGCGGGAAAGTCTCCCAATTGAGTCCATGTCTTGCTCATCTTGTCGTAGCGAAACATGTCTTGACGATAACTCCCACAGACTACATAACCAGCCTCATCATTGGAGAAGGTAACAGGGTGGTGTCTTCCTTCGCCTGGGAAGGCCGTGGTTTGTGACCAATTTTGTCCAAAGGCGTTATGGACGAGTAAAAGAAAAAAGCTGTAAAGTATCCATCGCATAGCTTATAAATGCTCAAGCCTGCGATAAAGTTCTTTATGGTATTAATCTACTTGCCACCACGTTTTTACCGTGTGTTGATGCGCTCCACTCGATAACCGAATATTGAGTAACTGAGAAGGTGTATTGAGTAAGATAACTTGACGACCTGCTGTCAATGGTTTGGTCATAAGGCAACGTCCTAAGACATCATACACATCAATGCGGTACGTCGCTTCATCTGTGTTTTGCGGCGCTACAATCAGCTGATTATTACTTTGATACACCTCGATGTTTTCAAGGAAATCAAGATCGTCGGCATGTAACGAAGACTTCGTGATTTCAATGTCAAATCGGCGTTCTTCATTTCCTAAGTTTTGGAAAGGGATCTCTGGAAGAATCCGAGTATTATATCGTCGGCCTTCTGCGTTGTCGATTAAGAAGACATGGTAAGCGAGTGGAATAAAATCAGGGTCAACCTCAATAGAATACATCGGTGATTCAATACCATTGACGACAAGAGGAATTATTCGGGATAAATCCTCTGTTTCGGGTAGGGTTTGTACTGCCATTAGTTCATCCTCAAGCAAACTCCCAATTTGCGGTTGATGAAGGAGCCCTTTAAACTTATATCCATCCTCAAATCGATGAAAGCCCTCATGTCCACCCTGAGCCCAGTAAACCTCCGTCTTATCGCGCAGATTGTCTTGGATTACATCCACTTTTAGTCGATTACTTGCAGGGCTACGGAAGCCTGTTCCGCTCGTTTCCCGCATAGCATTAGAGTATAATGGGTTGATAGCAGCTGTAGCATTATCCCCTCCATTACGAATCACAAATCCTTGTCCAAGGGCTACAACGCTTTGACCTGTTACAGGTAAAATGCTAGAGTAGGTGCCCGAATACAATCCAGTGTCGACAAAGACATTGGGGCTATTGACGCCGTTGTTATCTACAATAAACTCCTCAACATCGAAATATGATGGATAAGGATTGGATACCAAATTCCAACCTGCACCGGTAAAGGTTGTTCCACCGCTATTGGTGAGACTTGGTCCTGTAATACTTCCCGTGTTTGGCGGTCCATCAAGATCGATGGTCGCTCCTGGTGTTAGATAAGCCATATATCCTTTTCCTGGAACCAATGTTCCTGCCGATTCAACTACCCATCCTTCGAAGGAACAATTTTGTACAAGACTTTCATCATAAGAGAAGAGATTGCCGTAATTCGATCCTATGACTAATGAATCACAAACTCCGGAGTTCAGATAGATGGATGTTGTTAAGTCTGGAGTTACTGCGAGTCCGTCACTTCCTGTTAGGCCATTACCTGTTGGGCCCGAAAGATCATTGCTTAGTCCTGTCATCGAACTTGCAACAGGACTTCCTATGATATGAAACTGATCACCTGGATTATAGCGTTCAATCGATAGGCTTCCCACAAAGTTCGCATTGGTAAGGGTATCCATGAGCACGCCATCTCCTGAGATGTCTGACTGCAAAAGTACCAGTCCGTTATTGATGAGTTCATCGCTTAGGCGCAATATTCCATTGGGTGCAATCGTGATCGAAGCGAATGCCTCGACGGTGGTATGTCCTATAGCGACATCGTTTTGAATAATCGGATAGTTTACCACATTATTGCTTGGAATAGTTACTGAATCAGAAAGACTAGGAACAAGATTTGTCGACCAATTCGAGGCAACATTCCAATCACTCGAGGTATTACCTGTCCATAAAATGTCTGGCGAAGTGACTGTGACAATGACGGTAGTGCGGCTCGACGTGCAATTACTCGCATCATCTGAAATCTCGACAAAGTATATGGTAGTCGTATTAAGTATTGGGGTAGTGTAGCTCGCCCCATTTCCTACGAGCGTGCCATTACTTGTTAACCAGGCATAACTTTGACCACTTCCTGCTCCTGATGCACTAAGTGTCGCAGAATTTCCAGCTACGATACTTGCTCCATTTGCGGCCGGAGGACTTGGAATTGGCGTTATGGTAATGGTAGTATTGACGGTTGAATCACATCCCGCTATGGTGAAGAGGTCTTCTGTGACTGTGGTTGACGAAGTGTATGTCGTTCCATTATATACATAGCTGTCGCATCCTGAGAAGCTCTGATTTGTAGTAGCCGATGGGTTAATAGTAATGGTAGTATTGACGGTTGAATCACAACCAGCTATGGTGAAGAGGTTTTCAGTAACTGTAGTGGATGAGGTGTAAGTAGTCCCATTATATACATAGCTGTCGCATCCTACAAAGCTTTGGTTTGTTGTAGCTGATGGATTAATAGTAATTGTTGTGTTTACTATTGAATCACAACCAGCTATGGTGAAGAGATTTTCTGTCACCGTAGTTGACGAAGTATAAGTAGTCCCATTATATACATAGCTGTCGCATCCTACAAAGCTCTGATTTGTGGTAGCCGATGGGTTAATGGTAATGGTAGTATTGACGGTTGAATCACATCCAGCTATGGTGAAGAGGTTTTCAGTCACCGTGGTTGACGAAGTATAAGTAGTCCCATTATATATATAGCTGTCGCATCCTACAAAGCTTTGGTTTGTTGAAGCTGATGGGTTAATGGTAATGGTAGTATTGACGGTAGAATCACATCCAGCAACTGTAAAGAGATTTTCAGTCAATGTAGTTGATGAAGTATAAGTTGTCCCATTGTATACATAGCTGTTGCATCCTGTAAAACTTTGGTTTGTTGTAGCTGATGGATTGATAGTAATGGCAGTATTGACGGTTGAATCACATCCAGCTATGGTGAAGAGGTTTTCTGTAACTGTAGTTGACGAGGTGTAGGTTGTTCCATTGTATACATAGCTGTCGCATCCCACAAAGCTCTGATTTGTAGTAGCTGATGGATTAATGGTAATGGTTGTATTGACGGTAGAATCACATCCGTTGGCTGCTGTAAGATTTTCAGTCACCGTGGTCGATGAGGTATAGGTCGTGCCATTGTAGACATAGCTATCGCATCCTGTAAAGCTCTGATTTGTAGTAGCTGATGGATTAATGGTTATCGTAGTGTTAACAGTTGAATCACACCCGCTCGCCGTCGTGAGGTTTTCAGTCACTGTTGTGGACGATGTATAAGTTGTCCCATTGTAGATATAGCTATCGCATCCTGAGAAATTTTGGTTTGTGGTAAATCCACCACCGCAGGGATCAAAGGTGCAGAGCTCCATGGTCCATTCGGTTAGCGTTGCCGCATCACCATTAAAGTAGTCGTATACAATTAAAGTCCAGTCTCCATCTACAAGCTCGTTGTTGAAGCTAGAAAATGGGTTTTCTGGATTATATATGAGTCCATCAGTAGGTGGACATGGTAAGCCACTTAAGTTAAGTCCTCCATCTTCTAGACCATGATTCCAGTCATCTTCGTTATTGCAGTAATTAGAATACCGAATTAAACTCGTTTGTGTTCCTGTGGGTGAAATAAGGATTATCTCTAAATCTGATATGTAGGTCATGTCTCCTTGCATGTTGGGGATACTTACAGAAGATACCTGAGCTGTTGGGCTTACGGAAACATTGATAGGCGATTGAATAAAAGTGCCACCTGCTGTTGAACCCGGATAGTCCGTCGTATTGGTGTAGGTCAAACAAGTTGAGGTAGTAAACGAGTCAATGCCTGAAGTAGCACTGCCGCAGGCATTAACAGCGGTCACCTGATAGTAATAGGTGGTTGTGTTGGTAAGGGCAGAGGTTGTGTAGCTTGCTGTGGTGAGTCCAGTGGCTGATTCAAACACAACGTTAGGATTGATGCTGCTAAACACTGATACATCATAGGTTTCATTGGCAGCCGACGACCAAGTTAATGTTGCTGGGTTAGCCGTGGTTACTCCGTTAACTGGAGCTAGCAGACTTGGACTAGATGGTGTAGTAAGCACATCCAAAAAGAGATCAAGCGTCTTAGTGCCTGTTGTGCTGCTGGCAGTGACAGTGAAGGTGTTCAAGCCTGAAGCGGCTGATGTGGTCGAGACGTTTAGATTGACCGAGGCAGTGGGCGTAACGTTACTTGCACTGAGGTTAGCTGAGGTTCCTATTCCTCCGCCACTAACCGATAAACTTACGGGATCTGAGAATGTGCCAAAGGCAGTTAAATCTATCGTATAGGAAACGTTTCCTCCAGCACAAACGCTTTCATTGCTTGTTGCTGTAGTTATGGTATAGTCGTTTGTAATTTGATTAATGGTGAAGGTGTTGTCTGAGATGTCAAAGAAACTTCCATTGGCGCATTGTACCATGATTAGCCCATTGGTAGTCGGACTATTAGGTACATTAACAGAAGCACTACCAGAATTGGGCACATTGGACGCAATTGTAGAAAATGTGAGGCCTCCATCGGTCGAAAGCAGAATATCGACATTGCCGCAACTAACAGCACCCGAAGCCGTACCTGCCACATCCCATGTTACAGTTTCTGATGTAGCAGCATCCCAGGTAATGCCTGTGTTGTTTGG
>JBMHCE010000043.1:0-3522 GCA_049890075.1 Chitinophagales bacterium
AGCACCAGAATATAATGGCACTGGGAATGGGTTTACAACAGTTCTTGACCATGTGTCTCCAAAGTCATTTGACTTAAAGAGTTGCGTTTGGAACTTACCGCAAACAATAGCAACCGTTCCGTTTTCATTCATATCAATAGCGTATGAGTCACCACCGATAGAAGTGAAGTTGGTTGCATCAATACCTTGGATAACATCCGGCCCCGTCCATGTTGCACCACCATCAAGTGAGCGGAACATCATGATTCCAGCGTCAACACCATTGAATTGAACACCATCACCGAAAACAGAGTTGATGATCATAATGGAATCACCTCTTGATACGGCACGAGCCCATGTAGCGTCAGCGTTCGATTGCAAGACAGCTTGGTTTCCGTTAATGCTGTTAGCTGCAGTCCATGCAGACCCTGAACCAAGATCGCGATAGATAACCTCAATTCCTTCAGGAACTGTAGTTGCCGAGGCAAAGTGAGAAACAATCATTTCACGTCCAGAAGGCGTGATTAAAACGTTTGGCCAACCTGTACGGTCGATACCTGGACGAACGAAGTTGGTGAAATCAGTTTCAGACCAAGCCGTTCCGTCGAAATAGTTGTAGCCAGCTCCACGATAGTTCGGAGCAGCGCTAGCTTCCATACTACGCGTGTAGGTAATAACTATCTCACCAGATGGAGTAGTTGCAACGCGTCGACATAGAGAGTTGTTTGTTTGTAAGTCATAGAGTGTTCCACCCACTTGTGTTCGTTGAGCGAAAACACTAGTAGCTCCTACTAATAGGGCTATAAGTAAATAATGAAATCGTGCCATAATATAAAATCAATTAATCTTGAGCCCATGAAGTTAACAATTCTTGAGCATATATAAAGTCAAAAACAATAAGATAGTAGGGGTTTACTTTTTCTTCCCTTTCTTGTTTTTCTTTTCCATCTCCTCCATTTGCTTCTTCTGAGCTTCTTGAAGACGATCCCAGAATCCGCCTTTTTTCTGAGGCTTAGCCTTTTTCGCAGCAAGTTGGGTTCGAATTTTATCCTCATCAACGAAGAATTGTTTGATGACCAACTGCTGAACCAGGGTGAACGTAGTACTTAAAAAGTAGTAATAGGTAAGTCCTGCTGGGAAACTATTGAAAATAAACAGCATAACAATCGGGAAGATGAAGGGTAAATACTTCATGAATTCCATGCCCGCTTGCATGTTATTGCCTTGCGTCTTCAGGTTAACCCAAGCTGTTCCTAAACTACTCAGCGAGAAGAGTAGGGTGAATAAGCTTAAGTGTGAACTTCCGAGGATAGTAAATGGAAATTGGATTAAATCATCGTAGGTCGATAAATCGTTTGCCCAAAGGAAACTTTCCCCACGTAACTCAATAGCAGAAGGGAAGAAGTAGAACATAGCCAATAAGAAGGGCATTTGGACCACCATCGGTAAGCATCCACTCATTGGATTTACCCCAGTCCTCCGGTAAAGATTCATCGTTGCCTGGCTTATTTTTGCCTGATCTCCTTCATACTTCTCCTTAATAGCGTCCATCTCTGGCTTCAAGACACGCATTTTAGCTTGTGACTTATAACTCTTGAAAGTGAGCGGGCTAAGTGCCATTTTAATCAAGATGGTCATAATTAAAATGATCAGTCCATACCCAAGGTTCATACCTTCAAGCCAAGCGAAAAGTGGCGTGAGCAGTCGATCCATAATAAAGGAGAACATCCAATTGGCGACCCAGAATTTAGGGCGTGTTATGCGCTCCATTTCTTGACCATAACCAAGCATTAAGCTGTAGTCATTCGGAGCAAAAATCCATTCAAAATGATAGGTCACTGAGTCATTGCCTCTTGCAAAGTCTAGTTGAATGTTTTCATACGTGGCAACCTTAACAATTGACTCGTCAGCATCTGGAATGTCTAATGAAAACTTACCGTCCTTAAAAGACGTTCCTTGTGATCCGCGAAGGGTAACGTTAAAGAATTGTTGCTTGGCGCTTAACCAATCATAGGAATTCTCGGCCTCCTCTGTTTTGCCATCCTTTACCAAAGCCATGTCCTCGCCCTGACCTTTGTACAATAACCAAGACCGACGTCGTTCTTCGGTAATGTCTTTCTCTTGGCTAAGCATGACTTGTTGCCAGTCCATTCTTAGGTTATCTGTAGCAAACAACTCGTTATCTCCGTTATCAAATACAACTTCATGTTGCATCATATACCCCTCAGGCGATAAGTGATATCGCATGGTAAAGCCACCATTGTTTGCTTCGCTTGGCATAATCGCCCTTGCGCTAATCGAGAGGGAATCTTCACCGATTGTTAGTTCAAATGGTGCATTATTTGAAGCAAACTCACCCAGCGTCTTGGTATCAATCAAAAATCGAAATCGCGATTGATCATTAGTGATTTCAACAGGCTTTCCAAGGTGGTTTTTGTAATTCTTCAGAACAACACTTGCAATTTGTCCACCCTGCGACGATATCGTAACGCGAAGGGCATCATTTTCGATGACAGCAAAGGATTCTTCGAATACCACTTCCTCTTGTTCTTGAACAACATCTTCTGAAGATGTCATTTCCGTCACAGATGAGGCTTGATAATCTGCTACTAGTGAATCGATGATAGAATTCTTCCAATTGCTTAAGTCTTCTCCAATTAGTGAATCTGCATTATGAAAGCCTAACGACTCACCACCAACCGTAACCATAAGCGTGTCATTGATCATAGTGTCTACAATGCTCAATGTATTGCTGCCTTCCTCAATCTCTTCTACAGCGACTTCTTCTTGCTTTTTAGGTGGTTGTTCATTTTCTTCAAGTTCCTTCTCATTCATTTGAAGTACAAGTAAGAAACCTAGCCCCATCAAAAGAATCAAGCCAATTGATTGCATGCGAGAAGAATCCATAGAATAAATTTTTCGTGAAAATAAAGATTAGGAACGGTATGCCATGGCAGCCTTTACAAAGGCCACAAATAGAGGGTGAGGAGCAACTACAGTAGAACTATATTCTGGGTGAAACTGTACGCCTACAAAAAATGGATGGGATGGAATCTCCACAATTTCCACCAAATCATTCGGCGGGTTCTTTCCTGTAGCTATCATTCCATTTCGTTCAAAATCAGTTAAATAGCTATTGTTAAACTCAAAGCGATGACGATGCCGCTCTGAGATTACTTTTTCATTGTTGTATATCGAAGCGGCGAGCGAGTTAGGTTTTAACAAGCAATCATAAGCACCAAGACGCATAGTCCCTCCATATGATTTGACATGTTCTTGCTCATCCATTAAATGAATGACAGGATGATCGCTGAATGAATCCATTTCTGTAGAATGGGCGCTTCCCAATTCTAATACATTTCTTGCAAACTCAATGACAGCGCACTGCATTCCAAGGCAAATGCCAAAGAAGGGGATACCTTGTTCGCGCACATAGCGTATGGCGTGAATCTTTCCTTGAATCCCTCGACCGCCAAAGCCTGGTGCTACAAGAATACCATCCATGCCTTCGAGTCGTCGGTTGACATTTTCCGCAGTAATATC
>JBMHCE010000044.1:0-27318 GCA_049890075.1 Chitinophagales bacterium
CGCTGCTGGAAAGTTTCTGACACACTAAACGGAAAGCCTACGGAGTCTACCATTGGCATGGAACAAGCTTCCTGAGCTCCGCGCAGATTCGCCACGATTACAATAAACTCCGATTGCTTTTTTGACAAATCCAACCCTTCCAATACCTCGCGGGTATCCGCCATTTGTGGAATGGCCTTATGCGAGACAAAGCTCCCGATGTCAATAGCATTAAAGCCTACCTCAAGCAGTTTATTGTAGTAAGCAATCTTTGTTTCCGTCGACACCAAGCCTTGCATACCTTGTATGGCATCCCTTGGACATTCTGTTAGCCAAATTTCTGGTAACCTTTTCTGTTCCGACATGTTATAAATTTACGATATCTAGGAGGTATGAAAGAAAACACGGCCAACACAGGGTTAGAAGGACAATCCCTACCGCAATTGCTTGAAGGTATGCATGCGACTACATTAGAAGTACATCAAGCAATAGAGGAAGCCATGCCCCAAATCGAGGAAGTTTGTGAATTGGTGTTTAAAGCGCTTGAAGGCGGTGGACGGCTCCTATACATTGGTGCTGGCACCTCAGGCCGTCTTGGAATTCTTGATGCCTCTGAATGCCCTCCCACCTTTGGATCAGATCCTGAACAAGTTGTAGGTCTTATCGCGGGTGGAGACCAAGCCATTCGCAAAGCGGTGGAATTTGCTGAAGACGATGAGGAGCAGGCCTACAAGGATCTCGTGGCCCAAGGAATACAAAAAGAAGATGTTATCGTAGGGATAGCGGCTTCAGGTAATACGCCCTATGTCTTAGGAGGACTTCGCGATGCTCAAGAACATGGGATAACTACAGCATGTATTACCTGCAATGCTCAAGGCAAGCTACTCCCCTATGCGGATAAGCCTATTGTGATTCATACCGGAGAAGAATTTATTCATGGAAGTAGTCGTTTAAAAGCTGGGACGGCGCAGAAACTAATTCTTAACATGATTACGACAACGACCTTTATTCGCCTTGGTCATGTACAAGGGCGATTTATGATTGATATGCAACTTGCCAATAACAAGCTTTGGAAGCGGGGTATTGATTTCCTTATGAAGCAAACAAACCTTAGTGCGGAAGAGGCCCGCCATGAACTGGAAAAGCATGGTAGCGTGCGAAAGGCCCTGCAAAACATAGATAATGCATAACATAGAACCCTTTTACGGCTGGAGGGATCGATACATCGTTGAAGAAGACGAACGCTCCCCTTTCTTTGGTCATCAGCACAACGAATTTGCCTATGATCAAAAGATCTACAATTATTATGTGCATCCCCAATGGAACAACTTTGGTTCGAATACCTTGCTATTAAAATGCCTGTACACGGATTATGACCTTGGCTACACCATTATTGAATTTATAGGTGAATGGAACGATTTTCTGCATAATGATATTGAAATGCTTATCCGAAGTATTGTCAACCCTTTGATAGCTCAAGGGGTCTTCCGTTTCATACTGATCGGTGAAAACATCTTAACCTTTCATGGAGAAGCAACTGATTACTATGAAGAATGGCAAGATCTTGTCGCTGAATCAGGAGGATTTGTAACTGTCATTAACCTTCAGGAACACGTTCGAAACGAAATGTATGACATAGGAATACACCAGTGCCTTCGTCTTGATGGTCAAGTGTTGGATTGGAGAAAGTATCCTCCTGAATTTTTATTGCGTGCCTGCATACAAGAAGCCCTTGAGTAAACGTTTTTTGTATAACTGCGTATAACCTTATCTTTACTACGTGTCGCGATACAATCACATAGCAGAAGGTCTTCCAGATTTCCTTGTAGTTGGAGCTGAACAAGCTGGTGGTCAATGGATTAAAAAATTCCTTGAAGAACACCCCGATGTTTATCTACCCTCAAGAAACTTAGGATATTTTGTTTACACCGAAAGGGACAACGGCTATCATCCAAACCAAAAAGAGGACGGTCTCGTTCGAGATTTGGGGGATTATAAGTTTGCTTATTCGCACGCACGCCCCAACCATTTACGCGGTGAGTACGCCCCTATCTATATGTACGACTGGATGTCAGCAATCCGAAATATAAAGCAAGCATATGGAGCGAATTACCGTATGGTAAAAATCATTATCGCTCTTAGAAATCCAGTCGATCGTGCCCTTGCCCATTATCAGGAACAGGTTGAGCAAAGTATAGAAGACCTGCCGCTATCAGAAGCACTGTATCCCGATACCATTATCACGAGGCTAAATAATTATGACTCCGATTTCTTTGACTACCTCGGCTTCAGCTTTTACGCAGATGCTATTACGGCCTATCGCAATACCTTTGAAAATGTCCACTTCTTCTGGTATGATGAAATGATTGAAGATGAGGAACGAGTCTTCCGCTCTTTATGTCAGTTTCTGCGTTTAGATTCTGAAGCGATTCAATTGCGAAAGCGAATAAGTCAAAGCATGGCTCAAGAAGTAAAACCTAATCCGTTTACGAGTTTCTTTGGCAATCGTCCTAAGCCACTCTTTGATGGAGTTTGGATTAAGGAAAAACCCATCCCGCCGATCTCTGATGAGTTTAGCCATAAGCTCTACGGAACCTTTATCGAAGATGTAGAGCGCGTGAAACATACGCTCTTAAAAAATGTGGATCATTGGAAAGGACCTTATTTAAACTAACATGAATCCAATACAACGTATTGTTTTTATGGGTAGTCCAGACTTTGCCGTCCCAGCACTACAAGATTTACATAGCTCATCATATGAAGTTGTCGGTGTAGTTACCGCGCCTGACAAGCCTAGTGGTCGAGGACAAAAAATACAATCAACTGCCGTAAAACTTGAGGCTGAAAAGCTTGGAATCCCCGTATTGCAGCCAAGAAATCTAAAAGATGCTGGCTTTCAAGAAGAGTTGCGCAATCTCAAAGCAGATATTCAAGTCGTCATTGCTTTTCGTATGCTACCAGAATCCGTGTGGGATATGCCGCCGCATGGTTCGATTAATCTTCATGCCTCCCTGCTACCCGACTTACGCGGTGCTGCTCCTATTCATTGGGCTATAATCAATGGGTACAACAAATCAGGACTCACCACCTTTCAATTACAACATGCTATCGACACAGGGCCGATTCTGAAGCAAGAAACAGTTGATATTGGAGAGAATATGACAACTGGTGAGTTGTACAATGCCATGCGCCATATGGGAGGCAAGATGGTTCTTGATTCACTTGCAATGATTGGTAGTGGAACCAAACAAATACCACAGAATCTAACAGGCAACGAATTGCCAGCTCCAAAGATTCACAAGGAAGACGCCCGCATTCAATGGGATCAGAACAATTCCGTCGTACATAATCATATTCGAGGAATGCACCCCTTCCCCTGTGCGTGGACTACATTAAACGATAAACGAGTTAAGATCCATCGTGCGCTCCTAACGAATGTCAAGCATAATGATTTATCTCCTGGACAGGCTGTTATCACAAAAGACAATCTTCTCCATGTTGTCTGCCTTAATGGATGTATAGAAATTGTCGAACTCCAACTCGAAGGCAAAAAAAGGATGACGGCCTCCGCCTTTGTTCAAGGTCAAACTGACAAATTATTTCAATTTATTTAAGGTTTACCAGAAGCTAAATCGACTACCTTTGCAGAAAGATTGTTGATGAAAAAAGTTATGATTATTGGTGCAGGGGGTGTTGGCCAGGTAGTCGCCATGAAATGTGCCGAACAAGTCAATCATTTTTCAGAGATTTTGTTAGCTAGTCGTACAAAGTCTAAATGTGACCTAATTCAAGAGAAGGTCCTAGCAAAATATCCCAATACCGCCATTACAACGGCATCCCTTGACGCAGACATCGTGGAGGACACGATTGCCCTCATTGAGTCATTTAATCCCTTTATCGTTATTAATGTCGCCCTGCCCTATCAGGATTTAGCCATCATGGATGCCTGTTTAGCGACCCGCACGCATTATCTAGATACGGCCAACTATGAACCTAAGGATGTAGCCAAGTTTGAATATAGCTGGCAATGGGCCTATCATGAGCGCTTTAAGGAAGCGAATATCATGGCCTTATTGGGATGTGGTTTTGATCCCGGACAAACTCAGATCTACACGGCACATGCCGCCAAGCATCACTTTGATGAGATTCACTTCTTAGACATTGTTGATTGCAATGGAGGTGACCACGGCAAGGCATTTGCCACCAACTTTAACCCCGAAATCAACATACGAGAAATCACCCAACCCGGTCGATATTTCGAAGAAGGCAATTGGCGAGAAATCCCAGCGATGTCCATTCATCAACCCATCTTTTACCCCAATATTGGAGAGCGTGAGTCTTACTTGCTTTATCACGAAGAACTCGAAAGCCTAGTAAAGCATTTTCCGACCCTTCGAAGAGCACGTTTTTGGATGACCTTTGGTCAGGAATACCTCACCCACCTCAGAGTATTGGAGAATGTCGGAATGACTTCGATACAACCCGTTCAACACCAAGGACAGGACATCGTGCCGTTAGAATTCCTAAAAACATTACTTCCAGAGCCGTCATCTCTTGGTGAAAACTACGAAGGAGAAACCTCTATTGGATGCTATTTAACGGGTATCAAAGATGGTCAAGCCAAGCATTATTACATCTGGAATAACTGTAAACACCAAGATGCCTATCGCGATACACTAGGACAAGGCGTTAGCTATACCACGGGTGTGCCAGCCACATTGGGGGCAAGCCTTATGGCCGAAGGAACGTGGATGCAAGCCGGTGTATGGAATTGCGAGCAACTAAATCCTGATCCTTTTATGGCAGCCGTAGGTAGGTTAGGTCTTCCGTGGCAAGAGGAAGTTCTTGTGCAAACACCATTTTTGGGATAATTCTTGTTTCCCATGAATGCTCTGCCTAACGATCGACCTTTTTACTTACTGAATGAGGACAAAATCATTACAAACCTTGCACGATTACAGCAAGTAAAAGATGCTACCGGTTGTACCATACTCATGGCCCTAAAGGCCTTTTCCCACTACCAAGTATTCCCTTTAATTGCCCAAACATTAGATGGTTGTACAGCATCTTCGCTGCATGAAGCCCGTTTGGCGCACGATTACTTTCCTGGGCACCATCATGCCTACAGCCCTGCCTATAGCCCAAGAGATTTTCCGGAATGGACGGAATACAGCCAAACATTTACCGCCAATTCCTTGCAACAAATAGCATTCCTTCAAAATCTACCAACACAAAAAAGCTTGGAGATTGGTCTACGAATCAATCCCCTCCAGCGCGAGGCAAGCAATCCATTATACGATCCATCCTCCCCTCTTTCAAGACTCGGGGTTATGGCTAAACATCTTAAAAATAAGTGGCCCAAAGGAGTCAATGGCCTCCATGTGCACAATCTATGCGAGAACGACAGCAACTCGCTTGAACGCACCATACAGGCCTTAGAACGCGATGCCCAGTTTGCGTTAGAAGCATGTCAATGGATAAACCTTGGGGGTGGCCATATGATAAGTCAACGTGATTATGACTTGGACCACCTCATTCAACTCATTGACCACCTTCAAAAAACCTATAGTCTAAAGGTCATCCTTGAACCAGGAGCTGCCGTTGTATGGGACGCAGGTAGCCTTCATGCCCACGTGCTTGACATCGTCGCACACGACGAAGTAGCCACTGCGCTACTTGACGTTAGTATTACAGCCCACATGCCCGATTGTATTGAAATGCCCTATACGCCTCAGGTACGTGAAGCAAGAATTACCGATACGGGGTGTAGATACCGCCTTGGTGGAAACTCATGTTTGGCAGGAGACTTTGTGGGTGATTATTATTTTGAACATGGTCTATTTATCGGAGATGAGGTCGTTTTCTTAGATATGGCGCATTATACTACCGTAAAATCACACTTCTTTAATGGCGTTCATCATCCGTCCGTATACTTACAGCACACAGATGGCACATATTCTTGCCTCAAAAGCTTTGGCTATGCAGATTATCAATCTAGGCTTTGAAATGCCTAAACTAATTATTCCGTAGCTGTCTGTTGTTTTGTGTAGAAATCGTACAGTAAATCAAAAACTAACCCCGGATTTTCCTCATGAGGAACATGCCCTAAAGCAGAGACCTCCACGAGATAGCCATCCTGTAAATCCCGCATATAGCGATTGCGATGACTGTAAGGCAATACCTCATCCTTTTCTCCCCACATTATAATCGTCGGCTGGACAAGCTCACTAATACGGCCTGTATCGGCCATTTCCTCGCTTAGAATCATTGCCCGTAACCACTGCATACGGTCAGGCAAATTCATAAAAGCATAACCCGCATCAACACGGTGACTAAACCAATCATCAGGTAACGCCTCTTTATTGTAGAAACTGTAGTTTGCTGCATCTTCTCGTTCCGCTCTCGACACACCTAAACGCAGATTGAGTACAGCGCCAACATACCATGGTGCCATTCCTTCAACATAAGGCTTGGTTATAGAATCCCAAGCATAGCCAGCTGGAGCCATTAACATCATAGATTGTACTAAGTCCGGCCGTTCATAGGCTAAATTCCAAGACAACATTCCTCCGAGTGAATTGGCTAGAATCATACAAGAATCAACACCTGCATGCTCAAGAACCGAGGCAACTGCACCTGTAAAATGCGCTTGAAAACTAAAATCATCAGGAAGCGTCTTGTAATCCGGCGGATTGCTCAATCCAAATCCCGGCAAATCAATACCTATCACCCGGAAACTGTCGAGCATTGGAGTATGCTCTAGCAAAGGTGTGAAGTGATAAAAACAACTGTTTAATCCATGAATTGCTACAACTACGTGATCTCCATATCCTGTATCCACATAGTGTACTTCGCCTCCCTCATATTCCAAAAAATGAGAATTTGGTGTCGTGTACTGAGCAAAAACCTCTTCTGGATTACTTTGATGTTTGGGCCAAAGGAGATAGACTAAGCCTAGAAGAAAAGGAATCAGGCCAAGAAGAACAACTACAATACGCGTAAGCCTAGAATACCTTGGCTTAGGAAGTTCGGATGATGATTGTTGCATAACCTATTGAATCAACAACGAATGGCTTAAAACCAACGCTTACGACGAAAATACAACCAGAAAAACAAGGGAAGCACTAGGGAAACGCCTAACAGCGTCCAAAATGGCCATAAAGAGGTTTGGCCAGCCTCTTGCATAGGAAGTGCTATGTTCATCCCGTAAAAGCTTGCTATAACCATCGGAAGGGTCAAAACAATAGTTATAACCGTAAGACGCTGTACCGTGCGACCTAAGTTGTTTGAAATGATTGATGCAAAGGCATCCATCATACTGTTTACAATGTTTGTATAGATATCCGCCATCTCGGAAGCCTGACCATTGTCAATAATGATATCCTCGAGGAAATCATCCTGCTCCTCATTGCCCTGAATCTTTAAGAAATTCGTGCGACGCATACGATTCATCATCAAATCATTGGCACGAAGGTTTGTTACAAAGTAAACCAGGCTTTTTTGGAGGTCCAGAAGGTTTTTGAGATCCCGATTTCGGCTCGAACGGTAGATTTCACTCTCAAAGGTGTAACGCTTAGTGTTGATTTCCTTGAGATAATATTGGAAATAATGGACGTTACGGTCAAGCAACCTCAGGGTAAACCACTGTTGATCCTCTACCTTGAGCATTTTGATACGCCCATGAAGAAAATCATCAATAACCGGATTCTTAAAGGAAGAAATCGTGATGATAAAATCAGGCGTCGAAATGATTCCAATAGGAATGGTGATGTACAGGGCTTCATCTTTCACAAAAGCCTCATTTCGTACCGGTGTATTGACCACTACGAGATCGATCTCTTCTTCAGATTCATAGCGAGAGCGCTCGTCGGTATCGAGACTATCTGTCAAGAAGTCAATAGGCACATTGTTTTGAGAAGCAAAATCCTCTAACTGACTCCGATCAAAGGGCGGATAGATATTTACCCAACATCCCTTTTCGACTTGCTCTAAACGCTCAAGTCTTCCGTTTTTTTGTGTTAAAATATCGATCATCCTCCTCCATCTATTGATTACTAAATAACGTTTTCAAATCAGTGGCCTTGTTCGGATCAAGTCGCCCTGCAAGGACTAAACGCATTTCCCGTCGCTTTAATGCCCCTTCATAACGCTCTTTTTCCTCAGCAGTTTCAGGAAGTAACTCAGGAGAAGACTTAGGGCGTCCATTACTATCAAGCGCTACAAAGGTATAATATGCAGCATTACACTTGTAGCGTGTCTTGGTAGGAATATTTTCCGCCCATACTTCAATATAGGTCTCAATTGACGTATTAAAGGCTCTAGTAACCTCGGCATTAATGGTAACGACATCGCCAAGTTTTATGGGATTTTCAAAAGAAACCTGATCCACAGAAACAGTGACTACCACCGATTGAGCGTGCTTTCCAGAAGCAATAGCGGAGGCTATATCCATCCAATGAAGAATTTTTCCTCCCCTTAGGTTACCCAGAGCATTAGTGTCATTAGGCAACACAATCTCTGTCATCGTTGTGCGAGAATATGAAGGAGTACGTGCTTCCATGCCAGAGGATTTTTATAAAAATAGGGACTACTAGGCGTTCTCTGTAATAAACATGCGTACATCAATCAATAAGTGTAGTACTTCGTGGACATTATCCGAGAATAGCTCTACTTACGGACGAGCACCATATCCATTAAGGCCTATCTCCTAGAACATGTAAAGCAGGTAGCGCTTGATAGTTAAAGTCAAACAGCGCTTGATTTTCCCATGGAGAGGCATCATTTGCTTGAGGGCCTTTCCAAGCAATCAACTCTCCTCCCCAATAGCAATACCCTATACCCCCATCAATAGAAAGAACGCGATCAGCTATATCTCTCACGAAATCTGACTGTCCTATAGGAGATGCTGGATACTCCGGCAAGATTAAATGCTCTTGAAGCCCTACGATATTATTGGTATAATCATTCCAATCCAAGGTAAAGGGGTAGGCGGTTTCTGCAATCACCACGTCTTTATCGTGTACAGTAGCTAGCTGCTGCATCGCAACCGACAGGCTATCTAAGTTTTTTCCATGCCAAATAGGGTAATACGAGAGGCCTATGACATCATAATCAACCGAATCGACTACATCATAAAACCATTCGGCTCCTGTGATTCCAGCGTAATGAATAATAATTTGACAGTCACTAGAGGCTGCACGTACTGCAGCACTACCCTGTTCTAGGAACTGCAGAAAACCCTCGGGATTATCAGTAATATGGCCGTAAGGATGTAAGAAGCCACTGTTGATCTCATTACCCAATTGAATATAGTCTGGATGGATTTCCGTTACAACCTTTTCTGTGTAATGGTATATAGAGTCCGCTAATGTCTCAAACGACAGATTCTGCCAATGCTGCGGAGGACTTTGTTGGCCAGGATCTGCCCAAGTATCCGAATAATGGAGACTTAACCAAATCTTAAATCCCTGAGCCTTCAACTCATTTGAAAAGGTGACTACCTCTTGAAATCCAGAATGCCCATCGGTTGGATTTACCCATAGACGTAAACGAATCGTATTGATTCCCTCTTCTTTAAGGATACTCAATAGAGGCTCAACTTCGCCCGATGCGTTAAGATAACTTGCATTGGAGAGAGCTATTTTTGGATAGGTAGAGATGTCGACAGCCCTTACTAAAGTATCCTGCCCTGAAGTAGGACCTGGGGCAGTAACACTGCATTCCTCCTCACAAGAGGAAGAGCATATCAGAAATACAAGGATAAGAGCATTTAGTAGGTACCTAGACCACCCCTGGCAACGTATTGTTCCGTTTACCGAAGGTTTAGTGAAAAGCCCAACTACTCTAAACAATATCGATACTTACTGCTTAAGCAATACACTAACGAGCTCAGATACACTAGTAACGGTATTCACAGCATGAATATTCACCCGCGTATCATCTACATTTTCAAACTGGAAGTTAATATTGGCAAGCACACTTCCAGGACTTGCACAACTATCAGCAAACACAAATGAAACTTCATAGGTCGCGGCATCAAGCGATGCATCGTTAAATTCAAGGAAGCATGAATCCGTTTGACATAACTCATTATATCCCGTATTAGGCATCGTTGAATCAATATCGTATTCAAACCAATTCGTTTCTGAAAAGACGATTCTACCATTAGCTGAATCCAATGCGTTGGGTGCATAACTGAACCATTCCCCTTGTAACCATGTCGGCACGTTAAGATCACATGGTGCCTGATTACCACCTGGACCTGCATTACCATTGTCGTCATTTGAGCAAGCAAAGACAAAGAGAAGAGAGCATAAAACGAGGCCTTGTAGAATGTTCATCTTGATTGATTTATGTGTTTATCGACAAATCTTGAATTAGAACTTCTGCGCTAAGCGAAGCATAGTTACTCGTCCAATCTCAGGCGTTCCAGGGAAGCGCTGTAGGTCCGTTCCAAGAACATTGGTCATATCTAAGGTTAACGTAGTATTCTCAGCCCAAGTTGGAGTATAACGGATTCCTAGATCCAAGAGATTCTGTGCTACAACCGTTCCTTGATAAATCGCTGAATTCGCAGGGAAAGCTTCTGACCATCTCCAGTTTGTAGAAAATCCTAGACCGCACTTAGAAAAAGTGTAATCTAAACCTAGTGCACCTCGGAAACGTGCAGCATTTAATGGAATAACACCACCAGCAACGCCTTCAAGTTCGAATTCATTTTTGTTGATGAATGCAAAAGCACCGTTGATTGCCAAGTTTTCAGTGGGCAAGTACTTAAACTGGATATCACCACCCCAGAAGTTAACTTGTCCTAAGTTGAGGTAAGTAAGAATTACATCACTACCAATCTGATCTTGATCAGGAACGATAACTCCAAGCCCTAAAACATTAAGCTGAGACATGATGGTATTCGCTAACTCATCAGCCCCTGTACCTTGAATCTGATCAAAGGTAGAGCCTGTGTAATCAGGATTACCATCAAGGAGACTTGTAAGAAGGTCTTTGATGTCACTTGGCAGCGCCTCATAGTTTTGGTAGAGCGTGCTGTTTTGGAAATCTCCAGCTCCAAGGACGCCAGCTAAAGAAGTTGGCTCAAAAATCACACTGTACGAAGCCGTAGTTAACGGACTGGTAAAGTTGGAAATCTGCTGATAGTATAGATCAGTCGTTAAGAATAATTTATCGGCAATAATTCCTTTGTACCCCACTTCATAGGTTTGGGTAATCGAAGACTTAACAGCATCAAGATTACTGATGGTATTTATGTCTACAGTAGCCGCGCCATAATCACCGCCTGTTGCAGCGAGTGTAGCTAAATCAACCACCATCTGGTCAGCATTTTGGATGGTTCCCGTAGAGTTATTCCAAATTCCTTGTGACAAGGTATTTAGTACTAAGGAAACTTGACCAGCATTGACATCATCGGATAGTTTAGCAAGTTCCGCACCTAGAACGTCTGCCATAGCTCCGAAGTATTGCCAGTTGTCGGCAGTGTTTCCAAAAGAAGCCCAGTCATTGAGTGGATTGTTATCAAAGTCAATATTGTAGGCTCCAGGACTACGGAACTGAGGTAATCCGTTGGCATCATAACGATAATCAAATCCTGTAGAGTTACCGTATCCACGAATGGTTACCCCATTAGGTAAGAAGGTATTGGCAAGGTCTAATGAGAAGTTTAACGACGTCGGTGCGCTGAAGGCTCTGTTATACGTTCCTCTGAATGTGTGACGAGCAGCAGGTTTGTAGACAATGGCAGCTCGTGGAGACACTTGTAGCTCCTGAATTCGATCTTGATAATCTAATCGAAGTGCACCCAAAAAGGTCAATTTTCCATCCATTGTTTTGTATTCGGCCTGACCATACGCACCATACTGATTGATATTATCATCATCGTCGAAACGTCCATTAATCGTACCCTCTGTGTTTGGGCGCGTACCGATGTAATCAAATCCATAGATGAAGTCGAAATTATCTACGTTGTCCATTCGGCCCTGAATTTGGGCTACATGGAGCTTGGACTTATCGATTAGTAGTTGCATGGCGTGTGGCTCCGGATCACCACCTGACTGAGGAAGTAAATATGTATCTCCAGCATCCGATGCATTGATATAGTATTGTGCGAACCAGTTTTTGTAGTTCATGCGAAGTTGTCCTGTGTAATAGTTCCAGTTTACCCCTTGCGCCGCACCAAGTCCTGTAAGCTCAATATTCGTTGTATTGGCTAACCCAAAATTGGCAATCATATTGAAGTCACGAGATGGAGCGTAGTCAATTCGCCCATCAATGTTATAGGTCTGAATACCATAATCACGAGCAAAGGTTTCTGTACCTCTCGCACTATCTACTACGAAGGCTCCACCGTCTTGTACGGTACCAAAAAAGATATCGTCACCAAATGCAGGTTCTCTTGGATCTTGGTATTCAAAATCATTTCCTTGCAAATAACG
This sequence comes from Chitinophagales bacterium, assembly GCA_049890075.1. Taxonomy (GTDB): domain Bacteria; phylum Bacteroidota; class Bacteroidia; order Chitinophagales; family UBA8649; genus UBA8649. The sequence continues at coordinate 12,426 of JBMHCE010000044.1, forward strand.
TCCTGAGATTTTATAGCCAAACTTGTCACTTAGCTTCGCACTATGGCGAATCTCCGGGCTATACAGCATACGTGAACCAAATGAAGTATTCGTTGGCGTAAATGAAATCCCCTGGGCATCTATAAAGCCATCATCTTGACTTCGTACGCCCATCGTCATTGAAACAGTAGTCTCATATTTATCTTCCTGATCTAGTGGTGACTTTGTACGGATAGCAAAGACCCCATCAGCTGCGTTTGGACCATAAAGTGCCGAAGCAGGACCACGAACGATTTCCATACTCTCAATATCACTTGGAGTAGTTGGCATCAATTGGAAGGCATTCACACGTAGAGAAGGAACCCGGCCGATACGGTCGTCCACCACGGTAAGCATGGCGCCTGAGAAGATATTATTGAAACCACGAATGTTGACATTCACTCCAACAAGACCTGTCTTCATCACATCAACACCAGCAACTTTCGTAAGGTGATCGGTAGGCACAATGGCCACTGTTTTGGCCAATTCTGCTGAGTTGATTACCGTTACTGAAGCCGGAGCATCAATAACCTTTTCACTTCGTTTAGAAGCAGAAACTACTGTTCCCCCAAGCTCTGTGGCATTGGACTTCATAGAAAGCTCAAGCATTGCTCCTGCCTGAAACTCCATCGTCTCCATACCCAATGACTCGATACTCAACATGGAGCTAGCCGAAGCTACTTCAATCGTAAAATCACCCATAATGTCAGTGGCAACTGCATTATCCGTTCCTACTTCACGCACAGCGGCGCCGACAACAGGTTCACCTGATTCATCAGTTACATTACCAGTAGCCGTAAATTGAGCCACCAGTGTTGAGGCTGAAGCAAGCAACACCATACCAAGAGTTAATAGTCTGTTTCTCATAATTTAATATCCGTTAACGCGCATAAAGTTAAATAAATTTAAAATTGGCCGTCAATCAAGTATACACAGGCAGTGGAGTAGCAACCTAATGATTGGACAATAGCATTTTTTGAGGAAAACAGCGCAGAGACAAACTTTTTCAAATAAAGATGCTATTTTCGCCAATCCAATGGCGCTGTAGCTTAACTGGATAGAGCACCTGACTACGGATCAGGAGGTTCGGGGTTCGAATCCCTGCAGCGTCACGAAAGCGGAGATATGATGTAAGACACGGCATCTTCTCCGCTTTTTTATTTCATTACTACACCATAACAGGGATGAGAAGCTCGAACACCGCAACGCGGTCGGGGTTTGATCTGAGCGAAGCGAACACACGGAGAATCCTTTCGACGTAATCCCTGCAGCGTCACGAAAGCGGAGATATGATGTAAAACACGGCATCTTCTCCACTTTTTTGTTTCATTACTACACCATAACAGGGATGAGAAGCCAGAATACCGCAACGCGGTCGGGGTTTGATGCAATTTACTCATTGAGCGCAGGCCAATGGTAATTTGCGCTTGACGTTGTGAAATGTAATGGAGATCTTCCCCGAAGGGAGGCGGGATGTGGTGGGCCATGAGAAAAATCAAGGAAATTACCCCTACAACTCCTCCGCCATCCTCCGAATCACCTCTGACGCCTGAGGACCTTCATTAAACAAGAGATCGAGTACACTGAGGTTATGCAAAAAGCCCGTCTTATTCTGAAACACTTGTTCATAAGGATGTTCTTCCATCCTTTCTGTCCTAAGTGCTTCCTGTGCCCATCGGTTGGGCATAAAACAATTGCGAAGATCAAGTACATCTCCGCCATAATCCGCAACATAGCTTGAAGTATGCTTCAAATCAACCTCCCACTTCAGATGGCGCAGAATCTGCTTAAGCATGGCTAGATTAAAATCCCACGTCGTATGGTAAGCCTCAGTATACAAGGGCGCATAGTCATCCTCATAATACTCAAAGTAAGGACTGCTTCGATAGGCGGCACATAGACTTTGCCAATGATGTTTTTGCCAAGCTATATCATTTTGAATGGGGCGACTGTCTGAGGTAAACCGTTTGTCCTTGCCACCTGCCAAAGGAATACTCAAGGACAAGGCTCCATTCGGCCCTGCAATACTTGCCCGATTTCTGTAGGAGGCCTTTACGAAATGCTCCTTTGCGTCAAGATGCCACTCCTCCACACCATAGACAGCCACAAAAAAAGGAAGTGGTGGTGCATAGAAAAGAGGAAGAACGACCTTGGGCATATCAGAATTTGTGGAGGTAAAAATAGGGACTTCACGCTATCTCCTCATGAAGCCCTATATTCAACCGATATTCCTCTTATGGCTTGGATACTTATTGGAATCATTCGGTTGTGGTCATTGGTCCCTCTGCGCTGCAGTCAGCTTCTTCGACGCCCGCTCGCCTTTGTCTTACAACATGTCATGCGCTACCGAAGAAAAACGGTTGAGTCCAACCTGTTACGTTGCTTTCGCGATAAAGACTCCGCAGCACGTCGTCAAATTCGTAAGGACTTTTATCACCATTTTGCCCAACAAGTTTTAGAAATTCTCCGAAGCTTTAGCTATTCATCGGATCAAGTGGCTCAACATATGGTGTTAGAGGATGCCATTTTTGAAAAGAAAGTAGCCAAGATTAAACGTCCCTTATTCTTGGTTTTTTCTCATGGGCCCAATTGGGAGTGGGGCTCCTTAGGATGTAGTGCCGCTCTTCCTCACCCTGTCTATCTTGCTTATAAACCATTAAAAAGTTCCATAATAGACAAATGGTTAAAAGCACGTCGCTCACGTTTTGGAGCAAATCTTGTTTCGATGCGGCAACTGCCCAAGACCTTAGTGCAAATCAAGGACCAACCGAGTTGCGTACTGCTGATTGTTGATCAAAACCCTTCTAATCCTGCACATGCCCATGGAGCTGAATTCTTTGGCCAGACGAGTGCCTTTCTATCTGGCATGGCAAGGCTTGCAGTACGTTACCAATTTGACATCGCCTACATCGATGTAAAGACGGTTAAGCCAGGAAAGTATAGTGCCTACATGAGGGCTTCATATGATGTACACCCCAATACACAACCTGAAGAGGTTACTCAATGGTATGCCAAAGAACTCGAACAATCGCTAATAGAAGAACCGCATCGCTGGTTATGGACCCACAAGCGATTTAAACATGACAGCTATTGGTCGGAGTAATCCGTAAATTCACCCCATGGAGGTTGCAATCGTCATATTAAATTGGAATGGCAAGCACTGGTTGGAAAAGTTTTTACCTAGTGTGGTGAGTCACCTTAACCCCAAACGAGATGTACTTTGGGTTGCCGATAATGCCTCTACAGATGACTCCATCGAATGGCTTAAGGCCAACTATCCCGATATTGAGCTTCTTGAAATGAAGGAGAATACAGGGTATGCCGGAGGATATCATGAAGCGCTTAACGCCATTGAAGCAGATTATTACGTCTTACTAAATAGCGACATCGAAGTGGGTCCAAATTGGCTTGATCCTATTATTGATCGGATGAATAGCCATGCACACATCGCAGCCTGTCAACCGAAAATCTTGAGTTACGACAACAAGGATTCATTTGAGTATGCAGGAGCTTGTGGTGGCTATATCGATCGACTAGGTTATCCCTTTTGCCGAGGGCGTATTCTCAATCACTGTGAAAAGGACGAAGGCCAATATGATGAAGCCAAGCCTATCTTTTGGGCAACTGGAGCTTGCCTTGTTGTGCGATCAAGTGCATATCATAGTATCGGAGGACTTCATGCACCTTTTTTCGCGCATATGGAAGAGATTGATCTTTGCTGGCGATTTCAGCGAGCAGGTTTTGAGGTATGGGTTGAGCCTAGGTCGATAGTCTACCATGTCGGTGGAGGCAGCCTGTCGCAGACCAGCCCCTTTAAAACGGAGCTAAACTTTCGAAACAACCTTCTCCTATTATATCGCAATATTCATCCGGATCATCGTAATGCCCTCCTTTTTAAGCGAATGGTATGGGATGGACTCGCTGGTGCGATTTACTTGATTACTGGACGATGGAAGCTCTTTATGGCTGTTATAAAAGCACACAACGGATTTCGTGCCATGAAAGCTGAGGAGCAGAAAGACAGCTTCAATGATAGCCTTGGCTATATTCCTCAGCACGAGCTGAAGCACCTTTTCAATGGATACATACTCGTTCAAGCTATTCTTCGGGGGAAGAAGACCTTCGCAAGCCTTAATCAGGCCTTATTCCAAAAAGCTGTCAACCGCTAAGACGTAGCCTTCAAGCCCAAATCCAGCAATCAAGCCTTTACAAACCGGAGATAAGAGATTGACTTGACGAAACTCCTCTCTTGCATAAGGATTGGAGATATGCACTTCGACGACAGGTGTATCAATGGCCGCAATGGCATCACGAAGAGCCACCGAAGTATGGGTATAGCCACCGGCATTTAAGATAACACCATGATAGCCTTTCGCCTTGGCTTCCTGCAAGGCATCAATGAGCTCTCCCTCGATATTAGACTGTTTTTGATCGATGACACAACTCCCCTGATAAACATCCTTTACTTCTTGGATAAATGTCAATAAGTCTTGGTCGCCATAAATTGAGGTTTCCCGCTGACCTACTAAATTCAAGTTTGGACCGTTAAGAATGAGGAGTTTTTTCATCACTTGTATTGATTTACGAAAGTAACAAGTCCAAAGTTAGCCTATGCAATGGAATACTGCTATAGAGGATTTTAGATCCTACATTATCCTTGAACGAAATCAAAGCGATAATACAGTATTGGCTTACCATGCGGACATGCTGAAGTTCCAATCCCTGCTAGAAGAGAATAAAACGCCGATGAATGTCCAACGAGAAGACATCGAGGCTTTTCTTGCAGCGATTCATGACTTGGGCCTCGCCAAACGAAGTCAGGCAAGGATGCTTTCGAGTATCAAGGCCTTTTTTCGCTGGATGAATCTCGAGGGGATTCGAGAGGATAACCCTTCAGCCTCGTTAGAAGGCCCCAAGCGCGATCAGAAACTACCCGATACCCTAAGTGTAGAGGATGTCAGCGCATTAATTGAATCCCATGACCTAAGTAAAAATGAGGGGATTCGTAATCGAGCCATCTTTGAAGTACTCTACAGTTGCGGGCTCAGGGTTAGTGAATGCATTAGCCTTATGATGAATAACATCTTTTTCGAGGAAGAAATCATCAAGGTAATCGGTAAAGGAGATCGGGAACGACTCGTTCCCATTGGAAGAGCGGCTATGCACAGCCTTCGAATCTATCTTGATGAAGTGCGGAGCAAACAAAGTATTGCGCAAGAGGGACAGGGATTTGTCTTTTTAAATCGACGGGGTAAGCCCCTTAGCCGTGTAATGATTTTTTATATCGTAAAAGAAGCAGCAGATCGCATTGGATTGCGCAAATCAATTAGCCCACACACCTTTCGCCATAGTTTTGCCACCCATTTAGTCGAGGGCGGTGCTGATTTACGAGCTGTTCAAGAAATGCTTGGCCACGCCAACATTACAACTACAGAGATCTACACCCATTTGGATCAGAGTCATCTTAGAAAGGCTTTGGAGAAGTTTCATCCGCGGTTTCAGGGGTGATTGGAGTTGCGAATATGCCCACGTTCCACCCCCGCCCTACGGGCAAAATAATCTCCTCAAAAAGTGTGCCGCTGACTTAATGTCTATACTGCCGTTTTAAATGACTAAGCAGCAGAAAATGCCTGGCCTTTCAGAATATACTTCCCAAGAATATCAAACTCTAAGTTCACTTTGGCGCCAACGGCCAATTCGGAAAGATTAGTGTGCTCCCAGGTGTAGGGAATGATAGCAACATCAAAAGTTTTCCCATCCGTATTAAAGGCTGTCAGTGAAATCCCATTAACACAAATTGAACCCTTCTCAACAATCATAGCCTCTAGAGAGGGCTCATAGGCGAAGCGAAGCCTCCAAGAACCTTGTTCATCATGGATTTCAACCAACTCCCCTACCTGATCTACGTGACCTTGAACCCAATGCCCATCCAATCGATCACCCACGCGCATCGCACGCTCCAAATTGACCTTCGAACCTACCTTCCAGCTATCAATATTTGTTTTCTGACGTGTTTCAAGGACGGCAGATACCTTATAGCGACCGCCTTCAATAGCTTCTACTGTGAGGCATGCACCATTATGACTCAAGCTCTGATCCACCTTAAAGCTGTCCGTCAAGGAAGAGGAGAGCCAAAGACTTACATTCTCCCCTTGAAGCACATGATCTTCAACTGTAGCTTGAGCTTCGATAATCCCCGTAAACATTATTGACTGCGTATTAAGTGAATAAATCCTCCGTTTCCAGCACCGAGAGGTAAATCAATCGCTTGAAGGCCACTTGTCGTGCGAACAAAAGCTTTTCCTTCGTAGAGATAGACTCCTTCCGAAGCCTCTGCCCCACTGAGGACACTTCCATCCCAATTGATATCAGGATCTGTTGTCTCAAAGACCAGATTCCCCCAGGAGTGATAAATGCGAAACTCTACAGATTCAATAAAGCGATACGGCATTCTCGGCGTATACAAATCATTCTGGCCATCACCATTGGGCGTAAAGGTGTTAGGCAACTCATAGATGGGACAATTTTCTACACATACGGTATCTCCTGTAAGGCTCTCATTACCAAAGCCATCCACCGAAGTCACGACATAACAGCGAGCAAAGGAAAGCAATGAAAAATCCGTGTAGAATAGATCAGACGTATTGCCAATAAGGTCATAAGTCGATCCGCCATCTTCTGACACATAGATATTGTAGGACTCAACATCTTCACCACAGCCATTGTCTTGCGTCCATTCCAAGCGGTTATCAAAACGGAAGACCCCTAAATCATTACCCACCAATTCGCAGTCATTACTAACCGACAAGGCAGGCGGACAAGGAGGAATAGTATCAATTGGAATACCACAGATGCGCTGTGATTTATTGATCAAGGTATCATTGGCCAGCTCAGCTAATGTATAAGCTCCATAACTCTCCACATAATAGCAATAGTTCGAGTCGTTGATGAGGCCTGTATCAAGATATGAAGTTGTTCCTACCGTAGTTAAGGAGTCAAATACTAATCCATTATCGAGGCTTCGATAGACCACATAGGACGTGTTATTCCAAGGTACATCTTCCTGCCAAGTCAAGTTCAATGATTCGTTTTGGGCACCAATCGACAAATAGACGGATGATGCTGGAAGACTTTGACTAAACTGATTACTATCTCTTGTATAGAAATCCACCCTGTAAGATTGTGGAGTGGACTGCGTATTGAGTCCGTTATCCGTAAAGAAAGTGTCGACCAATCCAGCATAGAGCGCACTTGAAGAAGTATTGCGTATTGTACCCGGCGCAGGAGTAAAAGCTGCTTCTCCAAAGACTTCAAATCGATAAGGACCAACTTCTGCAAGCGTGTCAAGGGCTGTACTATCGGCTAGAGGTCGTCTCCAACGTACAAAAACCTCTCCGCTTGACCCATCAGTGGACACCACGTCTACGTTGATGATTATGGGATCCACCAGGGGTAAGACCACACAGGCTTCATCGGATGGAACACTGCTCACCGCATTATAGGCAGGTGCATTGGGCGAGGCCTGCTGATTAAAGAACTCTGCCACAACAACATAGCTATACTCATGCCCCGAAGGAACATCAACATCGGTAAAACTGGACGCTGTAATGTTTGTGCCCACTACTTCATAACCAAGCGAGGCTAAATCTGCATTACAGCCAAAGCTTCCCACGCCACAACCATACCTTCGATAGACCGTAAAGTATTGGAAGGCATCGGAGGTCTCACAGGCATAGGGCGCATCCCATGTTAACGTGATGTCATTGCCCAATACGGTGGCCTGAAGGCCTGTAGGCGGTGGAGGGACAACTTGTACTAAAAAGGATTCGATATCGACCAATGGAATAGGCGTACCGCTTAAAGAAACGTAGTCATCCTCCGCTTTAAAAATCAATTGGTATTCCCCTGCACTAATATCGCTGCACACCGTAGCCCAAGCAAAGGTGGCTGTTGCAGGATTACCAGGCACTTCAGAAAACGCTGTTCGATCAGGGAAGTCAATAATGGGAGCTCCATTCGCACTGATCGTAACAACATCACTAGAATTAGGATCTGTAGCGCTGAGATTTAACACCAGTGTATCACCAGCTGTGATACACGTATCGGCAATTGATGCTAATTGGGGCGGATCATTCGGCTCATTAACGACAATAATTTGCATATCGCGAATCACCGTACCCATTTTTACCGCTACCCCATCAAAGTTTCGATACTCTTCGACAAGAATGGCAATATTATAGATACCCACTTGTTGAGGAGTTGCCCAAAGGAGCTCACCTGTACGTGGGTTGATCGTAAAGCTGTTGTTCGCACCTGGAATAATTTGATCGGGATTAACATAGGCTGGCACATTGAGACCAGGAGCCTGAAGCGGTGAAATCAGGGAAAAAACCAAACTGTCTCCATCCGCATCATAGGCATTGGGATTATGTAGGAAGGTATCCTGCACGTTGGCATAATCGATAGGCGGATTAAAGAGTACAGGCGATGAATTCGAGCCAAAAATGTTCGGGTCTCGGTAGAAAATAGAGTCCTCGACGTAAAAGGCAATATTAACCGACCCTCCTGCTCCACCGGCAATATTGATTATATCGTCAATTCGGTTTTGATCGAGCATGGATACAACATAGGTGGAAACCCCAGGATAGGTGTGCACCGCCGTGTATTGATTGAGCTTTACATCATCCCCTATGATTACACCATCAGGAATTCCATTAAAGTCGAGGTCGGGTCCGTTCGAACGCAGTACAAGTTCTTGCGTACCATCGCCCCAATCCAATAATAAACTATCACGGTCAGCTGCTGCCGATTGGTCACTTACTTTACTGTAGGTCACAATGGTCAGACGAATCGTCTGAGGACCGATGGTTTCATAATAAATTTCCCCTGCTCGGTAATGCGTTGCGTGAAGCGTGCAGACATAGGCCATACATGCTATACACAGACAGAAAAGACGTGTTAGGTGCTTCACACCTTGAAAATACTGCCAAAAATCGAATCGTGTAGGGTCCAAGCTTAGGTTGGCGAAACAGAGGATTGAAGATAGAGTCGATTCATTCGTGCGATGTTCTCTAGGGATATTCCTTTAGGACATTCCGCACTGCATGCTCCTGTGTTGGTGCAGTTACCGAATCCTTCTTCATCCATCTGAGCAACCATACTCCGTACACGCTCCTTAGACTCTACTTTTCCTTGAGGAAGCCGGTCTAGTTGGGCGATTTTCGCAGAGACAAAAAGCATTGCTGAGGCATTCTTACAACTCGCAACACAGGCTCCACAACCGATACAAGTTGCCGCATTAAAAGCCTCGTCAGCTTCTTCCTTACGAATAGGAATAGCATTTCCGTCAGGCGCTGCACCCGTTCCTACCGAAACAAATCCTCCCGACTGAATGATTCGATCAAAGGCAGAGCGGTCCACCATCAGGTCACGTACAACAGGAAAACCTTTAGCGCGGAAAGGCTCGATATAAATAGAATCACCATCCTTAAAAGAGCGCATATGCAATTGGCACGTCGTCGTCCCTTGCTGAGGACCGTGAGGCTGACCATTAATCACCATAGAGCACATCCCACAGATTCCCTCGCGACAATCATGATCAAAGGCAATTGGCTCATCACCCGCCTCAATAATTTGTTGGTTCAAAACATCCATCATTTCTAGGAAAGACATATCCTCGGAAACGTTATCCAACGTGTAGTCAACCATTTTCCCTTGGGTTTGCGCATCTTTTTGGCGCCATACGTGTAAGGTCAATTTCATAATCTCAGATTGAATTATTTATAACTTCTTGTTTTCAACTCCACATTATCAAAGGTGAGTTCTTCTTTATGATGATTAGGTGCCTTAGGATCTCCTGAATACTCCCAAGCCGAGACAAAGGCGTAGTCTTTATCGTTACGCAATGCCTCTCCTTCCTCTGTTTGATATTCTTCTCGGAAGTGTCCTCCGCAAGATTCCTTTCGATTCAGGGCATCATTACACATCAATTCCCCTAATTCAAGGAAGTCCGATACGCGAGATGCTTTTTCGAGTTCTGGATTTAACTCATCGAGCTTACCCGGGATGCGCACATCGTTGTAGAACTCATCGCGTAGTGCTTGAACTTCACTAATGGCATAGTTTAAGCCCTTTTCATTACGCGCCATACCGCAGTAATCCCATATAAACTTCCCAAGCTTACGGTGGAAGGTATCGACCGTGGTTTTCCCTTGAATCGATAAAAGACTTGATAAATGCCCCTTGGCTTCCATTTCTGCTGCTTTGAACGCATCATGGTCTGTCGAAATAGCTCCTGTACGAATATCGTCAGCGAGGTACTCCCCTATTGTGTAAGGGATCACAAAATATCCATCCGCAAGCCCTTGCATCAGTGCAGACGCTCCCAAACGGTTCGCTCCGTGATCGGAGAAATTTGCTTCACCCAATGCAAAAAGACCGGGCACAGTAGTCATTAGATTGTAATCAACCCAAAGACCTCCCATGGTGTAATGCACTGCAGGAAATATTTTCATTGGCGTTTCATACGGATTATCAGCTGTGATCTGCTCATACATTTGGAAAAGGTTTCCATACTTAGCGCTGACCACTTCGCGTCCCATCTGCATAACCGCCTCGCGATCCGATGGACTGATTCCTTTCAAATTCGCTTGTTCTTCGCCATAGCGCTCAATCGCCGAAGCAAAGTCTAAGAATACCGCCTGCCCTGTTTTATTGACGCCAAAACCAGCATCACAACGCTCTTTGGCCGCGCGAGAAGCAACATCTCGAGGGACAAGGTTACCAAAGGCTGGATAACGACGCTCGAGGTAATAATCTCTTCGGTCTTCTGGGATATCTGTAGGTCGCAGACGTCCTTCACGTACTGCCTCAGCATCCTCCTTATGTAGAGGAACCCAGATACGACCATCATTTCGGAGCGACTCTGACATCAAGGTTAGTTTTGACTGATAGTCTCCCGATACAGGAATACAAGTTGGGTGGATTTGTGTAAACGATGGGTTTGCAAAGAAGGCACCGCGCTTGTGCGCTCTCCAAGAGGCTGTAGCATTAGATCCCATGGCATTCGTCGAGAGATAGAATACATTACCATATCCTCCATTACAGAGTAGTACCGCATGCCCTCCATGACTTGAAATTTCACCTGTTGCATTGTTTCGAACAACCACACCACGCGCCTTACCATCAATCTTTACAATATCTAAGAGTTCATGACGATTGTACATTTTGACCTTACCTACGGCTACTTGACGGCTTAGGGCTGAATAGGCACCTAGTAACAACTGCTGTCCCGTCTGGCCTCTTGCATAGAAAGTTCTTGATACCTGCACTCCCCCGAAGGAGCGGTTAGCAAGCGTCCCTCCATATTCACGTGCAAAAGGTACTCCTTGCGCTACGCACTGATCGATAATATTAGCCGACACCTCCGCTAAACGGTATACATTGGCCTCTCTTGATCTGTAGTCGCCGCCTTTGATGGTATCGTAAAACAAACGATAAGTGCTATCCCCATCGTTTTGGTAATTCTTAGCTGCGTTGATTCCTCCTTGTGCAGCTATTGAGTGTGCACGGCGAGGGCTATCCTGAAAGAAGAAGCATTTCACATTATAACCAAGTTCGGCTAACGAGGCTGAGGCTGAGGCACCAGCTAAACCCGAACCGATGACAATGATATCGATGTTGCGCTTGTTAGCTGGGTTAACTAGTCGAATTGAATTTTTATGTTGTGTCCACTTATCGCTTAATGGACCTCCTGGTATATTGGATTGTAGAATACTCATAACTCGTTCTTCCTAAGCTTAACTAATAAAAAAGTGAACTAACGCCACCACAATAAACATCAAAGGCACAATCACCGCAAAGGCAACACTAGCTTTCTTAATGCCTTCCACATATTTTCCTTGACTTACACCCGTCGTTTGAAAGGATGACTGGAAACCATGATTTAGATGGAGCCCTAGTAATACAAACGACACACAGTAAATTGCTACGCGCCAAGGATATTTCATACGATGGACCAACTCTGGATAGAACCGATTTACATCAGCAAGAATAGCTTCTGTAGCAGGACCATCACCGATGTGCGCCTTTCCTGTCACATACTTCGCTGTGATTTCTGGAATCCAAAAATCATAGAAGTGCAAGCCTAAAAATCCGATAACAACTCCCCCTGTGATCAGCATATTCATCGATGCCCAATTGTAGGCTCGTGCCTTATTTCCATATTGATAGCGATCTGGACGCGCCGCAGCATTTTTTGCCTGCAACACAAAGGCCATCACCATATGAATCATAAATCCTGCAATAAGTACAGGTTGCAATGCAAACTGCACCACAGGATTATTCCCCATAAAATAGGCTGCCTGATTAAACAGATTTGATTCCTCAGCACCAAAGACATTGAGCCTCAAGGAATCAACAACACTTAACAAGTTGATTGTCATATGCTGGGTTAAAAACAGAATCAGGAATAACCCAGAAAACGCCATAATGTACTTACGACTTAAGGAAGATAATTTTGCCATAATAAGCTGGTTCGCCTATTGCTAATGTACATCAATTGCATATTTAGACAAGAGACTTTTCCAGCTATTTACGTGGAAATCTGCAGTATTTTTCGTCAAATTTTCGCCAAGCCCTACAGTAGTACATCCAAGTGCCTTTCCAAAGGCAATATCTGAGTCAGAATCTCCAATCATTGTGGACAACGAAAAATCAATTTCTGGAAAGTCCCGTTCGATGGCTGCCTTCCATCCTGTTCCAGGTTTACGATATACAGGGTGGTCGCTAGCAAGTTCGGTCGCCGCATAAATAGCATGGATCTGGCCACCTGCTGATTGAATTTCCTGAACCATCGCATGATGAATATTTTGCAAGTCCTCTTTAGACATCAATCCCTTGGAGACTCCTTGTTGGTTGGTGACTATGGCAATTCGGTAATAACGCTGAGATAATAAGGCCAATGCATCTAGGACACCCGGCAGAAAGACAAACTCATTCCAACATTTCACATAATCGTTGATGATTCGTTGATTGATTACACCATCGCGATCAAGAAGCAACACGGAACGTTGGGGATCAACCTCAATGTAAGATTTACTCGCTTTCGACATCCTCGGAAGGTTCAGCAAAAATCTCTGCCTCGACTTGGGCACACAGTAAATGACCAAAAAAGAGATGCATTTCCTGAATTCGTGCAACATCATCGGAGTCAACGGCATAGGCTACCTCCGCTACACGAAGCAAGTCTTTCGCGCGCTTTGAGGTTAAGGCCAAGGTTTGCATCCCAAACTCTCCTGCCATCTTTACAGCCCGCAAAACATTGGGAGATGATCCCGAAGTTGTGAGCACTACAAGGATATCCATAGGTTGGGCTAAGGCTTGTATTTCTCTTGCAAAAGCTTCTTCGTACCCAAAATCATTGGAAACCGCAGAAAACATTGATCCACTGCTTCCCAAACAAATCGCGGCAAGCGGTGGACGATCCATATAAAACCGGCCGCTAAGCTCCGCGGCAAGATGCTGCGCCTGGGCAAAGGATCCTCCGTTACCGCAAAAAAAGACCCGTTGTCCGTTGAGAAGACTTTGAACTAGGAGATCTTTTGCCGATTCAAAAACATCCGCATTCTCCTGAGATAACATATCTCTGTAAAGAGCCTCTTTAGATTGAATAAGTGCTTCTAAGCGTTCTTTATACCCTTCCATAAGCTATCTCGATGTTGTATTGTTTTTAGAATAATAATGCTTGACAAAGCCATGAGCCTCTTTTCGACCAATCATTCGCTGCATCACAGCATACAGAAATCCCATTCCGTAGGCAAAGACTTGAATGTTTAAGGTTCCTATGGCCAGTATTCCAACGTCAAGTCGTCGATATTTTATACTCGCTTGTTTAAACGCTAACGCGCATATCCCTCCATGGCCAATGAGAGTGCACCATAGTATCGGACGTAAGCTTGCTACGCTAAGTCCGAGGATAACCGCTAAAACATAAGAAACCAGAACAACTGCCGGCAGAGCATGAATTGGCTTTAACAAGGTTGGGTGTAGACGTTGAAGATTAATGCGCGCCACGCCCCAGTTAAAAATTTGCTTAAAGAATTTCCAAAGATTCGTTCGTCGTTTGTGGTATACAAAGGCTTCGCTAATCAAACCCACGGTAAAACCCGCTTCATAGATTCTTGCACTGTAGTCCATGTCTTGTCCATGGCGAAGGGCATTCATTCCCCCAATGCGATCGTATACCTTTCGGGCAATTCCCATATTGAAGCTCCTCGGATAAAACTTACCTACACTGCGCTTTCCTCCACGTGTACCTCCTGTTCCTAAAAAAGAAGTCATACTGTAATCAATCGCCTTAATCATAGGAGAAAATGAGGGATGAAATCGGTCAGGACCTCCGAAAGCGTCATATCCATAAGTTGTGAGCGCCTCATCTACAGCACTTAACCAATGAGGTGGAAAAAGGCAATCTGAGTCTACAAAAATGAAATACTCCCCTGCTGCTTTTTGCATCCCATGATTTCTTGCTGCTCCAGGACCTTGATTACTCTGGTATGCGCACGCAATATTAAGTGCTGAATTGTCAGTGTAAGACGTTATGTACTCTTTGAACCCGTCTGTAGAGCCATCATCCACAAAGAAGATTTCATAATGCGTCTTGTTAAATGTCATCTCTTCAGCGGATGCTAAGAGCTCTTTGACTTCGTCAAGTCGATTATATACTGCTATGATGAGAGAATACTTCAATGTTCGCTTACTGTATGTTTAGCTCGTTTAATACAAGGATTTAGCCTATATCGGCGGACCCTCGAGAAGTAAAAATACTACTTGGAGCCTATTGAGTAAAGACAACATGTGGATTGATTTCCCCTAG
>JBMHCE010000045.1:0-37568 GCA_049890075.1 Chitinophagales bacterium
TGTAGAAAATGTGAGGCCTCCATCGGTCGAAAGCAGAATATCGACATTGCCGCAACTAACAGCACCCGAAGCCGTACCTGCCACATCCCATGTTACAGTTTCTGATGTAGCAGCATCCCAGGTAATGCCTGTGTTGTTTGGATTCTGTACTAAGAAGGGGCCTGCATTCTCGTCTACAGTTAGGGTTATGTCAGCATGGTCGTTACATCCTCCACCTGATGCATTGTCTCTAACGGTCACTCTGAAATCCATAGAACGCGATACACCGGGAAGGACTTCCCATTGAGAGACATTTCCAGCAATCAAGTCTTGTAGATCAGGAAAGTAACGTGTTGGTGACGTATTGGGATCAAGTGAACGAAACATTGGTCCCCCTGTAGAAGTACTTGATGGAGGCATGGTATATCCCGTTTGGTTATCCATCTGCTCCCAACAATACGTTAAAACATCTCCAGCATCAGGATCTGTAGCAATGGCAGTAAGTGAAAAAGGGGTGTTAGCGGGAATCGTGACATTGGACGTCGTGCTTGAGATCACCGGCTCGCTATTGGAGAGCGTGGTCTTTACAGGACACGTGTGACTTCCCGATGTGATGAATGCACCACATTCCTCGAGCGATATCCCGTGGAAGTAATCATCAGAATTGCTCTGAACATTCGGAGCGCAGATCCCTGCATAGCCCATTATAGTCGAAGCACTGCCAGGTTCCATAGCTGTCGCATTGTTGCGATTGCAATTATTATTTTGTGTGTGGTTCATGCTGAACTGATGTCCCATTTCGTGGGCTACATAATCGATGTCAAAAGGATCACCAACTGGCGATCCAGAACCGGTTACTCCACGTGCTTTTCCTGAACTAGAACAGACTACGCCTAGACCTGCAATTCCTCCTGAGCCCACGCCAAACACGTGGCCAATGTCATAGTTGGCCGAACCAATTACCGCATCAATATTGGATTGGTTTTGTCCGAGCATGGTCCCTGCATTTCCATTTGAATAAGGATCTGATCCGCTATTTGTATAGACTAAGAGGTTGTTATTTGCAATGATGGTCATGGTGATTGCAATATCGCGCTCAAATACGCCGTTGACACGATTCATGGTAGTGTTCTGTGCTGCAAGTCCTAAGGCTACCGTCCCTCCATGAAAAGCGGTATACTCTCCGGTAGCCGCTAGTGCCAATCGATAGGTTCTTAATTCACAAGAGCCGAAACGACCCAGTGATTGACCATTGTCCAAAGAAGTATCTACAACGTCATTGGTGGCATCACAGCTGAAGATGTTGTTGGCTGACGATATAAAATGATCACGATGGTAAGCGATATAGGATGTAGGGTAGAGGGGGCCATGAAAGACGGGGTCGATAAACACCGTTCCACCTGATGTTCCTAATATCATTCCATGGAAACCTTGGGGGGTAAAATCGAACTTTCCATACCAATCGGGGTGGTTTGGACAATATCCTACGTAGGTTTTGATTTCAGGGTATTGACTAGCCAAAGAGGACTCCATAATTGGAGATTCTGCTAAAAGGAAGGTCTCAGTTTGACCGTTTGGCATAGGTATTTCCACGGCAAATCCTTGTTCTGCATTTAAGCGCTCAACTTCAATAGGGATTCTTGCTGCAACCGCTTGCCAAATGCCAGTATCTAATTCAAAATACTCCGCTTCATCCGCGTAGATAAAGCGTTCTGATCCTGCTGGGGTTAGTACGGGTTCACCTTGACTTTGCCAAAGTCGTTGCCCGAAGGTACTAGTGAGGGAAAAGATGAATAGTAAAATGACTAGGAGTGGAGTGCGTGCGGGAGTGGACATAACAAGAATAGGTTTAAATGAGTCTTCGTGTATCAAGATAAGATTTTAACATTGAATCATCTTGTGAAGTTGTGTGTAAAGGACTGTAAATCAATTATATGCAACATTGTTGCATCTTATAACTACATTTGCAGTTCAATTAGACATCTCATACAATATGATCGAGAAAAAACTACCCGTAACGGTCTTAAGCGGCTTTCTTGGAGCAGGAAAAACCACTCTACTAAATCATGTCCTTCACAACAAGGAAGGCCTAAAAGTGGCGGTCATTGTAAATGATATGAGCGAGGTAAATGTAGATGCAGAGCTTGTCAAAAGTGAAAACACCCTGTCCCGTACCGAAGAGAAGTTGGTTGAAATGAGCAATGGATGCATATGCTGCACACTTCGCGAAGACTTAATCGTTGAAGTAGAGCGTCTTGCACGAGAGGAGCGATTTGATTATCTACTGATTGAAAGCACGGGTATAAGTGAGCCAATTCCTGTGGCACAGACCTTCTCTTTTGTCCATGAAGAAGAGGGTATAGATCTCTCGCAGTTCAGTTATGTCGATACTATGGTAACTGTAGTCGATGCGTTTAATTTCTTCAAGGACTTTGGTAGCCCTGAGACCTTGATGGATCGCAAGCTTACTGACATCGAAGGCGATGCGCGAACGATTGTTAACCTGCTTACCGATCAAATTGAATTTGCTAACGTAATTGTGCTAAATAAGACAGATCTTGTTGATCAAGATCGCATTGGAATATTGCGGGCTGCCATCCACAAGCTCAATCCGGGTGCTAAAATTCTTGAATCAAGCTACAGCAAAATTCCTTGTTCAGAAATCATCAATACTGGGATGTTCAACTTTGACGAGGCAGAGCAGAGTGCGGGATGGATAGAGGAATTGAAGAAGGATGGACACACTCCTGAGACAGAAGAGTATGGCATTTCATCTTTTGTATATCGAAGCAGAAAGCCTTTTGATCCAGAAAGATTTTGGACATATATCGAGCAGGAATTCCCTACGACAATAATTCGGAGTAAAGGATTGTTCTGGCTTGCTTCTCGTCCTGATCAAGCCATGGTATGGGGACAGGCTGGCGGTTCACTAAAGGCAGACAGCGCCGGGGTTTGGTGGAGTAGTATGCCTTTTGAAAAACGGATTCAATACGCTTCATTTATCGATAACAAAGAACATATCGAAGCAGGATGGGATAAAACCTTTGGTGATCGAAAAACGGAAATTGTCTTTATTGGACAAGACATGGACGAAGCTCAAATTCGAAAGGAATTGGATGCATGCCTATCAACAGACGAGGAAATCGCTACTGATTTTTGGAGAGAGGGCTTTAAAGACCGTTGGCCTGTTCAGCGCATGTTTCCGTTGGAATAAAATATTTAGAGTACAACCTTTTAACGCGCTGCATTATGCTCCCACCACTGCGTTTGCCATCTAAAGCAAGCTTTGCTGTCTCCTCGTTTGTGTGAGATCCTGTTATCAGGGAAAGGTTGTGGGCGCGGAGGGATTTCTTTCAAAAATTTATGAGAGAACCCTATAATGCAAAATGGAGGAATACAACCTTTTAATGCGTTGCATTATGCCCCCACCACTGCGTTCGCCATCTAAAGCAAGCTTTGCTGTCTCCTCGTTTGTGAGAGATCCTGTTACCAGGAAAAGGTTGTGGGCGCGGAGGGATTTGAACCCCCGACCAATTGATTATGAGTCAACTGCTCTAACCCCTTAAACCATTGATAATGAAACAATTGAGTGACATTAATTTAGTTAACTGTCAGTTCATTGCCAATGATTGCCACATATCCCAAGGTCACCAAGGACAAAAACAACCACTACTCAGTATCCTTCTATGTCGATGGAAAACGCTTTCGTTTATCCAACGGATCAAGAATTGGAAGTACACTCAACCCTAATGCCTTTCCAGTCTCCCAAAGAGAAAATATGGCACAGGTGCTAGCTGCTGAAATCTACGCCTATTTAAATCAAGGCAAGCCAATCAAAGAGTTTCGTAAACCTAACAAGCCAGACAGGAATGCCTCGGATAGAGAGTGGCTTGATTTTGCTCTAGAACAGAAATTAGGGCAGCATCTTAGCTCTAAGTATAGCAGGTTGCTAACATATGTACACACTCTTATAGTCGAGGCTATGGATGGGGCTCATACCATAGAAAGGCAACATATCATCTCAATACTTGAGAACTACACCTCCAATACATCATTCAACACGATTAAGCGCCACATTGGTGTCTTGGTTAACGAGGCGATAACATTAGGGATGCAGTCAAACCCTCTTGATGGGATATCCACTAAGCGGTCCAAGGCTAGGCTCCACAGACCTTTTAAGGATGTAGCGTCTGTTCTAAATGAGATAGAGCAGTTTAGTAGGAATCTTCATCTCTGCTGTATACTAACGTATGGATGCCTTTTAAGACCGCACAGGGAGGTTCGTGAACTCACATGGGGCGACTTTGCCCCTGATCTAAGCCAGCTCTCTTTGGATGGAGCACGTGTTAAATCAGGTAGGAATAGGGTAGTACCCGTACCGGATTATATCAAGCCCTATTTACAGCAGGGGATAGATAGCCACAACATATTCAGTCATGCTAAGGAACCCTACAACTCGCACTATTTCTCGACGCTATGGCGACGCTACGCTAAGCAAAGTAGGGTAATAGAGCAGGGACAAACTATTTACTCCTTTCGGCATAGTGGGGCTATTGAGGTATATAAGCGCACGCAGTCCGTCAAGTTTCTTCAGCATGTTATGGGACATGCCTCGCTTGAGGTTAGCTTGGTTTATCTAAGGGGACTTGATGTTCCTGATATAAGAGCAGAAGATATGCCTGACTTAAGTCTTTAAATGTTAATTTTTATCTCATAATAAATTCTGTAAGTATCTTGTAGAGTCATTAGTTTTTGATGAGTTTATGAGATTTGTTTTATCCATAGTTTTAGCATCATTATTCACTGCTCTAACCTTTGCTCAAAGTACTGGTTATCCTGGTGTTGCTTGGGGTGGAGCGATTGGTGGTAATCTGCCGAACTCTGAGGAGGTGCTTGGAATAAAATCTGATGGATTTGGTAACACCTATATCACGGGTTACTATCTCGGAACAGAAGACTTAGACTTTGGACCGGGTCAATCCATTGTAAGTTCACCTGGAGCTAGTTCAGCTACCTTTGTTTCAAAGTATGATATTAACGGTAATCATCTGTGGAGTCGAATAATTGCATCTACAAATTTGGTATATCCTAAAGCAATTGCTGTTGATTATGCTGGAAATGTTGTTATTGGAGGGGAATTTGAAGGTCGAATTGATCTAGATCCTGGTGTTGGAGTGGATACATTCCAAGCCTCCTCTGGTTCAAGTAGTTTGATAAGCACCTACACAGCTCACTTTTTAGTAAGTCTTAATTCTAATGGTGACTACAATTGGGGAATTGCATATGATGATAACGGTCCTGGTGGGTCTACAGGTTCGAACTTGTTAATTCAAGATATAGAGTGTGATCTCAGTGGAGATATTTATGTTACAGGTGCTCTTGAAAGCACAGTTGATCTTGATCCAAGTGGCAGCATACAGACTGTTAATACGGTTTTCGCTCCTGGATATAAGGAGGGGTATGTGGCAAAATACAGTGGTTCTGGACAGTTTCAGTGGGTGCAGCAATTGTATTGCTCTCTGACATTTTCAGGTCAGGCAAAAAGGTGTTTTGCATCTATAGAAGTAGATTCTTTGTCCAATAGTTATGTAGCAATGGGGTTTGGACAGTCAACAATTTTTCCCCTTACTTTAAAAAACCGGTTAGGAATACAAGACTTTACGAGTAGCTGTTGCAATGGACAAAATGACGAAGGTGTTTTGATATATAAAATTGACTCAAATGGACATATCCTTTGGATTCAAAACACTTCCCATAAGGCGAGATACATAGACCTAGACTTAAATGGTTCTGAGATTGCATTACTTGCTAACGGAGACAATCTAAATAGTGGCCTTAATCTCTCTCTCTTTGATACTTCTGGTGTAATTCAGGAGATATTGGAACTTGGACCAAGCCATCTGGACGGCACCTCCCTAAGTTATGACGGGCAAGGAAATTTGTATATGGCATTTTCCATTCGCTTAGCTAATTCTAATCAAATTGATTTACACCCTTCAATAGATACTTTATTGATTTGGCAGTCTCAAGGTTTTGAATCTAATGATCAATATGCTGTGGTCAAGTTAGATAATCAAAAGAATTTTGACTGGGGGCTTTGTTCTTCATCTTCAGGTTATAATACGGTTAGGTGTCTAAATGCCGACGTTTTTGGTAATGCGTATGTAGGTGGACAATTTTTTCAATCAGCTGACTTAGACTTAGATACTTTATCAGATTTAGTGGTTACTGCCCCGGGAGTTGCTGGATTCTTCTATAAGCTTGGAGATCGCTCGCCATGTGATTCACTCAGTCTAGTTCCTGTCGTGTTTGATTTGTTTGGCTGCGATTCCGTAACTCTTAATGGAAATACTTATTATTCCTCACAGGTTGTAGTTGATTCACTTACTTCGGCAGATGGCTGTGATTCTATTGTGATTACCAATCTAAGTATTGGTAGTGCTGATGTTCTACAAAGTCAAACTGCTGTGTGTTCGGGTGATACTGTCTTGTTAAGCACGGCTTCCTTGCTTTTGGCACAACTAGATTCTTCCAATATTGAATCGGGTTTAGGTTATCTAGGAATACCGTATAACGATCTTCTTAGTTATTATCCCTTTAGCAACTCATATGGGGACTTAGGAAGCCTAAACAATGATCTTATTGATCAAAATGTGTTGTTTGTCAACGATAGAATTTCTGACCCACTATCAGCAGTTGAACTAGGTACAAACTCAGTACTTAGGGCTCCTGCGCCATTGTTTTTAGATTCTGCTGTGGACGACTTTACTATATCGTTTTGGTTTAAAACAGACTCACAAGCCTTATCAAATTTTGGGGGATACATGAATCTCATCTCAGGTAAAGCAAGGATGCCGCAATTCACGAATCCAAACTTTGTAACGAAGTATTCCTATGAATCATTGATTTACATCTATGATGATCCTTTCTCTGGACTTGGACCTCAAATTGGTTTTGACAATGGGTTCAATTTTGGGGAGTTTTCCGCTAATGGCATCTTGATTAATGACGCTTGGAATTATCTCGTCATGACGAAGAATGAAGATACCGCTCGAATGTACCTTAATGGCGCACTATTGGGCTACACCCTTCTAGATACCACTGTCGCATCAGCATGTATTTTTGGGCCTGGCCTTAATGGCAATACCTATTCATATTATGGTATAAACCGTTGCGTGCATGAAGATGACTTTATGTTTCAATTTGTAGGAGCGACGGAAAGTGTGAACACAGCAAACAACATAGTATCCTATCAAAGCACATTTGAAGGAGAAATAGATGATATATCTATATGGAGAAGGGCACTAACTCCCACTCAAATAGGAGGCCTGTATGATGACATTAACCAATCTATCCTTTGGTCTACAGGTGAAACAAGTCCTTCAATTACAATAAGTCCTAGCCAAAGTGAAACCATTTCAGTGACTATTACGAATGGATCAAATGGTTGCACAGATAGTGCATTTATAGCTGTGTTTTCTAATTCTGGTGATTCTGTCACAGCATCTTCTTGTACGGACTATACTTGGCAAGGGCAGCTCTACAGTTCATCCGGTCAATATGAAGACACCCTAACCTCTGCAAATGGATGTGACAGTATTGTAAGCTTGAATCTGACGATTAATAGTTCTTTTAATTCAACGGACATTCAATCAAGCTGTGACAGCTTTACGTGGATTGATGGGGTAACCTACTTCAGCAGCACAAGCCTGCCCAGCTTAACGTATACCACTCAAGAAGGCTGTGATTCGACTATAAACCTCGATCTAACCATCTCACCGATTTTAGACATCCAAGCGGGAGGGGATACTGCTGTATGCGAAGGTGATACAGTGGTCCTGACAGCAACAGGTGCCCCAAACCTAAGTTGGTCTCAAGGAGTAGATAACGGTGTTCCCTTTGTGCCTTCAAGTACAGAGACCTACATTGTAATCGGAAGCTCAGGCAATAACTGCGATGGCAGTGATACAGTAATCATTACAGTGAATGAAGTGCCAACTATAACAAGCAACGTAACGGACGTAAGTACAAGCTTCGATGGATCAATTGATATTGATGTATCAGGAGGGAATCCTCCCTATGCATTCGATTGGGACAATGATGGCTTAGGAGATATAGATGATAGCGAAGACATTGTATTCCTAGATACGGGTAGCTATATGGTTACAGTCTATGACAATAATGGATGTGAGGTTATGGCTCAGTTTACAGTAAGTAAAGATGGTGATGATGGATATGATCAAACCATTGTAATCACTCCAAACGGAGATGGACAAAATGAGACTGTAGACTTTGATTGGTTGGATAATTATCCCAATTCAGAGGTGTTAATCCTAAATCGATGGGGGCAGGCTATATACAGCAGTGATGGGCCGTCAGCCTCATGGGATGGCACTTATGAGGGGGAGGTTTTACCCCCAGCAGATTATTATTACATCATTGATTTAGGAGACGGAAGCGCTCCTCAAACAGGAACAATTACCTTGAAACATTAAGAAAATATTATGAATCGATTACACTCTTTTGTTTTAGCTATTGGTTTAATGTTGCTTGCTCAGGCAGGCCTTGCCCAGCAATCCATTATATCCAGTCACTTCTTTCTACATGAAAGTTATTTTAACCCGGCTTTTGCCGGAGCACGGCCCTACAGTCAGCTAACGACGACCTATCGAAATCAGTGGTCCAATTTTAATGGTAGTCCTGAGACATTTATCATAGGAGGTAACTACAGTTTTATTGAGAACCATGGTATAGGAGGTACGTTCTACTTCGACAAAATGGGAGGAGCCTATTCACAGGTAGGCGGTCAGTTTTCTTATGCTTACCATCAGCCTGTGCACACGAACGGTAGCTTAGGCGTGGGAATGTCCGCAAGCTTTAATGTGTTTCAAGGGAACTATGCTGATTTAGATTTAACGGATCCTGTTTTTCAGGTGGGTTCAGAGAGTAGATTCTCTCCTGATATTGGAATAGGTGTTCATTACTCAGTAAATGATTTTCATGTGGGTGCATCTTTTCAAAATATTGCTGAATCAAGAATACTTGACGAGGGTTTAACACAGTCAGAAAATCGATTGGCTAGAAGGTTTGGATTTCAGATGAGTTATGATGCTCAGTTGTCAGATGACTTTAGCCTTCATCCAAGGCTAAATGCTAGGAGTATTTTTAAAACACCGTTTCAAGCTGAGGTTGCCGTCTTAGCGAAGATTAAGGATATTGTCTCCCCAGGTATAATGTATCGCACGGGAGATGCTGTGTCGTTGTTGTTAGGCTTAGATGTAACGCCTGCAAGTATATTCTATTCCTATGACTTGACAACTTCTCAAGCAAGTGGATACACTGGAGGAACGCATGAGATTTCATTAAGCGTAGCAATAGGTAAGAAGGATTCAGATGGCGATGGTGTGCCCGATAAGGTAGATGAATGTCCTGAGGAGATAGGCTTTAAGCAAAATAATGGATGTCCTATGGAGGACAGGGATGGTGATGGTGTGCCTGATAATGAAGACGACTGTCCAGATATGTTTGGCGTTGCCAAGAACAATGGTTGCCCGAACCTTGCGATGCTCTACATCTTAAATAATCAAGGTGATATTGTCAAAGTGATAACCGATCAAGGAGATGCTTCTTTTGCAATTGATACAATTTACCTGAACGGAGGATACTATTTCTTAGTGCAATCACCAGATAACAAGTCAATCGACCCAATCACTCTTATCATCGTTAATCCTGATGGAAGTCAGACGACCTATAAAGCTTATATGACTCCTGAGGGTTATTATGTGATTAATGGTCTAAATCTTGGATCAAATGTTCCCTCGTCTTCAGAGGAAACTAGAGAAGAAGTTGATTTGAATGACACAGAACAAGCAATCGTAAACGAGGCCTTTGGTTCGTTAGAGTTTGAGACAGGAAAGGCCATTATTAAGAACTCCTCTTATCCAGGCCTTGTGAAACTCACTGAGCTACTCAAAAACAACCCTGACTGGAAGGTAAGTCTCACAGGTCACACGGACAATGTAGGTGATGCCTCTACCAATATGATTCTCTCTAAGCGACGTGCAGAGGCTGTGCGTGACCTTCTTGAGAGCTTTGGTGCGAATGCTAGTCAGATCGTAACGGACTTTAAAGGTGAGACAGATCCAATCGATAACAACAACACACCAGAAGGTCGTGAGCGTAACCGAAGAGTTGATATAGTTATTTATCGATAGATATTTTCTTGTTTGTTAGATTAACCGACCGATGGAATCAAAATGATAAAAGCATTAATATATTCCTCTTGGTCGGACTTTCAAACCCAGCTTCAGCCCTTAGGTAAAAAGGTTAAGGGAGACGCGTTTGAGCAGTTAGTGCATCACTATTTTAAGCTGAGCAATAAGTTCAGTATGCTGTACGACGAAGTATGGCTTCTAAGTGACGTTCCTCAAAAGGTCCTTGATGATATTGGCCTTTTAAAACAAGATCTAGGGATTGATTTATTGGCTAGAGTAGGAGACGAATACCACGCTATACAGTGTAAGTACCACTCAGATAAATCCAAAGCAGTCACCTACAAGGAGGTATCGACCTTCTTGACCCTACTGCAGAGCAACGATAAGATTACTATGGGCTATATATGCTCAAGTGCGTCAGATGTGTCAGTTAATCTTAGAAAGGTCGGTAAGCAAACTAAGCAGATTCAGCATTTGATGTTTGATACGTGGAGTTCTTTAGAGGATAGTTTTTTTGATAAGATAAAGGCGCATCGAAAAGGCCAGAAGGTTAAAGAAAGCCCGTTTAAGCCTAGACCTCATCAAGACAAAGCAATCAAAGCGTCAGCCAAGCATTTTAAAGATGCCTCTAGAGGTAAGCTTATATTTCCATGCGGCGCGGGAAAAAGCTTAACGGGGTATTGGATGACCAACAAGCTAAAGTCTAAAACCACACTCATTGCAGTTCCTTCGCTTTCGCTTGTTAAGCAGACCATAGAGGTGTATCTCAGAGAGACTGTGGCCAATGGGCGTAAGGTAAAGTGGTTATGTATTTGCTCTGATGAAGGGATTGGCCGTTCTGAAGATGTAGCGATCTACACAGAGAATGTCGGAGTGCCCTGCCAAACAAATCCTGCTTATATAGAACAGTGGCTAAAGGACAATAGAGACCATGATAAGTTTGTCTTTACAACATACCATAGTGGTCGAATTATTGCTGAGGTTTCTAAGCGCCTTGGAATTACCTTTGACGTCGGAATATTTGATGAGGCACATAAGACAGTAGGCTCTAATAAAAAGCTCTTTAGCCATCTTTTATTTGAAGAAAACATCTCCATTGCCAAACGCATTTTTATGACCGCTACAGAGCGTTTCTATGCGGGTAGTAAGGATGATATTCTATCAATGGATGATGAGGAGATATACGGGGATACCTTTACGAAAATGACCTTTAAGGAGGCCATTGAGCAAAACCTACTAACAGATTATAAAGTAGTAACCATAGACGTTAAGGAAAGCGAGGTAGCTGAGTTTATCCGCGACAATGACCTAGTGACTCTAAACTCTCGATGGGGTAAGGAAACAGAGGCACGGTCCTTGGCTTCGATGTTAGCTCTCCGCAAGGCAATGGATAAGTATCCCATTAAGAATGCCGTATCCTTTCACTCAAGCATTGAGAAGGCTCGTCGCAATAAAGACCTTCAGAGCTATATAACCGCTAGTTACGGCTATCCTGAGCTCGATGTATACACTGTAAGTGGAAAGGACAAGACAACTGAGCGTAATGAGATTGTTCAGGAGTTTGCGTCCTCAGACCATGCCTTGATAACCAATGCTAAATGTCTCACGGAAGGTGTTGATGTCCCCAATATTGATTGCATCGTGTTTGCTGATCCCAGACGAAGCAAAGTAGATATAGTCCAGGCATTGGGACGCGCATTGCGTAAGAAGGAAGGTAAGGATTGGGGCTATGTTATTTTACCCATAATCTATGATGACGCGACCGATCAAATCAATGATGACAACTTCAATGAGATTGTATCGGTAGTACGTGGATTAGCCTCAAATGATGAACGAATCATCGAATACTTTAAAGACAAGGAGAGCGCTAAAGAAAAGGGAGAGAAGCGAGCGCCTCGCGCTAATCAATTTCAGTTTGAGGTTATCTCCGATTACGTGGATGAAGAAACACTCTCAGAGAACCTTGAAGTGAGGTTATGGGATAGGATAGGAAGGTATGAATATGCCACTTTTGATAAAGCACTAAAATTTGCTCGCGGACTTCAATTACAATCATATCGTGAATGGAAAAATCTTTATAAGTATAACAAGCTACCCAGCGATATACCATATGGCGCTGATAGAGTGTACAGAAACAAGGGTTGGAAAGGCTGGGGGTATTTTTTGGGAACAGGTAATGTGAAAGCTGGGGAAGAGAACTTTTTACCATTTAAACAGGCCCGCTTAAAAGTGCGGGCTTTATCACTTAAGGACTCTAAAGCATGGACAAATTTTAAAAAATCCAAAGATTTTCCTTCAGAAATTCCGAGAGCACCATGGGTGGTTTATGAAAATGATGGTTGGTCAGGTATGAAGGATTGGCTCGGCACTGGACAAAGAGTTGATTTTTTATCTTTTGAAGATGCTAGAGAGTTTGCCCGTAAAACGGGTATAACGACATCAAAAGAATGGGGGTTATATGCAGCTTCAGGTAAACGACCAGCAGAAATTCCGTCAAATCCACAAGGAACATATAAAGATGAAGGCTGGAAAGGTTGGGTAGATTGGTTAGGTACTGAAGACTTAGAACGAAGTCTCCGTAAAGTTTTACCGTTTCAAGAAGCTCAAGAGTATATTTTGAAGTTAAATCTAAAGTCTCGAACAGAGTGGTATCGTTGGGCTAAGTCGGGACAAAAGCCTGTTTTTATTCCTTTACATCCTGACGCGACATACAAACACGATGGTTGGGTAGATTTTTATCATTGGTTAGATATTGAAAGGCCAAGAGTTAAGCTAAACTTTATTGAAGCGAGAGAATTTGTTCGTAAACTAAAACTAGGAACTGTAAAAAATTGGCAAGCTTATTCAAAAACTAAACGTCCTGACTTCATTCCTTCGGCGCCAAGTGATACTTACAAAAAAGACTGGAAAGGTTGGGGCGATTTTTTAGGCGAACGATACTTAACTTATGAAGAGTTGCAAAAGCAAGTTCAGGAATTAGGAATTCAATGGGATTATGAATATGCAAAGCATTATGAAAAGTATGGAAAGGATGCTTACTGGCCAAGGAACCCATCTACCATCTTCCGCGATAAAGGTTGGAAGGGTTGGGTTTCTTTTCTTGGTATGGAGTATCTCTCCTTTGTAGATGCTAAAAAATATGTAAGGAGTCTAAACATCAAGTCAAGTAGCCAATGGAAAAAATTATGTAAGGCTAATTCCGTGCCTCGCTATATGCCACGTAAACCAGATTATGTCTACCGTGATAAAGGTTGGAAGGGTTGGGATGACTTTTTAGGTAAGAATTAGGATCTGGCTATGCGGGATTAAATCCAATTATTTCGGCAAAATGTGTTGATAAATTGTTGAATAACAGTCGTTTACACTTTTTTAACATTTGAGTATTCAACACCTTTTTTCGCTGAATATCAGTTAGTTGCGTTTTTTCACTTATACTGTGTTGAAAGCTTAACTTGTCCGCGCTATTTTTTAGCCAAATCTTTGAGCCACGAGGCTGTTAAACCGGTTTTTTCCTCTATTATTTTCTAACCGCATCTAAATGCATGAACTGCACTAAGTGCATGAACTGCATGATGCATAAATCTAATCATATGTCTTTTTGCATATATAAGGGAGTTTCGTATACATCACCTTGCGGAACTTTAGATATGAATTCCATTATTGATGGAATTAAAAAGGGTGAGTGGAGTAGTACTGTTGAAGAATACCGAAAGGCAGTTGCAACAGAGACTAATAAGGATAGACTTAAGGAGGTAAAGAGTTCTATCCCCTGCTTTACAATAAGCGGAATATTTAAAGGGGGGCGCAGTGCAAATTATCTAGAGCAGTATAGCCAGGTTATTGGCTTAGACTATGACGATATAGAGGACGTAGAGTCATTAAGACAAGTAGTTAACGATTGTGACTATACATATGCTTCTTTTGTTTCTCCTACTGGAAATGGTTTAAAGGTCTTTGTCCGTGTCAATTCTTCGTCATCAGAGCATGAAGAAGTGTTTAGTTCTGTAAAGCGGTATTACGACAACCTTACTGCTATAGAAAGCGATATAAAAGTTAAGGATCTTCCGAGGCTTTGTTTTGTCTCTTATGATCCACTAGCGCATCTCAATGAATTCTGCAAAGTGTACAATACAACCACTGCTGCTGTAGAGCAGGAGTTAGGTGGTATGGGGGATGATGCTGATCTAAAGTGGCTCTGGGAGTTTACCCTCAATAACAAAGCAGGGATGACGTTTAGCAAGGGATCTAGAAATAGTTTCCTGCATCTCTTCGCTTCGAATGGCAATAGAAAAGGATTTGATTATGATGACATACTTGCTTACTCGTTAACCTACAAAAGTGAAGACCTAAACGCTAAAGAAATAACAGATACAGTGCGTAGCGCATATGTAAACAACGCTCATGAGCATGGGAAATATGCCCCTGCGGATACTGCACTTAGTGCAGTTGATGCAGTTACAATGACTGAGGCTGATAGCGATTACTATGTGAGTGTGACTGAAGAGTTTGAGTTAGCTGATTCTCCGGCTATTCCAGAGTGGATTTTTGAATCCTTGCCCTATCCATTAGATGCTGCTTGTAGACTTTTTGAAGGAAGGAAACGTGATATGATTTTAACTAGTGCCCTTAGCGTTATTGGCGGTGGATTGTATCACGTTTCAGGAGTATATAATGAGGATAAGACTTATCCCAATATATATTCCTTCGTTGTTGCTCCTCCTGGTAGTGGAAAGGGTAAGATGAAGCATGTAAGAAAGCTTGCATTGTGTTTTCATAAAAGTCTCATCGAGCAGCATAAGCGGCATTTAAAGCAATACAAGAAGAATTTACTCGATTATGAGGCTCGAGTGAAAGCGGCGCGAAAAGATCCCTCAGTTGATATTGGCGATGAACCTATTGAACCCAGTGAGATGGTCTATTTTATCTCAGGTAACTCATCAGCATCTAAAATGATTGATATACTCGATGCGACAAATGGTGTAGGGTGTTTGTTTGAAACTGAGTCGGATGTTTTGTCAACAACCATGAAACAAGATTGGGGTGATTTCTCTTCAACCTTGAGACAAAACTATCATCATGAGCCTGTGACAAAGAGCAGGAAAAGTAGTGGGATTATTGAAATAGAGGAGCCTAAAATGTCTGTATGCTTATCTGGAACACCGTCAAATGTGCTACCCTTAATCAAGTCGAATGCTGATGGCTTAATGTCTAGGTTTATGTTTTACTGTTTTAGTAACAAGGAAATGAAGTTTACAATCAATTGGGGTAAGAAAGCTGACTACACGCTTGATGAGCGCCTTGATGAGTTAAATACCTATCTCTGTGAACATAAATATTTTCAAGAGGGCAGTCGCTATTTTAATTGGTCAGAGCACCAAGTAAAGCCACTTGAAAAAATGTTTCATTCTGTATTAGAGGATGTTAAAGATCTTAATGATGAAAATCTTGTCAGCTTAGTAACAAGGGGAGGATTGATGGCTTTTAAAATAGCCATGATTTTATCTGCACTAAGAACTGATGATAAGGAAATGATATGCTCGGATGAAGATTTTAAGATTGCAACAACGTTGGTACTTGATGTTTATCTAAAGCATAACTTCCACATTTACAGATTACTCAACAAGCGCTCTTATACACCTGTAAAGCCACAAGAAAGGCTCTTCAATGAAATGCCAAAGTCCTTTGCAACAAAGGAGGCCTTGGAGTGGGGTAAGAAGGCAGGCTTTAAGGAGAGAAGTATCCAGAACTTTTTGGACTCTCTTATGCAGTCAGGTCGTCTTTTGCGGGAAAAGAAGGGGTTTTACACTAAGAAGTAGAGGGCTACCCCTGGGGTATATTCCTCGCGCGTACAGAACGCCCCGATTTAGGGGCGTATGTGTTTGGTTATCAATATATTGATAACCGGTAAGTCAACATTTTTTCAAATAGATTTTACACAAAAAGATGTGCTCACGTGTAATAAATACACCTTACTATCTTCCAAGGCTTTTTGTAAGGACCTGTAATGGCTTTACGATTACCATAAAAGTGATTTTTTTCAGTATTGTTGATTTGTCGATTATTTTAGCAGCTTTTGGTCCATGCGTATAGTACCATTTGGTAAACTTTACACCCCAATCACGTTGTAGTAGCCAATTGTCGCGAAACAGCCTTAAATCCATTACAACTGGGTGGTCGTAATCTCCCATTGCAGCTGTTGCAATAAAGCATCCGCCACCTGCACCAGCAGGTTTTTCATTTTCAGTGCCTATCGGAATAACAGCTTCTATTTGCTCATTGTAAGATGAATCTTCATATAGGCCTGCATAAAATGCTCTACACATCCATAAAAATTTATCGCCTGGAAGTATTGTTTTCTCTGAACTGTCTTGATCTGGTTCATTATTTATAACATGATACGAACTTGATCCTGAAATTCTTACTTCTACTGCTTTCGCATCGCAGACTCTTTTTAAATTTTCTTTAGAAATTGTATAGTATCCAACTTCCGCAATGGCGTTCCTATGACCAACTCCCACTTCTGTTTCAGATTCGTGGGGTTCAAGCGTTATATTTTCAACTCCATCTATATTTATTATCATATTTCCATTACGGATAAACATCCAGTTTGCGCCTAGGTAGAAGTAGTCAATCAAACAGCTTTCTATTTCTGGAGTTTTGACGTGTCTGAGCGTCAGATCTAAAGACATGCCAATCCAATCCCTTATTGAAGTATCCTTGTAACTATTCTTGTCCACCCAAATTTCGGTATATCTCTTGCTAAATTTTGCAGGCCAGACTAACTTTGTTGTTGCGCTATTTTTAAACTTATCAAAGTCCTGTGAGATAAACCGCTTTTGATCTACTATTACATTTGTTTGTTCTTGATTTTCCATATTTCTTAGTTTGTCCTTATAATATACTTTAATTTTCAATCTATTGAAATGTTTGCGAAAGTTTTAACTTTTTGCTGTGCATATTTCTTTTCTAAATGTTCTTTTTTCTTGCGAAAGTCTGGGTTGTTTATGAAATTCTTTTTGTCTGTGTAAAAACGGTATTCTTTCATAAATCCTACACCGAGTTCAGTTTGCAAAAGTTGTTCGGTAAGAAGTCTTTTTACAATGTTGTTTTTATCAATTTCATTTTTGATAATGAATGCTAGAATTTCTTTGTGGTTATTAGAGTCAATAGAGGTATGTGGAGATGGCAAGTAGATACTGATGTAGTGTAAGAATTCATCTATGTAATCTGAGGTTGTTATAGCTAATTCGTAAATGATTTTTAATACCTCACAAAATTGGTGGGCTATTATGTAATCGTTGTCAAAAAGACATAATAGTATTTTGGCTTTTGCAATTCGAAACCTAATTATGGGGTGTTCTCTATGAATACTTTTTTCTGCTCTGATTAACAGCTCTTTGGCTTCATGTTCACTAAGTAGTTTATCTAATTGTTTTTTAAGCCTGATAACTTCTCCGTTATCTCCATGGGTTTTGTAGTTGCTGCCACAGTACTCGCATTTATCAAATGAGGTTAGGATAACGGCATTACAACAAGAGCAGTGTAGTTTCTCTATCATAGGATATAACTAACTAAACATTTTGTTTATATAACTCAATTGCCCTTACAGCAAGCTCCTTGTAAGAATTTTTTTTGTCATTTATAACAATATAAGTTTCATTGTATTCGTCTAAGGAGCTCACAATTTCCATGGCCTCATTTAACTTGCCCATGCCGAGAAAACAATTGAGAATAGCATAATAGCATTTGGCGGCAGTTTTGCCGAATTCATTTCCTCCATCTAGGATACTTATAGTAGCACAGGGGTGTTGGGTAATTACCTCTTGGAAGAACTCTATAGCCTTTTCAAATTGATTCATATTGAAATAGCATAGTCCAATATTATATAATGCATCATCGACCAATTCGCTATCATTAAAGTCTTCGATAAGCCTATGCAGAATAGGTATGGCATCAAGATAAAACTCATCTTTTGCTAACTGGATAGCCTTTGTGAACAACTGGATTTCTTTGTTATGCATAACTATTTAGATTTCTTAGCTTTTTCAATAGCTTTTGTTTTGTAATCTGATGCTGAAAATGGCTGGTATTGGAAAACGCGAAAATAAAATATAGAACCTCCAATGATTGAGGCAAGTAGAACACCTAGCCAGAAATCGTGATACATAAATTTGCTAATCGTATACGTAGTCATGACCGTAAAAATTACGAGAAAGAATGAGCCGAGTTTAGTGCTGAAAGAAGATAGCAGTGAAAAGGGAATAACAAATATCACAAAGCCAATCAAAATCTGTAGAAATGACTTTTGTGCTTCAATTGAAAATATTATTATCCCTGCACAGGCCATTGCCACTAAACTTCCGATAAGTATATTCTTGATTGTATTATTCATGATTTTAGATTTGATCAAGCAGTTTGCTCTTTTTTTCACTAAACTCATCAGGAGAGATGACACCCATATCAAGAAGCTCTTTAAGCTTTTTGAGTTTGTCCATAGCTGTCTCTTTGTTTTCATTGTTTGGAGCGCTAGACATCATAGATTGTTGAATCATTTGTGGCATCATAAAGCCCATCCCAAGCCCCATTCCTGCTCCTAGACCTCCCCCCATAGCTGCTCCTGTACCGGATTGGTTTTGGGAGGCATTTTCAAGCGAAAGGGCAACCTTGTACTTCATAAATTCGTCCATATTACCAATTGCGGACATTCCTGACCGTTGGTCAATGACTTTTTGTACCTCGGCAGGCACAGATACAGAGTTAATGTAAAAATCATGAAGCAATAATCCGAGACCGTCAAATTCTTCTTGTAGTATAACCCTTGCGGTCAAGCTCATACTATCGAAGTTACTTGGCATATCAAATACGGTTTTGATTGAATCACCGAAAACATTTGTTAGCCTTGAAACAATTATGTTTTTGAGATAATCTTCTATGTCGTTGTCTGTAAACACCCCTCTTGTACCAACTACCTTGTTTACAAATAACATGGAGTCTGCAATTTGTATTGAAAAGTTCCCAAATGACCTAAGTCGAATCATTTTAAGTTCGGAGTCTCTAAAAAGAATCGGTTCACGAGTTCCCCATTTTAGATTCATAAAGAGCTGCTTGCCGACGAAATACACTTCAGATCTGAAAGGAGAGTCAGGACCGTATCCAAAGGAAGTCACCCATTTCCCAATCATAGGTAGATTTTGGGTTTTAAGCACATGTCTCCCTGCCTTAAAAACGTCGAGTGCTTTGCCATCTCTAAAGAAAACTGCTTCTTGATTTTCTCTAACTGTCAACTGTGCTCCCCACTTGATTTCAGCAACACCGTTGGATGGTACTCTTTTGACCATCGTTTCTCCGGTATCATCTAGGAATTCCAAAACTTCCATTAATTCTGGCATATCATCTTATTTTAAGTTGGCTATGTATGAGTTCCTTTTTTTTAAAATTTCTTGGCTTGCAGATAGCATCCGTTCAATATCGTTGAAATGCAACATACTAGCAGATTTAGATAGATTTTTAACTGATTCCGCTAGGTCTAAGTCAATTTGATATATCATGAGGAGCTCATCCTCCTTAATTTCTGAGTCGGAAAAAAAGGATGTTGCACCGTGCGGTGAAAACTGCACTCTAGAAGAAAAAGTGTTAATCTGCTTTCTCACTTCTTCAATCATTTTCAATTGCGATGTATTCTCTTGATCTATGGCTTGTTTCATCTCAGAATACAGAATTTTCTCAACATCATTTAGTTGAAGTACAATTTCTTCTCTTAAAATCTTATCACAGTTTCTTCTGCCTTCTCTTTCACTGTATCCCATATAACCTGGAATAAGTGAACCGATTTTATCAAAAATGTTCTTTTTTCTATCCATATAGAATCTTTGTCTCTAACAAATTACAATACGAAGTTTGCAAAACAAAAATGTATCCAGAATACTTAGATCTTTAGGGTAATATATCAATTCTACACCACCTGCTCTAAAAGAAAAACGACTTTAACTTGGAATAGGGTAGCCTTTACTGCCAATTTTGGTGGATTTTTTGGCTTTTTTCCTTACCCCTTAACTGTCAGATGACTGCCAGAAATAGGGTGAAATGCTATGATTTTAGTCTGAAATGGTCTATTTTACAAATCGCTCAATGGTTCATTATAGATGGTTGAAAGGGTCTGTAAGTGATTGGTAATAAGCGCCTTACGAAGCGAAAAAAGGAGTGGGCGCGGAGGGATTTGAACCCCCGACCAATTGATTATGAGTCAACTGCTCTAACCCCTGAGCTACGCGCCCTTCGGATGCATTGCTGCGTTGCCGAAGCACAAAGGTAGAAATTCACGACTTTTGTAGAGTATTTCTTTCAAATTTCTGTTTTAGAAACATGGTTATGACACCCGAAGACCTATTACTTATCATTTTGGCCATTATTACGTTTAACTTTTTGTTGGGTCGAATCATGCAGTTTCTTACGGCTCAAAGCTGGAAAAAGGCGTCTATTCCAGAGGAGGTTGTAGGTCTCTACGACGAGGCTAAATATGAGAAAGCACGCCAATACCATAGTGAAGGGGGTAAAGTGGGCTTGTTACGTCGAAGCCTTGCATTTGCCATGACCTTTGCTTTCTTGGCTTTTGGATGGTATGGTTGGCTCTATGCAAACTGTCTTGCGTGGGCCGGTGAAAGTCCAGTAGGTGCAGGGTTGTTATTTTTTGGCATTTTGGGTGGATTGTCTTCAATCATTAGTCTTCCTTTTTCTTTGTACAGCAACTTTGTCATTGAGGCTAAGTATGGGTTTAATCGTATGACTGTAGGTACTTTCTTTGCTGACTTGGCTAAGGGAGCGCTGCTTCAGGCATTCATAGGAGGAGGACTTTTATCCTTGTTGATCATAATTTTTGAACATATTGGGATCCATTTTTGGTGGACAGGCTGGATTATCATGGCAATATTTTCCATCTCAATGTCAGGTCTCTATGTGCGATTGTTTCTTCCACTGTTTAACAAACTCACCCCGATGGAGGATGGTCCGCTGAAAACGAAAATCGAAGAATATGCAAAGGGTATAGACTTTCCAGTTACGAAGATTTTTGTGATGGATGGCTCTAAGCGCTCCAATAAAGCCAATGCCTTTTTTACAGGTCTTGGGCGGCAAAAAACTATTGTGTTGTACGATACGCTTATTGAGAAATTTGACGACGATGAGCTTTTAGCTGTATTGGCTCATGAAGTTGGGCACTACAGGCGACGTCATATTCCAATTCAGATGGTAACGGGTGTCTTACAACTTGGTTTAGTGTTTGGATTGTTTCAGCTTGTGGCTTTTGGATACGGCGACCTCATTGCTTCTATGCTTAATCTGCCTGCGATTAACCTTCCTGTGGCCTTACTCATATTTGGATTTATGTATTCTCCGTTACAATTGGTTACGGGCTACTTTTCTTCCTCCTTATCTCGAAAGTTTGAGTACGAGGCCGATGCCTTCGCCAAGGAAACATCGAGTGGGGAAGCGCTGGCCAGCGCATTGCGGAAGCTTTCGGTAGAGCATTTGTCCAATCTAAACCCTAATAAGTTTGTGGTTTCAATGACCTATTCGCACCCTCCATTGTGGCAACGACTGAGGGCGTTAGCTCAAAATTGAGGCCTGAATTGCTGAAAGGATTCTTCGGCATGGAAAAGATGTCCTTGAGTGAATGGAAAATAAATGATACACTTTCGCCTATTTTCCTTGCATTAGCAGAATAATTCACTATTTTTGCAGACCAAAATTTTATGGATATGTACGCTGTAGTGGAAATCGCAGGACAACAATTTCGAGTTGAGAAGGGCCAAGAAATCTTCGTTCACCGCTTAGAGGCTGAAGAGGGTAGCTCCGTATCATTCGATCAAGTGCTTATGAAAAGCAAGGATGGAAAAGTCGAATTAGGACAGCCTGTGTTGGAAAAAGCTTCGGTAAAAGCTAAAGTACTTGAGCACGTGAAAGGAGACAAAGTGATTGTTTTCAAAAAGAAGCGTCGCAAAGGATACCGCGTGAAAAACGGTCACCGTCAGGCATTTACCAAAATCGCTATCGAGGGTATCAAGTAAGTTCAAAAAGTTTTAAAGTCATACAAGACGAAATAATAAAAAATTAAATCATGGCACATAAGAAAGGTCAAGGTAGTTCGAAAAACGGTCGCGAGTCACATAGTAAACGGTTAGGTGTAAAGAAATTCGGAGGTGAATTTGTTTTAGCCGGAAACATTCTTGTACGTCAACGCGGTACTCAGTTTCACCCAGGTCTCGGAGTAGGTCTCGGAAAAGATCATACGTTGTTTGCTAAGCGCCATGGTGTTGTAGAGTTTGAAACAAAGCGAAACAACAGAAAATATATCCACGTCCAGCCTGTAGCTGAATTAGAAGAGGCTATGGAAAATGCAGTGAAGGCTGCACAAGAGGAAGTGGTAGAGGCTCCTAAAGCTGCCAAGAAGGAAGCAAAGGAAACTAAAAAGGCTGAGCCGAAAGCAGAAGCTCCTAAAGCTGATACAGCTTCCGCAGACGATTTAACCGCGCTTGCAGGTGTTGGTCCCAAAATGGCTGACAAAATGAATGCTGCAGGTATCACTTCGTTTGCTCAACTTGCCGCTATGACTGAAGAGTCAATTGCTGCTCTAGAAGCAGAGAAAGGCAAAATCACTACTCCAGCAAACTGGGCGAAGTGGACTGCTGAAGCAAAGACTAAGTAATCTCTGCATTTAACACTTCTTTATGCCACGCGCACTAGCCATTGACTATGGTAAAAAGCGATGCGGCATTGCCGTAACTGATCCTTTAAATATCATTGCCACAGCTCTTGATACGGTGGCAACTAAAGATCTTGTCGATTACGTAATACGCTATTGCAGCGAAGAGGAGGTTAATCATATCATATTGGGTAAACCCATGCATCGGGATGGAAATCCAGTGGAGTTATATCAGGATATTGTAGGATGTAAGGCCAAGCTCAAAAAGGCATTACCTCATATTGAGTTTCACGAGGAGGATGAGCGCTTTACTTCTAAAATGGCATCACAAACTTTGGTGCAAGCGGGATATAAAAAAAAGGACCGTCAAAAGCGTGAGAATATCGATAAGATTAGTGCTGTGCTTATTTTGCAGTCTTGGATGCAGCGTTAGGGTACTTTGAACTAGGCACCCGATCCACCCCCTCCCGTTGGGAAGATAGATCCCTCAAAAAGTGTGCCGCTGAACAAATGATTAATCAGCTAATAACAACTACAATTATCCTTTATGGGATGAGTTTTTCAATTGCCTTACCTTTAACGTCATGCTAACACCTCTAACTGAACTCAAGCAGGGTCAACGAGCCGTAATCAAGCAAATTGTGGATGCAGAGCGACTCAATGCACTTATCGAAATGGGGTGTGTTGAAGGGGAAGAGGTGTTTATTGAAAACATTGCTCCATACGGTGATCCCATCGCTATTCAGTTTGCCTCCCAAAAGCTTGCCCTTCGTAAAGTAGATGCTCAATGTATTCTCGTTACGACCTATGACAAGATGTAATAGGCAGCAAATCCTGAGAGATACGCTATTCCTCCAAAAACTATAAACTGTAAAATAGGCCAGACCCATCCGCCGGTCTCTCTGCGCATAATAGCCATGGTCGACATGCATTGCATGGCAAAAACAAAGAATAGCAGTATGGCTACCGAGTTTGCTCTGTTCAATAGGGGTTTACCCGTTTTTGGGTTAGTTTCTTTGGCAAGTTTGGCTTGAAGTGCACCGATTCCAGCATTCTCACTATCGATTGCATAGATGGTAGACATCGATCCAACAAAAACCTCTCTAGCAGCAAAGGAGGTAATAACGGCAATACTCATGCGCCAGTCCATTCCTAAGGGCTCCATAACAGGCTCAATAGTTTTACCAAGTATTCCAGCATAACTTGCCTCGAGTAGGGCCGCCTCTTTATCAAGCTTCAGCGCATCCATATTGGCTTGGTTGGCGGAAGAATCGGTGGTTTCTATCTCAGCTGCATATTGATTATGAATTGCCTCACGTTGTTTTTGCGGACCAAATGACGATAAGAACCACAGGGCTATGGATACTACCATGATGATCTTACCGGCATCAATCAAGAATACCTTGCCTTTACCCAACATGGTCGTTCCAATCAACTTGAGATTAGGCCATTTATACTTTGGAAGTTCGAGCACAAAGACTTCTTGTTCTGTAGAGTCTTTAAGAAACTGATTCATGATGTAAGCAATCGGGAAGGCTGATACTAATCCTAAGAGATATAATCCTAGCATCACTAAGCCTTGTAGTCCAAAAGGTCCCCAAGAGGCACTCACAGGAATCACAAAAGCAATCAAAAAGACATATACAGGTAGTCTTGCCGAACAGCTCATTAATGGTGTGATAAACATTGTGATCAAGCGTTCTCTCCGTGACTCAATGTTTCGGGCTGCCATGATAGCTGGTACAGCACAAGCAAATCCCCCCACAATGGGAATGGTAGACTTTCCATTCATGCCAAAGTATCGAAAGAGTCGATCGTTGATGAAACTGACTCGAGCCATATAGCCAGTGTCCTCAAGAATGGTGATCAGCCCAAATAGAATCATAATTTGAGGAAGGAATATCACAATACCAGCTATACCACTTAGTACTCCTTCTACAATAAAATCACTCAGTAGACCTGATGGTAAACTTTCTGCGGTAAACTCAATAAGTCCTCCCATTAGATAGTCGATGCCATCCATAGGAAAGGAGGCTAAGAAAAACAGCGCCTGAAATACCAAAAAGAAAATGCCTATTAAGGCAATGCCTCCCCAGATAGGGTGGGTGAGTACCTTATCAACCCGATTGGATTTACGCTGGGCTTTACGTTCCGCGCTGTGGGGTATGATGAATTGCTCTAGTTTTTCGCCAATCCATACATAGCGAGCTTCAATATCCGAAGTCTTGAGCTGTTTAAATGCATTCCGCTCATTTTCTGTGAGTTGTTGCATTTTTTGTTGTTCTTCGGCATTTAGCCAAGGGTTAGAGTAGATATTGGTTAAGTGCAAGAAGGCTTCATATCTAGTCTTGTTGGGCAGAAGGGCATGCATAGAAGAGGGTATCCCGAATGGCTCTATGCTCATAGTACTCGGTTTGGTATTGATGAGCTCTTCAATACCATCAATTCCATGTTTACTTCTGGGATTGATTGACACCACTTCTACTCCTAAGCTTTCTTTCAGTGCTTCAATATTGATTGAATACCCCTCGTCATGCGCAATATCATTCATGGTTAGGGCTATGTGAAACGGAATATCGAGATCAATGAGCTGGGTAGCTAAAAGCAAGTTACGCTTTAAGTTACTTGCGTCTAGGACGTATATGATCAAGTCTGGGTGATCTTCATGGTTCTGGTCAAGAAGTACTTCTCGAACGACGTGCTCTCCAATTGATTTAGGATGTAAACTATATACTCCAGGTAGATCAATGAGCTGATGGCTCCCATGATTTTGTGTTTTCCATGTGCCGCTAAATCGATCGACGGTAACACCAGAAAAATTACCTACTTGCTGATTCAGGCCGGTGAGGGCATTAAACAAGGAAGACTTCCCTGAGTTAGGGTTTCCCAAAAGAGCAATTTTGTATGAATCAGGAGATACAGCCATGTTGAATTGACTGCGAATTTCACACTTAATTAGAATGAATCCAAACAATAATGCCCTTGTTTAACCACGTTGATGAATGCGGTTTAGGACTGTTTATGAAACAAATGACCATCCCAACACGTTCTTTTAAAAAAGTGTCATGGAAAATTTACAATTAAGCAACAGCTGCGTGAACTGCAGTAATCATTCAGAGTCGGAAAACATGTGTGCTATCCATAAGATGATTGTAAGCATCAAAAACACTTGTGATAGTTTTGACTTAGAGGAGAAGTCCGCCTAGAAAATTTGGTTGATATCTCATTATTCTAGAATTAAAAAAGCACCCTATTAGGGTGCTTTTTTGTTGTCGGGATGACTGGACTTGAACCAGCGACCACACGCCCCCCAGACGTGTACTCTACCAACTGAGCTACATCCCGTGGGCATGCAAATCTAAGACTTAAAAGTGAACTTCATTGCGATTCTAGCAGTCAAACAGTAACTGCTCATTCATAGTATCCGAATACCAGTTTAGCATGGCTATTATCAAAAGTAATCCAGATCTTCCCCGAAGGGAGGCGGGATGTGGTGGGCCATAGCGCCACAACACAAGGCTCAAAGCATTTCTGATTGAAAAGTTTAAGAACCTCCTAACCCAAACTCGCCTTTAGACTCACATCGATAATCTTAAAGCTATGGGTCATAAGGCCACTAGATACATAGTCGACTCCGGTCTCGGCATAATCAACAATATTATCCATTGTTATGCCACCTGTTGCCTCTAAAGGAACTTTTCCATTAATCTCTTTTACAGCCAGAGCTACTTCCTCTACCGAAAAGTTATCGAGCATAATGCGGTCGATATTACCTTCTTCCAGAATCGCATTGACCTCTTCCATGTTCCGGGCTTCAACGAGTAACGGAATCGGTGGTTTGATTGCTGCCCGGTATTGATTTGCCTGCCGTATTGCTTTTTGTACACTTCCGCAGAAGTCGATATGATTATCCTTAAGCATAATCATATCATAGAGACCCATACGGTGATTTACGCCTCCTCCATGAAGTACGGCTAGTTTATCGGTATAGCGATGATTGGGACAAGTTTTTCGGGTATCAAGGAGTTTTGTATTGGTATGTTCGATACGCTTAACCATCTGATACGTTAAGGTGCTGATGCCCATCATTCTTTGGACATAATTGAGCGCTGTTCGTTCGGCAAGCAGGATACTTTGCGCATTTCCTTTCACCTGAAACAATACAGTACCCTTGTCATACCAAGTACCCTCTTTGCATTGGGTTTGAAAGGATAGGTTCGCATCCACATATTGGAAAATTCTCCTGGCCATTTCCAAGCCTGACAGACAGCCGCCTTCTTTTAATATAGCATAGCCTTCAGAGGCGGAATGTTTGGGAACTATGGCAAGGCTGGAGTGGTCACCCGTAGGGAATTGGTGAAAAGGATCTTTTAAATCTTCATTCAAAGCCTGTTCAATCAAATGTCGTAAATGAATTTCCGAGATAATCATAATAGGTCTTCGTTCGAATATAATGTAAATCCTTGTTCTGCAGCGCAGTTGTTTTTACCTTGTGCATGAAACTAACCATGCGAAAATCAGCCCTTATAATTCTTGATGGGTGGGGTGCAGGAAATCAGAGTGATGAAAATGCAATCCATCGAGCAAAAACACCATTTACAGATAGCCTGTCTTCTCGTTATCCTTTAGCACATCTCAAAGCCAGCGGGCATGCCGTTGGACTACCCGACGGTCAAATGGGGAACTCGGAAGTTGGTCATATGCACCTTGGCGCAGGCAAGGTAGTATGGCAAGACTTACCACGTATATCTCAGGCCATTGAGAAAAAGGAGTTACCCTCCATTTCTGCTTGGACGGATTTGATGGATTACTGTACACGTGATAATAAGCCTCTACACTTAATGGGACTTTTATCTGACGGCGGTGTACATGCCCATATTGATCATGTTCTTGGCTTAGTCGATCAGGCAGTTGCTGCTGGGCTGAATGATATTCGGATTCATGTATTTACCGATGGTCGGGATACCGATCCACAAGGTGGCGTCGACTACCTTGGTACGTTACTCGACCACATACAACCGCATAGTCAGGTACGCGTTGTGTCGGTTTTAGGGCGATACTATGCTATGGATAGAGACCAGCGATGGGAACGAACGAAGAAGGCCTATGATTTACTCCTTCATGGTCAAGCAGAACATCAGGTAGCCATTGAGCATATTCAAGACCACGTTAAGTCACTTTATGCAAAAGGTGTTACGGATGAATTCTTAGAAGCCACACTCTGCGATGATAAAGCGTTATGTATTGCCGAAGCTGATGCTGTATTATGCTGGAATTTTAGAACCGATCGCTGTCGACAAATTACTCAGGCCCTGTGTTATGGTGTTAGCGAGGATGGCACATTGCTTGAATCCATCGATACGAATTATGTGACTATGACTCGTTATGATGCATCCTTTGAAACGATTCCGGTCTTGTTTGCCAAAGAAAATATCGAGAACACACTTGGTGAGGCCATCGCCAACGCGGGACTAACGCAGCTCAGAATGGCAGAAACAGAGAAGTACCCCCACGTCACGTATTTCTTTAATGGGGGGCGTGAAATACCTTTTAATGGAGAGGAGCGTTGTGTTATTCCTTCACCGAAGGTAGCTACCTAT
This sequence comes from Chitinophagales bacterium, assembly GCA_049890075.1. Classification (GTDB taxonomy): domain Bacteria; phylum Bacteroidota; class Bacteroidia; order Chitinophagales; family UBA8649; genus UBA8649. The sequence continues at coordinate 28,491 of JBMHCE010000045.1, forward strand.
GATTTGCAGCCTGAAATGTCGGCCTTTGAGTTAACGGCGGAAGCCAAGCGACGTATCAAGCAGGATCAGCCAGATTTTCTATGCTTAAACTTTGCAAATCCGGATATGGTTGGTCACACAGGTGATTTTGACGCCGTCATTAAAGCGGTAGAAACAGTAGATGGTTGTGCTCAAGACGTCATTGAAACGCTGCTTGAGGAAGACTATCAAGTCTTTTTGACTGCCGATCATGGGAATGCTGATTTTATGGTAAACGCTGATGGAAGTCCCAATACCGCCCATACCACAAATCTAGTTCCGGTATGGTCGATTGCACGAAACAATCCCTTACCCATACATGATGGATCGCTCTGTGATATCGCTACCTGGGTTAAGGAATGCCTAGGGATAGCCTAAGGTCTACTGACATTGTAATGGACAATGGCTTTAGTCTCAAAAAATGGTAAATCAATGTATTGATGAATAGGGCTTATGCTGTACTGAAGGCGAGCTTCTTCAATTTCTTCACGTAGATCACCTCCCTTGAGAAAGGCGAAACGCGGCTTGCCTTTAAACTTCCCTTTACTCCATGATTCAAGCTTGGCAGTGCGTGCTACAGCGCGACTTACTACTAGATCAACTTTTTCTGTAAAGGACTCCGCCCTTTGGTGGGTTGCGCTAACATTTTGAAGTCCCAATGACTTAGCCAGTTCTTGAACGACTTTTATTTTTTTGCCAATAGAGTCTACGAGGTAGAATTGAGTTTCTGGGAACATAATGGCTAGCGGTATACCGGGGAATCCTCCGCCAGTTCCAATGTCTAGGACATGCTCATAGGACGTGAAGTCTACTATAAACTGCAGGGAAAGGCTATGAAGAATATGGCGTTCCAAAAGATGATCGGTATCCTTGCGACTGACCATGTTGATTTGGCTGTTCCAATCTATAAATTCTGCGGATAGCTGGTTGAATTGATCAAGCTGGTCCTTGGAAAGGCTAGGTATAATAGTATCAAGTTGAACCAAAACTAAATGGTAAAGCGGCGATCGTCTAGCATGGAGGCTAGGAGTTTCTTAGCCCGAGATAACCGAACCTTTACGGTCCCGATGGGAAGACCGGTGCGCTCCACGATCTCGTCATACTTCAACTCTTCGAAATGTCTGAGCTTGATCAGTTCGCCATATTTAGGATCCATGGAGGCCACTAAATCTTGTAGTTTGTCGCTTCGTTGCGTACGAATGATTTCCTCTTCTGGATCGAGCTTGTCATCGGAAAGCATATTGGCCAGACTAGTTCCTCCTTCACCATCCTCACCTCCAATCTTTCGATCAATTGAGGTAGTCTCTATTCTCTTTTTACGAATAAAGTCAATAGCCCCGTTTGAGGCAATCTTGAAAATCCATGTTGAGAAGGCATAGCTGTCATCATACTTGTGGATATTCTTGTAGGCCTTGGTGAAGCATTCCAACGTAAGGTCATCAGCATCTTCGCGATTATTGACCATCTTGAGAATAGTGTAGAATATGGGTTTACGGTATTTCTCCATGAGGGCACCGAAGGCGAATTGATCACCATCTTTTCGCACTCGTTTAACTAAGACGTTATCTTCTAGTTTTGTTAACCTAGCCATTTCCTTTTATCTGTCCAAAAGGTGCGAAGGATGCTGTATGGGAAGATGATTCCATAACACCAACGCCCTAGAACAAAAGTGAGAAATTTCTTGGTATTTCTTGGTCTTACAAGGTTGCCACCACTTCCTAAATAGTGCATCAATGTGGATAACATGAAAATCAGAGGTATCGACCAACTGAGAAAGGAGAAAAATAGGGCCCATGAATACACCAATGTGGGAAGAATCAGGAGAAACAATCGCACTTGAGTGGTCAAGGGGTAAATCCTGCCACTCTGTTGGTGCCTTGACTTACGCTGTATGTAATGTGCTATAGATTTGGGTGGAGTGGAGTAGACCCACGATTTGTGATCGAGTACAACGTCACATTGATTATTCTTAGCGCAGTATTGGATGAACAAGTCGTCATCTCCTGTGGCTAACTTATTGGAGTACTTGGTCTTCCACTCCATATAATCAGGTTTCCAAAGCATCATGTTTCGTCCTGTACCCATATAGGACTTTCCCTGAGAAGCTGCCTTTAAGTAATCTTCGCCAAGCAGTTTCATGTCAAATTGCATCAATCCATTTAACAGAGAATGCTTTTCATAATGATACGGTGCAAATCCTACGAGACAACCACGTTTCTTGAAGTGCTTCACCATGTACTGTAACCACTTGTTTGAATTCGGAAAGCAGTCAATATCCGTTAACGCTATGCTTGGGTAGGTTGCCTTCTGAATACCCGTTTCAAGTGCTTTCTTTTTACCCTGATGATTTATGCTATGAACCTGAATATGAGACTGGTCTTTGGTAAGCTGGTCAATAATGTCAAGACTGCGGTCATTTGAGCCATCATCGACGAGAATCAGTTCAAGGTTGGGATAGTCCAGATTGATCCAAGACTCAAGATATTGTTGAAGGTGTTGGGCCTCGTTGTATATGCAAATAACGAGTGATATGCCCTCAGTTACTACCTTGTCTTGCGCAGATTGTGTTTTTTCTATGGACTTCTTGTTCAGCCAAGGACGCTGAATGTGATATATTCGCTCAAGGATAAATATGCCCAAAACGATATAATCTATAACGGTGAAGTTCAACATTGACGCAAAAGATACGAATAGCCAAGCGCGAAGTGGTACGATAACCACGGATCATGGTGTCATTGAAACACCCATTTTCATGCCGGTAGGCACACAAGCCAGTGTGAAAGGTATTCATTTTGCTGAATTGGAGGATTCGATCAAGGCACAAATTATTTTAGGTAATACGTATCATTTGTTTTTACGTCCTGGCTTAGACATTATTAGAGAGGCAGGTGGACTGCATGGTTTTACGACATGGGAGCGTCCTATGTTAACCGACAGTGGGGGATATCAGATATTCTCTCTTGCCGATCGAATCAAGATAACAGAAGAAGGTGCGCTGTTTCATTCACACATCGATGGGTCCAAGCACCAATTCACACCAGAACGAGCTGTAGAAATTCAACGAACACTGGGTGCTGACTTTTTTATGGCTTTTGATGAGTGTCCTGCATGGCCGTCAAGCTATGAGGATACCCGAAAGTCTATGGAACTCACTCATCGTTGGTTAAGACGTTGTTGGGATGCCTACCAATCGACAGATTGCCCTTATGGTCATGAGCAGGCTATGTTGCCCATAGTTCAAGGTGGAACTTTCGCGGATCTGCGCAAGCAGTCATGCCAAGCGGTGATGCAATATGATTCGTTTGCTTATGCAATTGGTGGATTATCAGTAGGAGAGCCCAAGGAAGATTTATATGCCATGACGGAAGTATGCACTGCCGAGCTCCCTCAAGAGAAACCGCGCTATCTGATGGGCGTGGGTACTCCAGAGAATCTCTTAGAATGTATTGCCTTGGGCGTTGATATGTTTGACTGCGTTATGCCAACACGCAATGGACGCAATGGTATGTTGTTTACCCATGAGGGAATCGTCAATATCAAAAATAGAAAGTGGGCTACAGACTTTTCTCCAATTAGTGCTGCTTCGGAGGCCATAACCTCTCGACGGCATAGTAAAGCGTATCTCCGCCATTTGTTTGTAGCCGGCGAACGCCTGGGTCCTCAGATTGCCTCTTTACAAAACTTATCTTTTTATCTAAGTCTGATGGCAGGTGCACGCAAGGCTATTCAAGAAGGAGTATTCTCTTCTTGGAAGGACGAAACCCTTGATCGTTGCATGCAGCGTCTCTAAGAGATTATAGTAAAGGGTAGTATGCGCATTATCGATCGATACATTTTAGCGAAGCTCATCAAAAGCTTTTTGTTTACTGTATTCCTATTTACCCTAGTGGCGACAGCCGTTGATTTTTCAGAGAAGCTAGACAATTTTATTGAGCGGTCTATTCCTGCCGACGAAGTAGTAATGGATTATTATATCCATTTTATCCCGCACATTGCTGTACTTCTTGCGCCCCTTTTTCTATTGATTTCCATTGTCTACTTTACCTCCAAATTGGCGTATCGCAATGAATTTGTGACTTCGGTTAGTGGCGGAGTTTCTTTTTATCGATTGCTTCTGCCGTATGCCATTGGAGCCTTTCTTTTTTCTTCGGGCCTCTATGTGTTGAATCATAAAGTCTTACCGGAATCCAATAAATCCCGGGTAGATTTTGAAGAGAGACGGCTCAGGAATAAGGAAGTTCAAATACAACACGATTTACATCGTTTTCTCAGTCCTAACACGGCGATGTACTTCCAACAATGGAATGCTTACGATCGAAGCGCAGTCTCCTTTTCTCTGGAGCGATTTCAAGATCATCGCTTGATTTGGAAGCTCAGTTCAACAAAGGCAACCCTGGTTGAGGACATAAATGAAAAGGAAAGTTTATGGCGAATTCAAAACTATCTGATTCGGTCTACAGGTGAAGATGGGACCATGTCGATGCGACGTGCCACCTTTAAGGAGCCGTATCTCGATACGATTCTTCCCATTACAGAGAAAACATTCATGGCCTTGCCCTCGACAAGGGAGACCATGACGACAAGAGAATTGCGGGACTACATCCAAGTTGTGAAGTCCTCAGGTGCTGGTGGTGAATCCTATTGGGCTTACGAAATCCATAGAAGGAGTGCTAGTGCATTCTCTATGATTATTATGACGCTCATTGGCTTTTCGATAGCTTCAAGAAAAGTGCGCGGAGGCATTGGACTTCATTTAGCGGGAGCAGTGGTCGTAGCGGTTGGCTATGTCTTTTTTAACAAGTTCTCAGAGACATGGACCTTGGGGTATTCGTTGAATCCAATGGTGGGGGCATGGTTGCCCAATATCTTTTTTGCTTGTTTGGCAGTACTGATGATATGGCGCGCTCAAAAGTAGGTTAGCGCAAAGTGTGTTGAAGAGCTCAATTTCTTTAGAAAGGCGCATCATCCGTCTTGGGACTGAGGCCTCCTAATATATCATCGTCATCATTGATTTTTGAAGAGAAGGTGCGCGTTTGTTGCTCCGACTCAGGAGGAAGAACCTTCCCGTCGTTATTGGTGAACTTGGCAAACTTATCAAGGAATTTCAAGCGGACGGTTTGAATGGCACCATGCCTGTTTTTGGCTATGATGACTTCGGCAGTACCTCGGGCATCTGTGCCATCCTCATTTTCTGTTATACCATAGTACTCTGGTCGATAGAGGAAGATAACCATGTCAGCATCTTGCTCAATAGCTCCCGATTCCCTCAGGTCAGAAAGCTGTGGACGTTTCACTCCTCCTCGTGTTTCTACTGCACGGCTCAGCTGACTTAAGGCAATCACAGGGACGTCAAGTTCTTTGGCAAGTCCTTTGAGTGCTCTTGAAATCTGACTGATTTCTTGTTCTCTGTTTCCTCCTTTATCTACTGAACCTGACATCAGTTGGAGGTAGTCGATTACAATAAGGTCTATGCCCTGTTTAGCCAGTCTTCGACATTTTGCTCGAAGCTCAAAGACATTAATAGCCGGTGTATCATCAACATAGATCTTAGCATTTTGAAGGGCATCAATATTTTCGGTAAGGCTTACCCATTCTCTTTCCAATAAGGTTCCCTTTCTGAGTTTATCTCCGGCAATTTCTGTCTCCATCGAAATTAAACGAGAGATCAATTGGTTGTTTGACATCTCTAGCGAGAAAAAGGCAACACCTTTGTCAAACTCTACGGCAGCATTTCGCGCAAGGGCAAGCGTGAATGCGGTTTTACCCATACCAGGTCGTGCGGCTACAATGATTAGATCAGATTTTTGCCATCCTGCAGTAATCCGATCAAGGTCGGTAAAGGCGGTACCAACACCTGTCAGTACATTGCCATCGACGGCCTTTTTTCGGCGCTCATCAATTTCTTGAAGCTCATCCGTTAACACACTATTGATTTGCGCAGCACTCTTTCTTAAGTTGTCTTCGGATAGAGCAAAAAGCGAGGCCTCCGCTTTATCCATCAGGTTAAAGACATCTACGGTCTCATCAAAGGCGTCACGAATGAAATCATTAGATAACGAAATCAACTCCCGCTTTAAATGCTTTTGAGCGAGTAATCTTGCATGGTATTCCAGGTTGGCGCTGGATGCAATCTTGTTGGTTAGTGCAGCGATGTAATATGCTCCACCTACGGTTTCAAGGTCACCGTTGAGTTTAACTTGCTCGACTACAGTTAAAATGTCAATGGGCTGGTTTTCTTCATAACACTGCCTCATTCCTTTGTAGATGCGTTGATGAGCATCGATGTAAAAGCTTTCCTCTTTGAGTATACCAGAAACCACATCAAAGGATTCTTTCTCAAGCATTATCGCGCCGAGAACCGCTTCCTCAAGGTGTCTCGCTTGGGGCATGATTCGCCCTCGTTCATCAATTTCTCCTTGACGTTGACTTCTTTGTTGCGAGAGGTTTTCGCTGACTTTCTTGGTCAGCGACTCAATCCGTTTGGCCTTATCATCCATAAATCAAAAAAAGATAATTATACCCTGCTAGCCTAGGCGATTTATGGGAAGTAACACACAATCGAAAAAAAAGTCGTGTATTTCATGTGCATAACTCAAATCTTGCAGGCTTGTGTCGCCAAGAAACACCCCGCCATATGGGGCTCACTCTATGATTAAGGGTAGGGTATGAGTGAATCCATTGTTTTCTATGGATACCCAGTAAATTCCTTGACTCCATGCTGCCGTATTCAGCACGTTCTCAGTAACTCCTGCTTGGGCGTCGATACGTTTCATCAACTTACCATCAGCACTCAATACATTGACGGTATAGTTTTCTAATGATTCAACATGTAACGTAATCACACCATTTCCCGGGTTGGGGTAAAGTTGAATGCGAATGGTTGATTCCGGATCTTCGATAGTAGAGATGGTTGTAATGGTAATCACGGTATCTCTCGAACATCCTCTGTTGGCAGTTACGCTCACATTGTAGTCTCCTACATTATAATAGGTATGACTAGGACTAGCATCTGTGGAACTGCCTCCATCCCCAAAATCCCATTGCCATTCATCATTAAGGCTGCTATTCGTTGTGGATGCGCTAAAGTCTATATTGTTTTCAATTCCACTTGCGTTTATGCTGAGTTCTATGGGTTCGGCAAAGACATTGACTAGGTTTCCAACACAAGGTCCTAGTGCAATTTCCCAATCATAGAAATAGTAATAATAGGCATCAGGGTCAGTTGTGGCTGTTGATCGCGTAATGGTAACGATGCCTTCTGTAATATATGGGTAGTCTGTCCCCGAGTTGTTGCGATATAATTCCATACCATTTCCTCCAATAAAGTAGGTTCCCGGTCCTGGAATGGTAGCGTCAAGTTCTATGCGTTGGGGACCATCGTTGAGTGAAAAGGTTTCACTATAAATGGCATTTCCGTTGGATGTGCCCTGTCGAATCTCGATGGTTCGGTTTCCAGCACCATCCGCATCGACTAATACTGACTTAATAATAAAGTTTGTATCTGCATCAAACTCTAGGGCAGGGAAGAATCCGTTTGACCCATGGTAGCCACCACCTCCAAAGTCCGTGCCGCTAGGTCCTGCCTGAAGAGGGCTCGAGGGAATCGTCTGTTGTGCTTGGTAGAATCTTTGGAAGGTCAGACTAGGTGTGGTAAATGTCGGCCCTTGCCCCACAGGATTACCATTGTCAAACCAAGTGACGTCTCCAAGTAGGTTGTCGAAGGTTAGTATGGCGGGTTCACCTAGGCACCCTTGCTGCGTTGTGTTATCCGGTAAATCAGCCTTGGAAAGATTGATGGTGCGATAGAGTGTGTCATTACACTGGGTGCTATCTCCAAGGGCGTTTGTCCAAATTTTTAGTGTATTACTTCCAGGGCGATCAATGAAGAGAATGCTTCCAAAGCTGTGCGCTAAGCTGCCTCTTGAAGGGAGAGTTCCTGAAAGAAACTCAGAGATAACTGGCCCGTCATTGACTTGGAAACTTACCTCTACAAATCCTAAGTCTACATCCCCAAGATTTTCAACGATAATGTCAAGACCTTGCGCGATGTTTTGATTGCATAAGTCTCCATCGGGAAGATTGGAGGTAATGGCTTGAATCCCTGCATCAATATCACTTTTGCAAGAGAGTACGCAGGAGTTTTGCCCTCCCGAACCGAGTCCTTCAAAAGGAATAGCAATCGTACGATTACTGCGCATTCCATTAATGCCATTGGCTCGAACGGCAAGCCACTGTTCTTCCGAAAGGTCACTAACCGTTATCGTAAACGAAGTATCGGTAGTATTCCCAATGGAATCCATGTATTGACTCCCCAACATAAATATGTCGTAGTTAAAGGCATCAATTACAGGGTCCCAAGCTAAGACAAGTTGATTGTCGTCTTGACATACACGGTCTACACGTACATCTTCTGGTCTTCGCATAAGGCTGAAGTTTTCTGTACTTACACCACTAAGTCCATTTTGTGATACGCGAATACGTGCTTTGCCAGTTTGTACATTCGGCGTAGTCCATGTAAGGATGCGAAGGCTACCCAAGACGGTTGAAATGGGTATCCAAGTATTCCCGTCATCAAGAGAGTATTCAATGAAGAAGTTGTCTGCTGAATTCCATGCATCCCATTGAATACGCACATTAGTATTAGGCTCCAGCCCTTCACCTCCCATAGGGAAGATCACGACCGGGGTATCATTGATATATTCCCAAGTGACCCAATACTGAGCATTGCCAAAGGGAATCGTGCTTCCGCTTACGGTTAGCGTGTAACTCGATGCACTGGGATTGTCAATTGCAATTTGCTCGACGTTGTTCAGATTGTCAACACCTCTAGAAGCAGGTTGATTTAGGCTTGCCGCATTAGGTGTTGTATTTAGAAGCCATGGGAAGAACACATTGCTCCCATCGGTCATCGTAGCATCAAGGTCATTGACCAATGCTTGAGCAGCTGAGGTTGATCCTTCGGGATCTGCCCAATAGACCATTACCTTAAGGCGACTTGTGCCAGCTGGTACATTGATGGTGTGATTGTTTATCGTTCCTTGGCTTACAGAATTTGAGAGG
>JBMHCE010000046.1:0-7909 GCA_049890075.1 Chitinophagales bacterium
AAGCGAACGCCTACATCTTGAATATCAAAAACGACAAGATCAATGCCCTCCAACTGTTCAGCACTTGGCTTTTTAGAAGAACCATAGAGCGAATACACAGGAATCTTATTCAGGGAAGCATCTTCCACCCGCTCCCCTGCATCCGCATCACCCCGAAAACCATGCTCAGGCGCAAAAATGGCATCAATATCAAGTCCTGCTTCCCAAAGAGCATCCACTACATGCTGATCCCCTTTACGGGACGTTTGATTCACTACAAGGGCAAGTCGCTTAGATTGTAAACGCGAAAGGTAGGCTGACTCATTATCGGCTCCCACCACTACCTGACTAATACAATCATTGACCACGGAGGCCACACAGAAAAAAGCAAGTAAAAACCGCACCATGCAATGTACCTTTACACAATAATAGGCTGATTTTTTGGGATATTCTAGATTCATAGCGAAACGGTTACTTCTTCAAAATAAACGCGGATTTTCCGCTTTTATCGCCCGCCTTGCTGTTCTTGCCATTGCTATTAGTACCGCGATTATGCTTATTGCGACCTCCCTTGTTAGTGGTTTTCAGCAAGAAATTGCACACAAAGCTTTTGGATTCTTTGGTCACTTACACGTTACGGAATTAGCAGCTCGGAATCTTACGGAATCCTCTCCACTTGACCTAGACCCTACTATGGTCGAACGAATTGCCAAGGCAGACGATGTAAAGGCGGTGTACCCCGTTGTCTACAGTGCAGGAATCCTAGGCCATGAAGAGTTTGAAGATGGCATAGCCCTCAGAGGAGTTGACCAAGAAGATGCTCTGCAAACCATTAAAGACTACATCATAGAAGGCGATGTCCCTCCATTAACTGATAGTGTATGGAAAGATGGCATATTGCTCTCTAAAATCAGCTGTGAACGCCTTAATGCTTCCCTTGGCGATACGCTAAGATTTCGGTTTTCTTCAAGCAAAGGTCTCGTGCGTTATCGAAACTTATCAATTATCAGCATCTACAATACTGGTCTTTATGAGATCGACGAAAAGTTTGCTTTGTGTACAAGCGATTTATCACGATCCTTTCTTGAGTGGTCTGATCAACAAGTGAGTGGCTATGAAATTTTTCTTGACCCACAGGCCATCCTGCAGCCCAAGTACCTCGCCTATCTAAATACGCTATTGGGCAGTGCAGAAGTCGATGAATTGAGCACGGCCTATGCAGCAATCGATGTCCATGTGCCCCCAAGCCTAACGCTTCAAACCATGAAAGACATCAAGCCAAGTATGTTCAACTGGCTCAGTATGATGAATACCAACGAAATAGTCATTCTCTTTCTTATGCTGATTGTAGCTGCAGTTAACATGATTACGGCCATGCTGTGTCTAATTCTTGACCGCACCAAAATGATTGGTTTGTTAAAAGCGCTTGGAAGTACACAAGGCATGACACGAAGGATTTTTCTTTGGAAAGGCTTGTTTATCGTTGGCCTGGGCATTGTGTTGGGCAACGCGATAGGCCTTGGTTTGGCTTATACGCAGATACAATGGGGATGGATAACACTTCCTGAAAAGGCATATTATGTATCAAAGGCTCCCCTATCCATTGATATGGTGTGGATTGTGATTATCAATGGCTTTTCCGTTGCGTGGTCTACCTTAGTTCTATTCTTACCACTTAGCCTAATTAATAGGATTCAGCCCGTTCGTGCGCTGCGTTTTGCCTAGATTTGTCTTATGTATCGCTCCTTACAATTCCTATTGTTGAATGTTGTTATCCTCTGTTTCCTTACGGCAAGTACCTGCGAGCAAGAGGATAAGAATAATACACCCTGTCCAGAAGCCTTAAGTCAACCACAAGCGGACTGCATATGTACAATGGAATACGACCCCGTCTGCGGATGTAATGGGGTGACCTACGGCAATCCCTGTATGGCCGGTTGTTCGAATGTGTCCGATTACTCAGAGGGAGTTTGCCCCTGATGACGAGCAAAAGGATAATGAATTAGTGTTCTTTCTTTTTCTGGAAGAACTCACTGTATATAAAAAAGGCAACCATGGCGAGAAATCCTGCAAAGGCCAGCCCCTCAATCCATGGAGATTCCTGACCTTGTTCCTTGACCACCTTAATGATAAAGACGACTAGGATTGAAACCACAAGTCCTATAAACACTTTTCTAAGATCTTGAAGTATCATGGTTAGTGTATCAAGCATGCGCTTGCGTTCATGCCAAATTCGCATGGCAATTTCTCGTCCTGCCAGTAAGCCCATAAATACCCAAGTAGTCGACATGGGAATCTTATTGAGCTCCTTGAAATAATACAGCAAAAAAGAATAGGTCAACGCAATAAAGGTTGCCGAGCGAATATCCTCTGTATTCGTCTTACTGCGGACGACATCTTGCACTCTTCCTCCACGCTGCTGGAAGATATAGGCCAAAAGCGCTAACAATACAGCACAACTCAACGCAAAAAGTGGAAGGGATAAATCATTTCGCCCCTTACCTAAATAGACATAGATGTTTGCTAGATCTTGTATCAACCATGTATACCAAAGAAGACCGGTTACAATCCACTGCAAAACAATCCAAACTTTATGCGATGTTGAGTTTTCTTCGAGCTGATGTTCTCTGAACCGCTTTTCCGTGTAATTACTTATCAGAAGATAGACTACAATACCCACACCAAAGGCAAGGAGATACCCAAAAAGTGATTTCATTATCATCCCCCCTAATTTTGTATCGGTATCCACGATTTGGCCCATCATATCTTTGAAGTCGGCAGGGATTTTATCCAAAGCAAAAAGAGTAAGAATAATAAACGTAGTACTCACTGGAATTCCCAGACGCGTTAGGAGCATGAGTGCCATAGGAGGAATCATAAAGTACCAACTGTAGGTATCGGGTAGCGTGTATTTTTCCAATCGCCCGTAGGATACATCCCCTTGAAAATATCCATAAACCAAGGTGAACATCATAATACTCGCAGCAAATGCCCAAAGGGTTTGCCACTTAACGCGCTTTTCATTGGACGTCAAAAACGTACCGAGGGTTTGAATCACATCATTACCGACTACAGAGTATCCTGCAAGGCAAAAACCAAGAATCATCACCACTAGGGAAAGGTCCATTACGTTTGGTTTGGTGGATTCTAAAAGTAATGAATCTGGCTGTTAAGGAATCGTTAAGTTTTATCGCTTACTTGCCTTTGCGACGTCCGCGTTTTGGCGGTGGAGCATTAGCAATAATGTCCTTGACCTCATCTAAGGTGAGCTTCGCAGGATCCGCATCTTTTGGAATCTTAAAATTCTTCTTACCCTGCTTGATGTAAGGACCGTATCGCCCTTTTAATACTTGAATTGCGCCGTCTTCAAACACTTGAATAAATCGCTCTTCATCTGCCTTTAGCTTAGCTGTGATGAGCTTTAACGCGTCATCAAGCTGAATCGACCGTGCATCGAGACCACTATCCTTTGGAATGGAAGCAAAGGTTCGATCTAATTGCACATAGGGGCCAAATCGACCGATGTTTGCTTTAACCTCTTTTCCTTCTTGCGTAGTACCCAATACTCGTGGAAGTTCAAATAGCTTCAGCGCCTCTTCTAAGGTGATTGTCTCGAGGAATTGCCCCTCCATTAACTTGGAGTAGCGTGGTTTCTTCGCTCCCTCTTCCTCTGAGGTTTCGCCAATTTGTGCCATAGGACCATATCGACCAATACGCACCTTAACCACTTCGCCTGTCTCAGGATGCTCTCCCAAAACTCGCTCCCCTACGGCTCGCTCTGCATTTTCAATCGTATCAACGACCATTTCACGGAAGGGCTGATAGAATTCATCTAAAACTACATCCCAACCCAAGTCGCCTAGAGCTACCTTGTCAAACTGAGCTTCTAAGTCCGCAGTAAAGGAAAAGTCTACAATGGAAGAGAAATTCTGCACTAAGAAGTCATTGACCACCATACCTATATCGGTAGGGAAAAGCTTCATCTTCTCAGCACCCACGGTTTCACTGCGTGTTTCGCTTGTAACATTACCCTTTTCCAATCGACAGTATCGATAATCGCGAGCAACACCTTCTCGGGATGTCTTCTCCGCATAATTTCGCTTTTGGATTGTGGTGATTGTAGGCGCATAGGTAGAAGGTCGTCCTATACCAAGCTCTTCCAAATCCTTAACGAGTGAAGGTTCTGTATAACGCGGCTTTGGCTTAGTAAAGCGCTCAACGGCCTCCATATAGTTTAAATCGAGCGACTGGCCTTCTGATAATGGAGGTAGTACATCTTTAAGATCATCATCTCCTTCATCATCCTTGGATTCTAAATAAACCTTTAGGAATCCGTCAAATACAATCATCTCGGCCTTCGCCTCCAAGGTTAGCTCACTTTGACTCAAACCAATCGTCATGGTCGTACGCTCTAACTCGGCATCGGCCATCTGAGAAGCAATGGTGCGCTTGTAAATCAAGTCATATAGACGTGTTTCATCAAACTCAGCGTTTATACTCGTATTGCCAAAATTCGTTGGACGAATTGCCTCGTGTGCCTCTTGGGCAGAACTATTTTTGGTAGAGAACTGACGAGGATTGCTGTACTTATCCCCATACGTATTGCAAATAGTCGTCTGCGCATTATTAATCGCCACTTGCGCTAGACTCTGCGAATCTGTACGCATATAGGTGATATGTCCTGCCTCATAAAGACGCTGAGCTACGCTCATGGTACGAGAAACGCTAAAACCGAGCTTTCGACCCGCCTCTTGTTGTAAGGTTGATGTGGTAAATGGAGGGGAAGGACGCTTTTTACCAGGCTTCTTGACAATCGAGTTTACAAAGTAATCTGATGCTTTGGCTTCTTCGAGGTATTGTAGCGCTTGGTTTTCGTCTACCTTTTTCTTGGATGACGTGGCCTGTAAAACCCCTTGACCTTCTGATGTTTCCACCGCAAACTCCGCCTTAATTTTAAATGAAGAGGTTGGCTCGAATTCCATAATCTCACGCTCACGTTCTACTAAAAGTCGAACCGCGACCGACTGGACTCGACCAGCGCTTAACGAGGGACGCACCTTCTTCCAAAGAACGGGCGAGACTTCATATCCTACGATACGATCAAGAACTCTTCTCGCCTGTTGTGCATTAACAAGGTCTAAATTGATCTTTCGAGGATTATCAATAGCGCGCTCAATGGCAGCTTTTGTTACCTCGGTGTAGGAAATACGCTTGGCCTCCTTAGGATCGAGGCCTAATGCCTCACAGAGGTGCCAAGAAATGGCCTCACCTTCGCGATCTTCATCCGTTGCTAAATAGATCTCCTCAGCACTTTTTGCCAGTTTGCGTAACTCAGCAATGACTTTCTTCTTGTCGTCGCTCACCTCATATTTAGGTGTAAAATGCCTTTTGACATCAATGCCTAAATCCTTCTTTGGTAAGTCCCGCACATGTCCATAGGACGAAGCAATCACGTAATCGTTTCCCAAATACTTTTGAATCGTTTTGGCCTTCGACGGTGACTCAACAATGACTAGACGTTTTCCCATAATTACCACGCAAAAAAAGCGAATTTTTTAAATTCAAACTTCACAATACGAAAGCTTTACATTTGTGATACTATGATTTTACCCGTTCACAACCTCACTGCCATCACCCCCCTTGATGGTCGATATGCCAATAAAACAAAGGACCTACAGCATTTTTTCTCAGAGTTCGCTCTAATCAAATATCGCGTCCATGTAGAAGTGGAATATTTAATTTATCTCGACATACTCTTTGGGTGGAAAACAGTAAATCATGACAAACTTCGTGAGCGAGTAAAAAACTTCTCTGTCGAAGACGGAGAAGCAATCAAAGCAATTGAGCGAACGACTAACCACGATGTCAAAGCGGTAGAATATTGGATAAAAGAACTTCTTCGCGTTGAGCAATACGATGCCAAGACGATTGAACATGTCCACTTTGGCCTTACCTCGCAAGACATCAATAACACAGCCATGCCTCTTATGGTGCGCGATGCGGAACAACAAGTCATGCTTCCCGCCTTAGAAGTCACAGTAAAAGCACTTAAGGACATCGCACAATCCACCATGGATCAGGCCATGCTTGCGCTTACCCATGGTCAACCGGCTAGCCCGACTACGCTGGGTAAAGAACTTTTGGTCTTCGTTGACCGACTTGCTCATTGTATTGAGCAAATCAAACAACTTGAGCACTCTGGAAAGTTTGGCGGCGCTACAGGAAACTTTAATGCGCATACCGTGGCCTACCCTGCGATTCATTGGGCGGAAGAAGCGAATGCCTTTTATGGTATCTTGGGATTACAACGCCAACAAGTCACCACACAGATCGAGCATTATGATGGTCTAGCGGCAAGACTTGATGCATGGAAACGGTGCGCTGTTGTTCTCGTCGATCTATGTCGAGATGTATGGTCGTATATCTCAATGAATGTCTTTACGCAAAAAGTGGTTAAAGGCGAAGTAGGCTCATCTGCCATGCCACACAAGGTTAATCCGATTGATTTTGAGAATGCAGAAGGCAACTTACTCTTTGCCATGAGCCATTGTACCTTCTTTGGACAAAAATTACCGATATCAAGGTTGCAGCGCGATTTAACCGATTCTACGGTAACGCGAAACTTAGGTCTTCCTTTTGGACATATTCTAATAGCCTTACTTTCCCTGCAAAAAGGTCTTGGCAAGCTTAAAGTCAATACAGAAGCCATCCATGCTACCTTAGAAGAAAACTGGGCTGTTTTGGCTGAGGCCATTCAAACCATTTTACGAAGAGAAGGCGTGGCAAACCCCTATGAAATGCTTAAGGCGCTCACAAGAACCGGTGAAGGGATAAACGAGCAAACGATTAAGGACTTTATCGAAGAACTCGACGTATCGGATTCGGTAAAAGACGAGTTACGAGCCCTTAGCCCACAAAACTATCTTGGCGATGCCGCTAATGCATTCGATCGCCTCGAGGACTAATTTGTTGTAGAACCTCGGCTTCGTGATTAAGCCATGCTTGCCAGCGATCCATAACGTATTCGCGGCTCTCTATAGTCAATGCTAAGTCCAAAAAGAGACGGAAATGTCCCGTTTCTGAAATCATAAGCGCCTTGTAGAAACCGCGCAAATCCTCATCCGATATATCTTTGGATAAAAGGCGAAACCGCTCAGCACTTCGGGCCTCAATCAGTCCTGCCATTAAAAGCTTCTCAATAAGGCGTTCATCACGACTCCCTCCCTTGGGTAGAAAGGCTATTAGGGCTTTTACATATTCATCCTTACGTTGAGGACCAAGCGGGATGTTTCGTTTTTCAAGCTCATCTAAGACCATTCTAAAGTGTCCCCACTCTTCCGTTACAATGGGTGCCAAGGCCTTTACCACTTGATTATAGTCAGGAAACTGTTGTATGATGGAAATACAAGAAGATGCCGCCTTTTGCTCGCAATAGGCATGGTCTGTAAGAATCGCTCCAATATCCATCGCTGCCAAGTTGACCCAACGTGGATCGGTCGGAAGTTTTAAACCTGCTATCATAGCGCAAAGGTGCAATTCTTTGACTAAAACACCATCGTTCCTTCTATCATAATTGACCATAATCAACATATGACAATAAGCTTACAACGGAATGCTGTGAAGTGATGTTTATCTCTTTGTACTTTTGAACTATGGCCAACGGAATTTCTACCTCATCCACTTCGACATCATCAAATATGTCTTCGAGTGCTAAGGCAAAACAACGTCCTGGGAGAAAGCCGGATTGGCTAAAAGTTCGCCTACCCTCAGGACAGCAATCCAGCGAAGTCTTTAAAAATGTAAAAGACAACGCCCTGCATACGATTTGTCAAAGTGGAAACTGTCCCAATCAAGCGGAATGCTGGGGCGAGGGAACGGCCACCTTGATGATTCTAGGAAATGTCTGTACGCGATCTTGCCGATTCTGCAA
>JBMHCE010000047.1:0-12659 GCA_049890075.1 Chitinophagales bacterium
AATGGCTTCGATGCGATGTACGATGCTGAGAAGTTCGCAAGTGCTTCTGGTCAGCCTACACTGTACACAGGTTCTACTGAGCACTATGCATTAAACAGCCTTGCTGCTGATGCGTATGGTCAGTCAATCCCAATGGGAGTGATTGCAGGTGCTGACGGATACTTTGAGTTCGACTTCTCTACGGTAGAGAACTTACCAAACGGTAGCATGCTATACTTAGAGGATCTTGCTACAGGTACTTGGACAAATGTTTCTGAGAACCCTGTATACGGATTCAACATGTTAGCAACTGATGCAAGTGATCGATTCATCCTTCACTTCACTCCAGAGGTAACGGCTACTGCTGTAGACGGTACTTGTGAAAATGCTGATGCATACATCGAGCTTTCATTCGACGGCTACCAAATTGCTGGTCAGGATGTAGCTTGGAACTACGCTGTATCAAAAGAAGGAATGGCTCAAGCTCAAGGATCAATGGTTTCTACTATTGCAATCCCTGTTAGCGAGTCAGGTATCTACAATGTAGACTTCACTTTCGGTAATGCTACAGTGAATGAAGTATTAAACATCAACGTTCCTGTTGCACCAACAGCAGCTATCCCAGCTGAGGTTGCGCTTTCTGAGAACGAGGCGATCACGCTAAACGGAATGTTTACCAATGCTAACTCGTATGAGTGGGCAGTTGATGGTGTAGTATTCTCTACTGAGGCTAATCCTACATGGACAGCTTCTACTGAAGGAATCTACAACATCGCAGTAACCGTTCGTTCAGAAGATGGATGTTCTGCTTCAGATAACATGGTTGCTGAAGTATCTAAGTCTGTAACAAGCATCAACGATGTGAATACAGTGTTCCAAATCACTCAAGACGCTTACAGCGTAGTTGTGTTGACGGATGCTGACGGATTCATGATTGAGATGATTGCTATGGATGGTAAGCTTGTAGCTTCGGCTCTTGCTAACCAAGGTGCTAACGTGCTTTCTACACAAGCTCTTGCAGCGGGTGTATACGAAGTACGCTTGAGTTCAACCAATGGTGTTGTAGGAAGCCAAAAAGTATTGGTTAAGTAATCCTACTTTACTTAAGATAGAAAGGCCCCATCCTCGGATGGGGCCTTTTTTATTTCTGATACTTTTCTGCGATGCTAGCGGAGAAAGAATAAGATGTTATTTGCTAAATACAAATCGGCCCTGAGATGTGGATCACTTTAATGGAATGCATGCTTTGATTGGTTTCTTTGTAGATAAGTTGAATCTTGGCTGTTTTATTATGACGGCTAAGTAAATCTTTGCTGATTTACCTTGCTTATATTTAGGTTATGGTCCCGCGTCTTGCTCGTCTTACTGCACTTTTTATTCTGCTTATGATTGATGTCATGGGTGTCCAGGCACAATGCCCAGTAGGTCAAGTGGAAGTGGAATTTGCTATTCGTACAGACTCTTGGGGTCATGAGGGCTATTGGGAGTTACACCCTATGGATTCCTTCTGTGGTGACACCAATTCCCGGATTGCTTTTGGTGGTAATGATATCGATGTAGGATGTGATGGTGCAGGAGGGGGAGATGCTTCTCCGTCAAATGGTTATCCAAGTAGTCAGACCATTAATGTAGGTCCGTGGTGCTTAACGCGTGGTGACTCCTTTGATATTATTGCTATTGATGACTTTTATGCCCCAAACCAACCCAATGGTGACGGTGGTACAGATTTCAGGGTCTTTGCTGGAGGGAATCAGATCGAGTATTTCGAATCGATTCAATCATCTCACCGTTTTCGTTTTGAAGCTGGAAATCTGCCCGAAAATGATCTTAGTGTAAATCGCAACTTGACAGATTTGTTTGTCGATAGTGGATCACACGTTGTTCGTGCCGTTATCCGTAATAGTGGCACGGATACAGTATATCGTTTTGATTTTTGTTATCAGTTGGATAGTGGAGATTCTGTGTGTACAAGGTTCGATAGTTTATCTATGGCCTACAAGGACTCCATGGTGTTTGATCATCCGGTACTCTTAGATTTACCAGATACTGGTGACTTTTCATTGATAATGTGGGTAGATAGCTTAAATGATACTGTACAGGATTTTGAGCCACGCAACGATAGTCTTCTGAGTGTGATTCAAGTATCGAACGCCATCCCTAACATCCTGTACGGCTACATCACCGAACCGGTGGATATTCAAACCTTGGCTACGGCAGCTGATGGGTTGAATTTTCCAAGAGACTTAGCTTTTCATCCTCACCGTTCACGCAAAGAACTCTGGGTGATTAACCGAGAGGTCGAGGCTGACGGCGGAAGTACATTAACCCTGTTCGATGCAGGAGAAGAAGATCAATCTAGTTTATGGCGTCGTGATGGGAATGCCTATCACTTTATGGCATTACCTACAGCTCTAGATTTTGGGCGAAATGGAAACTGGGCATCTTCCCCCGGTATACTTGATGCAAATCATGCGGGGGGTAGTTACACAGGGCCTACTTTATGGTCTAGTGATTCATCGATTTACTCAATCATAGGAAATCCGGCTACACCCGAGTTTAATGGAAGTCATTTGGATATGCTCCATGGGAGTCCCTATGCCATGGGAATAGCGTATAGTCATGACAATGTGTATTATGTGTTTGATGCGTATAACGGCCAGATTGTTCAGTACAGTTTTACCTCCGATCATGGCCCCGGACAGCACGATCACTCTAATGGTGAGGTGGTGCGCTATGAAGGACTAAATCTCGAGCGTCATAGTGATAGTATCCCAAGTCATCTTGTTTTCGATGAATCTATTGGGCGCCTATATATTGCAGACGCTAAGAATGGCCGAGTGCTATATCTGGATGTCAATTCGGGTACTGACACATTAGATCTTCCTCTAATCAATGAACCATTATCTATTCATCAGCGCATTGAAGGGGCAGAGTGGGGAGTTCTCTATGATGAAATTCAGGTTCCCACAGGTATAGCGATTATTGAGGATCGCATGATTGTCAGCGATGCTGCCACTGGGAATATCCATTTACTTCGAGTTAACGATGTAAGCGCGACGAGACTGTTTACGATTCCAACAAATGCTGACTTATTACTTGGAATCAATATTGGTCCTGACGGTTTTATCCATTATGTCGATGCCATAAACAATTCGGTGCATAAAATGGTGATGGATCCGCCGCCTTTTGATATGACGTCTTTAGCGGAAATTCAAGGTGCCAATTGGTCTATTTACCCGAACCCTTCGCATGGTATGATTTGTCTTGACGCTAGACAAAATACACCTTTATCTGACCTTGTTGACCTACGTGTGCTGGATGGACTAGGGCGTGAGATTAAGATGAACTTCATTAGTGAACAATGCCTTGAAGTTCAGTCCGAATACAATGGTTTGTATTGGATTAAGTGGCGTGGTGGGTTGAAACCCATCCTATTAAAAACTCCTTAGAAATTTTCGTCAATCTCCGTGTAGCAGTAGTCGGCATACAAATCCATGTATTCAAAGACATCGGAGTAAGCCTCTTTGGAAAGGTCCATTTTGAAACTTGATTGGTTCTGTCTTAAAACATCAGTTTGTTCGTAGACCATACACCAGTCATAGTCCATGTAGTGTTGGGCGCGCATTAATCCAATAACCGTCATTGCAGTAAAGCTTTTTCTGACCTGAGCATCGTTGTATGCCACTTCAATTAAATCAAACAAAACAGCAGGAGATTCTAAGTGATTTTCTAGGGCAGCCATGTATGCTAAGCAAAGAAAGATTTCCCCACTTATGATATCTTGCAGGTCTTCAGGATCATTGGCGGTAAGCATATCTAAATCCATGCTGAGTTGATCAGATAGTGCTACTAGAAAATCATACGTTCTCGACTCGGTGATTCCTTCTTCCCATCCTATGGCATTGACCACAACAAGTCGTCGGTTTAGTGCATTGTTGTCATCAAGAAGGAAATCTAGTAATTGGTCATCCAAGTCTCCTCCGGCAGCTTTGGCATATTGAACCATTTCATCATTTTCATAGCCCTTGGTTAAATCTGTTGATGTTAAAGGTGAGTCGGCATATGCTATACTTGATAGCATGAGCGTGAGAAGGAGAAATATTCTATACATACAATTAGTTGAAGTGTTTTTCTATGATGTCTTTAAGGGTGGTTTCATCGAGTGGCTTGGAGACAAAGTCTTTAATGTCTTCAATAGACTCAGCCCGACTTCGATCATCTGGATTTAAGGAAGTGGTCAGCATAACGACCACAATTTTTGCCTTTTGCTCTGGGCTCAAGGTTTCATACTTCTCCATGAATTCCCAACCATTGACAATTGGCATGTTAATGTCGAGGAGAATCAAATCAGGACAAAGAAATCCATCTTCTGTCTCTTCTGTTAACATCTCTATGGCTTGCCGTCCATTTTCGGCGGTCAAAATGTTATCAGTACAATCGAGATCTTGGATGACAAGCTTATTCAAAAAGAGCGTTGGTGCGTCATCATCAATGAGTAAAATGGTCTTTAAGCGTTTCATAATCCTTTGCTAAAAGTAAAGCAAAATCTGCAACCCTCTGTATAGGTGTTGTCAATCCAAAGGTCTCCTTCGTGCATTAAGGCGATCTTTTTGCAATGCGCCAATCCTATTCCAACGCCTCCAGGCTTTCTTGATAACTGCTGAAAAATCTTAAACACCTTTTCATGGTAATCTTCTTCGATACCAATGCCTTCATCTTCGACATAAAAGCTGACATGGGTTTGCATTTCCTCTGCACCAATTCGGATGACAGGCGTATGCCCGGGTTTAGCAAACTTAATGGCATTGTGTATGAGATTTTGAAAAAGGAGTCGAGATTCAATGGTGTATGCCTTTAATGTAGGTAAATCCTCAACGGTAATGTTTGCCTTGCTTTCTTGAATAATACTATCCAAGTCGAGCATGACATCCTTAACTACCTGATTAAAGTCAATCGATTCAACAATTCGTTTTGCCCCAATTCGTGAATGATCTAATAATCCCTTGATCAAGGCTTTCATTCGCTCTGCTGAGATATTTGCATAATCAAGGTATTCCTGCCCTTGAGTGCTGAGTTCTTGATGGTGCTTGTTTGCAAGTCTACCTAAAAAGGCATAAAGCGTGGTAAGTGGTTCTTGAAGGTCATGCGATACGATATAGATAATTTCCTCAAGATCCTTATTCTTATGCTTTAGGTCTTGGTTTGCTATATACAGTTCCCGTGAGGAATTTTCAATCATATCCTCGAGTACACGAATCTTACGTTCGGCGTCATCAAGTCTTCTTTGAAGAAGTTTTGGATTGGTTTCAGGCAAAATCTATGATTCAAAAACTAAGGTGAAGTCAACAAACTCTTTGCCATCTTTCTGGTAGGGTTCGCTACGGTCAATGGTAAAAGGATGTTGCTTATAGTGCTCTCCTACACCATTAAGGATCCCGTGAGCAAGCATGTGGAGCTTGCGTTCAGAATGATAGGATAGGACTAAGGTGTTTTCATCTGGCTCATGGTGTTCAAAGGAGGGTAGGAGGGTATCCTTCATGAGCTTGCGCACTTCCATATGAATCACGCCGTCAACAGTCTTTAAAAAGTCTTTAGGATGGTTGAATTTGTCGAAAAATTCGGGATGTCTCGGATGCACTGCACCAATAAAGTAAGCGCCAAAGGCCATTAAGGCATCGTCAACAGAGATTTTCAGAACATCAGCAGCCTTTACTACCATTTCAATTAAATCGCTATCGGGATATGTTCCTGGGTAGACAAATGGATCTTTGGTCTGAAGTTTGCTACGATCCATGATTTCGTAGTAAATTTCATCTCCGAACGTCTCTTTGATAAAACTTTCCACGAGTATAAATATCATCCCTTTCATAATGCACGATTATTCTTTT
The DNA here is from genome assembly GCA_049890075.1 of Chitinophagales bacterium. GTDB lineage: Bacteria > Bacteroidota > Bacteroidia > Chitinophagales > UBA8649 > UBA8649. Next base: position 5,868 of record JBMHCE010000047.1, read on the forward strand.
AAGATATGAAATCTAGGTCAACAATAGCTTGCTTAATCATGACCTTATTGGCATCTTCCTATGTATACGGGCAATTTGCTGAAAAAGTTAATCCACTGTTGGGAAATGTCCACGTTGTCGGAGGTGACGGGGTGGCCTGTGGATACACCTATTCAGGGGCAACCTATCCTTTTGGGATGGTGCAAGCTACACCGACTTTCTTTCAACCTGAAGCCGGTTTTGTTTCAAGTCAGTTGTCTGGTGCAGGATGTGGCCACATGGGGCATTTTCCAATTCTTGCTTCCTCCCAAACTAAGGGAAAACCTCTTGCACCCTATTCACCGGGACAAAACGGTATTCCAGAATATATCGAGGGCGAAGCAGGATATGCTCATTATGTTCTTGCTGATAGTACATCGGTTCGCGTTACCGCAACAGAACGTGTAGCTTACTTAGAAACACGTTTTGTCGATTCTGCGGGAGTGTTATATATAGGGTCAGGATTTAATAGCAGTAAGGTAGATGATTCATGGATTAAGGTGTTGGATAGTAAACGTATTTCTGCTTTTGCTAAAGGTGGAGAGTTTTGTGGAAGTCCTACGCCGTATCCCGTCTATATGGCTATGGAATTTGATTTACCAGCTTCCGATTACACCTTTTGGAAGGATGATAAATGTGTCCCACAACGGCGGGCCAAGGGAAAAAATGCAAGCCTTTCCCTAGCATTCCAAGAAAAAAGTGTTCTAGTGCGTATGGCAATTTCCTATGTGTCTGAAGCGCAGGCGTGGAAAAATCTATCGTCTTCGACCGCGGACGATTTTGATACAGCACGTGCTCAAAATAATCAGGCTTGGGATGCTGCTTTGGGAAGTATAGAAGTCTTTGGAGGTAGTAATGAAGACCATGAGGAGTTCTATAGCCATTTATACCATGCGCTAATCCACCCCAATCTAGTCAGTGATATTGATGGCCAGTACTTAGGTGGGGATGGAAAGGTTTATCAGGATCCTCATCGACCGCATTATTCATCCTTTAGTGTGTGGGATACCTACCGAACACAAGGTCCTCTGCTTGCGCTTCTCTTTCCTGACAAGGCTTCGGACATGATGCAAAGCCTTGTTGATTTTGCGGATCAATCAGGCGGCTTGGGGCGGTGGATTTTAGCCAATGTTGAAACTGGTATTATGCAGGGGGATCCTACGAGTATACTCATAGCTTCGTCGTATGCCTTTGGGGCGGATGACTTCGATGTCTCACGAGCTTTCTATCACATGAAAAATGCGGCATTTACTCCAAGGATTCGATCTCAAAACATAGAGGTCCGGCCATTTCTTGAGGAGTATATGCGCGATGGGCACACCTTTGCCTCAATGGCTCTAGAATACTATTCATCAGACCATGCCATTGCTCAGTTTGCGCGAGATGCTTTTCCCACTCACGAATCCTTTGATCATGATGCAGCGAGCCAGTTGCATGTCCGTGCAAAAAATTGGAAGCACTTATATAACGATGAGACGACATGGTTAAATAGTCGCTATCCCAATGGCCAATGGAAGGCACAAGATCATGATTGGCGTGAGGGAACCTATTCCAATTATTTTTGGATGGTACCCCATGACTTAGAATCACTGATTGATACAATGGGAGGTAAGGATCTAGCCCATGCTCGGCTTGATTCACTCTTTACCATACTTGATGCGACCTATCATGAGGTAGGATTCGCAGCAGGCAATGAACCTGATTTTCAAGTGCCTTGGATTTACAATCTTGTGGATTGTTCGTCTTGTGTCGATGAAGTAATTGATCGAATCATGGAGGAAGAGTATCACCTGCGTCCTGATGGATTACCTGGCAACGATGATTTAGGGGCCATGGGCGCTTGGTATGTTTGGGCTTCCTTAGGAATGTATCCTATGGTTCCAGGAGAAGACGTACTGTTCTTGTCGACACCTAGGTTTGATTCTATAACCGTTTATACGGCACGAGGATTAAACATGACGCGTTATGCGAGTCAACCTACTTTGAATACTAATTCCTACATCTCAAGTCTCTCTAAATGGAAACAAATGTCTACAACATCAACAAGAGAAAAACTTTTAGCTACTCGAATCGCCTTTATGGGTAACTCCATTACCGAACACTGGGCTAGTGATAGTGCTACGACCCTTTTTCATGAAGGCCGGTGGATCAATGCAGGGATAAGTGGCCATACTACAACGGACATGGTTGCACGACTCGATCGTGATGTGTTGCATTATAGTCCGGAGGTTATGGTTATCTGCGCAGGAACCAATGATGTGGCGGGTAATGATGGCTACATCACTGATGAGGATATCTTGCAAAATATCTTTTCGATGGTTGAGCGTGCCCAAGAACAAGGAATTGAAGTAGCTATTGCCTCGATTCCTCCAACGTCTGAATTTGTTTGGGCTCCGAATACAGAACCTAAAGTCCGCATCCCTGCGTTGAATACAGCGCTTAAGGCTTATGCCGAACAACAGAACTTGGTTTATGTCGATTATTTTGAAGCTATGGCTGACTCAGATTACGGTATGAAGCAGGAATACACCTATGATGGGTGTCACCCTAATGCTGAGGGATATCGTGTCATGGAGGCGGTTCTTATGGAAGCATTAGGTCAGTTACAATTTATTCAATAATGATGATTAGACGTCATATTGAATATAACATGAGTAGGCTTCGGCTGTTCTGTGTTTTCGCAATGCTTCTTCTTTTCCAAGATTTGTATGCACAGGTTGCACGCGATACCATTACGATTTGGAGTGAGGCAAATCAAGTCTATATCTCATCTATTGTCATTCATCCTGATCCATCGAGCACGGAGCCCCATTCCGTGGTGTATCTATTGCACGGCGCTGGCGGGTCCTACACCTATTGGTCTGATGAGATGGATAACCTAGATGCGTTAAGCTCGACCAATGGAGTAATCATGGTCCTCGTTGATGCTCAGGGTAACTCTTGGTATTTTGATAGTCCTGTAAATACGTCGCTTCGCATGGAAACCTATGTTACTCAGGAGCTGCTTCCCTATATCGATAGTGCATATGACACGTATTCAATGGCTCAAGGTCGGGCGATCATGGGACTAAGCATGGGTGGGCATGGGGCCTTGTTTCTTGCCCTGCGTCATCAAGAACTTTTTGGATGGGCTGGAAGTATGGCAGGCGGTGTAGATTTCTCTGCGTTCACCAATCATTGGGATATACCTTCTCTGCTAGGTCCTTATACAAAGAATAAAAAACGTTGGAAAGAGTATACAGTGAATCATCATGCAGCTACCTTGGATTCAATCGAAGTTCAGTTGATGATTGACTGTGGCGAAGATGACTTTTTCTTAGAAGGTAACAATGCCTTGCACGATATCTTAACCGAACGGGGAATAGCACATCGCTACAATTCCTATCCGGGAGGGCACTCAGCGGAGTATTGGACGGCTCGCTTACCCCAACAGCTTGCAGCTGCCAGTAGATGGCTTAAATAGCTAGAATGAAAAAGTGTTTTGCTTTAGGATAGGCTATCCTGAGCATGATAATACGCACCAAGCCATGTTCCTCGTCGTGTGCCCAAATGGGGGAGTCCTACCGCTGAAATAAAGTCTTCTTTGTAATTGCTCACTTCAAAACCATTCCAAGTAAAGTTGCGTCCTCGATTTTCATTGAGTTTTTTCACGTCGGTCTCATCCAGGAGGTTGTAGACACTGTGCTTTACTCGACGTTCGGGTCCATGATACATAGTCAGATTGGAATTCATTTCTTCCCACATAGCAGGAAAGTACAGATCGTGGGCTTTGGCAATCCCACCGCCAATTACGACAGGGGCATCAAACACCATGATCAGATTGGCTAGGACATCACCGAGGTGCTTACCCATTGCAGCAAAGCTCGCTTTGGCTGCCTCAACGTTGCCTGATGTTTCTCCTCGTGCAATGTTTGCGATTTCAATGGGGCTTGGGCTATTTTCTTTGGCTAAACCTGCCTCCTCACAATAGACATTTTTTACTGCGCGAATGCTTAGGTGCTCCTCTGAATTTCTGAGAAAGTCGTGGCGCATAGACTGCAGATATACTTCACCTCCCATAAAGTTATCTCCTAGGAGAAGTTGATTGTTGACTACAAATCCGCCCCCAAATCCCGTACCAAGCGTTACGGCAATTAAGTTATCAAAGCGGTGGGGATGCTCATTGTTTTTAAACCAGGAATTCCAATGCGGAAGAAATCCTCCTCGCGCTTCCCCCAAGGCAAACAAACTTGCATCATTTAGGATAAAAACAGGAAGATTAAACTCAGCTTCAAGCACGGCTTTTAGGGGCACACCCCCACGGTATCCTGTAAGATTATTTAAGTCTCCAATGATTCCTTGGCGGTAATCTGCTGGACCAGGAAAGGCGAAGCTAATCGCATCCCCCTCACTGCCAATCGTTTTCTGCACCGCGCGAAAGCCTTTAATAATGGTCGCTATACTTTGATCTAAGTCGGAGCCATAGGATGGGAACCGTATGGATTCCATAATCTCCTTGCCTTTGTGTAGGGCTGAGAAATCAAAATTGGTTCCTCCTGCGTCTAAGGTTAAAACGGTTAAGTCTTTAGCCATGATGTTGTTTTAGTTCGTAGCCTGTCCCAAGAATCGAAAGGCAAGTCCTCCAATAATGAGATAGCAGACCAAAGGTAAGACAAAGGCAACAGGAAAAGAAGCTGCATCAGCAATTCCGCCAACAGCAGGAGGAATAAAAGCCCCTCCACAAATCGCAGTAACGAGTATTCCGCTACCTTGAGGTTTTTGATCCCCTAAGTCATCGATAGCTAGGGTGAAAATCGTTGGGAACATGATGCTGTTAAACAGCCCAATAGATAGGAGAAATAGTATGGAGGTGATACCGGACGCTGAAATCGTGGCTGCTACTAAGACGGCTGCAATGGCAGCAAAGATCGCGAGAATTCTATGCGGCGGAAATTGAGCGGTCAGATAGGATCCAATAAATCGACCGATCATGGCACCACCCCAATACAAGGTAACAAGCGCTCCGATAATTGCCTTGGGATCCATTTCTGTCAATGTTTTTCCTGAGAGGCTTGCGGCAAAAAGACTGAGTTTATTGAGAAGAGGAGAAGCTACGATGGTACTGTCAATCTCAAGGCTTAATCCATAATTCACAATAAAACTTCCTATAGCAACTTCGGTTCCTACATAGAGGAAAATCAATAGTGCGCCCACTTTAAGCTTGGTATTTTGAAAAACTTCTGCATAACTGCCTTTGCTTTCGGGATTAATGATTTTAGGTAGGCGCTGTATCAAAAAGAAGAGGGCAATGATTCCAAAGACAGCCGCTAAGGCAAGAAATGGACCCTTTACTGCACTTGCTTCGGCCATTCTATAGGCCTCGAGCTTCGTCTCACTTAAGGCCTTCTGCTCATCCTGCGAAAGAATGGTGTCGCTCAGGAGGTAGGTCGCCGCAAAAATGGGCGCAATTGTCGTTCCAAAGGAATTGATAGCTTGGGCTAAGTTAAGTCGGCTGGATGCTAGGCGAGCTTCTCCGAGTACAGCGATATAGGGGTTTGCAGCGACTTGCAATACGGTGATTCCTCCAGCTAATACAAAGAGTGCTGATAGGAAAAAACCAAAAACTCTAAAGTGGGCTGCAGGCCAAAAGAGAAGGCATCCTACAGCACAAATACTTAAGGCTACAATGATCCCTTTTTGGTAGCCAATCTTTTTGATTAAAAGTCCTCCGGGAATACCCAAGAGTCCATAGGCGGTAAACCAGGCAAACTGGACAAGGCCAGCTTGCAGGTAATCAAGTTCAAAGACTTCCTTGAGTCTTGGAATAAAGGCGTCAACAATGACGGTAATAAAGCCCCACATAAAAAAGAGGCTTACAACTAGGATAAAAGCGTTTCGGTTCGACATAATGGTTTAATTCGTCATGATAAATTCTAAGGTTCCGCCGTCAAGGATCTGTTGATGGCTTATTCGATGGTCTTCAAGAGGGTTTCCATTGAGCAATACTTGCTTCACACGGTAGTTTTCCTCACCTTGCCCGTTGGCAATAATGCTAAACGTGTTTCCATTCGGAAGGGAAATAGAGGCATTTTCTACTAGGGGACTTCCAATTTCATAGTAAGCACTTGCAGGATCCATAGGGTATAAGCCCATCGTAGAGAAGACATACCATGCTGACATTTGTCCGCAATCCTCATTTCCTGACAGCCCATCGGGTGTATGACGGTAATAGGTATTACACGTTTCTCGAATTCGTTGCTGACCTTTCCAAGGATTGTCTGTGTAGTTATAGAGATAGGTAATGTGATGCGAAGGTTCATTGCCATGCGCGTATTGGCCAATCAATCCTGTGACATCGACCAGTTTATGTTCTTCATCAATATGGATATCAATAGAGAAGAGCGAGTCCAATTTGATTTCAAAGGCTTCTTGGTTTTCATAGAGACCGACCAACCCTTTTGGATCGTGCATTACATGCCAATTGTATTGCCAAGCATTCCCCTCGGTGTAATGTCTGACACCATTGATATCATGAGCAAAAGGGTCGAAGTCCTTCAAGAATTCACCGTTATCATTTTTCGGACGCATTAGTCCTGTGTTTGGATCGAAAAGGTTCTTATAATTCATGGAGCGATCTAAGTATTCATCATAGAGATCATCTCGTCCTAGTCCTTTCGCGAATAGACTTAACGCATGGTCATCGTAACAGTACTCCAAGGTTTTCGATACGGACTCTCCGTCGGCTTCCGTGGAAACATAACCTCTTGTCATGTAGGACGCCATCCCTCTGAAATC
>JBMHCE010000048.1:0-6834 GCA_049890075.1 Chitinophagales bacterium
GAACTTCATAAGGGGTTGACAGCAGTGATGTCCTGTTCGTGTGGCTATACCCATTTTGTCGAGTAAGACACCTAAATCGTAGGCATGACATCCCTCAATGAGAAAAGATAGCACGCCAGCTTTGTTTTTGGATCTACCGTAAATCTCAAATCCTTCGATCGATTGACATGCCTCTTCTGCAAGACGTAAAAGATGTACTTCGTGGCTAGCAATCTTCGAAACATCCGTTTCTTTTAAGAATTGAACGGCTTCTCCGAGACCGACCACGCCAGCAATATTGGGAGTTCCTGCTTCAAACTTGAAGGGTAAATCGTTGTAGGTCGTTCCGGCGAAATCCACTTCGCGAATCATTTCCCCGCCGCCCTGCCATGGAGGCATGTTCTCGAGTAACTCTTTTTTGCCATAGAGGATGCCTATCCCTGTGGGACCATACATTTTATGTCCGCCAAAGGTGAAAAAATCTACATTCCATCGGTTGACATCGATTACTTGGTGTGGTGCAGACTGCGCCCCATCGACTACTGTGATCGCCCCAACGGCGTGAGCTGCGTCGACAAGAGTATGTATCGGATTAATGGTGCCTAATGCATTGGAAACGGCATTGAACGCCACAATCTTTGTTTTGGAATTGATGTAGTCCTTGAGATTAGAGCAATCCCATTCGCCGTCCATGGTAATAGGTAATACCTTGATAACAGCCTTTTTTCGTTCAGCAAGCATCTGCCATGGAACTATGTTGGCGTGATGCTCCATTTGGGTAAGCAGGATTTCATCGCCTTCTTCGAGATTTGCCTCGCCCCAGGTATTGGCCACAAGGTTGATTCCTTCGGTGACCCCTCGAACAAAATTGATCGTCTCGTAGGGTGCATTTATGTAATCTGCGATGGTCTGTCTTGACGCTTCATAGGCATCAGTAGCTTTGGCTGCCAAGGAATGTGCCCCTCGGTGTATGTTGCTATTGTATTTACTGTAATAATGATTCAGGCAATCTATGACTCGCTGTGGCTTTTGTGATGTTGCCGCGTTATCGAAATACACAAGATCTCTTCCATTAACCTGCTGGTGCAGAACAGGAAACTGCTTACGCAATGATTGTACTTCTTGACGAGTCAAAGTCATAGTTAAGATTGAGTCATTTCGTCATCCCACGCGTAGTTTAATTTTTCACGCATGAGTTCCTGAATGTGCTCGCGGATGGTTGGTAGAGATATTTTTTCTGTGATTTCCGCTATGAAGGCGTAGTTCAACACGGCTTTCGCTTGGTCTAAAGGAATACCCCTTGATACAAGATAGAACAGAGCGTCTTGATCAATCTGACCCGAGGTCGCACCATGACTACATTTTACATCATCAGCATAAATCTCCAATTGAGGTTGGCTATGCACCGTCGCATGGTCAGACAAAATGATGTTTTTGTTGGATTGAAACGCATTGGTTCGCTGGGCATCCTCTTCAACATAGATTTTCCCATTGAAAACAGCCGTGGAGTTATCATCGAGAAGGCCCTTAAAGTTTTGATGGCTTTCGCAATCTGGCGAAAGGTGTTTGACCGTTATTCGATTGTCCACATGGTCGTCTCCTTTTCCATAATACAAGCCTTGAATGGCGCAATTTGCTCCTGGCTCCTGTAGTCGAACAAAGACTTGGTTTCTTAAGAGCCGTCCCGCTAAACTGACAGCCGTTTGTTTGAACTGGCTATCTCGATTTTGGTAGACAATATGATTGTTAAGGTGATGGAAGCCGTTAACTGTTTCATTTTGAATCATGGTAAACTCAAGATGGGCACCTTGATCAAGAAAGGTAGAGCAATGTGAGTTGACGTAGAGCTCCGAGTTATCTAGGCTCTGATATTCCTTGATGATGTGCACCTTCGAGTTTTCTCCGCAGTGAATTTGGTGATATGGATTAACCATAAAACGCGCATTATCTGCAGCGAGAAATATCCAATGTATAGGACGCTCCAATACGGTGTTCTTTGGAATTTTTATGAATATTCCATCGCCGAAAAAAGCGACGTTAAGCAAATTGAATCCATCATGGGGATTGCGACAGATCTCTTTAAGATGAGGGGTAATGAGTTCTGAATGCTTTGTTAATGCTTCATTCATTGAACAAATCGTTACTCCCTGGGCTTCTGGATATACCTTAGAAAGGTGTTCCTGATAGGATCCATTAACGAAAACAAGTTTGTGTGCATCAATTTCATCTTTTCGATTGAAGTCGTCTACACTGATATGTTTTCTGTGTAAAGGGGCAAACGATGGATTTAATTCACTTGCATAAAAAGGGAGGGGAGATGTGTGACGCCATCGTTCCATTTTGCGAGTAGGCATTCCCATAGCAGTTAATCGATCCATGGCTTCTTGCTTGCAACGATGAAGCTCAGAATTACTGTGGACGCCCAGATTGGATTCTAGCGCTCGGAATATATGCGGATATGTCTGTAAAATGCCCATGTTATGAGACCTCCTCTTTAATCCAATCGTAGCCTTTTTCTTCGAGTTCTTTGGCGAGTGATTTATCTCCAGACTTGACAATCTTTCCGTTGTACATCACATGAACAAAATCAGGTTGAATGTAATCGAGAAGTCTTTGGTAGTGCGTGATAATCAAAAAAGAGCGTTCCTTGTTCCGCATGGCATTTACCCCTTCCGAAACGACACGTAATGCATCGATATCCAATCCTGAATCCGTCTCATCAAGAATGCAAAGCTTTGGGTTGAGCATAGCCATTTGAAAAATCTCATTTCGTTTTTTCTCACCTCCTGAAAAGCCGACATTGACCGAGCGTTTCATGAACTCTTGCTTTATTTCTACGAGTTCTGTGTTTTTCTTCATTTCAGCCATAAACTCACTAGCCTTGATGGCTCCCTCGCCTTCAGCTTTTCTTCTAGCGTTGATGGCAGACTTCATAAAGTTAATGGTAGTAACACCGGGAATCTCTACTGGATACTGAAATGCGAGGAAGACACCAGCTCTCGCTCGTTCATCCGGCTCCATGTCGAGTAGATCGGCATCTTCAAACACCACATGGCCTTGCGTAACCTCATATCCATTTCGTCCTGCAAGGGTAGAGGCTAAGGTGCTTTTACCCGTGCCGTTAGGTCCCATGATTGCATGGACTTCGCCTGGTGCAATATCTAGATTAAGTCCCTTCAATATGGGCTTATCGGCAACGTTGGCGTGAAGGTTTTTGATTTCTAACATAAGTGACAATCTATCCCACGGATCCTTCTAAGGATATTTCAAGTAGTTTTTTAGCTTCTACCGCAAACTCCATGGGTAATTCATTAAATACTTCTTTACAGAATCCATTAACAATCAAATTCACTGCTTCCTCATCGGACAGACCTCTTTGATTGCAGTAGAACATCATGTCTTCACCAATTTTTGATGTGGTGGCCTCGTGTTCTACTTGGGCTGAATTGTTTTTTATATCCAAATAGGGATAAGTATGTGCTCCACATCGGTCAGTCATCAGCATGGAGTCGCACTGAGAAAAGTTGTACGCGTTTTCTGCATTTGGTCCAATAAGCACCTGACCTCTGTAGGTATTCGAGCTGTTACCTGCGCTAATTCCTTTGGATACAATTCGGCTTCGTGTATTGGCGCCGAGGTGCATCATTTTAGTACCCGTATCAGCTTGTTGTTTGTTATTGGTCACAGCTACTGAGTAAAACTCTCCAATACTGTGATCGCCTTTGAGTATGCATCCAGGGTATTTCCAGGTAATGGCTGAACCTGTTTCGACTTGGGTCCATGAAATCTTGGAACGGTTCCCTTCGCAAATTCCTCGCTTGGTCACGAAGTTGTAGATCCCTCCTTTGCCATCTTTGTCACCTGGATACCAGTTTTGAACCGTACTGTATTTAATTTCCGCATCTTCGAGCGCAACAAGCTCAACAACAGCAGCGTGTAGTTGATTTTCATCCCGCTTAGGGGCTGTGCAGCCCTCAAGATAACTGACATAACTGTTATCGTCGGCAATAATAAGTGTACGCTCAAATTGGCCTGTATTTTCCGCATTGATTCGGAAGTAGGTTGAAAGCTCCATTGGGCATCGCACTCCCTTAGGGATGTAGACAAAGGAGCCATCGCTAAACACGGCAGAATTTAAAGCAGCAAAGTAGTTGTCACGCTGAGGAACTACTGTGCCTAAGTATTTCTTCACTAGTTCTGGATATTCTTTAACCGCTTCACTGATCGAACAGAAGATAACGCCCGCTTCGGAAAGCTTTTCTTTAAACGTTGTGAAAACGGAATCACTATCCATTACATAGTCAACGGCGACTCCTGCGAGCATTTTTTGCTCTTCTAGAGGAATACCAAGTTTTTCATAGGTCTTGAGAATCTCTGGGTCAACCTCATCGATGCTGTTGTATTGCTTTTTCTTGGAGCTAGCATAGTAACTGATGGATTGATAATCGATGGCAGGGATATTGAGATGAGCCCAATCTGGACTATCCATTTTTTTCCATACATCAAATGCTTTTAGCCTCCAATCAAGAAGCCATTTCGGCTCATTTTTCTTAGCACTGATATATCGAATGGTATCTTCATTTAGACCTACTTCAGCACGTTCTTGGTCGATATCGGTTGTAAAGCCGTATTTGTAACCGTCCTCCGTATGCTTTTTAATTATGGCCTCATCCCTTGTCATAGTGCGAAACTAATGCTTATCATGCTTTTTTTAAACGCTTAGCGTGTATTTAAGTTGCTGATAGTTACGTATTGTGACATAGCATTTAAAATGTTGTTCGTAAGGAAAGTGTCCAGCTTCTTCCTGCGGCATGAACGCTAGATCCAAAGGGTCTGTACCCCTTGTCCAAGATGTTTAGACATCCAACAGACAGATGAAGGTATTCAAGGGGTCTAATCTCTGCTTTGGCGCTCCAAACAACATAGCCCGGAGTACCGAAGGCTAGGGCTTCGTCTAAATTGTCCACGGAGAGGGGAGAATACTGACTAGAATCCTTGGCGAAGGCGTAGTCAACCCATTGACTAATGGTTACGATGTCGCGGTTCCAATCAAGACTGAGTCTTCCGAAGAATGGGGGTATGTGATCTAATGGCACATCTACATCAAGTACTCTTCCTCGATTATAATTCCATGAGGCTTGATAGTGCAAGCCCCAAGGTAGTGTGCCACTTACGTTGCCTTGGCATCCAACGAGGTAGGCAAGATTCGCATTGGTATTGGACAAAACATTGAGGAGTTGGCCATCATAGGTTAAGGAGTCGTAGCCTTGATAGATTACACTTCTTCGTTGGATAATATCATCTATCAAGCTTCCAAATAGCGCAGCTTTAAAGGTAAAACCTTCGCCATAGGTCCAGGTGAATCCCTGTTCAAACTGATAGATATATTCAGGCTTGAGATTGCTAGAGGGAAGTACAAGCTCAGTAGGTGTTGGATCAAAAATTTTACCTCCATCATCTACATTAGGACTTCGAAAGCCCGAGCTCAATGAAGTAAATCCTTTCCAGTGGCCGTTGTCCTTTCCATAAGAGGTGGAAACAGAGAATGATAAAGCCCCTGCATCATTATAAATCCTTGATAAATCGATTTCAGTAATCTGTGGATCATTGAACCGCATATCCACTCGCTGATAGGTATAGCGAAGACCATAACTCACATCAAAAGATGTCGAAAGCTGCCAATGATGCTTTAGATAACCTGCAATATTCCAGAGCGTGCTGCCACCATCAGCATAGCGGCTTGGTGCGGCCAACACTTCGTTGGTATTGAGATGGGTTACAGATGAGGAGGAGTTCACAAAGTTTATAGTAGACTCCATACCGTATAGTATCTTATGGAGGTCGCTGATTCTTGACTGCCAATCAATGTTTAAGGCGTAGATATTAACCTTTTCTACTTGATTGCCCAACGCATCAAGTTGAAACCGGCGCACAATCCGAGACTCTTCTACTTGTTGCGCTGATAGCAACACTTGTCCGCGATGGCGTTTTGTAGGGTTTTCTGTGTTAAGCTTTAGATAGGACATGAAGCGTCGCTGAGGTCCGTAGTCCCATTGAGCATAATGTGGCATTCCAGCGTCATTTCGTTGGCTGAGTTTATCGGTGCGAGCAATAGAGGTTGATGTTGAAAACTGATTCGACCATCGGATACTTGATTGAGGATTGATCTGATAGAGAAAATCCTGCGCAGCATCGATTTGTTGATAGCCCGATCCAGGAATACGATAAGGGGTTGAATTAGCTATCAGGGAGTCTCCTGAGGCGTTAGTGACTGTTCTAGTTCTAGTTAGCCCCCAATCTCCATAGCTGTCAGGCATTTTTGTGCCCACTGTCCAATCGCCGAAGTCAGTAAATGAGATGTGGCTTTGGCTTGCAAACCGTTTACCTCCAACATTCACATGAAGGTTGGTTTTCTTTTCGGCATTACTTGACCCGTAGCGTACCATAGCTCCGCCGTGCACATAGACGCGATCTACTGTGCTCAATTGAGGAGCGCGTGTCTGGAGGTGTATGACACCACCAAAGGCATCACTTCCATAGAGTAAAGAACCCGGTCCGTGGAGTATCTCTACACGCTGTAGCTGGGATTCATCGAGTGTTATGATATTTTGAAGATGACCCCCTCGATAAATGGCATTATTCATCCGTACCCCGTCGATGACAAGTAAAATTCTGTTGGCTTCAAAGCCACGGATATTAGGGCTTCCTCCACCGGGTTGGCTTTTTTGTACATGGACACTTCCTGTTCGTTGCAGCAAATCAGCAGAGGTTGGTGCGGCCTCAAATCCAATGCGAGCAAGGCTCAGTTGTCCCGTAAATTGTAGGGGACGCACGAGAGTATCTTCCAATCGGTTG
>JBMHCE010000049.1:0-77302 GCA_049890075.1 Chitinophagales bacterium
CAAGTCAATCAATTTGAAACCCAAGAGATAATGCTCCCAACATACTATTACCTGCCACAGCCAAGTAATACGATTACAGCTGAAATTATCGCAGTGAATGGTTCAGCTGATGACGTTGCAGCTAATAATATTGCAACAAGCAACTTTAACGTAGATGCGTCAGGTTACAACACAACATCGATTGGATTGGATCTTCGACTCGACGAGTGGGGCTCAGAAATCACATGGGGTGTCTATGACGCTAATGGAGATTTCATGACGGTTACAGACAACATCACAGGAACGACTTATAATAGTCCTCTTACCTACCCTGATGGTCTAACAGCTGCCAATAATCAATTCTTTTATACTATTACGCTTAGCAGTTTTGATTGCTACACTATCCTCTTCAACGATTCTTACGGAGACGGTTTGGGTGGAAACGTATCAGGATCATTCTCATTTACTGATCCTACGACTAGTGCTCCCCTTCTTACAGGTTCTGGTGGATCTATTGGAAGCGGTGTTTCTGGAGCGTTCTTTACAACAAATGCTACAGGTGGTTCGAATGCTACCACTGATTTAACAGAAACAACGGATTCAGACAATGATGGTTTCACGGATTTAGACGAGCTTAACTTAGGTTCTAATCCGAACGATGCCAATAGTCAGCCTACCACTTCAATCAGCGATCTAGCTAATCTTGGAGTAAGCGTTTATCCTAATCCTTCAACGGGAATTATCAATCTACAGTCGGCAAGTCGAGTAAACTATCGAGTGATTGATGCCTTAGGTAAAGTGATTACATCAGGTGATGTAGAGGGAAGTAAAAGCTTGAATCTATCATCAGCAGCTAGCGGTCTATACACCCTATCGATTGTAGATGCTTCAGGGAATGTTTCTTCTGGAATCATTCAGATTATGAAGTAACTGACATTGTATATTACTACTCAAAGCGGGCAATTTGCCCGCTTTTTTTTTGCCCTTATCCTATGGCAAAATTCGAGCGCCCTATCGGGCTAAAAATGTGCAAGATGGAAGAATATATATCCTTTCTATAAACATTAGCTTAAAGAGCAACCTATTACTCTGGCAAGTCCTGAACAGCCATCCATAACAATGCCTTTACTTCGTGGGAAGGCTGGTTCTCGTCTCTAGTTACACTTAACACCTTTGCATGTTGCTGAATGGCATAAGCGATGGGTGCAGGGGCAGGAAAATCAATGGGATGGCTTGTGAATGAAGCAGTCTTTTGACCTTCGTCAACTGTTGATACGCTGTTCATGTCAACGTCTTGTTTTCGATCCTTTATCTCGACATAGGACGCCAAGGCCTCATCTTTACGCTCACGAACAAAGACTTCAATCGCCTTTGACACTGAATCGTTGTTCTCTGTTATCTGCAAAGGACTTAAACTCGAAAGGTAGCTGAGGTAGGGACGATCGCTGAGAATCGTTTTGATACCACTCCAAAGTAGCGTAAGGAGCAAGTTATCCTTAGATAAACCATGGTCAATACAAAAACAATCCAGGTCGATTGACTTTTTTAAGAGGCCATCAAAGGATGGATTTAATCGGAACATCTTATCTAGGCTAAGCCCTGACTTTCCATGAGTTGCATACACTCTCTTCCCATCTCCTATTCTGCATGAAGCGACTATGCGCTTTTCTTCTACGCCCCATATTGCTAAGTGCTCATGATATAAGTCTAGCTCATCCAAGCGTCGTGGTTGATTGCATTCTTTACCACTTAACCGATCATTTAGGGCGCGTAAGCGACCAATTTCCTGAATCCAATTCGGAGCATCCAAGGCATAGAATAGATAGACGATGTAGTCCTCCGATTCGAAGAGTAAATGGTCTTGGTCTAGCGCTTTCTTTTCCCTTAATAAAACATCCTGACGAATAGGCTTGGCTAAAGGCTGCTTCGTCAATCCCTCATTAAAAAAGTAATCTTCCACTTTGATTGGTGTCCCGAGGGAAAAAAGCTTTGAACGAAGCAAACGAGTAAGCTGGCCTTCATTTGCACAGCATTGTAACTGTTTCTTATCTATAGAAGGACCGATGTGAATGGTCACCTCGTTTTTCTCCTCTTGTAAGGCAGTTACTAAAATCTGAGTTGTTCGGTGTACCGAATGGAAAGATGACAAGACCCGCCCGGCTGTTTCCGCACGACCCTCAATCAAAACAGGGTAAATAGGAAGATCAAGTGCCATAAGATGGCGAATTGTCTGTCTATTCCAGCGGCCATCTACTTTAGCTCTTTTATGATTTCTTCGCTTGGACAGCACCCCTGCAGGAAAAATCACATTAACCCGATGTTTTAAGCGTGCAATATCCTCTTGGCTGCGCTCATCGTTACGCAATATCATTTTACTACCCATCCCATCGTGAGATGAAAGAAATGGATTATCATAAAAAGCTGTTTTCTCTTTACAATGACTTGGCAAAATACTCTCTAAGAGCAATTCTTCCAGGGCTCCAATAGGTCGATTACAAAGGAGAATACATCCACCGCTATCGGGCAGCCGATTGAGACTTAATGCATCGACATGCAGTATAAATGAGTCCTGTACGAATTTGGCATCTAACGTAAACTTCTTCGAGAGATACACTCTATCGCGATTTGATTTACCTAGGATACTCAAGATGCATTGGTTTTACACAAACATACAGCATAGGAAATGAAGCTGCTTATGCTGACCAAAGAACTTTAAGCCAAGGAAACCTCCACAGGAATGGAAAAGGGACAGATAAGTTAAAATCTGAGTAAAGCTCTATTTCTTGATACGCTTGATGCTGCAGCCGATCGCATCGGTCATCTGAACCTCTATTTCCTCGTCATTGAGCAAGGATTCCATAGCATTCATTAGATAAGGTGCCTTAACCTCTTTGGCGGATTTATAGTTATCATCAATAGCACCTTTGTATCTTAGGAGACCATCGCCATCAAACAAATACACATGAGGCGTCACTTTAGCCTGAAATGCATCAGCTAATAAAGATGCTTTATCCAAGAGGTAGAAAATTCCCTGTTTTGTATAATTCATCTCGTTATCGTGAACTACCATCGCCTCGAAGTTATCGGCTTGAACGTCTCCAAATCGCTTAGCTGCATTAGAATTGACAAGTGCTACGCCAAAACCGTTATCCTTAGCAAAGGCTGCAATCTTTTTGTAGCGATCTTCCCAAGCCACTACAAATGGACACTCATTACAAGAAAAGATAACAACGAGACCATTTTCTTGAGCAATCTTATCCAAGGTAATTGGTTCTCCGTTGGTAGCCATCATACTTGGCTCAGATAGGTCTACTTTGTTTCCAATAACCAAAGGTTTCTTTATATCTTCTCGCCCTTGGGCTGTAGCGGTTGAACAAAGAACTGAACAAAGAAGAAAGGCGAATAATGTAAATCGTGTCATAAGTTGATATTGTTTGTTGACTTTTGCTACAAATAAACTCTTTCTTTTCGACTTTTGTTGCTTAACATGACCATGATCGCCATAAAGAACGGATTTGAAGGGCATATTGAAGTGTCTGAAATGTACAGAGCAGCTTATGCAACAGACGCATCTGTATATCGCGAACTTCCCCTAGGCGTGGCCTACCCAAAGTCCGAAGAAGATCTAGTCGCTCTCATGAATTGGGCGAATCAAGAAAGCAAGTCCCTTATTCCAAGAGGAGGAGGAACTTCACTTGCTGGGCAGTGTGTAGGTAATGGCCTTGTCATTGATACATCGCGTTACATGAACCGCATTCTAAGTATCGATAAAGAAAAGGGTATAGCCCTTGTCGAACCTGGTGTTATTCGAGATGTGTTAAACCGAGAATTAGCGAAGGATAACCTCATGTTTGGCCCTGAAACATCCACCTCAAATCGCGCTACGATTGGAGGCATGGTAGGGAACAACAGCTCCGGAAGCAATTCAATCATTTATGGCGTAACAAGAGAAAATCTAGTGGCAATGACTTGTGTACTGTCCGATGGCAGTGTAACAAGATTCCATAAGGACTGGAAGCCCGATCCTAAATCGCCTTTACAAAGAACAATAGCAACATGGGCAGAAGAGTTCAAAACCAATAAATCATATGCCCAACGCATTGAAGAGAACTTTCCTAAAAAAAGTATCCATAGAAGAAACACCGGCTATGCCTTAGATGATTTTTTAGTATCGGGTTGTTTTGCGCGATTATTGTGTGGCAGTGAAGGGAGTTTAGCACTGATCACTTCCGTAGAATGCAAACTACAGCCTACTCCTCCCCCATTTGACAGCCTACATCTTTTTCACTTCGACAGTTTAGAAAAAGCGCTACTAGCAGTTCCCCATGTAATGAAGCATAAGGTGCATAGTTGTGAATTGATGGATGATGTTGTCTTGGACTGCACGCGACAGCACCCCGAATATGCAAAAGATCTCAGCCTATTAGAAGGTAATCCAAAAGCGGTGCTGATGGTATCCTGCAGAGGACAAAGTCAGGAGGAGGCTCTTACCTTGGGTCGCCAGATTAAGGACCAAATCAACGCATTGACCTATGCTGAACCCTTTTATAAGGATCCATCTATTATTAAGCGGCTCTGGAGCCTGCGCAAAGCAGGATTGGGACTACTTGCCAATCTGCCTGGAAAAGCACGTGCAGTAGCAGTTATTGAAGATACAGCCGTCGATGTCAACGATCTGCCAGAATACATAAAGGCATTTGAAAAGGTTATGAATGACTTTGGTCAGCGCAGTGTCTATTACGCCCATGCCGGAGCAGGAGAATTACACTTACGACCTATTCTTGACTTGGACAAAGAAGAAGATCGACTTGCATTTAAGAAAATCGCGCAAGCTTCTGCAACACTAGTTAAGCAATACAAAGGATCGCTAAGCGGTGAACATGGCGATGGTCGCGTACGAGCTCCTTTTCTCAAAGAGATGGTAGGCGAAGCGTGCTATCAAATGATGGTTGATCTCAAAAAACTATTCGACCCAAACAACCTGCTAAATCCGGGAAAAATCATTGATGCCAAACCCATTCTTGAAGACCTTCGGACCGCATCACCGGCCTATAACCAACCCAATAAGGAAACCATACCCTTTAACCATGTTGAGAGCGCCCTTGAAATGGCAAGTCGCTGCAATGGATCTGGAGATTGCAGAAAGCCATTTAGTGATGGGAAAGTAATGTGTCCTAGTTATCGAGCAACACATGATGAAGTACACAGCACACGGGGAAGAGCTAATCTGCTTCGTGAGTTATGGACAGGAAAGGAGGTTTCTACTAAGGATGTAAAAGAATCCTTATCGCTATGTCTCTCGTGCAAAGGTTGCATCAGTGAATGTCCAAGTCAAGTCGACGTGGGTGGACTCAAGGCTCATTTCTTGCAAAATCAAGGCCGTTTTACCTTGGCAGAGCGATTAACCGCTTCTTTGCCCATACTCAACTCGGTGGGAATGATATTTCCGGCACTAACCAACCAAGTTTTAGCACTGAATCCAGTGAAAAGCCTGTTAAACGTTCATAAAGAACGAAGTCTTCCCCCATTGCCCAAGAAAACAGCTGTATCTCTCCTTAAACATTTTATACAGAACCAGTCAGAGGGAAGCAACACCAAACCCATTGCCTTATTTGTAGATGAATTTACCAATGTCTACAATCCTGAGCTTTGGATTCGCCTCGCTAATCTCTTAACGTCTCTAGGATATCAAATTCACCTAGTGGACGCACATGTTAGTGGCCGTGGAAGTATGTCCGTTGGCATGGTAAACAAGGCCAAAAAAGAGGCAGGTAAAACCTTTCAAAAGCTGAATGTCTTTTTGAATAAAAATATTCCAGTCATAGGGATAGAGCCTAGTGCAATTTCCATGATAAGAGACGAATATATACGTTTTGATTCGGATAGATCGGATTTGATCAACGGGCAAATTTTGCTTTTTGACGAGTACATTGTTCAAAATCACCGTGATTTATCCAAAAAAATCACCAAAAAAGAGCATCGGATTTTACTCCATGGCCATTGCCATCAAAAAGCGATCTCATCAATGAAGTATAGCTTAACCGTGCTTTCTTGGATTGGCAAAGTATCCCTTATTCAAGCTGGCTGCTGTGGAATGGCAGGAGCATTTGGTTATCGAAAAGAAAGTTTTGAGTTATCAAAAAAAATTGCAGAATTGGATCTACTTCCAGCTATCGAACAAGCTGATGAAAACACTACTATTTGTGCTACGGGAGTCAGTTGTCAGCACCAGATTGAAGACTTTACCACTCGTAAGGTGTTGCACCCCATCGATCTTCTTTGGGAAGCCTTACAAAAAGACAACTAAGGCAAACAAAAACAAGCGTAAAAGTTGAAGTATTAGAGCTGTAACTCTATCTTATAGAGATTGATCTCAAGTTACATCATGGCAGCAAGCCAACCCCGTCCATATCCGTAAAAGGGCCATGGAATGGCTACTAGAATAACAATCAGAGCTAAAAGCATCAAACGAACGACTCGACGATGGGAAGCATTTTTCTTAGCCATGCTATGTGCCTTGGTGATTACCGTAATCGCTGTAACCATAAGCACAAAGTGGATTATGCCAAAGAAACCTAGTGATGAAAACAGACTCGCTCCTGTGTCAAAGAAACCGGATAATGCAGCAAGGCCATTTTCACCCATAAAATAAAGGCCAAGCCCTAACAAGAGTTGAATATGAGCTACAATCATGGCAATAAGGTAAGGACGCCTTTCTTTGCCATCAACAGCTTGTTCACCTGCCTGCCAACCTTTTATAATGGCATACAACAGAGCAGCGAGAACGATATATCGTAGACTTGAGTGAAGATGAAGTAATCCAGTTACCATAATATTGGTTTATCCGCGCTCATCCCAAGATGGGTATGGTCGATGTACTTCTCCTGTATAAATCTGTCGTGGTCTGCCGATTGGCTGACCCGCTTTTCTCATTTCATTCCACTGTGCAATCCAACCTGGCATTCTTCCCAAGGCAAACAACACAGTAAACATATCTACTGGGAATCCCATCGCACGATAGATGATTCCAGAGTAGAAGTCAACGTTAGGGAATAGCTTACGCTCCGCGAAATAAGGATCAGCAAGTGCTTTTTCCTCAAGTTCTTTTGCAAGATGAAGAATCGGGTCGTTTACTTTAAGTTGACCTAGTACTTCATCCGCTGACTTTTTAATGATTCGAGCACGAGGATCGAAATTCTTGTACACCCGATGACCAAATCCCATAAGACGGAAAGGATCATTTTTATCTTTTGCGCGATCGATGAATTTCTGGACATTGCCACCATCTTTAGCGATTTCTTCTAACATTTCCAGTACTCGCTGATTTGCACCACCGTGGGAAGGACCCCAAAGCGCTGCGATACCCGCAGAGATTGATGCATAGAGATTGGATTGTGATGACCCTACAATTCGAACCGTAGAGGCCGAACAATTTTGTTCATGATCTGCGTGAAGAATTAACAGCTTATTCATCGCCGAGCTCAACACAGGGTCAACCGCATATTCTTCGGTAACTTGCCCGAAGGTCATGTTTAGGAAATTGTCTACGTATTCTAGATTATTCTTCGGATAAACTAAAGGATGCCCCATTTTCTTTTTCTGAATCATGGCAACCAAGGTGGGTGTCTTGGCTATTAATCGAGTAATCGTCATATCAAAGTCCTCCTCACTTCGATGCGGATTTAAAGAATCCGGATAGAAAGCCGACATCATAGACATCATGGTCATAAGCTGACCCATTGGATGCGAACCATTAGGGAAGGCTTGAAAAACGTGCTTCACATCTTCATTAACGAGGGTATGCATACGAATCAAATCCGCATAGTTTTCATATTCCTTTTTGTTTGGAAGGTGACCTTTCAGCAATAAAAAAGCAACTTCAAGGAAACTTGCATTATTGGCTAAATCCTCAATGCTATATCCTCTGTGTCGGAGAATACCTTTTTCACCATCAATAAAGGTGATAGAACTTTGCGTTGCCCCAGTATTCTTGTAGGCCACATCATAGGTTACTAACCCTGTACTACCTCTTAACTTTGAGATATCGAGACCTAGTTCCCCTTCGGAACCCTTGATTACAGGAGCCTCAAATGTTTGATCGTTGTATATAATTTTTGCTTGGTCGCTCATGAATTCTTGCTTGTTCCAAATGTACAAAAAAGGCGTTTATCAAACGGGCGTTCGATATAATTTTTTTTGACTTTTACATAGAAATCAGTCTTATTCATCGTATGCCCTTATCTTTAGGTGAGAACACGACAAAAATATTCTATGCTTGATATGACAAAAAGTAATACTAAACAATCGACGCTTCTTGCCGTAATCACGGTTGTGTTTGCCGTGATCGCCCGATTCTTAACGCTCCATCTGCCCAATGTTGCGCCATTCGAAGCAATGATGATCTTTGGAGTTTTTGCTCTGCACAGAAAATCATTGAGCTTGATTTTACCACTGGCTGCTTGGTTTGTTACTGATCTTATTCTAAATAACACCATCTACGCAGGATTTTATCAAGGCTTTACATGGCTCAGCCAATCGTTTGTTTTTGCCATGATTGCCATGCTACTAATCTTTGGATTTACCCAATTTCTGAAAAAAAGAAGTGAAGAGAAAGGCCACGTTCTAGGCCATTACGGTTTGGCTAGTGTTGTATCTCCATTACTATTTTTTGCTGTGTCGAACTTCGGGGTTTGGGCTAGCATGAACATGTACCCTCCTACTCTTAGCGGATTAGGTATGTGCTATGTGAGCGCTCTACCCTTTTTGACCTATGGAATGGCCTCTACTGTCGGCTTCTCTATCCTCTTCGGAGTGATGGGTTATCTTTTCCAACGCCAGAGTGCGCAATCCCCATCACAGGCATAAAAAAAGCACACCCGATTAGGATGTGCTTTTAATATAGGAAGTCGAGATTATACTTCCTTGCTCAATCATTTACTACTCAGAAGGAGTCTCTTGACTCGCATCTTGCACCTCATCGCCTTCTTCAGCGGATGGTGTATTCTGCGTCTCGGCAAGAACAGCTGAAGGCTCGACATCTTCTGCATCGCTAGATTCTACAGCGTCAGCTTCTAATGATTTTGTAGCAGCTGCATCATCTTTTACAACCTCTTCTTCCCCCTTTGCTTCCTCTTTACTAAGGTATTCACAGGATACCAGACCAGCACTCGTCAATAAAAGACCACCTAAGGCAAAAAACAAAACATTCTTTTTCATAATAACTAATAATTTTTGATGAACAATTCAGGATAAAGACGGATTCAATTCCAAGTTTATTTCCTGACTATCAGTTATTTATGATATTTTCACAATGCCTTAAATGTGTTAAACGTTAGCATTATTTAACGGGATTTGAACAATAATTGTACAATCCTAGTTCCTTAGAAAAGTATTGATTGTCTCCTGGAGATTATCCATAGATTCCTCTTGGAAGGGTCTGCCGAGCATGGTCTCATACAACTCCATATAGCGATCGCGGATCAACTGAACGTCCTCATCCTCCATAACGGGCATAACATCCCCTTCGCGACCTTGAAATCCTTTAGACATTAGCCACTCTCTAACGAATTCCTTGGAGAGATGCTTAGGCGGTTTCCCTTGACTTACCGCTTCATCAAAACCATCAGCATAGAAATATCGAGAACTGTCGGGAGTATGAATCTCATCAATGAGTATGAGTTCACCATCAATCAAACCAAACTCATATTTTGTATCCGCAAGAAGGAGTCCTCGCTCAGAAGCCATTTGCTGACCGAAGGCAAAAAGTTCAAGACTAACAGAGGCCAGTTTTTGCCATAAGTCCTCGGAGACAATTCCGCGATTAAGTATTTCCCTTGGAGATATATCCTCATCATGCTCCCCGTGATCTGCCTTGGTGGCAGGGGTTATGATCGGTTGAGGGAAGGCCTGATAAGGAAGCATACCATCAGGCATCGATGCACCGCAAAGCGTACGTTCACCTGCGGTATACTGACGCAATGCATGTCCGCATAGAAAACCTCGCACTACCATTTCAATCTTGATGGGCTCAGCGGTTTTTCCAGTAGTTACTGATTTATGGGGCAGGGCCTCACTCCAATTAGAAATAATGTGCTCTGTGGCTTGTAAAAAATGATAAGCAATATCATTTAGCATCTGCCCCTTACCCGGTATAGCGCGCGGCAAAATATGGTCAAATGCAGAAATCCTGTCACTAGCAACGATGGCTAAACGCCCTTTATCTAAAAAATAGACATCCCTTACTTTACCTTGATAAAAGCCAACTTGTCCATTGAGCGTTAACGGTGAATCCATAAATCCTAATTGTCTTCCTCAAAGGTAGTATTTGACGGAGCTTCCTTGTCATTTTCTGTCCGCTTATCCACATCAAAGGCGCGAATGATTTTAGCCACTAAATGATGGCGTACCACGTCGCGTGTAGAGAGTTCTACAAGGCCTATCTCTGGAATCGAACGCAGGCGATAAATGGCATCTTTTAATCCGCTGCGCTGGTTTTTGGGAAGATCGATTTGGGTCATGTCTCCTGTGATAATACAGCGAGCACGTGGACCGATTCGGGTCAAAAACATTTTGAGTTGGGCAATGGTCGCATTTTGTGCTTCATCTAAAATGATAAAGGCCTTATCTAACGTTCGACCCCTCATAAAGGCTAATGGAGCAACTTCAATAATTCGGTTTTCCATAAAATACCGGAGCTTATCCGGCGGAATCATGTCATCGAGCGCATCATAAAGGGGTCGTAGATAAGGATCAATCTTTTCTTTCAAATCCCCTGGAAGAAAACCCAAACTTTCTCCTGCCTCAACTGCTGGTCGGGTTAATATGATTCGATTAATCGTTTTTTCCTTTAATGCCTTGACTGCAAGCGCAACAGCCGTATAGGTTTTTCCTGTACCTGCAGGACCCACCGCAAAAACAATGTCATGATGATGGCTTACATCTACCAGCTTCTTTTGATTGGCAGTGCGAGCACGAATCACGTGCCCTCTATTTCCATAGAGAATAATCTCATCAGTCGATTTCGCCGTTTGTTCTTCGGTTTCTAGCGCATCGTTTTCCGATTCAAGGATACCAAGCATATCGGCTTGAGTCAATTCACCAAAACGCTCTAAATGCAGAATCAATGCATTAAACTTTGCCTCAAAGTGTTCCAGCTCTTCCTCGCGTCCTGAGGCCTTGATCATTACACCACGACTTACCAATTTCAGCTTTGGAAAGGCACGCTTGAGCACTTGAAATTTACTCTGATGTATTCCCAAAAAGTCAATTGGATTGACTCGGTCAATGTGCAGTATTAATTCGTTCAATTTACCTTACTTTTATCTTATCAGTCAACTAATTTATGGCGCTCCTGACACTCACTACAGACTATGGCTACAAAGACTACGATGTAGCTGCCCTAAAGGGTCAGTTGCTCCAGCGAAACAAAGATATCCGCCTGATTGATATTAGCCATGGGATTGATACCAATGATCTCATCGGAGCGGCCTACACGAGTCGTCAAGGTTCCGCTAATTTTCCTTCGCCAAGCTACCATCTTACGGTGGTGAAACAACACGAAGGCAAAAATCGTTTGCTCGCGATGGACTACGAGGACAAAATTTACATGTTTCCTGATAATGGCATTATTTCCTTGATGTTTCCTGAAACTGACTTAGTGGTTTATGAAGTCGGTCGTTTTGATGACTATTCTCTTTTCGATTTAGTAAATAAAGTCATTGTAGAACAAGAATCTGGAAGAAAACTAGGGGATTGGTGCACGCAGAGCCATGGGTTTAAGCAAAGCATCTTTGCTCAGCCTGCAGTCCATGATAACATTATGCGGGCCATGGTATTTTTTGTGGACTCCAAAAACAACGCCGTCCTAAATATCCATCGTAATAAGTTTGAGGAATTCATTGGAGATAACCCATTTGAAATCACCTTCCTCAGGTATAAGGCAAACCGTATTCATGAACGCTATGATGGTGAGGGTACCCAAGGGCGCCATGTGTGTCGCTTTAATGATGCAGGCTATTTAGAAATCGCCATTTATGGCGGTAATGCAGCAGGGCTTCTCGGTTTACAATATGGCACGACTGTGGTGATAGAGCGGAAAAATGCATAATGTTTCCCATGAAAATTACTCGATTGGTTAAACTCAGTTTCTCAGAGCACTATATGGATACATTCATCGAAGGCTTTGAGAAGAAAAAACAACAAATCCTATCATATGAAGGTTGTCTTACTGTGGAGTTATATCGAGATAGTGTCGACAATGGGCTTTGCTTTACCGTGTCCACGTGGAAGTCGGAGGCCGCGTTAGAAGCATATCGCCAAAGTGATTGGTTTCAATCTACTTGGAAAGAGGTCAAACAACACTTTACCGATAAACCACAAGCATGGACCACCCATGCACAAGAAACGCTTCAAAACCCATCCGAATGAGTGATTTGTTGTCTTTGCCGATAAAAGGAATCACTTCCAATTATACCTACACGATGGGTAATATCAATACGATGTTATCTGAACACCTATCAGAAGATATGAATCTTGTGATTGTTGTAGATGAAAACACCGATAAACATTGCTTACCTAAACTTGACATCCCCTTCTCACATCTCGTGATTGAACTTCCCCAAGGACCCGAGCATAAGTCGCTCGCAAGCTGTCAATACATCTGGCAGCAACTCGCTGGTCAAAAATATGGAAGGGATAGCCTTTTTGTCAATGTAGGAGGCGGACAAATAACCGATCTCGGTGGGTATGCTGCTGCCGTCTACAAACGCGGCTGTCCCTTTATTCACGTTCCCACAACATTACTCGGTGCAGTTGATGCTACCATCGGAGGGAAAACAGGTATAGATTTCGCCTCTATAAAAAATGGAATAGGCATTTTTGCCGATCCTAAAGCTGTATGCTTTGACCCTTCCTTCCTCGAGACGTTACAACCTGATCAAGTACGTGATGGAAAAGTCGAAATGCTAAAACACGGGCTGATTCATTCGGTACAACATACTCAAGACGTCTTGTCAAACCCTGTTACCAAGCCGCCCTCAGGTGAAATTGTACTGGACAGTGTCCAAATCAAGCACCACTTTGTCCAGGATGATATGCTGGATAATGGAAAAAGAAGATGCCTCAACTTTGGGCATACTTTTGGTCACGCGATCGAGTCGTTTTTCTTAGCGGAGAATAATCCTATCAGCCATGGTTGCGCCATCGCCTGGGGTATTCAACTTGAGTTGGCCTACAGTAAACTGCACTTCAAGCAAGCCATTGCCGGGACAGAAGATGCTGTAGACTTCTTGCGCAGTGCTTTTCCCCCAATTCCTCATTTTGCCTTTGAAGAGTTAATGCATCACATGAGAGATGATAAAAAAAATAGGGCGCAGAAAATCTTAGGCGTTGTCCTGAGTGAAATTGCTGAAGCCCATTTTAATGTGGAATATGAGGTGGGACAGATCAAAAAAATATGGGAGGATGTCCATAACCTATAAATCCGTCACCCTACCCTCTTCCAAGAGCATCAGCAACCGCTTGCTTTTACTTAACAAACTCCACGGCGAGCCCCTCGAACTGTCTAACCTTTCCAAAGCAGAGGATACGATTTATCTAGTCAAAGCGCTTAGCAATGAAGAGAAGGTGCGGTATGTTGGAGAAGGCGGAACAAGCCTTCGCTTTGCCATGACGTATTTCTCAAGTCTAGAGGGAAGTACTGACATCTATGCGGCACCTAGGCTTTTGCAAAGACCTCACGATGCGCTATGGGAGGCACTTCGAGCGATGGGCGCAGATATAAAAGAAATCAATGGTGACCATGGACAGGGTTATTGTATTACTGGGATAGACTTTCAGTCATCGCCAATCCTTGGTCGAACGCAACAAATTGATGTCAATACAAGTAGCCAGTTTGTCACAGCATTATTACTTCTTGGGTCGTCGATTAAAGAAGGACTAAATCTTCGCTACATGGAAGACCGAATGGTATCTAAACCCTATATATCGCTTACCATCAACCTGATGCGTAAACTGGGTTTATCCGTTAATGAACACCCTAACCAACTATCGATTACTCAACAACAACTCTTGCCGCAAAAGATTCATGTGGAATATGATTGGAGTGGCGTATATGCTTTTCTTGGTGGAGCCCTGCTTACGCGAAATGCATTATTGATAGATGGACTCAAAGCAGATGATATACAAGGCGACCGGCAGCTCTTAGAGGTCTACCACACGATGGGCTTAAGCAATGAATTTTCCGCTTCTGGCTTACAAATCAATCCAAGTGATTTTCAGTCCCTACCAGCCTGGGAAATGGATATGCTTGATTATCCGGATCAAATCATGAATCTAGTTGTCTTGTTGTCCGCCTTTAAGTGCCAAGGAAGTATTACAGGAATAGACACCTTGTTTCATAAAGAATCAAACCGAGTAGAAGCTCTTCGAATCAATCTCGAAAAATTTGATGTCGCACTGTCTGCAGAGGGATCGAGCTTACACTTCGATGCTACAAAGTTCACACCGCCAAACGAAGTAACAATTAACACCTTTAATGACCACAGAATTGCCATGGCCTTTGCTCAGCTTTCGATGCAATCTGCTCTGACCTTTACCGATGCTCAATGCGTTAAAAAATCCTTTCCGGATTTCTGGAATCAGTGGCTTTCAGCCTTTCCTGAGTCCCGCATCGAAGAGAAATGAGATAGTAATATACCCGTTGCCATAGCAGCATTTAATGACTCTGCTTTTGACTTTACGGATAAACCACTAGGAATAGTAATCGAGGTGTAATCAACCGACGTCCGTGTAGAGGGATGAATCCCATTACCCTCATTACCCATTACTAGAACTAGCGGATGCAAACCCAATGGAGTACTTAGCTGATCAGTAAGCTCAGGACTAGTAAAGGAAAGTCCCTCTAGATCCGCAAACAAAACATGGCGACCGTCAAACAGATCCTTCCATTCTTCTCGCCCTCGTTGATCAACTGCAATACGGCTAAGCGAACCCATACTCGCTTGCACTACCTTGGGATTAAACACATCAACACACCCTTCACTTAACACCAGATGATGACACCCAAACCAATCCATCGTTCGAATGATAGTGCCTAAGTTCCCAGGATCTTGTAGTTGATCAAGTGCTACCCATATCGTAGAAGAGGGTTTTACCTCATTATGCTTACGTTCAAAGACCGCTAAATGATCTGACGCAGATGACAATGCTGAGATGGTTTTCATCGTTTTATGGTCAGTAACCTTTACTTCCCCATGAAAGCCATCAATAGGCTGGCTAGAATCTTGTACAACATATTGCAAACAGCGCCATCCTTCCTTAACAAATTCTTCGATAGACTTACGCCCTTCAACAAGGAAAGCGTTATGTTTATCTCGGTACTTCTTGGAGTGAAGCGCACGAATTTGTTTGACTTGAGAAAGGCTTAAACTGGACATGACAGGTTCTAAAGTAAGACGAAATAAAACGTTTGTAAGGAGGGTGTTGCATATTTTGCCCTTGACAATTGCCGTGACGGCAATGTTTTCATCCTGTTCCATGAGAAGAAATCTCCAAGATGGTGAATACCTCGTTTGGAAAAATAAAGTCGTTGTAGAGGAAAACAAAGGGCTTGATGAAGGCTTACCCCAAAAAGAACTCTTGCCTGATATCCCCTTCCAACAACCCAATCGAAGGTTTCTTGGCGTATGGGCTCTCAGGGCCTGGTTTCAGCGGGATGTACGAGGCGATGACACAGAGCTGAAAGGCAAAAGCCTACGCACATGGATCAAGCGATCGATTGGAGAAGCCCCTGTCATTCTTGACCCAACGCTTACTGAAAGGAGTGCTCTAGCATTTCAGCAATACATGTATAATGCGGGTTTCTTAGACAACAGCATTGAGGTCCAGACGGATACGTTAGGTAAGCGTTCCAAGATTACCTACATCCTTAAACCTAAGGAGCCGTACTACATTGGAAATGTCGTCATTGACGCAGGTAATCCTGTGCTTGACTCCATTATAAGAAGGCATCAAAAGGACTCTAAAGTATTACCGGGCGAGCGCTTTAGTATCGATGAGTTAGATCAAGAGAGAAAACGGCTATCAACTATTTTTCGGAATGAGGGCTTCTATGCCTTTAGCCCAGATTACATTCGGTACACATTGGATAGCTTTAGCGATGTTTCGTCCATTAATCTTGTGCTGGAGATAACAAAGCAAGTGAATGGAGAAGAACACGCCATTTGGACCGTTGATTCGATCGAGGTCTACCCGGACTACAGGGTGCAACAAAACAACGATACTGCGGTAAATCATCAGAGGGACTATAAAGGCCTGTCAATTTTTTGGAATGGTAGACTTCGCTATCGCCCCTCTTTGCTGAGACAGGCTTGCTTTTACGATGCTGGTGAAAAGTTTAATGCATCACTGTATGATCCTACGGTTCAGCGATTTGCATCCTACGGTACATTTCGTTTTATCGACCTGAAGTTTAATGTACTTGATACCGCTAAGCAACAACTCATTGGACGTTTGTACCTCACGGAAGGAAAGCATCAATCGCTCGACTTAGACATCGAGATTAATCATAGGATTGAACCAGGATTATCTGGGGTATCAACGAGTGTAGGATATACCAATCGAAACCTCTTTAGACTAGCGGATATTTTTCAAATCAAAAACATTGCTGGAGTTGACGCAGAGTTTGGACGTATTGACGGTGCCCTAAACAACGCTGATTTTATCGTTGATATAAGCGAGTCCTTTCCAAAAGCTATACTACCATTTCCTATTCGAGCATTGAAACGCAGCACGCGAATACGAACTACATTCTCCACACGCTACAAATTTGAACAGCGATTCCGATTTTACCGATTACATACCATTAGTGCATCCGTGGGATACGAATGGAGTAAAAACAAAAAAATACTGCACACCCTAAGGCCCATTCAACTAAATGTCTTTTACCTGCCGGAAGCATTTAGAACGGCAGACTTTGAAGAAAAACTGCTACAGTTTCCTTCACTTGCCAGAAGTTTTCAGGAATCCCTTATCGCAGGATCTAACTATACTTTTCTGTGGAGCGGTATCCCTCGAAACAACAAACTCAATATAGAGAGCTTCCGATTTGACGCACAGATGGCGGGTAACCTTGTTAGCGGCTTTACACGGATTATTCAAGGAAGAAGAGAGCGTGGAGATTATACGGTTTTCGGTCGACCGTATGCTCAATATTTACGCTTTGAGATGGAAGGTAAGTACGCACGGGGACTAGGACGATCCAAAGCTCAATTGGCCTCAAGAGCGCTGATTGGTGTTGGAATACCTTTCGGCAATAGCTCCATAATACCATTTATTAGTCAGTTTTATGTAGGTGGAGCCAACAGTATCCGAGCATTTAAACTGCGTTCAATAGGGCCGGGAACATATAGTGACTCCCTTACGCTAACCGATCCAACCTACTTCTTTGATCAATCGGGAGATATAAAACTAGAAGCCAACATCGAGTTGCGTTGGTCGATGAATTCATGGATCAAATGGGCTCTATTTTATGATTTAGGAAATGTGTGGTTATACAATAGAGATGAGGCTCGTCCAGGGGGCCAGTTTAACAAGGACTTCTACCGAGGCATAGCCATGGGTTGGGGAGGCGGTCTTCGTCTCGACTTTGAATACTTTGTAATACGTCTTGACGTAGGACTTCCCGTGCATGACCCCCGATATGAACAAGGAGAGCGCTGGCGTGTCGGAACCTATCAATGGCGCGATCGTGCCTGGCGACAACAGAATCTCGTATTTAATCTTGCCATTGGATATCCCTTTTAATGCAAATCAGAGCTAATACTGCCATTATGGCGTGAACATGCAGCAAAAACTGCCGTTTTGTCATCTTATTTTCCTGCAACCCATCATTTTGTCTTGATTTAGTGCAATGGAACATTCTTTGCCCTCTGCATCACATATTTCGTAATCATTAAATCATATTTATGTTTTTAACACACGCAAAACCCAATTATACAAGGACCGGTGATTTGAGAAAATTTAACCGATTGTTTTTCGACGATTTCTTTTCGCCTAATGTTCTATTGCGAAACAGCATTCATAAAGAAGAAGCTGTTCATAGCCAAATTGATGAAGAGGAAGACGCATGGTATATCCGTCTTGCGCTTCCCGGATTGAATAATAAATCAATATCCCTTGCGTTAGAGGAGGGCGTATTAGTTGTTCAACATGAGAAAGGTGACCAACAGGAGGAGGCAAACAATGGATTCGCTACATCGTTTACTAAACGCTTCAAGCTCAATAAAGACATTGATCTTGACAAGGTAAATGCCCAAATGAACCATGGCCTTCTCACGATTACCTTACCTAAAAAGAAGGTGAACAAATCAGAGCGTAAGGAAATTCCAATTGCCGGCTAATACCGCATCTATTCTAGATTATTTGTTTCAAAAAAAAGCCCATCCAATTGGATGGGCTTTCTTGTATGAGAAGGTTCTTTATTTCGAACCGCAACTCTTTTTCGTTCCTTTACAGCATGCAGGCAATGCCTCATAGCTTTCTGGATTAGCAGCCACTTCATTGGCACTGTAACCCGCCATAGACACCGCATTTTTGATATCATCAGCAGAAACCTTCTTGTCTTTGTACTCCACGGTAAGAGAACCATTTGTAAGATCAACTGTCGCCGTCTTTATACCTGGCAATTCATTAACTGCAGCCTCAATACGTGTCTTACAGCCACCACATACAGCAGAAGTCTTAAGAACAAGGGTTTCTGTACCTCCCGCAGCAAAAACGGTTACCGCAAGAAAAAGGGTAAATCCTAGAGAAAGAATGTTTTTCATTGTTTAAAATTTTCCTAAAAATAAGAAATGTGGCTAATGATTTAATCCTAGACCCTTAATGTTTAGAAAAAAGACTTGTGCGATTCGCAGAACTTCCGTCAGACAAAACAAGCAGGTAAGTTCCCCTCTCGAGAAATGAAACATCTACCGTTGTTTCTCCTCGAGTTAAATCAACCGACAGATTGTACAGCATCCGGCCCTGCAGATCAAAGATATTGACCTCTGCTTTATCAACTGTAATTCCTAAAAGGGTTAACTGAGAAAACGCAGGGCTAGGATACAGCGACAATTTGTTATCTAAATCGCTGCTTGTGAGGCTTAACACTTGAGATGAATCTGTTACTACGGTCGAATACAAGCTCAATCCCCCACGACGATTTCCATAGAGAACATCCATATATCCATCGCCATTAATATCGTATGCAAACGGTGCAGCCTCAGCCCCAACATCGATTCCACCCCATTCAATTGCCTCTACGCTAAAGCTCCCCGAAAACAAGCTATCCGAATCCAGCCCATACGCCGTTGTCTTTCCCGAACTACCTCCGACCAATAGGATCGCCGTTCCTTCTTGTTCTATAAAATGAGGAACTGCATTACCGATAAGAAATCCGGCCTCCGAAACACTAATCTCCCCAAAATTGCTATTCAAAGAATCAAACTGAAACGGAGAAGGATTCAACGGATTTACATTCGGATAAAAATCAATTTGCCCGAGGTATTCTTTACCAACAACGAGATCAAGATCACCATCTTCATCAACATCATATAAGGTAGGATGTGATGAATTTCCGACATCAATCCCACAATAAAATGTAGTATCAAAGACAAAACTTCCCATTGCATCACGCTCAAAATGAATTAAACGTCCTTCACTATTGCCAAGAAGCATATCATCCAACCCATCATTATCAATATCACCAAAACATGGTCGATAGCGGAAGTAGCCCAATAAAGAAAGCCCCAACCAATCATCGGATATCAGCGTAAATGCTGGATTACTGGCACTGCCTACATTTCGGTAAAAGGCAATTTGACCATTTGATTCATCGCCTATGGCCCTGTATATTGAAGAACCTGACAACAGGAGGTCTTGCAACCCATCCTCATCTACATCATAAAACACTCCGTAACTGTTGCTCCCCAAATCAAGGGTTGTTTCGGTTAGAAAATCCTGTTGATCAAAAACAAAATTTGGTGTTGTATTTTCATCGAAGCGGTATAACCAAGCATTGTTCACATTGAAATACCTAGAGTTTCCATTGGGTGAAACCACAAGATCCTCTACTCCGTTCATGTCTACATCAATGGCATATGCCGCAGGAAAAATCGGCATATCAACTGAGAGGCTATTCGACGGAAATGCATAGTCAACATCGATCATACTATCTACTCCCCCACCAATATTTTCTAAGTAAGTCAACCCACGAGATGAGATATCCCCTAACACTAAGTCAAGGTCACCATCACCATCAAAGGCTAACTCAGTCGACCCGGCATGCTTGGGACCAGCACTTTTACCATCACATGCAAAGGCCAGCTGAATATTATTATCGGTTTCACTTTCTTTAAAATCACCCCAACATGGATCTTCCTGAACAAAGAGCATACTATCGCCTGCATATCCTAGTTCAGCACTTAAATTCTTATACAAGGGCAAGGTCGTACCAATGACTTCAAAGGATAGAATATCCAAATCGCCATCACCGTCCATATCTCCTATGTGAGGAATATCAATGCTTCGATTATAGATGTTTGAGTTGCCAAATCCAGTGTTGTATTCAATAAGATTGGATGCGACAGAAAACGATGTATAGAGACCCTGATTAGTCCCACGATACAAACGAATTCCACCTGTAGTATGCGTAAAAATATCAGCCACTCCATCCTGATTGTAATCTCTCAGCATGGCAAACGATCTACACGATGGCATCTTTAATGCTAGCTCGGGTTTAGCCATCCATGTATCATTTTCCCATGAAAAAATCAACCATGAATCTCCTGCACGATCAAAGACAGCAAGCTCATCGACCCCATCTTGATTGAGATCACCCATCGACCATTGGGGCAAGTCAAATCCCCCTGTCCAAGGATTAGACAACATCTCCGCATTGGATACTGTCGGTTGCGTGTAGGGATACAACTGTACTTGAGCCACTCCACTGCACATCGTGCACAAGAATACCATGGTACAAAAAATATACGAATGGCTTTTTCTATCTTGTCTCATCATGAGCCAAACAAATTTTTTGACGCCGAAGTTGAAGCACTTCGTGTCTTTCCCACAAGGTAGCCTGATTTTTCTACTTTCCTTTTACCCAGTATTTTTATTGGCCAACAACCAAGAGTCGACATGGGATGAAACCATCCAAATTGAATCCGTTATGCTTGATTTGAGCGATGCTCAAAAGAGCCAAGTTATACAAGATGCAAACCCCAACACACCGACTTATCATGCAGCCAAACACAATGAGATACCGATTGGACTCCTATCTATTCCCTTAGATAATGGAAGTCGATTCCGTTTGATTCCAGCATGGCTCTCCATACTCCCCCCCTTGCTAGCCATTTTACTGGCGTTATGGATTCGAGAAGTATACGCCTCGTTGTTTATCGGCACCTTCCTTGGAGCATTTCTGCTCACAGGTCTTGATGTAACCGCCTTACCCATGGCATTTTTTCGAATCATTGACACCTATCTTCTAGAAGCTATAGCCTCAGGCAACGGTGAAGGAGGGGTTGACACATCACACCTATCCATCATCGTCTTTAGTCTCCTTATTGGTGGGCTCGTTGGAATCATTTCGAAAAATGGGGGCATGATGGCTATTGTACATCGCATAGCACGCGTTGCAAAAACAGCAAAATCAGCCCTAATCTCCACTTGGCTTATGGGACTTGCGATTTTCTTTGATGACTACTCCAATACCTTGGTGGTGGGTTCAACCATGCGCCCGTTGGCAGATAAACTAAAGATTTCTAGGGCAAAACTTGCCTACGTAGTCGACAGTACAGCAGCCCCAGTCGCAGCCATAGGACTCGTAACGACTTGGATTGGCATGCAACTAAGTGAGATTGGAAAGGGAATTGAAATGCAGGACTACGTAACGATTGGGGCGAGCCCATACAGTCTCTTTTTATCGTCTCTTCAATATGCTTTGTATCCTGTGTTAACCTTGTTTTTTGTTGGCCTGGTAATCTTTACCAATCGGGGCTTTGGCCCAATGCACAAAGAAGATGCGCTTGCTCAAACTAAAGAATACAAGGGAAGTGATACTGTAGATTCCAAAGACCAAAAAGCCAGCAAACCTTACTTAGCGCTTATCCCTCTGCTCATGCTTGTAGGAGGAGTTGTATTTGGAATAATCTACACAGGAAGTCGCGGTGACGCTTCCAATCTTATGGAAATCGTAGGTGCCAGTGATAGTTATCTTGCCTTGCTCTGGGGAAGCTTACTATCCGTAACCACAGCTGTTGTAATCAATCTTTTCAGCCGCGTAAGAAATCTTCATAACACAGTAGAAGATTTCATGGGAGGCATATCCTCCATGATGACCGGTGTCCTTGTTTTAGTCTTTGCTTGGATGCTCGCGGTAACCATTGACCACTTACAAACAGCAGCCTTTCTAAGTGATCTTATTCCAGCATCTACTCCTGTTGAATGGATGCCCGCAGTAGTATTTATCCTTGCCGCCTTGGTGAGTTTCTCCACTGGATCGAGTTGGTCTACGATGGCTATTCTCTATCCGCTATGTATTCCTGTTGTCTTGAGCTTGGCTACAGATGGTGGAGTAAACACTGACCCAGAACTCTATATGCCTGTATTACTACAAATAATCTCAGTGGTATTATGCGCCTCTGTTATGGGAGATCACTGCTCGCCAATTTCTGACACAACGGTAATGTCGTCCATGGCCACCCAGTGTGACCATGTAACCCATGTTCGAACCCAACTTCCCTACGCACTGCTCGTAGGGGGTGTAAGCTTCTTTTGTGGATGCGTCCTTTATGCCTTTGGAAGCCCTTGGTACGTCAATTTTCTCTTGGGATTCGGACTTCTTACCGGATTGTTTTATCTCTTGAGCAAACCCAACGAAGTACAATAAAAAAGCCCCGAAAGAGGGGCTTTATAAGTTGGTCCACTAGGGCTCGAACCTAGACTCTTCTGGACCAAAACCAGACGTGTTGCCAGTTACACCATGGACCAATTTGAAGCAATTTTTGCTCAAATGGACAACAAAGATAAGTTCAATCTTAGTTATATGCAACGTAAAATGTAATCTCATCATGCAATTTATGTAAAATGACGCCTAGGAAACGCTCAATCTTCGTATCTTCGCACCTCTCTAAAGAAGAATCATGAATCGATTTTTAAAAGGATATCAAAACCAAAACAATCTTATTGGCTGGGCAATCTTTGCCTTCGCTTTAACGGTATACGCCATGACCATGGAACAAACTGCAAGTCTCTGGGACTGCGGGGAGTTTATTGCAGGTGCCTATAAACTTGAAGTAGTGCACGCTCCAGGAGCTCCACTCCATGCCCTACTTGGGAAAATTTTCTCACTTATGTCTTTCGGCGATGTAACGAAAGTGGCCCTTTGGATTAACTTTCTGAGTGCGGCGAGTACGGCATTTGCCGTGTTGTTCTGTTTCTGGACATCTACATTCTTTGCACGCCAGTATTTGGGGCTTGAAGGAGATGACCTATCGACAAGCGATAAACTAAAGGTATTTGGTGCAGGTGTTGTTGCTGCATTATCCTGCACGTTCCTCGATTCATTATGGTTTTCAGCCGTTGAGGGAGAGGTGTATGCCCTTGCGATGTTCTTTATGACTATCATCATTTGGGGAGCTACGCGATGGTTTCGCGCGGAAGGACCGCTTGCTGATCGATGGTTGATTTTCATTGCCTTCATGGTCGGACTTTCTATGGGAGCTCACTTGCTTTCAATGCTTGCCATTCCTTTTGTAGGAATGATGGTTTATGCAAGACACAATGAATTTTCTTGGCAATCTTTCCTTATCGCTGTTGCTGTATCCTTTGGGGTTTTAGTATTTGTTCTTCAGGGTATTTTTACGGGAATCATCAACATCTTTGCACAATTCGATTACCTCTTTGTAAACGGGTTTGGCCTTGGCAAGGGTATGGGTGTATGGTTCGCAGTCATCGCACTATTCAGCGCTCTCATCTTTTTTCTGGTATCCTTTCATGACGCCAAAAAAGCCATGACTTACCGGCGCTTAGCTGCATTGTTAGTAATCACTCTTATGATTGGTTCTGTGCTGTATGACCAAGACAATGGAGGCTTAGGAGGCCGAGCCCTGCGTTTCTTTTGTATGTCAGCCATGGCTTTCGTTATTCTGAGAGCAGAAAACTTTGCAGCGCTAGCTTACCGCGCAACGCTTGGCATCATGTTTTTAATCATGGGATACTCGTCCTACACGATGGTGCCTATTCGAGCGAATGCACAAGTCCCAATTAACATGAACAAGCCTACGGATGCGTTTACTATGCATTACTACCTGAATCGTGAGCAATTTGGAAAACGTCCAATTTTTGAAGGACCTGACTACAATGTCACAGACTTCGACATCATGGGACAGGATGAAGTTGGGGGATATTACGCTTACAATCCCGAGAGCAAAACGTATGAGAAAACCCAAACGAAAAGAGAGTATCGTTATAAAGAAGAAGCAAAGCACTTCTTCCCTCGCCTAGGGTTTACAAAATTCAATCAACTTGATGGGCGTAAACGCCAAGCCTACCGCTCTTGGCTAAGCCCAAGCTACAATGTGATCAATCTGCAAAATGGACAGGTCGTTCAATCGTTTGGCCCAGAGGAGCTCAATCAGGCGACAGCCAAAGCACAAGAGAGCCAATTCTATGCTGTAAAAGACAACATTACACTTGGCGACAACTTCAAATTCTTCTTGCAATACCAAGTTGGTTACATGTACATGCGTTACTTCCTATGGAATTTCGCGGGAAGAACCAACGATCTCCAAGGGACCTACGCTAACGAGCACGGTCGCTGGCAGTCTGGTATTCCTTTCATTGATAATTTTGGTGCATGGAATGGTAACCACAACTGGACAAACACGGACTTGCCTAGTCACAGAGCGAATAACAAGGCAAACAATAAGTTTTACCTGATTCCTTTTGTCTTAGGTATCGTTGGTCTCGTATACAGTTTCCGCAAGAACCAAGTCTTAGCGATTGCGATTTCAGCAATGTTCTTAATTACAGGTCTTGTCTTTATCATATACATCAATCAGCCACCTGTTGAGCCTCGTGAACGTGACTATGTTCTTGTTGGGTCTTTGTTTGCCTTTTGCATCTGGATGGGACTTGCTGTCCTGCAGCTTATCGAATGGCTATCTCGGGGAGCAAAGAAAGTTACTTGGCAGCCTGTATTGGCAATTTTCATCGGACTCTTAGCTCCGGCATTAATGGGAAGTCAAGGGTTTGATGACCATGATCGCTCAGGCCGAACAACTACAATTGACTTTGCGTCAAACTATCTTACATCACTCGAAAAGGACGCTATCATCTTCACCTTCGGCGATAATGATACCTATCCTCTGTGGTATGCTCAAGAGGTAGAGGGAGTGCGACCTGATGTACGGATTATCAACTTAAGCCTTCTCATGCAGGATACTTATTATGATAACCTGCGTCGAAAAATGAATGAGAGTGCACCACTCAATGTTAGCTTAACAATGTATGATATGCATAGCGAGCAGCTTTCGCGCTCACTAAGCTTGCCAGCAAACAATCCGAACTCATTCTTTGGAAAACTTAAAAACTTTGGTCGTTCAGCAAATGGAGGATTGCTGTTCCCAATTGATACGGCTATTGATACGACAATTTGGAGTGATTACGCTCCATTTTATGAGTTGATGAATGATACACTCACCGTTCAATTAAGCAATCCAAATGATCCTACCAGTTATATATTATCGGACTTGATTGCAGGAAATATCAATGATCGCCCCATCTATTTTGCGATTACTGTACCAAGAGATTACTACAGTGATTATCAGAGAAACCTAAGCTTAGAGGGCTTAGCCTACAGAATCACACCATTTGATTTCACGAGTGCAAACACCATTCCGAATCCGGATTTACTGTTTGACAACTTAATGAACAATTTTGCCTTTGGCGGACTTAAGGAAAACCCTGATATGCTTCTCGATGAAAACGTTCATCGCCAGTTTATCACCCTTGTCAATATCTATTCTATGGCTATTGAAACCCTTAGCGCTAAAAATCCTGAAAAGGCAAAGGAGCTTGCTACATCATTTATGAATGAGCTCCCAATCAACGCGCTTGGTGGATACAGTAACATTAGCTACTTCAGCCTACCCCGTATGCTCTACGGTCTTGAAATGAATGCAGAAGCAGACGAGGTTATGGCCTACTTAACGAAGTACGCCGATGAAGAATTACGGTATTTGAGTAAAGTTGGCAAGGATGACGAAACGGAAAAAATCATCACTGGTCGATACACCAATGATCTACTTGGATACATGAATCAGACGCTAGGTTTTGCATTGGAAACGAATCCGGCGGACAATGGGACTTCCACCCTATACATAGACTCTGCAGCTGAAAATGCTGTGAATGCCATGTTTACTGTGCTGACAAGCAATGTTACTGCAGGGGAACTTGTCCAACAAGAGGATGGAAACTTAACCTATTCAAAGCTGGCCGTTGCCCTCGGCGACACAAGTTTGATGAGTGCCATGAAGAGTGCACGAGAGGCTGAAAAACTTGCTTTAGAAGAGGAGTTAAAACCTTACAACGATGCCTTAGAAGGATTCAATGAACAACTTCAGAGTGCAATGGCTAATGCTCGAAATGAGGAGCAATCTGCTCAAATCCAAGCACAATTCTCACAGTATTATCAGCAGATAAGTCAACAGATGAGCCCAATGCAATCCAAAGTAAATGCTATCAATCAGTTTGAAACAACGTATGGCACACCGTCTACCGTCGTTGAAACTACTGCTCCGACCGCCGAAATCAATCCGACGAGTCCAGCAATTGATAGTCCAATGACTGTAGCGATTCCCCAGCCCTAGTTTTGCTTTCAACAGACTACCAACAGCCCGCTGAAGACAATCATCATTCCGATGATACAGAAGGCAGCGAATTAAGCACTAAGGAATCCTTTGAACTTCCTGATGGAAGAACAGCCTTGTTGTTTGAAGACAGGGAGTTTATCCTTGTCGACGAGATGCACCAACATAACTCTGCACTCCAGCTGCAAGAAACCCCTCAGCATATTTCGTTTAATCTGTGGCTAGAAAAAAAACTTTCCTGGAGTAAAGGTGAGACGAGTCATTTGGATTTTGTCGACCCAGAGAAAGCGTCAAGTAAACAAGCCGTTATCTATACAAGCTTAAGCCATACTCATGATCCAGCAGCTCTGATTCGTACCGTTGATAGCAACCCCAAGATTAAAGAGTTAGGGATATTGTTTCATAATGCTTGGTCGCGAGAGTCAATACATTGCGGACCACACTGGCCTGTTTGGCAGCAAAAAGCAAACTATTTCTTTAGCCCACAAGCTATAGAAGAACTTATGGCTGAGACTTCTTTCAAACTAGAAGAGGCCTATCCCGTGGAATACCTTATGCACCAGAATACGGTTGCCTCTAAAAAATCAAGCCATCCACGAACAGCCTTTTGGAGAGGACCACTTCGTAGTTTGATCCATCGCATTGGTGGACGATTAAACACCCATGATGCAGGTCATATTTTTTATCTTTTCAGTCGACAGGTTTAATCTAAGGTCTTACGCATGACTAAAAAGGAAATAATATTCGGGAGAAAGCCGATTTTAGACGC
The DNA here is from genome assembly GCA_049890075.1 of Chitinophagales bacterium. Taxonomy (GTDB): domain Bacteria; phylum Bacteroidota; class Bacteroidia; order Chitinophagales; family UBA8649; genus UBA8649. Next base: position 27,661 of record JBMHCE010000049.1, read on the forward strand.
TTTACGGGATGGCATTGACTTCGACAAAATACTGTACAATGTTAAATCCATTGGTCCTGAAATGGATGCCATTATACGGACGGCAAAGAGCCAAGGCGTTAGTGTAATCTCAGTACCCCGTGTCAAAATTGAACGATTGCTTTGGCCCATCTACGGTAAGCAAAATATCAATCATCAAGGAGTTCTCGGTATTAAGAGTCCTGTGCAGTTTTTTAAGGCACAAGACCTTCTTGATAAGTGTTATGATGAGGGACGCGTACCGCTCTTCTTAGTACTAGATGGTGTTACCGATACGCGAAACTTCGGTGCAATCGTTCGCTCAGCTGAATGTTTTGGAGTAGATGGACTCATTGTACCCCACCGAGGGAGTGCTGCGATTGACGGCTTTGCTGTTAAATCAAGTGCAGGAGCTATTCACAATCTCCCGATTTGTAAAATGGATTGGGAAGAGACCAAGAGTTTCCTTCAAGGAAACGGAATTGCACTTGCTGGAGCTAGTATTGACACAGAGACCTTTATTCAAGATATAGATATGACGATTCCCCTGGCGATTGTCATGGGTTCCGAAGGAAGTGGTCTGTCGGATAATGTACGCAAGCACTGTCAGCATCTCTTTCAGATTCCGATGGTGGGCCAAACGGAATCGCTGAATGTTTCTGTATCAGCCGGTATATCTCTTTATGAAGTACTTCGGCAGCGACTTATGCAAATCGAGTGATCACTTGCTGAGATTACCCGGTTAATCATTACATCATGCAGGTATGAAAAGTATGTACGATCTTCCCCGAAGGGAGGCGGGATGTGGTGGGCCATACCTAAAAAGTCGTAACATAAAAAAAGGCCCCTTTGTAGGGGCCTAATCTTTAATCCTTTATCAAAAGGACGTATACAATAAGCTTATTGCTTTGTACCTGTGAACGTTCCTCCACCTGACACTACACCTGATAGCGTTACATCAGCAGTTAACGTGTTTCCTGAAACGCTTCCAGAACCCGAAACAAAAACACCAGGAATTGGAACTCCAGACGCCTCTTGGTTTGCTACGTCGATTGAAGTAGTACCATCTGCATTTTCAACATATGTTGCATTAACAGAAACAGTTACCGAAACAGGAAGTGTTTCTGAAAGTGGTGGAAGTGTCACATCTAGGATAGCTTCACCCATGGCAGCTCCTTCTGTTAACGTTGCAGAAGCTGTTGAATCAAGTTGAGTAGTATCCGTACCAAGAACAGCGAACCCAGAGAAAGTTCCAGGATAAGTACCTGTCCAAGTGGCTGCTGGAGGAGGTGTTGTTCCACCGCCATCATCTTCACCACAAGCGATAAGACCGAAAGTTAGCCCAACAAGAGCAAGAGATAGATAAAATACGTTTTTCATGTTTTCAATTTATAATTTGAATATACTGCGTTCCGCTCTATTTATGCTTAACGATTGATTTGAATTGGATACATTCCCTGACCATAATCTGTGGATAACACAAAATAGTAGAGACCTTCCGATACATAAGGGAAAGAGATATCTTGAACATTACCTCCAGCATGTATCAAAGCACCTGACTGCCACACTGTTCTACCTAAAGCGTCCATCAAATACATGGTGGCCGTTGAAGAATACATGGCTTCGAATGTTAACACAATTTCACCTTGACTAGGATTTGGTCTTAGATTGAAGTTGGAGATTCCATAGAGCTCATTAATGCTTGACTGGATCCCTGTGACAGAAAACTGTGTTGCATCACCAAAGGTCTCACAACCTGCATTAACCGTCGGGAATGAGGCGGGAACCGGAGGAATTTCAAACTGAATCGTAGTCGAGCTATTCGGACTAATCGTGTAGCTATCCCCTGAGATAATAGTTACCTGGTCTGTAGAAATCAAAGAGCACGAGTCAGCACTTACTGTGAGATCAATATCAGCCACCTCTACGGTTAGACTACCTGTTCCCACATTGAGCACGGAGATAGACCATAATCCATTGGGGTCATTGTTATACAGGTCAGAGAGACCGAAACAAAGACCGTCAGGCAGCACATCAGGCAGCAAGTTTAAGAGATCATATTCAATAGTGTCAGGAAGTAATGCCTGAAACTCTGGTGGTACAATTTGACTCAACCCAACAGAAGACCCATCAGGGAAAGTAAATCGCAAACTATCTGCAACTAATGCCAGACCAGGTGTACCCGATAGACTGATACAAAGTTGACCATTAGGTGCACACCCTGAGTCAACCTCTGGCGCGTAGATTACCGAATCGGCTACAGCAACCTCTGCGGTAAACGGTGTAGCGTAATACGATCCGTTTGCATCAAAGTCTGCCAGAGTAAGCGTTAACGTTGAATCATCATCCCCAGGGAAAACCAATCCAGCATCAATAGCTGCTTGAAGCTCTGCCATAGTCGTAATCGGACCTGCAGTAGATATTGCCCATGCGATTGCATTACCGCTAGTCACACTAAAGCCATCTGCTTCTAACGTCATATCACTTCCTATGGTAATCACATTACTTCCTACAGCTGTAGAAGTACCTGGAAGACAAATTTCATAAAGCTCAGAAACAGACACACAGCCTAGTGAGTTGGTCATCTCTACAGTAAATGGCCCACCAATACTTAATGAAGTCAGCGTATCTCCGTTAGCTCCTGGTATTGGAAGACCATCGCTATACCACTGAACGCTATTGCTATCTGGGTTATCTATATATATTCCGTTGGATGCGGCAGCAATAGCCGGTTGAGTAATGATAGACTCGTTAACAACAAACACTTCACTTGTTGTAGGACATATTGTTCCGGCATCCGTCACAGTCACGCTGTACGTACCTGGACTAGCCACAGATAAATCTTGGGCATTGCCAATAATACCGCTGCCATCTGACCATTGATAGAGATCGGAGGCACTAGATGATAGGGTAATCGTATCGCCTTGACAAAAGACGGTATCCCCAGTGATCGTAGGAGTTGTCGAAGCAGTGTAAACCGTTATTGTATCTACAGTCGATATTTGGCTTTGTATTCTTCGCGATAGAGTTACCGTGCCTGTCGCACAATTTGTTGAGAAGTTTAGAACACCTGTATTGGGAGTTGAACTAAACGTCAATAAAGCAGATCCTAAGTCATCATCTGGACTGCCTAGTGTACCATTATCCTCCTCCCAAGCTTGGATAGAGATGGCCGTTGCACTAAGTGGAATATCTAGTCCAGACCAACTCACTGTATTATTAGAAGCTGGATTGCCGAGGTTATTGCTTCCTCCACCTGCATTAAGGATTAGATAAGGCTCAGGTGCTTGTGTACATCCGATGAACGGAAAGTTTACCTCTTCCACATCACCACAGTAGCACGATGTATTGTTTACTGTTAACGAAGCAGCTGAGATATAAAACTCTTCAATAATATAGGTCATGTCGACCGCGTTGGCTCCAGGCGTAGTGTAGGTATACCCTGCCATACTGCCTGTAGCATCCACTGTACCATCATTTTCAAAATCCCACTCATACGTTATGGGATTGATAACTGGGTTAGGCGAAGGCACAAGAGCCTCAAAGTCTACGTTAACTGTGTCACACCCAGAACCCGGACTAAATGAAAAGAAAGCATTTCCACCCGGAGAGGCTAAAACCTCGAGCTCTAGTGGAAGCGGCACCACTTCACATTGGCTGATACCCAACGCGCTGCCACATCCTTCAACTTGCACCTCTACTTGATATATACCCGGTGCAGAAAATGTGGTTCCGCAAATCTTAAAGGCTCCAAAGCGATTATTAGCCGGAGAATAGCTATTACCATTTTGAGCCCCTGCTTGATCTAAATTCCATGATAAACCCGATGGCAACCCACTAACTCCAAGAATAGTAACTCCCGATACATCAACTACACTCACACCAGGAATTCCCATACTGGACACATCGAATTGTTGAGGCATTAAATACTGTAACTCAAAGCTTGTGTCTTGGCCTTGAACGAAACGAATCTGATCGTCATTGGTTACATCTATTGAATCTTCTGATAGCCCTAAATCAAAAGTCGTTGGGCCACTCCCGCCATTTAAGATATCCCACCAAGTAGGTTTTACTAGGGGGTATGAACCGCAGTTTTGTGCATTTACTTGAAGCGCTAAAAGGCAAACTCCTAAGAGAATATATAGTTTTTTCATGTTCAATGATTCCTATTAAAGATACAGAAATAAGTTCTAGACATTGATGGATTCTAATGTGATTAACCCCTATCTGTTAAAAAACTTGAAAATTCTATATTTAAGATGATTAAATCAAGACAGGATGTACATAAAACAGATATGGACTTTGCTCTTCCTAGGCATAGTGGGATGGTGCACCGCGCAAAATGGATCGCTCAATGGCATAGTAAGTGATGAGGATGGTGAACCCATAATCCATGCACAGGTTATTGCAGATCAATCGCTCGGCCTCACCACAGTGACCGATTTCGATGGATTCTACAATCTCGAACTACCGCCAGGTGTTTACTCTGTTGTCTTTGAATACCTCGGTATGTCAACCGATTCCGTTGAAGTAAACATTGTTGCCAATCAGACGCTGACTCAGGATTTCATGCTTAGGGAAGAGTCTACCTTAATCAATACGATCGTCGTCTCAGCCTCAAAGTATGAGAAAAAGCTGTCAGAAGAAACGGTATCTATCGAAGTAGTTGGTAGCGACCTACTCGAAAACAATAACATCGTGGATGCCGAAGAAAGCCTTCGCAAGGTGCCTGGTGTATCTATAGTTGATGGGCAGGCCAATATACGCGGTGGCTCAGGATGGGCTTATGGTGCCGGCAGTCGGGTACTTGTTTTGTATGACGACATTCCATTATTATCCGCGGATGCGGGGGATGCTAAATGGTCTCTTGTTCCCATGGAGAATCTCGAAACCGTAGAGGTTATCAAAGGAGCAGCCTCATCTATCTATGGATCGGGAGCCTTAAATGGAGTGGTAAACTTCCGTACAGGGTATCCTTCATTGACTCCTGAAACAAAGCTCAATGTTTGGATGACGGCTATAAGTGCTCCCATGAACAGAGAGGAGGCATGGTGGCTTGATAACAATGCCCTACCCTTCTCCAACGGGATGAACTTTATGCATAAACGAAAGCATGGACGCAGTGACTTCGTATGGCATGGACAATACCAACAAGAACGCGATGACTTACAAGATGGGAGCTCCGGTAGCATCCGTGTAGGACAGAAGTACCGATTTCGCCCTAGAAAAATCGAGGGCATGTCTGTAGGCGTGAATTTCAATGGCTATCGTTCATGGGGAAGCAACTTCTTTTTATGGAACGGCTTAGGTGACCAAATGCGCGTAGCAGCTTCAGGAACGGTTTCGCGATACAAAAGCACACGAATAATCATTGATCCCTTTGTGACGTTTTTTGATAAAAACAAAAACCGCTATTCGCTAAAAACAAGATGGTTTAACTCAACCAACGAATCGACAGATGGTCAGGGCTCACGACCAAACAACTTTTTCTCAGAACTACAGTATAGCCGCTATTTTGATGAACTTAACTTCAATGTCGTTGCGGGACTTGTCTCTTTTGCAGATATCGTACGAGCTCCTCGAGGATTAACCGCGGATTCCTCCCTTGTCGGAGAACACAATCGATACAATGTAGCACCCTACGCACAGTTGGAAAAGAAAATGTTTAATCAACGGCTCAACCTAACCTTGGGTATGCGCTATGAATACTTCACCGTTAACTCAATCAGCAAAGACACTTCTTTTAATAGTTCACAGGGTGTCACAGGGTTAAAGCGGCCACTTTTTCGATTTGGCATGAACTATCAAGCCGCAGAATACACCTTCATTCGAGGTTCTTGGGGAGAAGGATATCGTTTTCCCAATCTTGCTGAGTCATTTACCAACCTATCCCTTGGAGGGATCAACATCTTTCCAAATCCCAAACTCACCTCTGAGCGTGGATGGTATGCTGAAGTGGGAATCAAGCAAGGATTCCGTATTGGTAAAGGTTGGCAGGGATATATGGACTTGAGCGCCTTCGGTATGTATTATGACAACATGATTGAGATCAACTTTGGTCAGTTTGGAGAAGGTGGAGTTTTTGACCCAAGTGATCTCGCTGGCTTTCTTCAGACGGTTGGGTTCTCCTTCCAAAATGTTGGTGAAACACGCATTATTGGCTCGGAGTTTACTATCGTAGGTCAAGGAAAACTTGCCAAAAATGTTCCTATGCAGATTTTGTTTGGGTATACCTACACCGATCCTAAATCAATGAACTGGGATGAGGAAATCACGTTGTATAACACACAGGGTCAGGTGGTCAGCTCTCAAATTGACATCAACCAAGCAAACTCAAACAATCGCTCGACTATCACCTATGCAGAAACAAGTTCCTCAACAGAAAATGTATTGAAGTATCGAAATAGGCATATCCTTGCACTCGACTGGCAAATCGGATACAAGCGATTTGATTTTGGTCTAAGTGTTCAGCACCGTTCCTTTATGGAGAATATCGATTATCCTTTCGTAGGTGACTTGTTTGTAGGTACAGAAGCATCTCTATTTAATGGAGGTCAGCCATTTGGTGGTATCCGTGACTTTAGAAGTCAGAACTTTGGTATAGGGAATACCGTGATCGATACACGTATGATCTATGCCTTCAGCGATTTTGCCAAAGTATCATTTCTCGTAAAAAATGTCATGAACAAAACTTACGTGAATCGACCAGGTCTGCCTGAAGATCCGCTAAACTTCACCTTCAGATTTTCTTACACCTTTAAGGGGTAACACCAACCTTCCAACACCGCATGCAAAGAGAAATTTTAAGTGTTTTCATTTGCCTAAGTATTGTCTTCACAGGATTTGGGCAGAACGGACATATCAGTGGATCAGTGACCGATGCTGAGGGTGAAAGCCTCATTCAAGCCTCACTTAGGCTTACCAGTGACCAAGACACTCTATCTACTATTACCGATTTAGACGGACAGTATCATTTTGAAGCGCCCGTTGGCGAATACAAGTTGTTGGTAAGCTATTTAGGCATGGAGAGCGAACAACGCTCTTTCCGCCTGAATATGAATGAAAACAAATTGCTTGATTTCATCTTATCCTCATCTTCGACAATGATTGAACTTACCGTGGTAACAGGTACTACAAAGGACGAACAGTTCGGAGAGCAAACGGTATCAATTGACATCATGCCGTCCTCGCTAGTAGAAAACACCATTGCTCGATCAGGAGAGGCGCTCAACCGCATTCCGGGTTACCAACAGATTGGAAACAGCCCTAGTATACGCGGAGGTAGCGGTTGGTCAGGAGGAGCAAGTTCAAGGACCTTGTTTTTGATCGATGGCATACCCCAGTTAAGTCCCGAGAATGGGGCCATCTATTTTGAGACGCTGCCCTTGGAAAACATCGATCAAGTCGAGATAATCAAAGGAGCAACCTCTTCGCTGTATGGCTCTTCGGCCCTAAACGGCATTATCAACTTTCGAACGGCATGGCCGACCTCTGACAAACCCTATCATAGGGTAACCACTTCTCTTGGAATGTATCAGCGTTTTGACGCCAACCTGATTCGTTCTAAAAATGATCCAGGTCGCCGTATGCAAAACATGTATGATGCCTGGGACTATAAAGAACACGTACCCATTTACTTCAATCAAACCTATGAACACCGAGAGCGTTTTAAAAAAATCGACTTTGTCCTTGGTGCCTTCTACCGTCATGATGGCGGCTTTCGAAAAAACAACGAATACGATCGCTTTCGAGTCAACGGAAAAATCAGGCATCTTCATACCTCTGATGAAGGCATCTTAAAGTCTGTATCCGGACTAGCTTGGAACTTTGCTTATGAAGAGGGTGGACAATTCTTTTTTTGGAGCGGGCTTGATAGTATGGCTCTTCTACCCTCTGATCCAAAGTCCCCATACATCCTCGATGCCCGAACCGATTACATTCAACGCCGAATGAGTCTTGCACCCTTTGCCACATTTTACACTCCCAATAATGGCGAACACATTCTCCAAAGCAAGTACTACAACAATATGAGCACCAATTTTGGAGCAGAACAGGTTATGACGCATCACGTTTTTGGGGAATACCAATACAAGTGGTCCAATGAAAAAACAGGATATAGTTTCGTTGGCGGTCTATCGACGTATTACACCAATGGGCGGGGATTATCCTACGGTGATAAAACCTACGATGCCTTTAATGTGTCTGGATATATACAAGCCGACAAGGTGTTTTGGTCAAAGCTGACGCTATCCATGGGAACTAGACTTGAATACAATAAAATTGATTCGATCACTCCAAACAATCAGCTTCCATTTATCTCGCGCTTAAGTAATGCAACCATTGAACTTCCTGTTAAACCGCTTTTTCGATTGGGCCTAAACTACAAGGTTACTCAAGGATCATGGCTCAGAGCATCCTGGGGACAAGGATTTCGCGTACCCACAATCAATGAATACTTTATTGACTTAACACGTGGCTTACAGGTATTGCCTAACCCAAACATCATTCCCGAGGATGGTTGGACTTCAGAAATTGGTTTTAAGCAGGGTTTCCAGATTGACCGCTGGCAAGGCTTCTTAGATCTAGCTGGGTTTTACACGAAGTATATCAATGTTATAGACTTTAACACAGTCTTTGATCCAGGTGGCGCCCCATATGTCCGCGCCGAAAATCTAGATGATGCCAGAATCTATGGTATGGAAGTGAGTGTAATGGGAAGAGGCTCTCTTTTTGGTGTACCGCTGCAACTGCTCTCAGGATATACCTATATGCAACCCGAATTATTGAATCCGAGCAACTTGCGCCTGCAAACATTTGGAGAAGATGGAAAACTCCTGAATTTCCGTAACAAGCACGCATTCAAATCTGATATGGAAATGAGCTTTGGACGCTACAGTACTGGCTTCACAGCAATCTACAATAGCTTTATGATTATGGTCCCTGAAGCACAAGTCCTTATTCCCGGAGTTGATGAGTATCGGGAGAATAACATGAACGGTGAATGGGTAGTAGATTGCCGTTTTATCGTTCAACTCAATGAATCGGCAAGACTAACGGGCGTGGTAAAAAACCTATTTAACAATGAGTATACCACAAGGCCTGCAGCACTTGAAGCTCCAAGAAACTATGCCCTTCAGTTTCAATATGAGTTTTAGTCATGCGCAAGCTCGAACAAACTGCTCTATCTATCCAACATTACTTTCAGAGTAAAGGGAAGTACAGATTACACTCCGATTTAGCCTATCGCCTATATACAGAGGTGCACAACAGTCAAAAAATTCCCTTTTCAGATCACTGGGATTCACCTTGGGCCGAGGGTCTTTCTTCCTATACCAAAACAGATTTTGGAACCGGTCAAGACCAGCGACTTATTGATATAAACAAGCACAAAAAAGCCGCATCAACCCAACTCGAAGTTCAAAGACTGCACAATCTTGTATCCTTTTGCAAGGCGAGTAAGGTTTTAGAGCTTGGTGGTCATTTTGGCCGAGGAACCTTTGCCATGGGGAGTGCACTGCATCAGGAGAACACGAGTATTACATCCATCGAGGGATGTCCAAAAACCATTGAAGTAGCTAAAGTTTATCTAGATAAGGGGAAGCTGTCAAACTATACTATGATAGAAGGTCCGTTTCAGCGCATTCTAGAAGACCTTATCAAAGCCAAGAATTCATACGATTTGATCTACATCGATGGCCATCATACAGCCGAGGCCTTACTCGATTTAATCCCTAGATGCCATGAGTTACTCAATGGAAAAGGAGTTATTGCTGTGGACGACATATTCTGGAATTATGCAGTTCACAATGCATGGAGAAGGTCTATACAGATTACTAAGCCATGGGCATCTTTTGAGTTCCTTAACTTTGGTTATATGTTTTTTGATTCAAAAGGCTTAAACCAACAATTTTTTAAACTATGGTGAGGTCGTTGCTTACATTGATGATTTTCCTCTTTTTTGGATTTTTCCCTGTACTCTATGGACAGATTACCCTTGATATGCCAGGAAACTTCACTCATTTACAGGCACGCAATGGCCATAAAGCGCTGATCTACGAGGACAGCACAGAAAACCTATCCATCGAGTTCAACTATGGGTTTCCTACAAAGTTCAAGGACTACGCTGTACTTAAACTATCTCAAGCCGTTCAAGCTACTCTAGACAGCAATTGGAGTGATACACCACCAAAGATTGACGTAAACTTTGGAGAAATTACGATTCATTACGACATCTCCGTCGATCAAATTGGCAATATCATCAACGCCTTTAATCTCTACCAATATCCAAACTATGATAACACTAGTGCCTTGAAAGTATTTCATAGTTTTCCCGTTTCGCCCGATGGAAAGATTATAACAGTCGACTCGACTTTTACCTTTCCCTTTTCAGAAAAAAGCAACGTACATGCCAACCTCTTTCGTTCAATATATATTGAAACTCCCTCATTAGCCTCAACACAATCTAGCATTATCGAAGCCCTAGAGCTTCTTCCTGAAGTTTCCCCCTTAAAAAATCGCAGCTATGCAAAAGATGGGCAATTGGAGTTTAACACTATGGAAGTCTACCCTTCTACCCAAGATTCAATAACATTCAGTTATGCAGGACCGCATAGCAACAACGTAACAAAATACCATGCGACCCTTCTTATCCTGCAGGAATACTTAAAGCAGCGACCTAATGATTCCTTAGGGCAATTAGGTATTTCATATATCGGCGGTCAATCCTACCTGGAATTTACCTATCACGATTTACCTGATAATGCATTGGATTCCATGATTACCCAAAAGGTAGAGCAATCTATCTTTTCGGCAGAGGTGCCAGCTTATTCTTGGGACCAAGAGCTCATTGATTCCATAAAAGACTACGTCCTTGGTAATCTTGAATCTCAGTCCAACGCAAGGCTTAAAAATCAACTTGCATTTTTTGATAATGAATGGGCCATCTATCTACCTGCTGAGTTACGGCAGGTCAATGGAGAAGGCATCCAACGTATGATTGATGTCTTTGTCAATAACATGCCGTTTTACATTCGTAAACACAGCACAAATGCCGAGGAAAGCGTATGGGTACATCAGGGCGTTTTTGACATAGTCATCGAGCCTACGGTCAACATTTATGATACGGTTGAGTATAGTGAAGCCTTTACCGAAATCAATAGTTTCTTGGACATCAATCCACTGTATAACGTATCAATGATTTTTGAGATTGGAAATAAAGAAATTAAGTGGGTAAAAGATACCGCGGCAGTGAACTATCTTTTGAGTTATCCATCAAACTTGGCAGCTGCCAATCAACTCAAACGCCTACGCCGTAAACACATTCCAATGGGCGTTGCAAGAGGATTGACGTATTTCAAGTACTTCACAAACACTTTGAATCTAGCGACAAACAGAGTTCGATTTAATGTGGTACGCCTAAGTAAAGGATTTGACCAACCTAGGATTCGATTCAATCTAAGTCAATCGTTCTAAGGTGTTACGACGGACTGTTCCTAGCTGATTTGAATACCAAGGACTAATATGCCAAAAATGACAGCAAGTGTGATTAGCGATACGGCTGCTGTTGACAGGTTTACCAGAGCATAATCCTTATTTTTTATTCCACTTCTATTCAACCCGGAGAGTAGGAAAAAACTTAGGAACATCCCAGAGCTAGTAATCAATCGAAACATCTCAAAAGCGATCAAATCATCTAGAGAATATTTTGGAATCGCATAGAGTAATCCAATAATTATCCCATGGGCTAAGAGTCCGGGCAAAATAACAGCATTCAAAAGAACGTTCACCCTTCCTGCCCAGAACACAAGGTCTTGAGGAAACTCCGTAGTCCCTAGAAATGCTCGAAGCGCTGTCATTGGAATAAAAATCACAAAAGGTATTCCAACAAGTGCAATAACATAGGCAATGGATTCTATCGCGCCACCTTGGAAGTACCACAAATACACATTTTGTAGAGTAGCTACATGGGTTGCATTTTTGATGAATGGCGCTGCAAAAACATCCGCAAGAGCATAAGCCATAGACCACAAGAAGACCCATGAATAAATCGTCTCATATATACGCCCCTTGTCCTGTACTTCGACTACACTTGATGGCGTAAATACTTTGGCAGTTATACCCAGAACAAACATCGCAATTGTGCTTCCCCCGTAGACGGCTAAAATTCTCTTTTTAGACCAAGCTCTAGGATCGAGAGATGGTTCATACCAGGTCGTCTGAAAATACAATTCAAGCGGCCTAAAATCCATGATATAGAGAATCGCAAACTGCACGAAATGGTACGTGATATGCACCGCGAATAACGTCGTTATTGCTAAGAGGAAAGATTTAACGAAGTGCGACCTCATAATTAAAAAATGTACCCGGAGCGGGAATCGAACCCGCACTCCCGAAGGAACTGGATTTTGAATCCAGCGCGTCTACCAGTTCCGCCATCCGGGCAGCAGATTAAAAGTACTACATTCTAGACTTTTTCATCATGTTATGGAAACAGCCATCGTATTACGTCCATTCCATTCGCATAGAGCATCAAGAACAATAGGAGTAACATGCCGATGGTCTGGGCATACTGCAAGAATTTTTCTGGTGGGGGTCTTCTAGCAATCATTTCATAGATGGTAAACAACGCATGACCTCCATCGAGTGCCGGAATCGGCAATAAGTTCATAAAAGCTAGAATGATCGATATAAATGCTGTTTTCGACCAAAACGAGGCCCAAGAAAACCCTCCACTGTAAAATGAGGCTATCGTTCCAAATCCACCAATATGCTTGTAGCCCTTGATTTCACTATCGAAAATCAATTTGAATTGGCCGATATATGCCGCCAAGGTATTCCATGTTTTACGAGGACCTTCAATTAGTGCTTTGCCAAAGCTTATCTCCTCATGCACATAGGGTATCTCAGGAGCAAAGCCCAACAATCCTGATTCATCAAGTACAGGATAAAACGTTAGCGTATCTGTCCCATTTCTCATTATACGCAGAGCCATGGTGTCACCAGGCTGATAGGCCCCACCCTTCACAATTCGAGTAACTTCTTGAAAGTACTTAACCTCTACGGTATCTACCGAAAGAATTTTATCACCAACTTGCCCACCTGATTGTTTTAGTGGTCCATCCTTTAACTCATGAATAACTGGGGATAAAGCAGGTTCTAAAATAATGGGCTTAGCATCTTGATTGTCGAATAAATCAATGTAGAACTGCTTTGTTATTGGCAATACAATACGTGTGCCGTTGCGATCGACTTCTATCTGTTCGACAACGTCTTCAAACAAAAGAGCTCGAACTTGCATTGCGTCCTCGACTTCTTTATCACCAACTTTGGTAACAATATCTCCATTTTGGAGTCCAAGGTTTTCACCGAACTCATCTACATAATATCCATTTTCCAATGCTGAATTGGGTAGCGTATCTTTCCCATAAACCCAGGATAGACCCGTGTAGATTATCACGGCCAACAAAAGGTTAACAATGATTCCTCCCAGAAGAATAATCAAACGCTGCCATGCAGGTTTTGAACGAAACTCATCGGGTTTTGGCGGTTGCTTAAGCTCCTCTTCATCCATGGATTCATCCATAATTCCCGCCATTTGAACGTAGCCCCCAAAAGGAAACCAACCAATGCCGTATTCTGTATCACCTACTTTCTTCTTAAACAGAGAAAAATTGGCCAGATTAGGAAAAGGGAAAAGAAAATCAAAAAACAAATAAAACTTCTTGACCCTCACGCCAAACATTCTCGCTGCGATGAAATGTCCAAACTCGTGAAGAACAATTAACAGAGATAGCGAAGCAAAAAATTGTAATACAGTAGATAGCATAAGCGTAGTGGCTGACGAAGATACAACGTAGTGCGCTTTACTTCATTGTTTTTAACAAGAAGTTGACCCAATCACGATCATTAGCAAGACGTTTTACTTTAGATTGACCACCCCACTGGCCCGAAGCGCGCATAGCCTTTTCAAATCCTTGTGAAGGAACCCTGGTAATCTTAGCACAAGCGAGCATCTCTCCTACTCGTAAATCATCGTAGTAGGTGTTCTGTTTCCGCAAATGATCATCTAAAAACCCGGACAACTTATCCAATAAATCTGGCGAAACATCATTTTCAAACTCAATGAACCATTCGTGATAGGGCTTGCCTTCCAAGGGATTTACTTCGGGAGCAACGGTAAACTCACGCACCGATACAGACAATTCCTCCTTAGCCGCTTGCATGGCTCTTTCTACCTCCTCGCCAATAACATGCTCACCAAATGCAGAGATGTAATGCTTAACCCGTCCTGTAACCTCTAAACGGTAGGGTGCCTTACTTACAAAACGTACGGTATCCCCAAGACTATATGACCAGAGTCCAGCGTTGCTCGTCAAAACCACAGCATAGTTTACCCCTAGCTCTACTTCATTGATAAAAAGCTTTTTTGCAGAGGACTTTCCCCAATCACCTAACGCCACAAACTGAAAGACTATGTTGGCTTCTAAATTTAACAGCAAACCTTCGTGGTTTGTCTTATCCTGAAAGGCAATAAAGCCTTCACTTGCAGGGTAGGTCTCCATGCCCTGAATCTCGGCACCAATGAGTGAGTCAATCGAGGCCTTGTAGGGAGCATACTGAACACCTCCGTAGGCAAAGACGCTAAGATTGGGAAACAATTCAAGGAGATTCTGCTTCTTGCTAAGCGATAACAAACGTTCAAAGTAGTTCACGCACCAAGGGGGGATTCCGCTGATCAAGCGCATATCTCGTTGGCTTGTATCCTTTGCGATTTGTTCCACCTTAGCTTCCCAATCTTCTATGCAATTTACTTCGTACGATGGTTGGCGATTCCGTTGCAACCAAGAAGGAACGTGATGATAGACGATACCACTCAAACGACCTACAGCAATGTCATTCTCATAGACTAGCTCAGGACTGCCCTGTAAAAAGATCATATCACCATCAAAAAAATCAGCAGACAAGCCATCGGCAATCAAACAGAAAAGCGCATTGCGAGCGGCTCGTATGTGATCGGGCATACTCTCCTTTGTTAGGGGTATATACTTGGCTCCTGAAGTTGTACCTGAGGTCTTTGCCCAATATTTCGGAAGGCCAGGCCATAAAACATCATTTTCCCCCTCCCGGATCCGATCAATATAGGGGCGAATATCCTCGTAGTCGACTATTGGTAGTTTCTGACTTATGGTCTCAGCGTCATCATCCGTTGTAATCTTTAGATCTCTGAGATAGTGAACATGCTGACTTTTTCGGACAAGGCTCCTCAACAAATTGCGTTGGCGACTACCTGCATCATTATGTGCTTTGTAGACATTTCGCGCTACGAGGGGCGCAATTGAACGAACCAGGATGGATTTTAGTCCCATTTTACGAAGGTAGACTTTGGAAACGATTGATTTCAAATACATTTGCACTATGCTGAAAAAAAACCCCTTCATCTTTCTTTTCATGGTGGCAATGCTGATTCTCTCATGCAAGTCAAACCCTGAATTAGTAAACAATGAAGGGACGAACGGTGTAGCTATCGATTCCTCTCGCAGCCCGGACAACACGGTTATCGATCTAGAGCAAAAGATTACTGAATCGCAAGATCAACTAGATTTCGAAACCAAGTACTTTCTGTTACTCGAATTGATTGCTGAGCGACCTAGTTTTCGTGCTGAAGACTTTCACCAGCTCCTCGGCCTAACATTAGAACGAGACTACAACGGAATAAATCAGCTATCCAACGAATCAATCTTAGACGCAGCTCGGCATTTTGAAAAGGCATTACGTGAACATCCATCTTCTGACTCTCTGCATTTGATTATGGCACAATACCTTTTTGGACTTATGACCCTAAGCACTGAGCTTTCTACACCATATGGCGATGTACAAACCATGAGTGATCGGGGTATGGAAAGCATTAACAACGCTATTGCTTACGGAGCCGACCCAGCGGAATGTTACTACTTAAAAGGTAAGATGTATCGTTATCAAAACAATTTTCTTGATGCCATGGAAGCCTTTAGAGAGAGTGTGAATAGCGATCCATCATTTATCATTGCCTACGAAGCCGGATTTAATGTGAGCATAGAACTCGGCTATCCAGACCAAGCCAAAAGTTGGTTGGCAGAGGGAATTGAGCGCAATCAAACTAATTATGAGCTCTCCAGTATTCTAGCCCATCATTATGCTCAAGAAGAAGACTATTCTGAGGCAATCAATATCATGTCAACCTACTTAGACGAGGCAGTCTCTATTCCCAAAGAAGCATTTTTTGACTACGGCTACTTCTTTGAAAAGGATAATCAGCGCACAAAAGCTGTTGAGCAGTATAAGCTTGCAATTGCTCAAGATTCAACTTTTTTAGATGTGTATTACCGACTAGGAATGATGTACAAGGATGATAGCCGATGGAATGATGCCTATGAAACTTTTTCAGAACTCCTAAAGCGATTACCTTTGAATCATTCATACCGAGAGGAGATACGTAAGACCCTCGAAACTATAGAAAGAGAGCTATGATAAAACTTACCATGCCCGATGGGTCCATCCGCGAAGTAGCATCGGGAATAACAGCCTACGAGGTAGCTAAATCCATTAGCCATGGTCTAGCTAAAAAAGTACTTTCTGCAGAAATTAATGGCGAAGTATGGGACTTAACGCGCCCAATAACCATTGACTCTACCTTTAAATTATTAACCTGGGATGATGAGGGCGGAGCCTCCACCTTCTGGCATTCTTCTGCTCACTTGTTGGCTGAAGCGCTTGAAAATCTTTATCCCGGAGTGAAGTTTGGCATTGGACCATCCATCGATAATGGTTTTTACTACGACGTGGATTTAGGGGATTATCAATTATCACCCGAAGACTTACCCAAAATCGAAAAGGAGATGCTGTCCCTCGCAAGCCAAAAAAATGCTTACGAGCGAAAGGAGATAAGCAAACAAGAAGCCTTAGCCTATTTCGAAGAAAAGGGAGATGAATACAAAGTCGAGCTACTACAAGATCTCCAAGACGGAGATATAACCTTTTACAGTCAAGGGAACTTTACCGATTTATGTAAAGGACCTCATATTCCTGATACGGGTAAAATCAAGGCTATTAAACTCCTCAATATCGCCGGAGCCTACTGGCGAGGAGATGAGAGCCGTAAACAGCTCACAAGAATTTATGGCGTTTCCTTTCCAAAAAAGGAAGCTCTAACCGAACACCTTGAACGCCTAGAAGAAGCAAAAAAGCGAGATCATCGTAAGCTAGGTGCCGAACTAGGACTGTTTATGTTTTCAGAGCGTGTCGGCGCAGGTCTACCTATCTGGCTACCGAAAGGTGCTGCTCTTCGAAGACGATTAGAGGACTTCCTTCGCGAAGAACAAGAGCGAAGAGGCTACCAAGCCGTTCGCACCCCGCACATTGGAAAAAAAGAACTCTACGAGACCTCTGGACATTATGCGAAATATGGTGAGGATAGCTTTCAACCCATTCATACGCCTAAAACCAATGAAGAGTTTCTGCTCAAACCGATGAACTGTCCGCATCACTGTGAAGTCTATGCGCACGTACCTCACTCCTACAGAGACCTTCCTGTTCGATTTGCAGAATTTGGTACCGTCTATCGATATGAGCAGTCCGGCGAACTTCACGGCTTAACCCGCGTACGATGTTTTACCCAAGATGACGCCCATATCTTCTGTACAGCAGATCAACTCAAAGGAGAATTCTTAGAAGTACTTGATTTGACGCTCTTTGTGTTTCGCGCCTTAGGCTTTGACGATTTTATCGCACAGATTTCCCTCCGCGATCCTGACAATCCAGATAAGTATATCGGCTCAGAAGAAAACTGGGTAGCCGCTGAATCCGCTATTATTGAAGCCACCAATGAGGCTGGCATTCAAACCATCACAGAATATGGAGAGGCCGCATTCTACGGGCCAAAGCTAGATTTCATGGTCAAAGATGCACTAGGCCGAAGCTGGCAACTAGGCACTATCCAAGTAGATTACAATTTACCCGAGCGATTTGATCTCACCTATATTGGAGAGGATAATGCTAAACATCGACCGATTATGATTCACAGAGCACCTTTTGGATCTTTTGAACGATTCATTGGTGTCCTCACAGAACATTGCGCAGGGAAATTTCCTCTTTGGTTAACACCGACTCAGATTATCCTTTTACCGATTAGTAATGTCTTCAATGAATACGCCAAAGTCGTACAAAGCGCCTTGGCAAAAGAAGGAATTCGAGTAGAAATCGATGAACGACATGAGAAGATTGGTCGGAAAATCCGAGATGCCGAGGTAAATAAAATACCCTACATGGCCATCTTAGGAGAGCGAGAAATGGAAGAAAATGCTGTTGCAATCCGTCAACAGGGGAAGGGCAACATCGGTACATTTTCAATCGAAGAGTGGACTAAATCCATGAAAAAGTTTGCAGCAATCTCTCAAGATTAACCATATTTACATCAAACTAAGACTGATTTGCAACACAGACGACGTCAACGAGGTAGAAGAGTAGTTCGCGAAAACCCTCACCGTATCAATGATTTTATACGCGTTTCAGAAGTTCGCCTTGTAGGCGATAATGTTGAAATGGGGGTGTATTCCACCGACAAGGCAAAAGATCTTGCTCGAGAACTCGAGCTCGACCTCGTAGAAATTTCTCCAAATGCAGAGCCACCGGTCTGCAAAATCATGGATTACCGCAAATTCCTTTTCGAAAAGAAAAAGAAAGAAAAGGAGATAAAAGCTAAGACGCAAAAAACCGTCATCAAGGAAATCCGATTTGGACCCAATACCGATGAGCACGATTTTGAGTTTAAAGCCAAGCACGGTGAAAAATTCTTGAAGGAAGGATCTAAAGTCAGAGCCTTCGTGTTCTTCCGAGGAAGAAGTATTGTATTCAAGGATCGAGGAGAGCTTCTCTTACTCAAACTTGCCCAACGTCTAGAGGAGTTTGGAGCGGTAGAACAGCTGCCAAAACTCGAAGGAAAAAAGATGGCCATTGTTATTGCGCCAAAGAAAAAAGGCAAATAGGTTTTTTTCAGCTTGTCGTTTACAAGTCTTTTCTTAAATTTGCAGTCCCAAAAATGACAGGCTATGCCTAAAATGAAGACAAAATCAAGCGCAAAAAAGCGCTTCAAGCTTACTGGAAGCGGCAAAATCAAGAGACGCAAAGCGTATTTACGTCACCTTGCTAATGCTAAAACAAAGAAGCAGAAGAAAAATTTATCAAAGTCTGATATCATCTTTAAAGGAGATGAGCCGCGAGTAAAGCGAATGCTGGGCTTGAAATAAATTTGAGAAACTATCCCTGATAATCAATAAAGAGAAACTATGCCACGCGCTACAAACCACCCCGCCATTAAGGCTCGAAAGAAAAAGGTTTATAAACTAGCCAAAGGATACTTCGGTCGTCGTAAGAATGTCTGGACTGTCACGAAAAATGCAGTAGATAAAGGACTTCAATATGCATATGCTCACCGAAGACTTAAAAAGAGAGAATTCCGTGCACTTTGGATTCAAAGAATCAACGCTGGTGTTCGCGAGCATGGCATGACATACAGTACGTTTATTCACGCGCTAGAGCAGGCAAATATCAACCTTAACCGTAAGGTTTTAGCCGACTTAGCTATGAATGACCCAGCATCTTTTAAAGAAATTGTTAACTTTTTGAAGAAAGATTAAGAAACTGTTAAGAATTATCAATACCTTTACATTAGGTTGTTGGTTATGTTTAAGGGTGGACGTCAAGTCCGCCCTTTTTTTTTCTTCTTTCTTTCCCACGTCCACTTCAAATCCTACCGCTCATTTACCAATTAAAAGCAATTATCGAGTTGATCTTTTCCTCCGTGCAAAAGAAGATTGCTGTCACTCCAAATATTCTTAAAAAAAAAGCGGGTCACTAAGTAGAACTTAACTATATTTGCAATCCGTTTGAAAAAGCGGTAAGCAATGAAAAACTACGAGACTACATTTATCATTACTCCCGTGCTATCTGAAAAAGAGGTTCAGGAGACTGTTAGCACCTACAAGAAATTCATCGAATCGAATGGTGGTAAAATCATTAATGAAGAAGCCTGGGGCTTAAGACAATTGGCATACGCCATTGAAAAGAAAACCACTGGTGTTTATCATCATTTTGAGTTCCAAGCTAATGGAGATCTAATTGATACTCTAGAGCTGGCCTTTCGAAGAGATGAGAATATCCTTCGCTTCTTAACTATTGCACTTGACCGCTACGGGGTGGAGTATAATGAGAAGAAGAGAAGTAAACAATCCGCTGCTCCAGAAGCAGTTTCTGAAGAACAAGAGAATTAGAATTATGGCAACTAATAAAAATGTACGTTTCCTTCGTACCGTAAACATCGGTAAGGCAGAAAAGAAGTATTGTCGTTTTAAAAAGTACAACATCAAGTTTGTAGACTATAAGAATCCTGATTTTCTTATGAGTTTCATCAACGAACAAGGAAAACTTCTTCCACGACGAATTACTGGTAATAGCCTGAAGTATCAGCGTAAAGTTGCCCAAGCGGTAAAAAGAGCACGACACCTGGCGCTCCTTCCATATCAAACTGACCTTTTGAAATAATTGACCATGGAGATTATCTTAAAAAAAGATGTTAAAGGATTAGGCATTGCAGAAGACCTAGTATCTGTAAAAGCTGGTTATGCCAGAAACTTTCTTATTCCACAGGGAATTGCTGAAGCCGCGACAAGCGAAGCGAAAACAGCATGGGAATCTCGCAGAGAAGAAAGAGAAGCTAAGCGTGCTGCTTTAGTAGAAGAGTTCAAAAAGTCAGCTGCCGTTCTTGAATCAGCTAAGCTTTCAATAGGAGCGAAAGTTGGAACTACCGATAAGATTTTTGGTAGTGTTTCAACTCATCAACTAGCTCAAACAATTCAAGATCAGTTTAGCATAACGGTTGATCGTCGCGATATCATTCTCCCTGCTGGTGAAATCAAAACCTTAGGGACATACAAAGCGATCATTCGATTGTTTGAAGATATCGAAGCTGAAATGGAGTTGGAAGTAGTTGCCGAATAGGTTAGCACGCTACAACCGCCCCTCCCCTTTTCAAAGCCTTTATCGTTTATTCCGTCCGGAGAGCGACAATTGGATCGAGCCGTGCTGCTCGAATACCTGGTAATATACCTGCGCTTATCCCCGTAACAAGGGTCACTACAAAGGAAGCACCAATCCATTGGCTAGGCACTATAAAGGGCCCATCCAAATAACCCGCCACAAAATACCCGGTGATCAATCCTATTGCAACACCTAAGAAGGTACCCAATACGCAAAGAGCTATTGATTCATAGAGAAATTGCAAGGCGATTGAAGACCTTCGAGCACCCAAAGATTTTTTGAGACCAATTTCACGCTGGCGTTCACCAACCGCTACAAGCAACATGTTCATTAGAGCTATGGCTGAGGCAAGAATAGTTAAAAGCCCAATGACCAAGGTCGCCCCAGATAGACTTAACACGAGCGTGTTAAGCTCCGAATAAAGCTTTTCACTACGTATCACTCTAAAGTCGTTTGGCATAGCTGCCTCAATACCCCGTATCTGACGAAAAACGCCAATAATCTCCTGTTCTATGCGAATCGGACTGATATCATCAGGAACGTTTACCACAACATCATAGCTTCCCTCCTCGGCATATTGCTGATCGAGATAAGATGCCGGCAATACCACAAACCGATCATTTGAGTTTTGGCTATTCCCACGGGAAGCGCAAATCCCTATGGCATTCACTCTTAAACCATCGATAACCAGGCTTGCACTTGCGAGTTCATCTTTATCTATGCCCAATGCATCAGCTGTTTCACTACCAAGGATGACAGAAGGTATTCCATTCATTGACTCGGCCTCAGAAAAATTTCGACCATAAGCCAATGAATACCCATTGTTTGCGATGTAATGCAAATTGCCTCCAATCAAGCTAATGTTTGGATTGGTAGAACGAGACGAAAAGGTCAACTGAGCGTTGGGTTTAAAGCGACGGTGATAAGAAGTCACAAAACCCAAGTCCAGAAAATGATTCGTTAATCGACGCGCCTCGTCTAAAGAGATAGGGGGAACCTCACTTTGACCTGCTTCTTGGATCATCTTGTTATCAATTTTGATCGAGTTTGCACCAAGATCCACAAACTGACTGGTGAGGTTTGATTCTATGCTTACGATGGCTGACTGCATCGCGATAAGACCTGCTACACCGATAGAAATGATGAGGATAGTAAGAGCTGTCCTAAACCCCGAACTTCGAATGGCAACTAAGGCACTCAAAAGATTATGACCACGCATTAGCCACAATGTACGTTTTACCTGTAAAATCTATCACTGAATGAGCGGTAAAAAGTTTAAAGTAAAGGCCTGAAATCCGTACCTTCATGACAAAGAATTAAACGATGGCCTTTGATATTAGCATGATTAAAGCGGTTTACAATCGCTACCCAGAAGCCGTTAAGAAAGCAAGAGCTACACTTAACCGACCATTAACATTAACCGAAAAGATATTATACAGTCACCTCCACCATACTGCAGAAGCGCAGGAATACAAACGAGGTGCCGCCTACGTTGACTTTGCACCAGACCGCGTGGCCATGCAGGATGCTACTGCTCAGATGGCCCTACTGCAGTTTATGCAAGCCGGTAAAATCAAAGTAGCTGTTCCCTCAACGGTTCACTTGGATCACCTCATACAAGCTCGAGTAGGTGCCGACAAGGACTTACAAGAGGCCATTAACACCAATAATGAAGTATATAATTTCCTCGAAAGTGTATCTCGAAAGTATGGCATTGGTTTCTGGAAACCTGGGGCGGGAATTATTCACCAAGTTGTGCTAGAAAATTATGCCTTCCCCGGTGGGATGATGATTGGAACGGATTCTCACACAGTAAATGCCGGTGGATTAGGAATGATTGCCATTGGTGTGGGTGGTGCAGATGCTGTTGATGTCATGGCGGGCATGCCTTGGGAACTTTTAATGCCTAAGCTCATAGGAATCAAGTTAACCGGAAAACTTAATGGGTGGGCCTCCCCAAAAGATATCATTCTTAAAGTCGCAGGAATCCTAACCGTAAAAGGTGGAACAGGAGCGGTCGTAGAATACTTTGGAGAAGGTGCCAACAACCTCAGTTGTACAGGAAAAGGAACCATTTGTAACATGGGTGCTGAGATTGGTGCAACCACCTCTACCTTCGGCTACGATGAGTCCATGGCGCGCTATCTCGAAGCAACTGGCCGTGCAGATGTCGCCCAGCTAGCTAACGAGGTCAAAGAACACCTTACTGGGGATCCCGAGGTCTATGCCGAGCCAGAGAAGTATTTTGACCAAGTTATTGAAATCAACTTAGACGAACTTGAGCCCCATCTCAACGGACCTTTCACTCCTGACTTAGCGACACCTATTTCCGAGATGAAGGCAAAAGCAGCCGCTGAAGGGTGGCCAACTGAACTTGAATATGGGCTTATTGGGTCTTGTACGAACTCATCCTATGAAGACTTATCACGATCAGCGGCGATTGCAAAAGATGCCACGGCAAAAGGTATTGAAGCCAAAGCAAAGCTTACCATCACGCCAGGCTCAGAACAGATTCGATACACTATCGAACGAGATGGACTGATTGATACCTTCTCCGAACTAGGAGCTTCAGTCTTTGCCAACGCGTGTGGACCGTGTATAGGCCAGTGGGCAAGAGCCGGAGCAGAACGAAAAGAAAAGAATAGCATTGTGCACTCGTTTAATCGAAACTTTGCTAAACGTGCCGATGGTAATCCCAATACCCATGCCTTTGTGGCTTCGCCAGAAGTCACTACAGCCCTTGCCATTGCAGGTAGCTTAACTTTTAATCCACTCACGGACCGCTTGGTCAATGCGCAAGGAGAAGAAGTAATGCTCAGTGAGCCAAAAGGCGAAGAGCTACCTGCCAAAGGATTTGATGTAGAAGATGCTGGATATGTTGCTCCAGCTGAAGATGGTTCCAACATTGAGGTAATTGTCAATCCTTCGAGTGATCGACTCGAGCTGTTAACTCCTTTCCATGCTTGGAATGGTGAAGACCTTACGGGAATGCCTGTGCTGATCAAAGCGCATGGTAAGTGTACTACGGACCATATCTCAATGGCCGGTCCTTGGTTAAAGTATCGCGGGCACCTCGATAACATCTCAAATAACTGCCTAATTGGAGCAGTAAATGCCTTCAACAAGGAGACCAATACAGTCAAGAATCAATTGACAGGGAGTTATGGAGAAGTTCCTGCGACAGCAAGAGCTTATAAGGCTGCTGGGATTGGCTCTGTAGTATTCGGTGATGAAAACTATGGAGAAGGATCATCCCGCGAGCATGCCGCCATGGAACCCCGTCATCTTGGAGTTCGAGCCGTAATTGTTAAGTCTTTTGCCAGAATTCACGAAACCAATCTTAAGAAGCAAGGTATGTTGGCATTGACCTTTGTGAATCCGTCAGATTATGACCTCATTCAAGAAGATGACCGCGTGAGCATTCTAGGCCTAGGTAGCTTTACCCCGGGTGAGCCCCTTATGCTTGAGGCTTTGCATAGCGATGGCAGCAAGGATGTCTTCCCAGTGCACCATACCTATAATGAAGCACAAATTCAGTGGTTTAAAGCAGGAAGCGCGCTAAACGAGATTAGA
Organism: Chitinophagales bacterium; assembly: GCA_049890075.1. Classification (GTDB taxonomy): domain Bacteria; phylum Bacteroidota; class Bacteroidia; order Chitinophagales; family UBA8649; genus UBA8649. Next base: position 52,300 of record JBMHCE010000049.1, read on the forward strand.
GCTAACCAATAAAGTAATCTAGCGCTTTTCTACGTGGGTAAAGAAGTTGCTGAGCAAAGTATATCCTACTTCCGTTAAAATGGATTCGGGATGAAACTGCAGGCCGACTATAGGCTTAGTCTTATGGGCTAAGGCCATAACCTCGCCATTCGAGGTCTCTGCAATAACCTCCAAAGGATTAGACACTTTGTTAGCGACCAAGGCGTGATAACGCATTACGTCGAAATACTTCGGAAGGCCTTGAAACATCCAGTGCTCTTTGCATTCAATTTTGCTTGTGTGACCAAAACAAACCTCATCGGCCAACTGTATGGTGCCCTTGTAGTAGTAATTGATTAACTGATGGCCAAAGCATATTCCCATAATGGCTTTATCCTGTACCCATGCATCTAATTGCCGCGATAAATCAGGAAAGTGTTCAGGATTCCCAGGACCTGGTGAAAGCACCACAATATCTGCTTCTTCCCCCACGTCATCAATACGAGGATCATCATTACGCAAGACTATCGTCTTTCTGCCAAACTGATGCACTAGATCAACAAGATTGTAGGTAAAGGAATCGTAATTGTCAATAACAAGTACTAGAGAATTTTTATCCGCCATAAACGCTTTATTCCTTGGTCAGACCTTCAAGATAGTCAATACTATCCGGCATTACCCACTTAAACAAAGTATAGATGGGCTTGGATAGCCCATCGAGATAGCCCTGAGTCAAAGAATCCTCCATAAAGGAAGAGGGAATAACTCCTAAGCTATTGGCAACCATATACACCGTGGCAAAGCTTAGCGCACCAAACAAGGTAAACACGAGAATACCTAAGATTCGGTTACCTATACCCAGCGTAGCTATCTTGATCACCTTAGCCAAAAGATTGGGTACATAGTTAATTAAACAATAAAAGACAACTATGTTTAGCCCTATCAATAAAAGAGAAGGAACGAAATAGCCATCGATCCCGAGAGGCTCAATGACTTTGTCCATTAACAACAAAGCAATTGACGAGGTCATGGTAAACGCTAGAAACAAGGAAATACCAAAACCAATAGCAAAGGCTAACCCCTTCCTAAACCCATAAAGGGCAAAAAGAGCTAAAACACCTATAAAAATGAGATCAAGAATCACTGCAATTGAGATTTAACTTCCTGGGCTATACGCTTTCCATCAGCGCGGCCATCTGCCTGTTGTGTAACCTCTTTAATCACTCGACCCATATCCTTTAGCGAATTAGCCCCTTCGGAGGCAACGACTTTCGTGACCAGCTCCTTTAATGCCGCTTCATCCATTGGTTCTGGTAAAAATTCTTGGATAACCTCAAGTTCAGCAGCTTCTACGGCATAGAGGTCATCTCGTCCCTGCTCCTTGTAAATTGTCATAGAGTCCGAACGCTGCTTGGCAAGTTTTTGCAAAACCTTTAGCTCTTCAGATGATGCTAAATCACCATCATTTTTTTCGAGAGTAGCCAGTTGAAGCGCGGCCTTTATTCCCCTAAGAGCAGTTAATCTTGCCTTATCCTTTGCCTTCATGGCTTCCTTGAGTTTTCCTTGTACCTGGGATGATATTGACGTCATGGTGTACTATTAATCCGTTAGAAAAATAACTTCGTGTTCTGCTTTCATATGAAAATGTTCCCGAGCAAACCGTTCTTTTTGTTCTAGACTAGAGTTCAGCTGCTCACGATCTTTGCGAACTTCTTCAATCTGCTCAGCATACCACTGAAGCTCTTCTTTGGTTTCTGCGACCTGTGCCCGAATCTCTCGCAAGTTCATAAAACTGTAACGATCAAAAAATGTCATCCATACCACAAAAATGGTTAGGGATAGAACATAGGGGTTTAACAAGATACTTGGCACTTGCTTACGCATAGACTAAAGGTATGCATTGCAGTTACCGCAAACTAAATCAACTACAAACAGAAAGAATGTGTATTATCCAATCGCAGACTCAACTCAGAAGAATCGATTCGATGAGCCATAGACTGCTTCTGAGCCTAACTCTTGTTCAATGCGCAATAGTTGATTGTATTTCGCTGTTCGATCACTTCGGCTCGCTGAGCCCGTCTTAATCTGTCCAGTGTTGAGGGCGACTGCCAGGTCAGCAATAGTGGTATCCTCTGTTTCACCTGAACGATGACTCATCACAGAGGTCATACCATTGCGATGAGCTAAATCAACCGTTTCTATTGTCTCACTAAGCGTTCCGATTTGATTGACCTTGACCAAGACAGAATTCGCACAATTCATATCTATACCTCGTTGAAGACGCTTGGCATTTGTGACGAATAAATCATCACCGACTAGTTGAATAGAATCACCTAGCGATTCATTTAACTTTTTCCAGCCGGACCAATCCTCTTCATCAAGACCATCTTCAATCGAAACGATAGGATATTTAGCACTCCAATCTTTCCAGTAGGCTACCATCTCATCGCTAGTCATCGATTGACCAGTAGACTCAAAAGTGTATAAACCTGTTTCCTTGTTATAAAATTCCGAAGACGCTGCATCGAGGGCGATTTTGATGTCCTCCCCTATCTTATAGCCTGCTCGCTCAACAGCCTTTAGTACGACTTCAATTGCCGCTTCGTTGGATGGAAGGTTAGGAGCAAATCCTCCCTCATCACCAACATTGGTTGAGTAGCCGCCTTCTGATAATGTTTTTTTCAAGTGATGAAAGATTTCTACTCCATAGCGCAGACCCTCAGAGAAAGAAGGCGCTCCGATCGGCATAATCATGAACTCTTGAATATCAATCGCATTGTCGGCATGACTCCCTCCATTGAGGATATTCATCATCGGTACAGGCATGATATGGCTGTACGCTCCTCCCACATAGCGATAGAGTGGAAGATTTACTGCATCGGCAGCTGCCTTTGCACAAGCCAAGGAAACCCCAAGAATCGCATTGGCTCCCATCATTGATTTATTCTCCGTTTCATCGCAAGCTATCAAAAGCTTGTCGATAAGTTTCTGTTCTGTGACATCAACTCCTATAAGTGCTTCGGAAAGCGTATTCTCAATGTTGGCAAGGGCTTTTTGCACTCCCTTACCCATCCACTGATCACCACCGTCCCGAAGTTCAACGGCTTCGAAAGCTCCAGTTGATGCTCCCGAAGGAACCGCGGCACGTCCATAAAATCCGCCGTCAGTAATCACATCCACTTCAACGGTTGGATTACCTCGGCTATCTAAAATTTGTCTTGCTGTTATGTTGGTTATAATGTTCATTAGGGTTGTATTAAATGGGCAAATTGATCAAACAAATACCGTGAGTCGTGGGGACCAGGGTTAGACTCAGGATGATACTGCACAGCAAATGCTGGAGCATTCTTCAATCGAATCCCTTCTACGGTATTGTCATTAAGATTTACATGACTTTCTAAGACTCCCGACGCTTCTGTAATGCTCGCTCTATCGACCGCGAAGCCGTGGTTTTGGGAAGTAATCTCCGAAAGATTTGTTTCTAAGTTTTTGACCGGATGGTTGAGCCCTCTATGGCCAAAGTGCATCTTGTACGTGGTAAGTCCTTGAGATAAAGCTAAAATCTGCATTCCAAGGCAAATGCCAAATAATGGCTTGCCGGTTTGAATCATAGCTTGGCATGTTTTGATGGCATAGTCAGTTGCTGACGGATCACCTGGGCCGTTCGAGATAAAAAATCCACGAAAATCATTGACATCAATCATGTCAAGAGAAGTATGCGCTGGGAAGACTGTACCATAAAAACCCCTTGTACTTAAGCAGTCAAGAATACTTTTTTTGATACCTAAGTCTAAAACTGCAATACGGTGACTTCCTTCAGCCTCTGATCCAAAGGCATATGGCGAGTCAGTTGAAACTTTTGAAGCTAGCTCAGCATGATGCATAGAAGGAGCCTCCTTAAGAAGCTTTTGCAGTTCAACTACTTCACTAGCCTCTGTAGAGATTACCACATTTACTGCGCCCTTGTCACGCACCTCTTGGACGAGTTGTCGCGTATCTAGACCCTGAATTCCGACAATGCCAGCCTCCTTGAGTTGGTCATCTAAATGCCGTACATCCTCTCCTATTCTAGAAGTTACCTCAGCAATAAATCCACATACAAGTCCTGCAACTTGAAACCCCTTGGATTGAAATTCTTGGTTATGGTTACCATAGTTCCCAATGTGAGGGGAAGTCATGATGATTGTTTGACCAAAATATGAGGGGTCAGAAAAAACTTCTTGGTATCCCGTCATTCCGGTATTAAAACATAGCTCACCAAGCGAGGTGCCTTGTGCCCCAAAGGATTTTCCTTTAAGAAGGGTGCCGTTTTCTGTCAATAGATATGCTGTGTTCATAAACGATGTAAAAGTAAGGCTTACTAAAATTTATGAATTCGCGTTATTAACAATGTATTCTATGTTTTTAGTGAGTTCTATGAGAAAAACCCTCCTTTACCTTGCAGCACTACTTACCCTAGCCGTTCATTGTAAATCGTCTGTTCCAACAGGCAGTGCAGATGCAGTAGATGGTATTCCTAGGATAAGGCACTCCAACATACACGAAGAACCCTTTGACTTTATTGATTCAAACGCTGTATACGCGGTTAAAGTAAATGGACACGAAATCGCAAAGCAGCTTCATCTCAGACCCGAAGACATCTTGCATATTCTTAAAACAGCATTCGATGTATCCGATAAATCCTTTGTGCAGAATATTCTTTTAGAAAAAATAGAAACCATATATAATGAGGGACTTCCTATCTATCTCTTTCAAGATGAGATCCACAACATCGAAGAGTCGCCAAGTCAACTAAGCCCTCTTATCCTCTTGGAGTCCTCTGAACTATGTAAGCTGTTGCGGCTCAGCAAGTTTGATCGCGATACAAAAATACGAAGGAAGGGCGGGCTGCGCTTTATAGAAAATGAAACCATATCTTATCACATCGTTTGGTCAAAGCGACACACTCTAATCGCACAAAAAAACACCTATCATCTGGACGAGGTCTTTACGAAGTTTGAGAAAAATGGTCGAGCCACCTTTACAAGTCACCCGTTGTATGATTCTTTGCCAGAAGAATCTCTTGCAGGATATGTCAACATAGAGGAATTACGTGGCTATGGAGCGTTTACGATGGACGGCCTTTCAACCACCTTGCCCAAAGAGGTCCAATTCTATTTGGATAATGTAATAGAGCAAAGCCATTCAATCCACCATAGTATAATTGATGGGAAGATTGATGACGTGACAACAACCTTTCATGTTAAATTTTTCACAGATGGTTTTCAACCATGTCAGGCAAACACCACTACCCCTACTTCTCAAGCCCTACAACTGGTAGTCAATGACAAGGCAAATGGTTATGGTAGTCTAAATCTTGACCGCAAGGTTGTTAACGCTATGCTTAATGAAATTGACCTCACTAAGTTGATTGAGCAGTTGATTGGAAAATCAAGACTTGATGAGCTTAAAAAGCTAGACCCTTTTGGTCTTTTAGAAAAAGCTGAAGATGCAATCATTGATAAGATAGATCTCAAGGTCATTCAACGATTTAATCCAAGTGGTCAAATCAGCTATGGACTATATGGTAATGCACAAAACTCCATCAAGATTGCCGCATTGATTCATGGTAATACTAGCGCTTTGGCGAAGATCAAACCATGGATTGAAAAAATTCCTTCATCATGGCTGCCAACAGATCGCGGAATCTATATCAGCTCTCGGGGAATAATCATTGGCTATGGTTTGTCCTCGGATGCATTAGAGGAAATTGCTACATCAAATGATGTTGCGTTATCAAGCACGATTCTCCGTCACAACACCAGCTTCTTTGCTTCCCATGAACTTATTCAACAATATCAAGACCAGATTCGAGTATTCGATGGATTGAAGGGCTCACCCATTCTGGCCGATGTATTGAAAAAACATATAGGAGACAACTATACACTTAGTGTAGGCGTCAACCCCGTTTCAGCTTTAGAAATTGTCTTAACCCATGACCGCTCGCGCTAATCCTTATGATTTTAAAATTTATCTGATATTTAACTGACTATCCTGAATTTATGAGAAACCATCTAATTACCCATCTTCTAGCCACAACATTACTTCTAGTCCTCATTTTGCCAGGATGTCAATGCGGTGAAACAGAAAACAAAGACGACGATTCAGCTCAACCTCGCATTGAAAATGCTGACGAGCTCATACCGTCTAAAGATGCTCTGGCGTTTTTCTATATGGATATCAAATCCCTGTCAGAAGCCATGGAATTTAACCAACCAGACCCATGGAGAGAAGTAGCGATTATCCAAGAGTTACTTGCTATGGGATCTGAGGATCCTGTAATCCAGCACTTGATAGAGGACCTCTTTTCAGAAGGAATTCAGGATGGCAAGGTCATTGGTTCCATAGGGTTTACCAATAATATCCTTCAGTTGTATAATGGAGCTCAGAGCGAAGAGGGATTCGCCGAAGAATGGCACAAACTACTCTCCTTTGATGTGGCTGTGGTTTCTACGAGTATACCGCTGCTAGTCAATGCTCTTAAGGCAGAAGGAGTGCTTGAGGCCTCTAATGCCACACCCAAAAACCAATATGGATTCCACACGCAATCGATAGCGGATGTTACGATAGGTTGGTGCGACACCATTCTTATGATTTCGAGCCTCTCCTCAGGACAATTAGGAAAACCTCACAAAGAAAATCTTGGGAGTTTTGCGCATCACAAAGAGTTATCAAATCATGAGGCTAGTATACTCTTTAACCTACCCGTTAATCTTTCAAAAAGTTTGACCCGCGCCATACCCTTACTTGGAACAATGGTACCTGATTTGGCGATTCCTAATGGAATGGAACGTATGATTATAGATCTTATTGAAGGATTTGATTTTGTCATGTACTCCGCCGATGTTGAGGATAGCAGCCTACGACTTGCTACTGAAGTCCAGCTTGACCCAAGTTCCAAGTACGCTCAAATCGTATTTTCTTCTTGTGACGGGCAAAGTCCAATAGAACTTCCTCTCAGAAAAGTTAGCCCAATAGACGACAACATGCTCTATGGCTTCGGGAATGTTTGCCTCGACTATCTAGAAGCATTGGACAAAGAATACGACTATTTCAATGGGATCCAATCCCTTCAGGAGGGATTAAAAAGTCTGACTTATGAGGACCCTATTTCCGCAATGATTAACATCCCAGACCAGGAGATAAGAAGTTTGTACAAGGATCTCACGGGAGAGTACGCGTATAGTTTTAACGCGGATGAGAATGGAATGCACTTTAACCTATTTATTGGCATGAATTCAATGCTTTCCGAGAGTATTCAAGAAGAGTTAGATGGCATGCTTTCACTTATGGCTTTGATAGGGATACTCCCTCCCGAGTCGACGACCATCGACTACACCAATGACGGAATCTATTTAGTATCTGGCAGATTCGCTGAGGATATAGAAGATTTCAAAGAAAACAAGTGGCCTCAATACCCCCATATTACAAAGAAGCATAGTATTGGATGTGGAGCAATCGATGTCTTTGCTCTAATGGAAACTTTTGGGTATGCAGAAGATTATAGCAGTGCCCAACCTTTTGAGGAACTTCTCGGAAATCTTGAGCTAGAACTCCTAAGTGACGCATCCACAGCGAGGTCATCTGCCACTCTTGAGTGGAAAGTCAATAGAGATAAAACCAACGCAGATCAGGGCACATTATGGGTGCTGCTTTCTCCCCTATTCGAACAATTCTAGCATTTCCTTTAGCAGATATGAGGGCATAAAAAAAGGGATGGCAAAACCATCCCTTTCTGTTTCTAAAAAATTGTCTGCAGACTTTACTCCTTTTCTTCTTCAGGAGCTTCTTCTGAAGCCTCTTCCGCAGCAGGTGCCTCTTCCGCAGCAGGTGCTTCTTCCGCAGCAGGCGCTTCTTCAGCGACTGGAGCTTCCTCCTCAGCAGGTGCTTCTTCAGCAACCGGTACCTCTTCAGCAGCAGGCGCCTCCTCAACAACTGGTGCTTCTTCAGCAACCGGTGCCTCTTCAACAACAGGTGCTTCCTCAACAGCAGGTGCTTCAGCTACTGGAGCTGTTTCTTTAGCAGCACTGCCACTGCTCTTTCTCTTGCGAGAACGTCGAGTTTTTGACTTATCTGCCTTGCCTTCCTTGGCATTTGAATAGATTTCATTGAAATCAACGAATTCTACCATGGCCATTTCGGCTCCATCCGATGGTCTGAAAGGCAACTTTACAATGCGTAAATATCCACCAGGGCGGTCTTGAACTTTTGCCGAGATAACATCAAACAACTCCTTGATAGCTTCCTTATCCTTTAAGTAAGAAAAAACTACACGACGGTTATGTGTGCTGTTAACTTTTGCCTTTGTCACCATTGGCTCTAGATAAACGCGAAGCGCCTTAGCCTTGGCTACCGTAGTCGTAATACGCTTGTGCTTGACAAGTGAAGACGCCATATTCGCAAGCATTGCTTTACGATGGGATGCCGTTCGACTTAGGTGGTTTACTTTTTTTCCGTGTCTCATAATCTACAATTCTCGGGAAATCTATCCCCTATTAGTCTTCTATTTGATACTTTGAAATATCCATACCGAACGATAAGCCTTGCTCAACAAGTAAAGCTTCAATCTCTACAAGAGACTTTCGTCCGAAGTTTCTGAATTTCAATAACTCATTGGTATTGTAATGCACTAACTCTTCCAATGTATTGATCTTAGCAGCCTTCAAGCAGTTGTATGCTCTAACTGATAAATCAAGATCTTCAAGGTTTGTTTTCAGTAGCTTACGCATTTGGAGAACGTGCTCATCAACAAACTCATCCTCACGCTTTTCAGCAACACCAAATGAGAAGTTCTCATCTGATATTAGCAGTAAGTGCTGAATAAGAATTCGTGCGCCCTGCTTTACAGCATCCTCAGGATGAATTGTACCATCGGTAACAACTTCTAACTCAAGCGCTTCAAAATCCGTACGTTGCTCAACACGAACGTTGTTGATTGAATAACGCACGTTGCGGATAGGAGTAAAGATTGAGTCTACCGTGATAAAGCCTAAGGCCAACTCTCCAAGGTTCTGATCCTCTGAGATCGTATAACCGCGACCTCGAGCAATGATCATTTCAATCTCTAAGGTTACCGAAGGATCCATCGAGCAGATGTGCTGATCTGGATTGACCACTTTAAACACATTCGTGTGACGTTCAATCATTCCTGCATTGAACGCCTCCTTACCTGAAATGCTTAGGTAAATCTTATCGGCAGGACTATTGTCATCGATTAACTTCTTGAGACGGACCTGCTTTAGATTGAGGATGATTTCAGTTACATCCTCAATAATGCCATCAATGGTAGAAAACTCATGATCCACACCACTGATTTTGATAGCAGCGATGGCATGTCCCTCTAGCGATGATAAAAGTACTCTACGAAGAGCATTACCCACGGTTACACCAAAGCCAGGCTCAAGTGGTTTGAATTCAAAAAGTCCGTGATTATCACTTGACTTTTGAAGGATGATTTTTTCGGGTTTAATGAAGGATAAGAAACTCATATTGCGCTGTAATTATTTTTTTAAAAAGCTCGTTTACTTCGAATACAATTCGACGATTAACTGCTCATTGATGTTTTCTGGAATTTGCTCCCGCTCCGGCATAGAGATGATCTCCCCTTGGAACTGGCTTGAGTCAAATCGCAACCACTCCAAAAGAGTCGTTGAACGTCCCAAGTTCTCCTCGATAACGAGTAGTGTTCGCGAACGTTCTCTCACAGAGACAACATCCCCTGGACGAACCGTGTATGATGGAATGTTTACCACATCTCCATTTACCATGATATGGCGATGACTAACCAACTGACGAGACTGTCGTCTTGAATTGGCCAAACCAAATCGGTACACCACGTTATCCAAACGGCTCTCTAATAACTGGAGTAAGTTGGTACCTGTAATCCCTTCTTTACGGCTCGCCTTTTCAAACGTCTTGCGGAACTGACGCTCCAAAACTCCGTAAGTGTACTTTGCCTTTTGCTTTTCTTTTAATTGAACCGCATATTCGGAAACCGACTTACGACGTCGAGAATTACCGTGCTGTCCAGGAGGATACTTCCTGCGCTCAAAAGACTTGTCTTCTCCATAAATAGCTTCGCCGAACTTGCGAGCAATTTTTGTCTTTGGACCTCTATATCTTGCCATCTTATTCTAGATTATTATGTTAGACGCGACGTCGTTTAGGTGGACGACAACCGTTGTGGGGAACTGGAGTGATATCATTGATCACCGTTACATCAATACCGCAAGCTCCGACAGTACGTATTGCACTTTCTCGTCCTGAACCTGGTCCTTTGACGTATACCGCTGCACGACGCATTCCTGCATCATAAGCAACTTTTCCAGCATCCTCTGTTGCAACTTGCGCTGCATACGGAGTATTCTTCTTTGACCCACGGAAACCTGCTTTACCTGCAGAACCCCATGAAATAACCTGACCACGAGTATTTGTGAAGGTTACAATAATGTTATTGAACGATGCGGTGATGTAAACACATCCCTCAACATCGACTTGAACGTTGCGCTTCTTTTGTCCGCGCTTTCCTGAATTAGACTTTGCCATCAGTTATTTATTTAGTTGCCTTTTTCTTATTCGCTACAGTCTTTCTTCGACCCTTACGAGTTCTTGAGTTATTCTTTGTTCGCTGTCCACGTAATGGAAGTCCTTTACGGTGACGTAGGCCTCTGTAGGAAACAATATCCATCAGACGCTTAATACTCATTTGGACCTCCGTACGAAGCTCTCCCTCGACGGTTAGATTTTCTGCGATGTACTTATTGATTTGAGTGATTTCATCATCCGACCAATCTTTCACCTTTTTATCTCGATCAATTTTTAAATCATCGAGAATTTTGCCGCTAGTCGTAAGACCAACACCATACACATAAGTCAAGGCAATAATCCCTCGCTTATTCTTTGGTAAATCGTTTCCTGCAATACGTGCCATATCTTATCCTTGACGCTGTTTAAACTTTGGGTTTTTCTTATTGATAATGTAAACCTTACCTTTTCTTCGAACGACCTTACAGTCTGCTGTTCGTTTTTTTACTGATGCTCTAACTTTCATGTCTAGCTTTTAAATCTGTAGGTTATTCTTCCTTTATCTAAATCATAAGGAGACATCTCAACGGATACTTTGTCACCTGGAAGGATTTTGATGTAGTGCATACGCATCTTACCTGAAATGTGGGCGGTAATGATATGTCCATTTTCCAATTGCACACGAAACATGGCATTGGAAAGTGACTCAGTGATCACCCCATCTTGTTTTATCAATCCTTGTTTACTCATATCCTTTTATTCTTTATGAGATATTTTCCTTTTATTTTTCTTCTCCATCCCAACTTGGGACTTCAATTATATTTTCATTTTTTGCGATCGCCTCGTCGACCAGTTCAAACGTAGTTAGAACATCCGCCTGAGGACCAACCGCAACATCATGTTCAAAGTGTGCGCTCGGTTTACCATCGGCCGTCTTTATCGTCCAGCCATCTTCTGCTAGACGAACTCTGCGGCTTCCAAGGTTAATCATTGGCTCAATGGCTATAACTAAACCATTTAAAAGCCGGCGACCATATCCTTTTCGTCCAAAGTTTGGAATCTCAGGTTCTTCATGTATGGAAGACCCAAGACCATGCCCAACGAGCTCTCGCACAACACCATATCCATGTTGTCTTTCACAGAAGTTTTGCACTGCATATCCGATATCGCCTACGCGATTCGAAGAAGTAGCCTTTTCCACTCCGAGCTCAAGCGATTTACGCGTCACTCGTAAAAGCTTTACAACTTCCTGAGTAGCCCCTGCTAATGCAAAGGAAAACGCCTGATCTCCATGAAACCCGTTCATGTAGGCTCCACAGTCTACCGAGACAACATCCCCTTCTTGGAAGGCTTTGTCATTGGGTATTCCATGAACCACTTCATCATTGACAGATATACACAAAGCATTTGGAAAACCATTGTATCCTTTGAAACTTGGGCTAGCTCCGTGATCTTTGAGAAAATCCTCAGCGATTTTGTCTAACTCAAGCCCTGATACACCAGGTTTAATATGCTTGGCAATTTCTGCTAAAGTCTTCGATACTAATAAAGAACTATTTCGAAGAACCTCTACCTCCTCCACCGATTTAATCACCATCACTAAAACGCCGCACCAACCCCTTGACGTCCTTTAATTCGTCCCGACTTAGTCAAGCCATCATAGTGACGTGATAATAAATGACTTTCCACTTGTTGAAGAGTATCAAGAATTACCGCTACAGCGATAAGAAGAGAAGTCCCTCCAAAAAACAGTGCAAAATTTTGATCTACTCCAGCAAGCATTGCAAAAGCTGGAAGAATCGCTACAATACCTAGAAACAATGAACCAGGTAGTGTGATGCGAGAAATAACGTTATCGACATACTCTTCGGTTTTGCGACCAGGCTTAACCCCTGGTATAAAACCACCATCTTTTTTGAGCTGGTCGGCGATTTGTTTTGGATTAACTACCAATGCCGTATAGAAATAGGTGAAGCCAACCACTAAGAAAAAGGTGATTAAGCTGTACGACCAATGCATTGGGTTTGACAAATTGTTTAAGAATACGCTGTTTGAACCTGCATAGGAAGCAATCGTTCCTGGGACAAACATGATAGCCTGAGCGAAGATGATCGGCATTACTCCAGAAGCATTAACCTTCATTGGTAGATACTGACGTACACCACCAGCCTGCATCATACGACCACCGCGCATTACATTTCGTTTTGCGTACTGAATTGGAATTCTTCGAGTCCCTTGTACTAATAAAATAACCACCATGACAATCGAAAATAGCACGGCTGTCTCGACCACAAAGAAGATCATTCCACCGCCTTCACCGCCTAATAATCGTGTGAACTCACGCACAATAGCTCCTGGCAATTCTGCCAAGATTCCGATCATGATAAGTATCGAGATACCGTTTCCGATTCCCCCGTCTGTGATACGCTCACCAATCCACATCGCGAATAACGTACCCGCACTCAGGATGACCATAGAACTAATACGGAAAGTCATATCACTCATGACCCCCGGTTCTGGACCCATACCAATAGAACGTAAATAAGCTAAGTAACCGAATCCCTGAAGTAAGGTAACCCCAACCGTTAGGTAGCGAGTAATTTGATTGATGGTGCGACGTCCGCTCTCTCCTTCTTTCTGTAGTTTTTGAAAGTAAGGAACAGCAATGGTCAAAAGCTGAATAGCAATACTCGCACTGATGTAAGGCATAATACCTAACGCCAAAATCGATGCTCTTGAAAATGCACCCCCAGCGAAAATATTTAGTAGCCCAGCAATTCCACCATTATCCTGAGCAGCCGGTGTTGCAGGGAAAGGATTAATTCCTGGTAAAAGGATATACGTACCTATTCGAAACACAAGGATGAGACCCAGCGTATACAGGATTTTTTGACGTAGCTCGTCAATTTTCCAAATGTTTTGTAAGGTTTGTAGGAATTTCACAGTCGTTAATTATGCTTCTACCTTTTCAAATGATCCACCAGCGGCCTCAAGTTTTTCAAGGGCTTTTTTACTCGCAGCGTGGAATTTAACTTGGATAGGTTTTGATAACTCTCCATTACCCAACAGCTTTACGAGCTCTGATTTCTGTATAATGTTCATGTCGCGAAGGAAGTCTACACTCAACTCCTTGACACCAAACTTTTCAGCATAGTGTTCTACCATGCTTAAGTTCATTGCCGCATACTCTGTGCGGAAGGGATTTTTGAATCCACGCTTAGGAAGACGACGTTGGATAGGCATCTGACCTCCTTCAAAACCGATCTTTCTAGAATAACCTGATCTTGACTGAGCACCTTTATGTCCACGCTTAGACGTTCCGCCTTTACCTGAGCCTTGTCCACGTCCTACACGCTTGCTATTGTGAAGCGAGCCTTTCGCCGGTGTTAACTTATTTAAAGCCATTTTATACTTCTTCTACTTTTAGTAAATGGGCAACAGAAGCTATCATACCCTTCATCTCTGGAGTGTTTGCAACTTCTACTGTTTGATTCATCTTACGCAAGCCAATCGCCTTCATCGTGCGCTTTTGACGCTCGGGACGATCAATGATACTGCGTACCTGGGTAACTCTTAACTTGCTCATGATTATCCGTTGAATACTTTAGTTAACTCAATACCACGATCTTTCGCTACCGTGTAAGGATCTCTCATTTTGTTCAAAGCATCAAGCGTCGCTCCAATCACGTTACCTGGATTGGTTGAACCTTGTGACTTAGCCAAAACATTCTTGATACCTGCAGCCTCAAGGACAGCACGCATGGCACCTCCCGCGATAACCCCCGTACCACCAGAAGCCGGCTTAAGAAGAACCTTAGCTGCACCAAACTTACCGAGTTGTTCGTGAGGAATCGTGTTACGAATGATGTGTACGCGGTGAAGATTTTTCTTCGCGTCATCAATACCTTTTTGGATAGCTCCAGTCACTTCACGCGATTTACCCGTTCCGTATCCTACAATACCATCCTTATTCCCCACTACAACAAGTGCACTGAAAGAAAATGTACGTCCCCCTTTGGTAACTTTCGCTACACGTCGGATGGAAACTACCTTTTCCTCGAGTTCAATTTCTGCTGCGCGTAATATGCTTGACGATGAATTCGACATATCTTTTAATTAAAATTTTAGACCTCCTTCACGTGCGCCCTCAGCGAGAGACTTCACGCGACCATGATATTGATAACCACCACGATCGAAAACCACGGTGTCAATTCCTGCTTCTTTCGCACGCTCGGCAATCTTCTTACCAACTTCAGCCGATTGACCTGCCTTGGCGCCACCACCGCTTAACTCACGGCTACTCGCCGATGCTAGTGTAGTACCCGTCAAGTCATCGATCAACTGAGCGTAGATAAACTTGTTGCTTCGGAAAACGGAAAGACGAGGGCGTTCAGCCGTGCCTTTAATTTTTCGACGTAGTCCGAGGCGGATGCGTTTTCTTTTTGAAATTTTAGTCGATGCCATAATCTATTATTTAGCAGCAGTTTTACCTTCCTTACGTCGTAGAACTTCACCTTTAAAGCGAATCCCTTTGCCTTTATATGGCTCAGGCTTACGAATGGAACGGATGCGTGCTGCAACCTGACCAATTAATTGTTTGTCGTTTGACTCAAGAATCACCAATGGTGGCGAACCTTTCTTCATTTCCGTAGTCACTTTGACTTCCGATGGAATTAGGAAGACAACTGGGTGAGAGAAACCTAACGCCATTTCAAGCACCTGACCTGAATTGCTGGCACGGAATCCTACCCCGACTAACTCGAGCTCAATTTTATATCCCTCAGAAACACCAACCACCATATTGCTGATTAATGATCGATAAAGACCATGCATCGCCTTGTGGCGTTTTTGATCCGTTGGACGCTTTACTGTAAGAACATTATCCTCGATTTCGATAGAGAGGTCTCGATCGATCTCTTGAAAAAGCTCACCTTTTTTTCCCTTTACTGATACCGCAGCACCATCGACTTTAACCTCGACGCCTTCCGGTAAATTAATGGGTGCATTTCCTATTCGTGACATGACTTACTCGATTAATATATTTCACACAAAATTTCACCACCGACATTCATTGCCCGCGCTTCTTTATCCGTCATGATTCCCTTAGACGTTGAAACAATAGCAATACCGAGTCCATTAAGAACGTGCGGTATATCAGCAGAAGCTGAGTAGTTTCTCTTACCTGGACGGCTAGAACGCTTTAGCGCACGGATGACAGGTACGTTATTCATATCGTACTTAAGGGCGATTTTGATTACACCTTGTGTTCCGATAACATTCTCTTCGAAAGTATACTTGAAAATATACCCTTGATCGTACAAGATCTCCGTCATGCGCTTCTTCACGTTCGAAGAAGGAATTTCAACAACACGATGTCCCGCCATTTGAGCGTTACGGATTCGTGTAAGAAAGTCAGCTATAGTATCTGTATTCATGATATTCTACTTTGTGGTGATTTACCAACTTGATTTTTTAACTCCTGGGATTTTACCATCAGAGGCTAGTTCACGGAACTTGACACGCGAGATTCCAAAGAATCGGATGTATCCCTTACCACGCCCAGTGATGCCGCAACGATTTTTGAGACGCACAGGAGAAGCATTTTTAGGAAGCTTATCCAAGCCCTCATAATCACCTTCTGCCTTGAGCTGAGCTCTTCGTTCAGCAAATTTTGCAACGAGCTTTTCTCGTTTTGCCTGGCGTGCTTGTACTGATTTTCTAGCCATAATTATTTTTTAAAGGGAATTCCCATAAGTTTTAATAATTCATATGCCTCCTTATCTGTCTTGGCTGATGTTACGAATGTTACATCCATACCATTGATGTTGGAGATTTTATCGACCACTATCTCCGGGAAAATGATTTGCTCCTTGATTCCCATAGTGAAGTTTCCACGGCCATCAAAACCCTTGTCGCTTACTCCACGGAAGTCACGGACTCGCGGTAGGGCAACACAGATTAAGCGCTCGAGGAATTCATACATGTTCGTGCGGCGCAAAGTAACCTTTGCACCGATCGGCATCCCTTCTCTTAACTTGAAGTTAGACACCGACTTCTTTGCGATCGTAGACACAGCGCGTTGACCGGCGATTAAAGACATCTCTTCTACCGCTGACTGAACCAACTTCTTGTCGGTTACAGCACCATTAACTCCTTGGTTAAGGTTGATCTTCAATAGACGAGGAATCGCCATAGGTGAAGAATAACCGAAAGTCTCCATTAAGGCAGGAGCTACTTCTTCTTTATATTTTGTCTGTAAGTTGGGTGTATGCGTACTCATGATAACCTGACTTTATATTTCTTGACCTGATTTTTTAGCAATACGCTTCACACCATTCTCGTCACGCTGAATAGAAACCCGTGTTGGTTCTCCCGAACTCGGATCAATCAGCATAACATTTGAAACATGTATTGGTGCTGGCTTCTTTACTATACCTCCTTCTGGATTCTTTGCATTAGGTTTTTCGTGCTTCGAGATCATATTTACCTCGTCGACGAGCACCTTAGACTTAGCAGGATATACTTCAAGGACTTCTCCTTTCGCTCCCTTGCTTACTCCAGCGATAACCACTACTTGGTCACCCTTTTTAATCTTCATTTTGTTTTCGAACCTTCCTCTTGCCATGACGTAGGATTAAAGCACCTCAGGTGCAAGTGAAACAATACGCATGAAATCCGTCTCACGCAGCTCGCGAGCTACAGGGCCGAAAATACGTGTACCTCTGAGGTCTCCTCCTTGATTGAGTAACACCACAGCATTCTCATCAAAACGGATATGAGATCCATCTTTTCTTTTAATCGCTTTTTTTGTACGCACGACAACCGCCTTGTGTACCGTTCCCTTTTTCGCGTTACCAGAAGGCATGGCCTTCTTAACCGTAACAACTACCTGGTCACCAATAGAAGCGTAGCGGCGCTTAGAACCACCTAACACCTTGATGACGAGAACTTCCTTAGCTCCACTGTTGTCTGCGACATTTGCTCTTGACTCTTGCTGTAACATTGTCTATTATTTCGCGCGTTCTATAACTTCTACCAAGCGCCATCTCTTGCTTTTGCTCAAGGGACGCGTTTCCATGATGCGCACACGGTCACCGATACGGGCCGTATTTTCCTCATCATGGGCATGATACTTCTTTGTCTTCTTCATAAACTTCCCATATAGTGGGTGCTTAACACGACGCTCAACAGCTACAGTAATGGTCTTTTCCATTTTGTCGCTGGTGATGATTCCAATACGCGTCTTACGAAGATTGCGTGTTAATGTCTGTTCACTGCTCATGATTCAGTATTTGCATTTTTTCTACGATTGTATTCCGTCATTAAACGAGCAATATCTCGTCTACTATCACGGATTTTCATGGGATTGTCGATCGACGACACCTCATGGTTGAAACGCAGCTTCTGGAGCATACGCTTCTCCTCCTGGATGCGCTCTACAAGCTCAGCAGGGGATAAATCAACTATGTCTTCTTTTCGTACCGCCATGATTCTATTTTTCTACGTGATCGATTCGTGTAACTGTTTTGGTTCTCACCGGAAGTTTCTGTGCGGCAAGTCTTAGTGCTTCACGCGCTACGTCTGCTGGAACACCATCCACTTCGAACAGAATGCGACCTGGTTTAACAACGGCCACCCATCCTTCTGGAGCACCTTTACCCTTACCCATTCGTACCTCTAATGGCTTACGTGTGTAAGGCTTGTCTGGAAAGATTCGGATCCAAACTTTTCCTTCCCTTTTCATATGACGTGTTAAGGCAACACGAGCTGACTCAATCTGGCGATTGGTGATCCAGTGAGAATCTAAAGACTTGAGACCATAACTACCGAAATCTACGGTATGTCCACGTCCAGCGTTTCCCTTCATGCGCCCTTTCTGCTGCTTGCGCCATTTGACTCTTTTAGGTAATAACATCGTTACTAGTTTTGTCTACGTGGTCGACGATTCCCGCCATCACGCTTCGATTTAGGTTTCTTATCAAGCATTGGAGTAAGGTCTCTTTTACCAAGTACCTCTCCTTTACAAATCCACACTTTAACTCCAATCTTTCCGTAGATTGTTTGAGCCACTTTGAGTGAATAATCAATATCTGCACGGAAAGTATGTAATGGCGTACGACCATCTTTATACTCTTCCACACGGCTCATCTCAGCACCGCCCAAACGACCTGAAACACGAACCTTAATTCCCTCAGCTCCCATACGCATCGTAGAGGCAACGGCCATCTTACAAGCGCGACGGAAATTAACACGAGCTTCAAGCTGCTTAGCAATTCCTTCCGCTACTATGTTTGCATCAAGTTCAGGACGACGGATCTCAATGATGTTGATTTGAACGTCTTTTTTAGTGAGCTTTTTTAGCTCTTCGCGTAAACGATCTACCTCAGATCCTCCTTTACCAATGATGATTCCAGGACGAGAAGTTGAGATGGTTACCGTTACTCTCTTGAGTGTGCGCTCAATAATAATACGGGCAATTCCACCTTTAGAAATACGAGCGTGTAGGTACTCGCGAATCTTCTCATCTTCAACGAGTTTTTCACTAGATGTTTTCTTATCGGCGAACCAATTAGAATCCCATCCTCGGATGACCCCGAGACGATTCGCTATTGGATTTGTTTTTTGACCCATATTCCTTGTTTTTTAAGGGAAGGCGAAATTACGGAGATTTGCCTTCCGAACAAAATTTAATATTTACGTTCTATTAACCTGTCTTTCAGTGTTTAAATACGTTTTCTTTCTATTCAGTTTCTGCTGCTTCTGTTTCCTCAACCACTGCTTCTACTTGTTGTCCTGGCAACTCCTTGGCTGTACCCAAAACAACGGTTACGTGATTGGAGCGTTTTCTAATACGATGAGCTCTTCCTTGGGGTGCTGGTCTGAAGCGCTTTAGCATACGACCACCGCCACACATAATCTCTTTGATAAAAAGACCATACTCCTCAGGACGCTCTCCTGTCTTTTGCTCAAAATTATTGATTGCAGACAAGACAAGTTTTTCTAACTTCTCACTAGCTTCTTGCTTAGAGAACTTGAGAATATATAATGCCTCCTCTACACTTTTGCCACGGATTAGATCCACTACTAAACGCATTTTGCGTGGAGACGATGGATAACTTCCTTTAGCAACAAAGACTGATTTGCGAGATTCTTTGATGGCTGCTGCCATTTCTCTTTTACGCTTACCCATAATTCTTATTTAAGCTTTTTCGAAGAGTGACCTTTAAATGTTCGCGTAGGAGCAAACTCACCTAGTTTATGACCTACCATGTTTTCTGTTACGAAAACAGGAATGAACTTATTTCCATTGTGCACAGCGATTGTATGCCCTACCATATCCGGTAGAATCAATGAACCTCGAGACCATGTTTTGATCACAGACTTCTTGCCTGAGTCGTTCATAGCATCGACTTTCTTTAACAATTTGTGCGCCACATACGGCCCTTTTTTGACTGATCTTGGCATGAGAATTACTTCTTACGTTTACTAATAATAAATCGGTTGGAAGCCTTATTCGGATTCCGTGTTTTCTTTCCTTTGGCATAAAGACCTGTACGAGATCTTGGATGACCTCCTGACTGACGGCCTTCACCACCACCCATTGGGTGATCAACAGGGTTCATCGCTACACCACGTGTTCTTGGACGACGTCCTAACCAACGCTTACGCCCTGCCTTACCTAACACCTTCAACTGGTGGTCAGCATTAGAGACAGAACCGATGGTCGCTAGGCACGTTCTTAAAATAAGACGAGTCTCACCAGAAGGAAGCTTTACGATCGCGTACTTACCTTCTCGAGCACTAAGCTGTGCGTAAGAACCAGCACTTCTTGCTAACTCAGCACCTTTTCCTGGCTGTAGCTCAATGTTGTGGATTACCGTACCTAATGGAATCTCATCAAGGTATAGAGCATTACCCACTTCAGGGCTAACTCCTTTACCGGATTCAATCTTTTGTCCAACCTTTAACCCAGCTGGAGCGATGATGTATCGCTTTTCACCATCTGGATATTGAACTAGAGCGATTCGCGCAGAACGGTTCGGATCATACTCAATAGTGAGTACTTCCGCAGGAGAATGGAAACGATCACGCTTGAAATCGATAATTCGATAACGGCGCTTGTGACCTCCTCCACGGTAACGCATTGTCATGCGCCCCTTGCTGTTTCGCCCACCACTCTTTTTGATAGGAGCTAACAGTGATTTCTCCGGCTTATCCGTCGTCAACTCAGCGAAGTCACTTCCTAAATGGAAGCGCTCACTCGGTGTAACTGGTTTGAATTTTTTTATTCCCATAGCTTCTAATGCTTAGTGATTTGCTTAAATGTTGCTGTAAAAATCGATTTCCTCTCCCTCAGCAATCGATACAATAGCCTTTTTGAAAGATGGCTTGCGCCCTTTGCTCAAACCTTTCGCTGTGTATCGAATTTTATTTTTTCCAGGCATAACCATCGTTCGCACTTCGGTTACACTTACCTCATACATTTTTTCTACAGCCTCCTTGATTTGGATTTTGTTCGCATCCTTGCGGACGACAAAAGAGTAGCGGTTAAGATTCTCACCAAGAGCGGTGCTTTTCTCCGTTACGATAGGCTTGATTAAAATATCTTCTAGAATACGCATGACTAGTTATTTACCATTTCTTTGATAGCCGATTCACTCAAAACAAGTGTTTGGCAATTCATAACATCGTAGGTCGTAACATCTCGCAGGGACATGGTAGACGCCTTAGGTAGGTTGCGAGAAGAAAGAGCTACATTTTCTTGTACCTCTGGGCTGACGTATAGCGCTTTTGCTCCACAACCTAGTCGCTCGAGGATGGCCGCAAACTCTTGCGTCTTGGCAGCATCCATCGCGATATCCTCAACAACTACTACCGCCTTTTCCTGAGCCTTCTGGCTGTACGCAGATTTTAAGGCCAACTCCATAACCTTTCGGTTCAGTTTGAAACCATACTTGCGTGGACGTGGACCGAATACCGTACCTCCTCCTCTAAAGAGTGGGTTTTTGATATTACCAAAACGGGCGCCTCCGCTCCCCTTCTGCTTGCGAATCTTCTTGGTAGAGCCTTTAATCTCACCACGCTCCTTTGCCTTGTGCGTTCCTTGACGCAATTCTGCTAAGTGACGCTTAACCTCTAAATAGAGTACGTGATCATTTACCTCAACACCGAAGATGTCTGCAGGTAATTCGACTTTACGTCCAGCGTTTTCGCCTTGAATATTTTTTACTTCAATTTTCATTGCCTTATGCCTTGATTAATACAGTAGATCCCTTGTGACCAGGAACATTACCTGATACTACTATGAGGTTATCTTCAGAAAGGATACGTAACACCTTTAGGTTTTTCACCGTAACGCGCTCGTTTCCTGTACGACCAGCCATTCTCATTCCCTTAAGAACACGAGAAGGAGTCGATGCCATACCGATAGATCCCGGTGCACGCTCGCGGTTATGCTGACCATGTGTACGGCCACCTACCCCACTAAAGCCATGACGCTTAACAACACCTTGGAAACCTTTACCTTTTGAAGTACCTACAACGTTCACTTTATCCCCTTCCTCGAAAAGGTCTACCGTAAGCTCGTCGCCCGGGTTCTTTTCAAAGTCGAAGTCACGCAACTCAACAAGGTGACGTTTCGGAGAAACACCTGCTTTGTCGAAGTGCCCTTGCATGGCACGTGTCGTATGTTTTTCTTTCTTATCCTCGTAACCGATTTGAACAGCATTGTAACCATCTGTTTCTTCGGTCTTCACTTGAATTACGCTGCAAGGACCAGCGCTAATTACCGTGCAGGGTATGCGATTACCATCCGCATCGGTAAAGTTGGTCATACCAACCTTTGTTCCTAAAATAGCTTTCATGAGTGTTATACTTTGATCTCCACATCGACGCCACTTGGAAGTTCAAGTTTCATCAGCGCATCGATTGTTTTGGATGTTGACGAATAAATATCTAATAAACGCTTGTAGGTATCAAGCTGAAACTGCTCTTTAGATTTACCATTTACGTGAGGTGAACGCAATACGGTAAATATCTTACGCTTCGTAGGGAGAGGGATTGGACCACTCACTACAGCTCCTGTGCTACGAACTGTCTTTACAATCTTCTCTGAAGACTTGTCTACAAGATTGTAGTCGTAGGATTTAAGTTTTATGCGAATTCGTTGTGTCATTATTGGACCTTTTTACTGCTTAACTGCGTTCTTCAATTACTTTTTTAGCTACACCATCTGGAGCGGGTTGGAATGAGTCAAACTCCATAGAAGAAGTTGCTCGTCCTGAAGAGATTGTACGTAAATCCGTTACGTACCCGAACATCTCCGATAAAGGCACCTTAGCCTTAATCACCTGACCAGAACCTTTGGCATCCATTCCTTGCATGAGGCCTCGACGACGGTTAAGGTCACCTACGATGTCCCCTGTATATTCATCAGGTGTAAGTACCTCAAGCTTCATGATTGGCTCAAGAAGAACTGGCTTTGCTTTTTTAGCTGCTTCACGGAATCCCATTTTAGCCGCTAACTCGAAGGATAATTGATCGGAGTCAACCGCGTGGAAAGAACCGTCAAAAAGACGAACACGCATGCTATCAATTCCGAATCCGGCAAGCGGCCCGTTATTCATAGCATCCTTGAATCCTTTCTCAACCGATGGAATAAATTCTTTTGGAATAGATCCCCCGAAGATGGCGTTTTCGAAGGTCAAGCCCTCTTTCGCGTCCTCAGTCTGCTCGACTGGTCCAATTTCGAATTGGATATCAGCGAACTTACCGCGACCACCCGACTGCTTCTTATACGTTTCGCGGTGTTCAATAGATGTAGTAAGTGCCTCTTTGTAGTTAACTTGAGGAGCACCTTGGTTACACTCTACTTTGAACTCACGCTTTAGACGATCAACGATAATCTCAAGGTGAAGCTCACCCATTCCGCTGATTACAGTCTGTCCTGTTTCTTCATTATAAGCCACTTGGAATGTAGGATCCTCTTCAGCAAGCTTGGCAAGTGCCATACCTAATTTATCGACATCCTTCTGTGTCTTAGGCTCGATGGCTAGTCCAATAACTGGATCCGGGAAGTCCATTGACTCTAATACGATCGGCGCATTTTCAGCACATAGCGTATCCCCTGTACGAATATCTTTGAATCCAACACCGGCTCCGATATCTCCAGCACCTAGTGACTCAATAGAGTTCTGCTTGTTAGAGTGCATCTGGAAAAGACGTGAGATACGTTCTTTTTTACCTGAACGTGTATTCTTTACATAAGAACCAGCATCGAGCTGACCTGAGTACACACGCATGAAGCATAGACGACCTACGTAAGGGTCAGTAGCAATCTTAAAAGCAAGCGCTGAAAATGGCTCACTCGTCTCAGCCTTGCGCTGCACTACTTCGTCTGTATCTGGGTTCGTTCCCTCAACTGGAGGAACATCAAGTGGAGAAGGCATAAATCGGATAACTGCGTCCAAGACTGCCTGAACTCCTTTGTTTTTGAAAGCAGAACCACACATCATTGGGATAATGCTCATATCGATAGTTGCTTTTCTGAGCGCCTCGATCATTTCATCCTCAGTGATAGAATTCTCATCCTCGAAGAATTTCTCCATTAACGCCTCATCATACTCAGCAACTGCCTCGACAAGAATCTGGCGATACTCAGCAACTTGGTCAACCATGTCTGCTGGCATTTCAATTTCTTCGTAAGTCATTCCGAAGTCATCTGTATTCCAAACAATCGCTTTGTTTGAGATAAGGTCAACAACTCCTTTGAAATCATCCTCTGCACCGATTGGTAGCTGAAGAGGAATTGGATTAGATCCTAACATTTCGCGCACCTGACGACAAACTTCAAGGAAGTCTGCACCTTGTCGGTCCATCTTATTTACAAAACCAATACGTGGAACGCGGTAGTTATCTGCAAGACGCCAGTTCGTTTCTGACTGTGGCTCAACACCATCTACGGCAGAGAACAAGAACACTAGACCATCAAGAACACGAAGGGAACGATTTACCTCAACGGTAAAGTCTACGTGACCCGGAGTATCAATAATGTTTACGTTGTACTTATCATCACGGTAAACCCAATCACAGTTTGTCGCAGCAGAGGTAATAGTAATACCACGCTCCTGCTCCTGCTCCATCCAGTCCATAGTGGCAGCACCGTCGTGCACCTCCCCGATTTTGTGAGAGATACCCGTGTAGAAGAGAATACGTTCTGTGGTCGTCGTCTTACCCGCATCAATGTGGGCAGCGATTCCAATATTCCTTTGATAATTAAGATCCTTAGCCATGGTTTCTTATCTATTCGTTGTGAGTTATTATTAGAACTTAAAGTGAGAGAATGCTTTGTTCGCTTCCGCCATGCGGTGCGTGTCCTCCTTTTTCTTCACTGCAGCACCTTCGCCGTTTGCCGCTGCCATGATTTCTGCAGCAAGTTTTTCAGCCATGCTTTTTCCGTTGC
>JBMHCE010000050.1:0-17971 GCA_049890075.1 Chitinophagales bacterium
CGAAAAGCTTAAACAACGGTATCTACATCGTTGTAGTAAGCAACAATGACGGGATGATGAGCCAACAAGTGGCTATCGCAAAATAAAGTCTAACCAACATAAATGGTTTTCATGGAAGGGAGCACTTAGGTGCTCCCTTTCTTATTTTTGTGCCATGCAAAGCGCAATTCCAACGCTCAAGACCATTGGTAAAGTGGGAAGGCCCCACGGCTATAAAGGCAACCTCCGCGTTTTCCTTGACTATGATCTAGTTATTGATAGCCCATCCTGGATCTGGCTAGACTTTGGTTATGACTTTATTCCATTTACCATCGAAGAGATTATACGTCAACAAGGTCGAGATTGGGTGATTAAGCTAAACCATTACTCAAGTGAAGAGGAAGTCAAACCCTATGTGAATGCTTCCTTAGCAATCAGTGAAGAAGATTTTAATCAGCTATTACCAGCATCTGAAAACTTGGAATCTTGGGTTGGATGGCATGCAGTGGATACCCATGGAGAACCTATTGGAATTGTTCAGAGCATTGACCAAAGCACAGCCAATGGTATCATAGAAATACTACACACATCAGGATCTATGATTATTGTTCCACACACGCCCGAAATCGTTCTCTTAGCTGAAAACAGTCAACTTACCCTCTCACTACCTGATGGCCTATTAGATATTTATCTTTGATCTACTATGTTGCGCATCGACATCCTATCAGCAGTACCTAATCTTCTAGATAGTCCCTTTAGCCACTCGATTCTTAAACGAGCTCAAGAACGGGAGTTACTCAAGGTACATGTCCATGATATACGAGACTTTGGTATCGGCAAGCATAAACAAATAGATGATTATGCCTATGGAGGAGGGGCAGGTATGGTAATGATGTGTGAACCCCTTGCTCAGGCTATTGAATCGATTCCAGCTTGGCAACAAGCCGACGACATAATCTACCTAGCGCCGGATGGCGAGACTTGGAATCAAAGCACAGCAAATCAGTTATCACTTGCTACTCATCTTATTTTGATTTGCGGTCATTACAAAGGAATTGACGAACGCATAAGAACTACATATGTTACCAGAGAAGTATCCATAGGAGACTATGTACTCTCGGGAGGTGAACTAGGAGCAGCTATTCTCGTTGATAGCATAGGTCGGCTGATTCCTGGCGCGCTAAACAATGAAAGCTCTGCACTAACCGATTCCTTTCAAGATGGGCTCTTAGCACCACCGGTATACACACGACCCGAAACTTGGAGAGACCAAACGGTTCCTGAGGTTTTGCGTTCTGGTAATGCTTCTAAAATTCAAGATTGGAAGGATAACCAACGTGAAAAACGAACCCAAGAACGTCGACCCGATCTTCTTGAGTAGTTAGATTCCTTTCTTTTTGAGAAAATCTTCGAGAATTCAAGGGATTACACTATCTTTGGCGTCCGATTGATATCGGTAAACTTTATTAAACGTTTAGAATAGACACCATGGACGCAAGAATTGCTAAAGTACAAGAAGCCGTAGCGAGTGAATTCAACCATCCTGAATTTAAGGCAGGAGATACTGTATCTGTTGACTACAAAATCAAGGAAGGGGAAAAAGAAAGAATCCAGACCTACAAAGGTGTTGTCATCAACGTACGTGGTGAAGGAACGGACAAAATGTTTACCGTACGTAAAATGTCCGGTGGTATCGGTGTGGAGCGTGTATTCCCTCTGTATTCACCTTTTGTAGATAAGATTGAAGTGAGCAAAAGAGGTAAAGTGCGTCGTGCGAAGTTGTTTTATCTACGAGGTCTTCGAGGTAATGCTGCACGTATCAAAGAGAAGTTCACTCGATAGTCCAGCCTCCCATTACTCTTTATTCGTAATGGTGCAACTTCGTTGCAATTAGATTACCTTCGTGGCGATGAAGTTTTCCAACATCCGTTTTAGAAACCTCACCTGGTTTCTTAGTGTTGCCTGTCTTATTCATTGTATCAGTTTGCCGCTGATTACATTACTCCTTCCATTTTTTGAGGTGAATACCTCGTTGAATGAATATGTCTCTAATGGATTTGTTGCGCTTATTGCAGGGTTCAGCGGTCTTTTGATCTACCGCCACAAGCATCTTTGGCAGGATAACAAAGTATGGATTATTCTTCTTGTACTTGGCTTAGTTGGACTTAGTCTTGGCCATTACATAACCCATGGCAATCATTCGCTCAGCACTACCTTATGGATTGAGCTGCCTGCTACCTTATGCCTCGTTATTGGCCAGTATAAAATCTTAAGGGCAACACAACATTGCTCCCACGCACACTAGCAGGTGAAACATTCTATCCTAATACGATAGACAACCAACAAGTTTTACAAATTCCCATTATGGGAAGATACCCATACCTTGATAGGCAACACCCACTTTAGTTATGGCTAGAGTAAAGGCTGCTGTGCGGAGATCCGTCTTGGTTCGCTTTTGCGTCTCCTTGATCGCATGATAGGCCTCTATCATGGTATCCTCTAAACCGGAGTTAACCAAATCGGTCTCATTGGAACCGCGAATCATCGCCTTCTTTTCCCGAGCACCTACAGATTTACCCGTCATGTCCTCAACCATCTCAATGTAGTTAAGCTGGGTATTCTCTTCAAAACGCTTCTTCATCCGACCAAAGCGAACATGGGATAGGTTCTTAAGCCATTCGAAGTAAGAAACGGTTACCCCTCCAGCATTTGCATAGATATCAGGAAGTATTAAGATGTTTTTCTTGAGGAGAATGTCTTGGCCTTCGCGAGAAATCGGACCATTAGCCGCCTCGGCAATAATCTTTGCCTTAACTTTTTTCGCATTGGACTTATTAATCTGATTTTCCAGCGCTGCTGGAATCAATATATCGACATCCAAATACAGTATGTCATTTCGCTCCTTCATTACGGTTGCACCAGGGTATTCTAGCAATGATCCATTGGCTTGACGGAACTTGTATACTTTCTCAACGTCAAATCCTTCAGCACAATAGATCGATCCTTCACGCTCAGCGATACCTACGACTTTACAGCCGTATTCTTGTATAATTCGAGCCGCATGGTATCCTACATTTCCTAGACCTTGGACTGCCACAGTTTTCCCTTCTAAACCAACCTCAAGACCCAGTGCTTCCATGTCTTTTTTGTAGCTGCAAGCAACATTCAGAGCATAAACTACCCCACGGCCTGTGGCTTCTGTTCTTCCGCGAATTCCGTAAAGATGTACGGGCTTTCCAGTAACACAGCCATAGCCGTCAACTTCACCGGGCTTCAAGGCCGTGTAAGTGTCAAGGATCCAAGCCATTTCTCGCTCACCTGATCCGTAATCGGGTGCAGGCACATCCAAACCAGGACCTATAAAATTCTTCTTAACAAGCTCCGTGGTATAACGGCGCGTAATCTTTTCCATCATGGCTGGTGAAGTCTTAGATGGACTTACCTTAATTCCTCCCTTTGCACCGCCGAAAGGAACGTCTACGATAGCGCACTTATAGGTCATTAAGGCGGCAAGCGCTTTTACCTCGTCTTGATTAACGGCAGTAGAAAAACGAATACCTCCTTTTGTTGGGAGTCGGTGGTGGCTATGTTGAACCCGATAGGCTTCAATTACATGAACTTCATTCCCCATCTTGACGGGGAACTTCATCCGATAAACACTATTACATTGACGTATCTGATCAAGAATACCCTTTTGAAAACGAGTGTACTTTGACGCCTCATCAACATAGTGTTCCACATCTTGGTAAAAGCTATAATTCGACATAGTTTCTGTTTTATGACGTTATGAAGGTAAGCAGTAAAAAACCCTAATTGTTAAAATATTTTAAAAAAATATTGGGCTTGATCATCGAAGAAGATTATTTCTCGAGCTTGCGCAATCTTCTTTCTAGATAAACGAGCACTCCAGCTAATCCGAGGAATACAATCAGTAATACAATGATTACTACGGGGTACTTCCCATCACCCCTAGGATTAAAGAAAGCAACCTGACTTAGCATAGCCATTAACTGCATTATAATTGTCATCATTGAGCTAGTTTATATTGTTTAAATCATTTAGTCTCCGAAGAATATCAAAGATCCAAAAACCAATAAATGTCCATCCTATCACCGCAGGATAAAACACCATGCGAAGCGCATTGTCCAAATCGTAGGATGAAAACGCGGGATTGCCCCCCTGCCCAGGGTGTAAGCTATCTACGCCTTGTAATCTCGGAAGAACAAAAATGAACATGATGTAGAGTACAAAAGCAATCACGTTGTACGCCGCACTGATGCGAGCCCGCTTCCTGGGGTTATCAATACTGTTTCTTAGGAGAAAATAGGCTAGATACATTAAAACCCCTAACCCAGCTCCATTGAGTTTAGCATCATTGACCCAAAATGCGCCCCATGTATACTTCGCCCACACCATACCGGTAAGCAGCCCAAGAACACCAAATCCTAAACCAACCGCATTGGCTAAAGACGCCCAAACGTCATACTTAAGCTGATTTCCTAGAATATACTTTATGGCATAAATAAAGCCGAAAAGCAATAAACCAACCATACCAAACCACATGGTAACATGAAACATAAGATTTCGAATGGTTTCATCCAAAATGCGTCGATTAGGAAAGACAAACCCTTCGCTACCCCTCGGGAAGGAGGAAACATCTTCGCTAGTCAAACCCTCAATCCGTTGCGCACCTCGTGTAGGTATGGCATTATCAGAGCCAACTAAGCCCGTTGTCTCTGTATAGGCAACCAAGTCGAGATAGGCCAGCTCACCGCTGCTATCGCAAAAATAAATGTTGCTAAGTGGAATGGTTAAGCTATCTGCACCTTCAATCGAATAATCTGAAATGGAATAGTATCCGTCAGGTCCGTGAGCCCAAAGTTTTAGTGTTTTTTCTCCAAGAACAAAATCAGCATTATGCGCCTTGACAGATAACAAGGTATCTGAGTTATGTTCTATAAGGTTGACTTGTATTCCAGAACTCAAAGGAGTTGCCAATGCCATAACAATAGCATAAAAGGTTAATCCCAGCCCAAGTATTTTCCACCACCAATGTCGCAATAATCGATTCAAAATTTCTTGAGTTAATCCCCCCAAATATAGGGAAAGAGCAATAAGCTTAGGCCAAGAATTAAGCCATCAAAAACCAATAGAGAAGTCAAGCTTGCAAGGCTAAAACTCTCGGCATAAACAAGTTCAACAGCGTGTAAACTTTTGAGGATAAACAAAAGAAAAGGAATGGCTAAAGGAAACCCAAGAACCACTGCCAGAATTTGACTTTGGTTAGTCTTTGAAGCCATCGAGGCAATCAATGTGAACAAAGTTGTCATACCAAAAACACCACAAGCCATGACCGCCAACCAATGAAGAGACAGCATGTAGGTCAACCCAAAGATCTGCTGAAAAACAAAGGAAAGTAGCAGGGAATGAATGAGAATGATGACTAGAGCGGATAACAACTTTCCTGTGAAATACGTCAAAGGATGAAGCAACGAATAGTAATACAGGTCCCTACCCGACGCATCTCGGGAGAAAGTGGACGATGTTGAGTTGACAATCGTAAAAATCATCACGAGCCAAAAAATTACATGAAGCACTTGATTGGGCAGATCAATATGCCCTAAAAGGACCAATCCCGCATACAACAGATAACTGGCAACAACAACAAACATGGTCTGAGCAGCAAGGCCTTGTAAGTGTCGAAGTTCGGCCCGTAGCTCGCTACCAAGAAAGATCCAATACCTAGAAATTTTACTACTCGTCATGCTAATTTGACTTGTTCTGCGTTATGAAAGTACAAATCCATGAAACATCTATAATTTCGATTACGTTATTCGATTAACGATACTAGCTATGACTAAAAACATTACATGCTTTCTTTTCTCTCTCTGTCTAGGACTCGTTTACCCATCGTACAGTCAAGAAGTACCAGCCAACGACTCGTTTACCATACGTTTTGACTACGGTGGATTGGATAGCCTTACCTTTCCTAATCGACATGATATTCAGATCATACATGATCACCTTGATCAGTTTTCACGAAAAAATCCTGCCTTCTTTGTTGACCGCATCTATTTTACGATGCATGCTATACCTGAAGCTGTTAACAAACTCCGATATGAAAATGCGTCAAACCGAATAACGAACGCTATAAACTATGATGTCAGAATCAATGCTGGCTTTGGACAAGATTTTCGAAAGCTCGACAATACCTTGGATGTAGTATTTGAGTATGCGCCAAGGGAATCTGTATCCTACATTATGGATAAGCTAAAACAGGTAGATGATGTACGGTATTGGAATCCCACAAAAGATGGATTGTTTCTAACAGAACAAGGAGCACTGATCTACTTGCCAAAAAATTCAGCAGACCTCCCTCCTAACTTTACCGCAGGAAGTAAAATTGAATTGCTGATATCAGAAGGTACAGGACCTCAGCATCTCATCAGTAATGGCATGCATACCACAACGAGTAATGGAGCATTCTCGCCGGTATACGTCAACCGATTTTATGCTCGTTTCGACGGCAAAGTCGTTGAACCTAAACAAGCTAATTCTTGGCTAATCATTATGCCTGGTGAAGCCATGGCAGCTAGTTACAGAGCCAAACCCGATACCCTATTTCACTTTACGGCAGATCAAAATGTATCTCCATTTTGGACACAAAGCACCGAAGGACCAATCATCCTGTCAGGACTACTCCACCTTATTGAAAGTGGAGACACGTCTAACCTTCATCACCTTCGAGAAATTATGGACGCTGATCCAAAAGCTTTTGATGAGTTAACCCGACAACAATTCAACGACGTTATATCAAACCAGATTAGGGATATTGAGACGCTAAAATCAACATATATCTCCTTATTCTCCGACGCAGGACTTCCTAACTTCTCCAAGGTATATAGCCTAGCAAAAGATCTTTTCAGCCCTTACAAACGACCCTATTCCAAGGAAAATGAAGTGATTAACCGAGTTCTTGCTAAGACATCAAATCTAGCTAGTCATTCGCTAGCCGTTGATCATGCCTTGTATGAAGTGGCAAGAAAATCACTTAAGATATCACAAGATGACCTTAAGTCAAATCACAAAGAATTACATAAGGCGTGTACATCAATCTATAGTAATGAAGAATTAGAAGAAAAGCTTACAACTTTCTACGAATCAGCACTAATCTACCGAAGCATCAACTTGCTTCGGAAACAGGGTCTATTCGAAGGGTGGCAGGTCATGGCAGCTTACCCAAAGTTTATGAAAGGCAAAGCGGATATCCTAGGCAATGAAGGGCTGGGGCTCTTGCTGGGTTGGCATAACCTCTTCTTCCCTCAGGAAATCTATATGAATACCGCAAGTAATCGTCGCGACAATCAAGACAGCCCACGAAATTTGACAGAGCGACCAATGTACGCTCATACACTCAACAACGGATGGAACGGTCTTGGAAAACCTATTGAACGAAAAGAAAATCCAACCCTCTCGGTAGACTTCCCTTGTGCCGAATATGGCAAGGTATTCTTTTATGCAAGGGAAAGTGGTGCAGTTATCATTCCTCGTGGCTTTTCCACCTACCATACCTTTACACGAAGTCTTGATGTAAGTACTGAAGGACAAATTATCGCCTTTTTTATGGCAAATAGCAGGCCTGTATTATCTATTACCGACGCAGACTTCTACAATGAGACTTGGGCAAACTTTGACTTTACACCATTACCACCGCGTACTATGTATTCTGAGATTGCTAAACTTGGCAAGCCCTAATTACCATTCAGTTTATTCTAAGCTTAGTTTGGCATAGAGCTCCTCTTTATTCGAATACAAGAAGGCTGAAAGATTTCCTGGCATTACGAGCAAAATTCTGCCGTCATTAAAGACATAAGGGGTATAATCCAACTTGGCATTGTTTATGATTTGTTGCAAGTGTTGATCAACAACCCCTTGATATTTCTTTATTCCTGGTTCTATGTGATGGGGTGCTATTAACTGAGGCATCCTTAAATGTAAAACATGAAATCAATATGTATCTTCAAAAAAGCCACATCCTAACTAAACCAACTATAATGCGCTTACCTTCTTTCAGAGCCATACTTTATGCCACCTCCTTGCTGTGGTTAAGTACAGGTTGCTTCAATAAATCCTACCAAGAGGCCATGAATCAACTCGATTATGAAGGCTTTGATTTTGACAAAGGGGGATACGGGGGCCTTCTTGTGGTAAAAAAGGATCAAGTCGGCCAAAATGGACTACCAACCGGCGAGACGGAGTACTATGTGAGAGCATCAAGTCAAGATTATCTAATCAAGTTTTGTGAAAGTTCTTATAGCAGAAGGCAGTTTGAGGCCATGCTGTCTTGCGACAACACTATAGAAGATGTGATGCACCTCTGTTCATGGAAAGGATCATATCAAGTCAAACAAGGAGCATTAGATCATTGTAAATCAGCCGATGCCCTATCAGCAAGCAGGATTGGGTATTATGCTGTACTTACTCGGGACTAGTCCAAAGTTGTCTGCCTATACGTTGAGAACACCAGATGCCATGCGTTTGGCCAAATCGATTATACGATCTAACTGCGCCAATTCAGCAAGCCAAGATGTTGGAAATGATTCCTCTCCGTAAAGTAGTCCCGCAAGGCCACCTGTAACCGCACCTGTGGTATCCGTATCCCAACCAAGATTCACCGCTCTAAGTACTGAATCGGCATAGTTATCTGTCGTAAGTAGACACCATATACTTGCCTCTAATGTGTGCACTACATAGCCGCCGCTGTAGATATTCTTTTCATCGATTGCAGAGATATCTTCCGTCAGCAGTCGATATAAAACAGGAAGCTGTTGATTTATGGCTGGCTTGTCACGAAAGAAAGAAGGAATATCACCTTGTAATTCTTTATAAATCTCAACCTTCGATCTGCCCTTCATTAAATGACGAGCAAACTCTAAATAATAAAAACAAGAAAGTACGGAAATGCCATGCCCGTGAGTTAGACTAGCAACGCGCGTAGTCCACAAGAATCGATCCTCAATTGACATATTTCGAGTATAGAAGACAAGGGGTAGAATCCGCATAAGTGCACCATTCCCATTGGAGTTCTCATCAACTAACCCACAATGTTCCAAATCCTCACCATTCTGAATATTTTGAAGAGCTCGCCTAGTAGTATTTCCAATATCAAAAACCGTTCCTCGGGCAGTCCAAAAGTTTTCTCTTCTCCAGCGGACAAAATTGTCTGCCACTTCACGCAAATCAAATTCAGGATTACACAAACCCTCAGCCAAACAAAAAGTAAGCGAGCTGTCATCAGACCACGTTCCCTTGATTTGATAATGAGTTCCATTCCCTTTCATCTCCGTTACGGGAAGAAGTCTACATTGATCTCGGGTCGTAAATTCAACAGGAACGCCTAGGGCATCTCCTATGGCGACTCCTAGTAAAGAGGATTTTATTTGACCAGTTAACTCAGTGGCTTGAATATCTTTCATACTCATTTTATGATAATAAAAAAAGGCCAAATTCTTACGAAAAACTTATCAATAATCTCTTGTGAATAACCGTTAATCAGTGGATCAAACCAAAATGATTTAATCTAAAAAACTTCGCAGGATGCTAGTGAAACTTTGGTCATCTGCCCTGCATGGAATTGAAGCTAGACCCATTCGAATTGAAGTAGCTATTCATCAAGGAATAGGATACCATATGGTAGGGCTACCTGACAACGCAATTCGAGAGTCCTGGCATAGAATAGAAACCGCATTAAAAACGCTAGGATACTCTATGCCTAGGCAAAAAATCATTGTTAATCTTGCGCCAGCTGATCTTAGGAAAGAAGGAAGCTCCTTTGACCTATGTATTGCCCTTGGCATATTGGGTGCATCAGGACAAATCGATATTGAGCGCTTTACGCAATACTTGATTTTAGGTGAGCTCTCCTTAGATGGCATGGTGAAGCATGTCCAGGGAATTCTAGCAATGAGTAGAGTCGCTTTTGATCTTAACTTGAAGGGGCTCATTCTACCAGAAAAGAATCGCTTGCAAGGCCAGTGGATTAAGTCAATGCCCATACTGTTTATTGCTTCCCTTGCAGAACTTCTATCTGAAAATAACACAAAAGAGGAGTGCTTTGATCCCCCTTCAAGAGAAGAACACTCAGCTATAGCAAGTACTAATATTCCGGACTTCAAAGATGTGTATGGGCAAACTATTCCTAAACGGGCATTGCAAATTGCGGCAGCTGGTGGTCATAATTTACTGCTCATTGGTCCACCTGGCGCAGGAAAGACCATGTTAAGTCGATGTTTACCAAGTATCCTGCCTGCACTATCCTATGAAGAATTCATTGAAACGCTCTCCATTCATGAAGTTGCCGGTCAAAACATTGAACATATTTTAACAGGACTACGGCCTTTCAGAGATCCCCATCATACCACATCAGATGTGGCCCTAGTGGGAGGCGGTCGATTTCCCCAACCTGGCGAGATTTCATTAGCACATAACGGTGTGCTCTTTCTTGATGAGATGTACGAGTTTAAGCGATCAACCTTAGAGGTGCTGAGGCAACCTATCGAGTCCCATAAAATCACCATAAGCCGTTCTAATGGAAAAGTTGAGTTTCCTGCTCGTTTTATGTTGATTGCAAGTGTAAATCCCTGCCCATGTGGATACCTTAATCATCCAGTTATAGAATGTAAATGTTCTCCTAGACAAATAGGACAATACCAATCAAAGATTAGTGGCCCTCTGTTAGAGCGAATTGATCTACAAATTGGCGTTGAACCAATTGATGCCAAAACACTCTTAGAAGTAGGCAATACCAAACCATTGGACAATCAATCATCTGCAGTGCTCAGAGAAGGCGTAATTCGTGCTCGACAAAGGCAGCAGCTACGTTTTAGTGCAAAGGGTTTAAACAAGCACATCATGCTCAATTCAATGATGACAAGTGCTCAGATCAAGCGGTTGGTGCATCTTAACAGTGAAAGTGTGGACTTACTTCAACACACCATCGAAAAACTTAACCTTTCCGCACGCCTTGTACATCGTACGATTAAAGTTGCTCGCACCATCGCTGATCTTGAAGAATGCGATGAAGTTGGCGTATCCCATCTTTCCGAAGCATTACAATTGCGATGTGCTGTCTAGCGCCTCCTTACCCTGTTGTTTGCGCTGGCGATATATGAAAGTGCCTAGAGCCAATACCAGCAACAGTGCGCCGACTGCAAAACCAGCCACCATAATGTAGTTTACTTCCTTTTCCGCTTTGTGAACTACTTCACTGGGATTAATCCAATGGTTGGCGCAGGGATCACTGACTTCTCCAGGGCTACCCTCTCCGGAAACATAGTTCAAATGGTCTAAGACAATTTCCTCTTCGACAATACGTCTAAAAACAAAAGGATGGTTTCGGCCATCTTCATAAAAAACAACATCTACAAGATGACCCTTTTCATCAAGGAGAAAAACGTAATCTTCTTCTTTAGAAAGATTGAAAAAACTAGAAGCAAACCATGGGCTATCAACAACTATAACCTGCTCATTCGATAGCACAGTGTCCTTGAAATAGCTTTGCCCATGCTTAGTGACTATACTCCAGCCAGCAAAGTCAATCTCCTTTTCATCGCTCAAAACAAATTCCATCCATTGTTTCGCGCTATCCTTATGGGGTCTAATTTCATTGAGTAGAATCTGACCATTGTATTCACTGAGTTCTCTTGGAACAGGATTGAATGTAATCCGAATAGAATCTTCAACGTCATGTCCAATAATGGTATCACTCGTTTGCTCCAGATAGTAGTAATGGTTGACCACCCTAGCCTGCCATGGAATGGAAAGCTCCTTAAAGTAGGTGCCCTCAAGTAAGGGATGGTTTACCCAACGATTATTGTTGATCTGATATTCTACTATATCTGAATGAGGGTTGTTAAAAACTACCTGAATCCTTTCATCGCATCCGAGGGATGCTGCGAGATGGTCTAAATAGTAAGCTGGACGTTCCTCGGCAAAACGGCGGATTTTTTTGATGTCTTCGACCCATGTTGACCACCGACCTTGAGGATGATTGTTTTTTATATCAAAGTAATACTCGTCTTCAAAGGCATCGATGTAGCGCAATACTCTTGAGGTAGAGAAAATCTCGCTCATCGCATAGCATGACTGAAGGACAAACTCATGACGATAAACAGAATCTTCCATAAGCCTACGAAGAGGATAAGTAGACCAAGGAGGATTATGATAAGCAGTAGCTACAGGGCTTAACCGCATGGCAAGAAAGTTCCTGTTCGCATTGAGATTCTTGCCGAAAGCATAATCCGTATCGTACATAATCCAGCGAAGTTTACCGTGCGGAGCTTCTCTCCAAAACCTGATATTTCCTCGGTAATCAAGATTGACCAAATAGATCTGAGCGATATGGAAATTTAAGAAGTTCTGAACGTCAATACTTGTATCTACCATTGTGCGAAAAGCCTCCGTATTCGGCGCTAATCGCTTTAGATTTTGCCAAAATTCGAGGTAGGGTTTAGCACTTCCACTCTCCGCTGTTTTATGGCCTTGAATCAAGTCTATGGCTGACTCATTACCTCCCTCCAAACTTTCACTTACAAATCGTGCGTTGATTTTTTCACGTAGATTGTAAACCCCCCAATTTTCTCCATTTAAAAAAAGTAAAGCAGGTTGATACTCCTGAATATCTATGTTAAAATCCTTACTAATCTGGGTGGCTAATGCGTCCCTAAACCGTGTTGACTTATAGTCTTGGCCCGACATCCGAAGAATAATACTCTTATAGCTATCTCGCTCACGATCCCTAAAAAATTTGTGCCGAAACCTTGATTGTCCATATCCTCTTCTACTGATCAGCCGCAAGGACTTTTCACTGTAGAATTTAGACATTCCACCAAAAATTTTCATTCCAGCAGCTTGAGCGACCCACACGCTACTCGCAGTATCTATCATAACAACCGACACAGGCTTTTCCCATCCTTTTTCAAAATTGTTACCCAACCAGAATCCTTCCGTAGAATCATAGTAAATGTCTGGCCCGGGCACATAAATGCCTTGCAACGAATCCCACATATCTATCGTATCTATAGCTACAGAGACTATGGGCAATCGGGTCTCCAAACTGATGGCATAAAACAACTCAACCGTAAATGATGTGTCCTTATCAGAAAAGAATAGACGCATTGGCGTTGTTGAGGAGATTAACAGAGAATCCGGCATGCGGTAGGTATCTCCTCCCATGGCTCCTTTTCCCCGAGAATACCGAACCGTAGCATCTCGAGAGTACGATGCCTTTAGGTAAAATGGATTGGAATAATGTCCTGAGTGATGGGATAACGTTAAAAGGGAATCTACAGGACGTTGGGCTCCTAAGTGCTGTCCACACAAAAAAAATACTAGCCAGAAAAACCCAATAACGACGCGTTTCATGGTAATGAATCTGTGCTAATCTAAGCAGAAAATGATAGAGCAATCCGTATTTTACAAAGTTACTTTACACGTCCTCGACGTCCGAGTTCAGCAACTTTGAGATGCTCCAATTTGCCATTGATAATCTCAAAGAGTAAAAGCGTTCTGATGGCATGAAAACCATGGTGACCTATTGCTCCAGGATTCATCACAAGATGATTGTACTTCGTATCACGAATCACCTTACAGATATGGGAATGACCACAGATAAAGATATCACATGGGATCTGCGAAAAGATGGCGCGTACTCTTGAAGCATAGCGTCCAGGATACCCCCCAATATGGGTCATATAAAAGCGAATTCCTTGAATCTCAAAATGAAGGTCGAGTGGATATTCTGCGCGAAACGTATGATCATCAATATTACCATAAACCACCCTAAGCGGAGCAATCGTCTGTAACTGCTCAATCACGTTCCAGGAACCGACATCCCCCGCATGCCAAATCTCATCAACACCATGAATGGTGTCTATAATGTTCTGATCTATATGGCTGTGGCTATCACTGAGTAATGCGATCTTCATATCGTCCTTCACGTTCTAATCGGCGAATAAGTTTATGATACCCAATAACACCTAAAACATATATTGATGCAGTAGCAAGTATAATAAATACGTAGTCTATACCACGATCCCGTAACACCCCAAAAATCATAGAGGAAAAAAACCAGGACCCACTCCAAATCGCACTTTGCACCGAAGCCACTAACTCCCTATTTCGTTGACCGACATAATACATACTGACTTCGGTTGTCAATGGACCAGCGCAATTCATCAAGGGCTGTCGCACCATAAACGCTCCCAATGCAATGGGTAAGGCCCAAGGCATATCCGCATAGAACTGCGTCGTACCCAACACAATCAAAATCAGTACTCCTACGCTCTGAAGACCTGTAATTCCTGTAACATAACCCAGACGCTTTTTTATAGTAGGAATAAAGGTGGCAGTGACCATTACAAGGACGTGCGATAACGCGCCAAAAAGGGCGAAGAAAGCATCTCCCAGTCCATGAACCTTCGCAAAAAACATATTTATAAATGGTATCGTTAGGCCCGCACCTACAGCTATCATAAGCGTTGGTAGAATAGCCCATGTTATACGTCGCACATCCTCTCGATCGATAGACGACAGGTTGTTTTGGCCTGCAGACCCCTTCTTTTGGACATTTAACTCATGCTTCGGGAGACGCAGTAAAAAGACAAAGCCTAGGAAACTGATGAAGTTGAAGGCAAGTAGGACATTTTTGATGTTAAGTTGTAAATCCCCTGAGCGCAAGAAAAAAACTAAAACCCCTACAGTTAACGTAGCTAAACTGAAGGTCTGGAAATACAGCGTTATGCTTGCCGTATGGTTTTCAGTCTTTGCTGTTTTTAGGATATAGGGCATACCTGGCACATGAAAAAGCAAAAAGCTTATACCCCAAGACATAAAACACGCCCGCTGAATCAACGCGGAAGAGGAATCAAGGGAGAGAATCAAGAGCAAACCAAAGATTGGCGTCAATAATGCGCCTACTTGCATGACCGGTCGCAAGCGCTTCCCGCGGATGTATATTCCAAAGGGAAGGGCGAACAATACAACGCCAAAATATCTCGTACTATGTAGACTTGCAATTTGAGCATCCTCATAACCAAGATCCATCAAATAGTAGTTTAAAAGCAAAAAGAGGGCAACATTTCCAAACTGCAGAAATAGATCCCCTAAAACGAGCATACGTATTGAAGACTCAATGCGGAGAAAGGGCTGGATTACCTCCCTTAAAAACTTACTCATTCGGCCCTTTTCTGTGACTTTCTAAAACCTTGGACAACCATAGCTTACTTGCTTCAGGTGTAACCCATTGGCAGTCTGTTTGGTTGCGAAACCAGGTAAGTTGACGCTTAGCATATCGTCGTGAATTTCTTTTGATCAGTCGAATAACTTCTTCTTTAGAGCGATTACCAGCGAAAAATGGCAGCCATTCCTGATAACCAATCGTATTATCTAGCTTTTGAACATCCTCACGGCTTAGCTTGCGCACCTCACCCTCAAGACCCTCTTGAATCATCTGATCGACTCGTTTATCTATCCTTGCATATAATACCTCCCGTGGCCAGTCTAGGGCGATCATATTCCATGTAAAAGGGCGTTTTTTGGGAACAAATTCATCCTGCCATACTTTTAGAGAGCGACCACTAGACTCCATAACTTCTAAGGCACGTATGACGCGCCTAGGATTTTGCATATCAATGTGCGCGACAATTTCAGGATCCATGGCCTCTAACGCCTTTTGCAACGATTCAAGCCCCTCATTGGCTTCTGTTTTTCGCCATTTTTCCCGAATGGAATCAGAAACGGGAGGCATAGGGCTTAGTCCATAAAGTACGGCTTGAATAAACAAGCCAGATCCTCCAACCATTACCGCATGGTCCGAAGTCTTAAAGATTGCCTCTAACTGAGATGATGCGTCGCGTTCATAGTCTGCTACATCATACACTGCACTGCGATCAAGTGAGTTTATAAAATGATGCTTCACTGTAGACAGCTCGCTTTCACTTGGTTTGGCCGTGCCAATATCCATTTCCTTGTAAAATTGGCGAGCATCAGCAGATAAGATCTCCGTCTGCAAGCCAAGAGCAAGGTCTATGCCCAAAGATGTCTTGCCCGATGCGGTAGGTCCACCAATAATCCAGAGCGTTTTCATTGCACTGGCGTTAAACCGTGCTCCGCTCCCAGTTTGATCATAAGCGCTTTCGCCTCTTCAACATCATTTTCAATATCTCCCTCAAGAATAGCCTCCTTTATCTGGTTTTTTATATCACCTATAGCCCGACAAGGACTAATACCAAAGGTTTCCATGATCATTTCACCCGTTACCGGAGGTTGGAAATTACGAACCTGATCTTTGGCCTCAATGTCGATACATTTTTGACGCACTAGCGTGAAATTGGCCATAT
The DNA here is from genome assembly GCA_049890075.1 of Chitinophagales bacterium. Classification (GTDB taxonomy): domain Bacteria; phylum Bacteroidota; class Bacteroidia; order Chitinophagales; family UBA8649; genus UBA8649. The sequence continues at coordinate 16,377 of JBMHCE010000050.1, forward strand.
AGCGTTTTACGCGTGCCTTATTTTTTGACGTGATATCAGCTTCGCATAGTTTGAAGAGACTTTCTAAATCCTCACCTGCATCAAACAACAGCCTGCGGATTGCACTGTCTGAAATTTCATTTCTACTTAACGGAATCGGCCTTAGATGAAGGCGCACCATCTTCTCGACAAATTTTCGCTCTTCTCCCAATGGAAGCTTAAAGCGCTTGAAAATTGGCTTGACCATCCGCTCTCCTACAACTTCATGGCCATGAAAAGTCCATCCTGCTTTCGCATCAAAGCGCTTTGTCTTTGGCTTCGCAATATCATGGAGAATTGCTGACCAACGCAAGAATAAATCATCACTGGTCTGACAAACATTATCCAAGACTTGGAGGGTATGCAAAAAATTATCCTTATGGGCTTTGCCATCCCGTGTTTCGACACCACACAGCGTAACCATTTCAGGGAAGAAATTTTCTAACAATCCTGTACTGAGCAAAAGTTTAAAGCCAACCGAGGGCTTAGAGCTCATTATGATTTTATTGACTTCTGTAGTGATTCGCTCTTGAGAGATGATCTCTAGTCTGTGTACATTTCGCTTGATGGCCTCCAATACTTCTGGCCGTATAAAAAAGTTTAACTGAGTCGCAAACCGAATGGCTCTAAGCATTCGCAGTGGATCATCACTGAATGTCTGGTCAGCATCCATTGGTGTTCGAATAACCTGTTGGGCAAGGTCTTGTTTCCCATTAAACGGGTCCACAAATTCGCCATAACGCTCCTTGTTTAAACAAATAGCCATAGCATTAATGGTAAAATCTCTTCGCCATTGATCATCTTCGAGGCTGCCATCTTCCACAATTGGCTTGCGAGAATCTTTTTGATATGATTCTTTTCGAGCGCCAACAAATTCAAAATCGCCTCCTTGCCAAGCAAAATGTGCCGTGCCAAATCGACTAAAAAATTGAACCGATAAATCCTTAGAGATAAGGGATGCCGTGCGCTTAGCCCACTCAATACCAGAACCCACGCACACAAAATCAATGTCGAAATTAGCCCTTTTTCGACCGAGGCATTGATCTCGGACATAACCCCCAACAACATAAGCCTCAATCCCTAATTGGTCAGCTGCTTCGCCGGCAATGGCAAAAATTGGATGATCCAGCATGTTGGACGATGATTTTCCAGACATATCGCGAAGATAAGAAGCTCTTATCGCTTGAATTGTGTGATCACGAAAGACTTATTCGAACAAGATAACCGCTATGATTTCTCAAATTGATCACTCGGTAGTTGTCCAATAAAAGATATTGAGCCTTTATCCCTGTTAATGTTCCACTGATTAAAGGAGCCTTATCCAACTTAGTACTATGAACCTTTGTCGGAAAATCCAGCATTGGGAAATTGAGTGGCACAGTGTCCTCCTGCACAAGATACTCCTGAAATTCAGAGGATAAAGCAGAATGTGCTTCATCACGGAATGGAAGTAACTCTACAGCCTCATGTTTTCCTTTAAGCATAGCCTGCCAGCTTGTTTTGTCCTTAAAATTGGCTTTAAGAGCAACTTCAATTTGTCCTGCTAACTGACGGTAAGGTGTTCGAGCAATGACACA
>JBMHCE010000051.1:0-7214 GCA_049890075.1 Chitinophagales bacterium
AAAAGAAATTGTGGTGGCAATCAATGATGTATTGCTTGGTTGATAGACTGCAGTTGATTCTGTCGAAGCATTATCACTCCAAGACCAAATCAACGGATGACTTGCTGAGGCACTAGCATCTAAAACCATTGAATCTCCAGGACAAAGCGTATCCGGCAAAAAGGGACTAACTAACGTTATTGGCTGAAAGGGAATGTCCATTCGAGATAACGTTCGTTCACCAAAAACCTTTCCTTGATCACCAGCATTTGCACCCCCTGTCACATCATCGCACGATGCCACAAGATTCACTCCATTCAATCCTGAACTAAGATCGACAACAAAAGATGCAGGTAAACTATTCAAATTCGTAAGGACCGCGCCACCGCCTCCTCCACCGCCTGGTCCAGGGCAGCGTATGCCATCAAAAACATCCCCTCCATCACCACCGCGTACATCAATAGTAAGTGTTCCTGATAAGGTTTCTGCATCTAAGAAGACACTGCCTCCAGCGCCACCGCCGCTGCCTCCATCGTCATTGGTCGTTTGCGTTACGGAAGCACCGCGTGCTGTGATTTGGCCATTTAATCCGTGAATCGTTGGCGCAGATAAAATCACAATTCCCCCGCCATTACCTGCATTGTTACCATCCCAAGTCCCATCACCATTACCCACATCAGCAGCACCGCCGCCACCGCCCATAAAGAGTCTATCTCGTTGATTGGACGGGATAGAATCACCACCGAAACCACCAAAGCCAGCACTGCAGAAGAATCCAGAAGACAATCCACCTTGGCCACCTTGACCGGCGTTACCACCACCGCCACCGCCACAGTTGTGGTCATTTCCACCACCACCGCCACTGCCATTTCTTCCGCGTCCATTTTGAGTCCAAGCGTCACCACTTCCTTCTCCTTTTTCACCCCCATTATCTAGTGATGTACCATCAAAACCTGGAAAACCAAAAATGCCAAAACACTCGAAGTCGGGCTGAACTATTCCACCTTGAAAACCTCCTTCAGCTATACTAATCGTAGCACCAATAGAAATACTATCCTCCGCTTGAAAGGCAACGACACCTCCTGTCACACCATTCCAAGATTGCCCTGTGACTGCATTAGATACATTGGCTGTGGTGTATTTGGGAAAAGTAACGACTTGGACAGATTGGCTGACATCAAAGACTGCCTCAATATTGTGTTCGAAACGCAAGCGTAACTCGCCCGGATTAGAAGTGGAGAGTGCTTGACTTATCGAATGAATCTCATAGTATCCTGCTGTCGCTAAATCACTAAGATGCCTCCCATGATGTTGATCATCACTAATACCCCGAGGGGCTCCTTGCATTTGAATGAGTATAACCTCATTTCCAGGAGTATTGAAAGCACCAATTGATGATGTTTGAATAATTACCTCGTTAGTGCAATAGTTAAACGATGTGACCTGAGCATAATCATTGGGAAGGGGTGGAACAATCTCTTGAGCCAGCAGGTTTGTCACCCACAAACAACATAGAATCTTAACTAAATGACGTACCACAGCCACAAGTTGTTGATGCATTGGGATTGTTGTAGGTAAACCCGCGATTGGAAAGTCCCATTTCAAAGTCTACGACTACTCCTTGTAGTGTTTCCCTATGGTCTCTATGAATAACAACATTCAATTCCTCAATGGACCATAATTCATCTTCTTGAGTTTGAGCCTCAAAATTGAGTATATACTCCATTCCAGCGCAACCACCTCGCTTAACACCTATGCGCAGTGGAGCATCTTCATCTGATGCCAAACGCTTGAGTTCTTTAAGCGCCATCGGCGTGAAGGATACCGGGCAAGAAGATGCTAATGTTTTGAGGTTTTTTTCCATAAACAATTGAATAACAATTACCTTAATGGAAAGTTACAAAACATGGATAATTTAACCCTGTTCCTTTTATTAGGTATTTTACCTGCAATACTCATTGGTGGATTAAGTTTGGCTATGGTTCATACGCTGACCAAAAAACAGATTCGTCGAGAAGAGATCCAATTAAAACGAGAGCTAGGTGAACTTGCGCGAAAAGATCTAATTCCTATTCGCCTGCAAGCCTATGAGCGGATGGCCCTTTTTATGCATCGCATGTCTGCCGCTGAGCTCATACGGAGGACACAAACACCTAAAATGACTGCAGGCACCTTGAAGCAGGCATTGTTTACAACGATGCGGGCTGAATTTGAGCATAATATCACGCAACAGATCTACTTATCGAGAGCCGCTTGGGAGACAATATATGCGTACCAAGAAAGCTTACGGCAGATTATCGAAAAGTGCTCAGTAGACTTAGACCCCAAGGCGCCCGGTTTCGAATTAGGAAAGAGAATTTTAGAATTCTATATCGAAAACGACCAAAATGTAATCACAACAGAACAGGTAGTCACAAGACTACAAGTGGAAGTAAAACACATGTTCGACGTATGATTCATTGGCTGAAAACACTACACTTACTAGGCATTATATTTCTCCTTAATGCCTGCCAAAAGTCGTTCCAAGTTATTGGATTTGATGATAGCACCATTGAAGTTCAGATCGATAGCTCAGCTAACAATACATTAAGCCACTTAGATTCATTCTTATTGCCTTACCAAGAATTCCTAGTGGATAGTATGGCTCAACCCATTGCCCAAGTGCAAGAAGATTTACTCAAAGCAGATGCCAATGGGAAACTCGGTATCCTCATGAGCAAGGCGATGATCAATCGAGCGGAAAATATCCTAAACCAGGAGGTTGACTGCGCCTTTATGAACCGAGGAGGTATTCGAGTTCCTGTACTCAAGGCGGGTCCTCTAGCACTCGGAAGAGTCTACGAACTTATGCCCTTTGACAATTACCTCGTCGTACTTGAAATTCCTGGTGATAGCTTGCAAAAAGTACTTGACATCATTGCGCTGAAAGGAGGATGGCCAGCTTATGGCGTTTCCTATGTAATAGATGATGACAAAGCATCAGATGTTGAGATTGACGGTATACCCATTGATGGCCAGAAAATGTATCAAGTAGCTCTATCGGACTACATAGCCAATGGTGGAGACCAAATGACAATTCTAAAGCAGTTCGAGCAAAAAAATACAGGCTTAGGCTTACGCGATGCATTTATTGAATATTTCATGATGATTAATCAAGCGGGCCACGCCATAATGCCTGACCCACATATTGTCCTACGATGAAAAGAAGAGTCTTCCTAAGAGAGTTAACCCTAGCAGGTGGGGGGTTGTTGTTAGCCCCAAAAATTGCCTTGGCACAAGGAGATGATGTTCAGAAACTTACTATTCTTCATACCAACGATACACATAGCCGAATAGACCCATTTCCAATGGATAGCAAGTTCCCCGGCTTAGGAGGAGTATCCGCCCGGGCAAAACTCGTATCAAAGATTCGAAAAGAGGAAGAGCATGTATTGCTTTTGGATGCTGGTGATATCTGGCAAGGAACGCCTTACTTTAACTTTTACCAAGGCGAATTAGAATTTAAAGCGATGTCTTCCATGCATTATGATGCAGCGACGTTAGGAAACCATGATTTCGATATCGGTATAGATGGGCTTGTTAAACAACTACCCCATGCAAACTTTCCGTTTTTAAATACAAACTATAATGTTGCCGACACCCCTCTATATGATAAAATCCAAGAGTATAAAATTTTTCAGTTTGGAGATTTACGAATCGGAGTCACAGGGGTAGGCGTTGAACTTGCAGGTCTCGTTTTACCTGAGCTCTATGGAAAAATCCACTACCAAAATCCAATTGAGTGCGCAGAAAAAACAGCATCGCACCTCAAGCATGAAGAAAATTGTCACTTTGTAATCTGTTTATCCCACCTTGGATTTGATTATTCTTCAAAAAAAGTATCTGATTTAGTCCTAGGAAAAAATTCAAAAAACATCGATATGATCATTGGCGGGCATACCCATACCTTTCTAGAAGACCCCGTTGTAGTGGAAAATGTAAAAGGCAATCCTGTGATTATCAACCAAGTAGGTTGGGGAGGTGTGCAGCTCGGAAGAGTAGACCTGATATTCGACCGATTAAAAGGCAAAATGCGCTCTTCAGTTAATAGGGAAATTTTTTCTTAAAAAACAAATGCATTTCATTTTTTTCTTTGATTTCTTTTTCCCATTTTCGAATGCGCTACGGCAAAAACCAATTCTGTAACTCTAATTAAAAAAAACCTATGTCAAGGACGCCTGAATCAGTTTGGTCCAGTGTTTTAAACATCATTCGCGATAACATCAGCGAACAGAGTTTTAAAACATGGTTTGAGCCGATTCTTCCTGTGGAGTTGCAGAACAACGTTCTTACCATTCAGGTTCCTAGCCAATTCTTCTATGAGTGGCTCGAAGAGCACTATGTTGGACTCCTTCGTAAGACCTTGCAACGAGAACTGGGTGCAGATGCTCGATTAGAGTACCGCATTGTTGTCGAAAATAGTGATGTAAACAAAGGACCTTACACTGTAGAGTACCCCAACTACAATACAGGGAATACTAAGAACCAAGAGTCTACTGTACCCTTAGTTGTTGGGACACAAATCAAGAACCCTTTTATCATCCCAGGACTAAAAAAGGTCAATATTGATTCTCAACTCAAGTCCGCCTTTAACTTCGATAACTTTATTGAGGGGGATTGCAATAGACTTGCACGTTCAGCAGGATATGCTGTTGCTCAGAAGCCTGCCGGTACCGCTTTCAATCCACTTGTCTTGTTCGGGGGCGTTGGTCTAGGAAAAACGCACCTTGCTCAGGCCATCGGAAATGAAATCAAAAGACTTTACGGTAACAAGACGGTTCTCTACGTTACCAGTGACAAATTCACCAATCAGTTTATCGATGCGTTGAAGAACAATGCCATAAATGACTTTGTGCACTTCTATCAACTCATTGATGTCTTAATTATGGACGACATTCAGTTTTTTGCCAATAAGCTTAAGACGCAGGATATCTTCTTCCACATCTTCAATCACCTCCACCAAAATGGGAAGCAATTGATTATGACTTCTGATCGTCCTCCAAGAGATCTTGAAGGAATGGAAGAGCGTCTATTAAGTCGTTTCCGCTGGGGACTTTCTGCAGACCTACAACAGCCTGATTTCGAAACGCGAATTGCCATTCTTGAGAAGAAAATGTATTCGGACGGAATCGAGCTAAGCAGAGATGTCATTGAATTTGTTGCCTACAACATTAATTCTAATGTACGAGAGCTTGAAGGAGCTTTAATCAGTTTACTCGCACAGTCTTCTCTCAACAATAAGGAAGTCGATTTAGATCTTGCGAAAAAGATCATCAAGAACTTTGTTAAGAGTGTTTCTCGAGAAGTATCCATCGACTACATACAAAAGACCGTCTGCGAATTTTTCGAAGTTCCTCAAGAGCAACTCAAAGAAAAAACACGCAAGCGTGCCATCGTTCAAGCACGTCAATTATCAATGTTCCTTGCCAAGAGCTACACCAAAAATTCCCTTAAGGTTATTGGAAAGCACTTTGGTGGCAGAGATCACAGTACAGTGATTCATTCCTGCCAAGCGGTTCAAAACCTTATCGATACCGACCTCGACTTTAAAGAGCAGGTCGATGAAATCGAGAAGAAAATTCAAATGAGTATTGGATAGATAGCGAATGTTACGCCGATGGTGTATATTCGCATTCCGCTAGGATATCCTACAGGAGAGGTGGCAGAGTGGTAATGCAGCGGATTGCTAATCCGTCATCGTCTAATAGCGATGCCCGAGTTCGAGTCTCGGTCTCTCCGCAAACTCAAAGCCCCGCAAGACGCGGGGCTTTTTTTATGCTCTACATTTCCCGCATATTACACAAGGAGTAGCAAAAAATCATTGAGAGAATAGCATTGCTCATTACCTATTTGAGCATTGGTTACTATGTTTTATTTTGTCCCCCGAGGGGGCCGACAGGGGTGTCTATACCAAACCACTTCCATGCATACTCACTGCTGGCTCACATGGTGATAACAGTATCCGCTTACATTTCTAGTTCGATTGCGACACCGCCTACCCTTTTTTGTAGTACCTGAGCATTGCACTGAAGTTGGCGAGCGTCTACTATTTCCTTGACTGCTGGATTCCTCATGCTGGTAGACATTTCGATTGGCAGTCCAAGTCCAACATGAAGAGCATAAAACACGTTCCACTTGATCTTCTATGTCATCAGGAAAACCTGCAAAAAAATCGATTCCTGTAAGGGCTTCAACACTATCTATACTTAAGGCGTAAGAACGTAAAGGCAATGTACTCCGGCGATTAGGTAGGACAAATCCAACCCCCTTCATCTGCCCTCCATCAAAACGGAGAATTGCTTTAAAGTAAGCTTCTGGAATCGAGACCTTATTCCTGCCCAATGTGGGCAATTCATCGCTAAGCAGTGGACCGGTGACGATGTAAAGAGAATCAGAATCTGCCGCCCAAGTACGTGTTAGTTCTTCCAGCGTTTTCCATATTCCTCGATTAAAGCTTGGATTTTGCGGAGAAATATTGCTGAAATAAAAGGATTCAGACATGGCAGTAGTAGACCATACCATATCGCCAGCAGGCACTAAGTGGCCTCGATCATAGCCTGAGCCACGGTAATCAGCAACATCGGCAGTTCCAGTACGTACTAAAGGATCACTGCGAAAATTATCCGTTCGACTACATCGTTTTACAAGACGTTCCGGCGTTAATGTATAGGCAACCCATTGGGCCTGTTCATGCATTTCGTTATAGACTAAATCATAGGCAAAGTGATGAACAAGTTTCTCTCCCTGACGAAGCTTAGGAAGCAAATCATTTGCCTCTATAAATTGATTGGATGATTGCAACGAAGACGAGTCTCCGCCAGAAGGCTGGATGCGCTCTTCACTTGTACTTTTATTCGTTCCACTTTCTTCTTCTTGATAATTCTCAGCATATGAGCGACCGCGATCTTGCTCTTCACGAGCATCTGAATGTTGAACGACAAGAAATGCAAGAATAAGGAGAGCGACTAAAGCAATCGCTGATCCCCTGAAAAAACGTTTAGGACTTAACATACCATACTAAATTTGAACCAAGCCATGCCATAGGAAAGTAGGCGAAGACTAAATCGACTATCTCAAAGGTGAGCGGTGCTGGCAGACTAGCAGCCATCATTAGCCCGCCGACAAAAAAGAGCAGACCAACAAGGTATGCTGTCACATGAGATAGTTTTCTATCAATTAAAGCGACAACCACGGCA
>JBMHCE010000052.1:0-25408 GCA_049890075.1 Chitinophagales bacterium
TCGGTATATATTACTCAGGATATGGGTATTGCTGAGGCACGATACCAAGACTTTGGAATGGACCGCTCCGTGTATGTGGTAGCAAACGAACAAGACTATCACTTCAAGGTACTTAAGCTAGTCCTTGAAAAACTTGGCAAACCTTACGGGAAGTCAATTTTTCATCTTTCGTATGGCATGGTGGATCTTCCTTCAGGCCGCATGAAATCAAGAGAAGGCACGGTAGTCGACGCAGACGATCTCCTAGACGAAATGGTCAAGACCGCCCGCCAACGTACAGAGGAGTTAGGCAAAGTGGATGACTTGTCACCGGCTGAAGCCGAAACGTTGTACCATATCCTCGCGCTCTCAGCACTCAAATACTTTATTCTCAAAGTAAATCCTAAGAAGCGAGTCATCTTCAACCCTGAAGATTCAATTGACTTCCAAGGGCATACAGGACCATTTATTCAATACACTTACGTACGAACGCGTTCAGTACTCCGTCGATATGAGGGTAAGAATTTTGAGCAAAGCCAGCATGCCCTACATGAAACAGAGCGAGACCTAATCATCTTACTTCATGACTACTGTGCAACCTTGCAGCGGGCAGCGGATGCTGATGACGTATCCATTGTTGCAGAATATGCCTATCAAGTAGCTCGTGCCTACAGCAAGCTATGGAGTGAAGTCAAAATTCTCAATGAAGAAGATGAAAACCTCGTGGCGTTTAGAGTCGCACTCAGCCGAGTTACCGGGGAGGTCTTGGCTGACGCCATGAGCATTTTAGGCATTTCCATGCCTGAAAGAATGTAAGATCCTTTTTGGCTACTTGAACTGAGGAGAAACTGTTTTGTCCTTGGATCCTGGTGTGTAGACGTAAAATCCTTCACCTGTCTTCGCCCCAAGTTTCCCGGCATTAACCATATTCACCAAGAGAGGACATGGTGCATATTTCCCTTGACCAAAGCCATCATACAAGACATTGGCAATGCTTAAGACGACATCTAGTCCAATAAAGTCAGCCAAATGCAAAGGTCCCATAGGATGGGCCATACCCAACATCATTACGGTATCGATTTCCTCCACACCTGCTACGCCCTCATGTAAGGTATAGATCGCCTCGTTAATCATTGGAATAAGGATTCGGTTGGCGACAAAACCAGGATAATCGTTTGCCTCTACAGGCACCTTCCCTATGGCTTTACTCAGGGTAAGGATAGTATCCATCGTCTCCTGAGAAGTAGCATAACCGCGTATCACTTCGATCAACTTCATCACAGGTACAGGATTCATAAAATGCATTCCAATAAATCGCTCTGGACGATTGGTAAAGCTTGCCAACTTTGTAATTGAGATTGAGGATGTATTGGATGCAATGATTGCATCTTCTTTGGCCGCTGCATCTACCGCACTGAGCACAGCTTCTTTGACCGCCATATTTTCGCTGACCACCTCAATAATAACATCGGCTGTAGCAATACCTTGTGCAATATCCGTAGACGTAGTAATGCGCTGCAAGGCATTCGCCTTATCCTCTTCACTCAACTTTCCTTTGTTGATTTGACGATCCATATTTTTAGCAATGCGAGCAAGCGCTTTGTCTAAAGGACCTTGCTCTCGATCGATCAGGGTAACACTATACCCCGATTGAGCAAAAACATGAGCGATTCCATTACCCATAGTACCTGCTCCAATTACACTGATCTCCTTAATGTTCATTATTCTGTATTTTCTAGTTAAACGTTATCAGATGGTCTTCATGCAACGACCTTCTGCATTTGAAGTTGTTTGTATGTATGTGCCTTTCAAGGCGATTAATATTGCTCCTTTGAGTTAGGGAAGTCTTTTGAACGGACGTCTTGCACGTATTGACCAATAGCCTCCTGCATGGCATCGAACAATTGCATGTATTGGCGTAAAAACCTTGGCTTAAACTCATGACTAATTCCCACCATATCATGCAACACCAGTACTTGACCATCAACATCAGGACCTGCACCAATACCAATCACAGGGATAGGAATCTCCTCAGCCACTCGTTTGGCTAACGCTGCAGGTACTTTTTCAAGAACTAAGGCGAAACACCCTATACTGGCAAGTAGCTTGGCATCCTCAATCAGTTTCTGCGCCTCCGCCTCTTCTTTTGCGCGTACCTGATAGGTTCCAAACTTATAAATGGACTGAGGCGTAAGACCAAGGTGTCCCATAACAGGTATACCAGCAGTGAGGATTCGTTCTATGGACTCCTTGATTTCTGCTCCACCCTCAAGCTTAACAGCATGTCCACCGGATTCCTTCATTATTCTTATCGCCGAATCCAGCGCATTTTTAGAATTACCCTGATACGAACCAAAAGGAAGGTCTACCACAACCAATGCTTTTTCTGCAGCACGGACAACCGAAGCTGCATGGTAAATCATTTGATCTAGTGTAATAGGCAGTGTGGTCTCATGTCCCGCCATAACATTAGAGGCAGAATCACCCACAAGAATAACATCCACACCGGACGAGTCTACAATTTTTGCCAAACTATAATCATAGGCAGTTAGCATGGCTATCTTTTCGCCATGCTCCTTCATCGTTTGTAATGTGTGCGTAGTAATACGCTTCGCATTTTTATGTACTGACATAGTTCAAAGATACGTTTAGAAGTAATATGTCATATTGACACATTGGCAGGATGTTTAATCTGTCATTTGTGCCAATTTTACCCAAATCTCGCCAACGTAGTCGATTGGACGGATTTTTGCCTAAAGTCGGCCAAATTCATTCAAATGGGGAAAATAATTGGAATCGACTTGGGTACTACCAACTCTTGCGTAGCCGTAATGGAAGGGAACGACCCAGTAGTTATTCAAAATGAGGAAGGGAACCGAACAACACCATCAGTTGTCGCTTTTACAGACAATGGTGAGCGTAAAATTGGAGATCCCGCAAAACGCCAGGCAGTGACCAACCCGTTGCGCACGGTTTCAAGTGTAAAGCGATTTATGGGTAAACGCCACAGCGAACTATCTAAGGAAGCTACTTCTGTAGCGTATAAAATCAAGCAAGGCACAGGAGACACAGTGCGCGTTACGATTGACGATAGAGATTACACGCCACAGGAAATTTCTGCCATGATTCTTCAGAAAATGAAGAAAACTGCAGAGGATCACCTAGGAACTGAAGTCACTGAGGCGGTTATCACTGTACCTGCATACTTCAACGATTCAGAGCGTCAAGCCACAAAAGAAGCAGGAGAGATTGCAGGCCTTACGGTGCGCCGCATTATCAACGAGCCTACTGCAGCCGCTCTAGCCTACGGCTTAGACAAGCGCAATAAGGACATGAACATTGTAGTCTATGACTTAGGAGGGGGAACTTTTGACGTATCCATCCTTGAACTTGGTGATGGTGTATTCGAAGTAAAGTCAACCAATGGAGATGTCGAGTTAGGAGGAGACAACTTTGATGATGTCATTGTAGAATGGCTTGCTGATTCTTTTCATTCTGAGGAGAACATGGACTTGCGAAAAGACCCAATGGCACTTCAACGCTTGAAAGAAGCAGCTGAAAAGGCTAAAATTGAGTTATCTAGTTCTGGAGAGACAGAAATCAATCTTCCATATATCACCGCAATTGACGGGGTACCAAAGCATATGGTCAAGAAACTGTCAAGAGCTAAATTCGAACAACTCAGCGCAGACTTAATCAAGCGCACGCTCGAGCCTTGTCGCCAAGCGATGAAAGATGCAGGTTACTCTAAGTCTGATATCGACGAAGTGATCCTTGTTGGAGGTTCTACGCGTATTCCTAAGATCCAGGAGACAGTAGAAGAATTCTTTGGCAAAAAGCCATCAAAAGGAGTTAATCCAGATGAGGTAGTTGCGCTAGGAGCAAGTATCCAAGGGGGTATTCTTTCAGGTGATGTTGATGAGGATATCGTCCTTGTAGACGTTACGCCGCTTTCCTTAGGACTTGAAACGCTTGGTGGCGTATTCAGTAAGTTGATTGAGTCAAATACAACGATTCCAACAAAGAAGTCACAAGTTTTTACGACAGCCGCTGACAATCAACCAGGTGTTGAGGTTCATGTACTTCAAGGAGAACGTTCAATGGCTCAGGATAACAAGTCAATCGGTCGCTTTCATCTCAATGGTATTCCACCAGCACCAAGAGGTGTTCCTCAAATCGAGGTGACCTTTGACATTGATTCAAATGGTATTCTTAATGTAAGCGCTAAGGATAAGAACACAGGCGTTGAGCAAAGCATTCGTATCGAGGCAAGCACTGGCCTTTCGCAAGAAGAAATCGAGCGAATGAAGGCAGAAGCTAAAGCCAATGAAGAATCGGATAAAGTGGCTCGAGAGAAAATCGATAAAGTCAATCAAGCAGATTCTCTCATCTTCCAAACGGAAAAAACGCTTACCGATCTTGGAGACAAGCTCCCTGCAGATAAGAAGCAAGCCATTGAAGAAGGTGTAGCCAAACTCAAAGAGGTCCATAAAAATGAAGACCTCGAAGGTATTGACCGCGAAATGCAGGCACTACAAACACTTGTTTCTTCTATGTACCAGGACATTGCAGCAGCTCAGCAAGCCGAGGGTGCTGGACCAGAAGGAGCGCCGGGTGCCGATGCGGGCTCACAAGCTTCAGATGGCGGTGATGACTTCACTGATGTAGAATTCGAAGAAGTACAAGAGGATGAATAATTCTCTTATACACAATTGAAAAAAGCCCCTTTCGAGGGGCTTTTTTTTATCCCAATACACGCTTACCTTCAAGGAGTGAATACTCATCTTACCATTGACCAGTGGCTCAATAACATTCCGGAAGATCGCAAAGAAACTGTAGACAAACTCCGTCAACTTTGCAAGGACAACCTGCCCAAGGGCTTTGAAGAATGCATCAACTACAACATGCTAAGCTATGTAGTCCCCAAGTCAATCTACCCTGAAGGTTATCACTGTGCGCCTGACTTACCTCTCCCCTTTGTAAGCATAGGAAATCAAAAAAAACACATCGGATTTTATCATATGGGTATTTATGCCATGCCCGAGCTAATGCAATGGTTCACCAGCGAATATCCAAAGCATGCTAAGTACAAGTTAGATATGGGAAAAAGCTGCATCCGTCTAAAACGAATGGATGATATTCCTTTTGACTTACTCGCTGAGCTATGCGGCAAGGTAAGTCCCAAAGAGTGGATTGCTACCTACGAAGCTGCCATTAAGCGGTGAGAATTATTACAAAGCTAGCCTGCCTTCTGAGCCGCTCGCTTGCGATCATTTTCATCTAGGAAAATCTTACGCAACCGGATGGTTTGAGGAGTAACCTCAACATATTCATCTGACTGGATGTATTCCATAGCCTCTTCAAGGGTAAACACTATCGGTGGGGCAAGCTTCACCTTGTCATCAGCACCTGAGGACCGCATATTGGTGAGTTTTTTGGTCTTGGTAACATTGACTACAAGATCATTTCCGCGAGAGTGTTCTCCAATAACCATTCCGGTATATATCTCCGTACCTGGAGCAATGAAGAACTTTCCTCTGTCTTGAAGTTTATCCAATGCAAAAGGGATAGAAGTTCCAGCATGCATGGCGATTAACGATCCATTGATCCTACCTGGTATCGCTCCTTTAAAGGGCTGATATTCCACAAATCGGTGGGCCATAATCGCCTCACCTGCAGTTGCCGTTAGCATTTCATTACGTAGCCCGATAATACCACGAGAAGGAATGGTAAACTCAAGAAATACTCGATCCCCTTTGACCTGCATACTCTGCATTTCTCCTTTTCGCATAGTTACCTTATCAATGGCTGTTCCAGACATTGACTCAGGTAAGTCGATGGTCAACTCTTCAATTGGCTCACAACGTTGGCCATCTATTTCTTTGAAGAGCACCTGAGGCTGACCTACTTGTAACTCATAACCCTCCCGACGCATTTCTTCGACTAAAACCGCTAGGTGCATTACTCCTCGGCCATAAACCATAAAGGTGTCCGCTGACTGCGTATCCTCTACTCGAAGTGCTAAGTTTTTCTCTAATTCTTTATCCAAACGCTCTCTGATATGTCTAGAGGTTACAAACTTTCCTTCCTTTCCAAAAAACGGAGAATTGTTTATCGAGAACAACATGGACATAGTAGGACTATCGATGTGAATTGGAGGCAAAGCTTCAGGATTCTCCTGATCGGTAATAGTATCGCCAATCTCAAATCCGTCAAGACCAACCACAGCACAAACATCACCCGCCTGTACATGATCAACCTTCTTTTTACCCATGCCTTCATAAATCATGAGTTCTTTAATCCGTGATTTTACAATCTTCCCATCCCGCTTTACTAAGCTAATCGGTTGTCCAACCTTTAGACTGTTTCGATAGATACGGCCAATTGCAATACGGCCGACAAACGAGGAATAGTCTAAGCTTGTAATCTGCATTTGAAGACTACCCTCAGCAGTTTCAGGCTCTGGGACAAAGTCAATAATCAAGTCCAAGAGATAGGTAATATCATCCGTAGGATTTTTCCAATCCGGCCCCATCCAACCTTGCTTTGCTGAACCATACACCGTTTGGAAATCTAGTTGTTCTTCAGTAGCATCCAGGGTAAACATTAAGTCAAACACCTTGTCTTGTACTTCCTCTGGAGTACAATTTTCTTTATCCACTTTATTGATAACAACAATAGGGCGTAATCCAAGCGCCAAAGCCTTTGACAGCACAAACCGGGTTTGCGGCATGGGTCCTTCGAATGCATCGACCAGCACTAACACACCATCAGCCATCTTGAGGACACGTTCGACCTCGCCACCAAAGTCTGCGTGACCCGGCGTATCAATGATATTGATTTTGACATCCTTGTAACGTATCGAAGCATTTTTTGCTAGAATGGTTATACCACGCTCTCGCTCAAGGTCATGGTTGTCCATTAAAAGCTCACCAACCTCTTCGCGATCGGAAAAGGTTTGCGCTTGGACTAGCATTTTATCGACTAAGGTTGTTTTCCCATGATCGACGTGTGCGATAATGGCTATGTTACGGATAGATTCCATGAAAGATATAATTGGCACGAAAATATGCTATCAATGGCTTTATCCACATGAAAGATATACACCGCAAAAGAGGAGATGTAAACAATAGTAAATTTACCTCTATGCGTGGACTCATTTTTTTGCTAGTATTCGGTCAGGTTGTCTTTGCGCAAGTCCCCTTGTCCGTGATGAGCTATAACATTCGATATGATAATCCTGAAGATGGTATACACTCTTGGACAAATAGGGAAATGCATGTTAGTGAGTTATTGGATTTTTATCGAGCGGACATCATTGGCCTTCAGGAAGCTCTTGCCCACCAATACAATGACCTTCAGGAAGTTTTAACGCACTACAACTCCTATGGACTAGGTCGAGAGGATGGCTTAATGGATGGCGAGTTCTGCCCTATTTTTTGGAAGAGAAGTCGTTTTGACTTAGAAGAAAAAGGTACCCTATGGCTTAATGCATCAGGAGAAATTGGAAAAAAAGGATGGGATGCTGCTACAACGCGCATTGCCACATGGGTCATACTCTACGACCTTGATCGCGAAAAACAAGTTGTCGTAATCAACACACACTTTGACCACAAAGGACGTAAAGCCCGTTTGGAGTCAGCCAAAAAGATTAATGCATTGATAGCAAGTCAATCTTGGAAGGATGTGATTGTAATGGGTGATTTGAACTGCAACCCCTATTCAGAACCTATTTCAGAGCTCAAGAAAACACTCCAGCGAGCAAATGACCTGTCAGCCTACATTCCTTATGGAAAAACGTTTACTTACGGAGGGTTCGAAGTAAACAACCCTCCTGGTGAAGAGATTGACCATGTGTTTATTAGCGATGGATTCCGTGTTACCAAGATGCGAACCATCGGGGATAGCCGGGATGGGGCCTATCCTTCCGATCACCTACCGGTGCATGTGTACCTTACTTGGTAATCTATCTACGTCGTTTAAAATCGCCACGTTTCCATGCCTCAATAAACTGAGCCCATGCAAAGACATTGAAAATATTTTGGGGAGGAGCCTGACCAGCCCAATAATATTTTTGAGCCTCAGATCGGAGATACCGTTCAGCATTCTCCTGAGCGTCCATAGGAAGGGCTTCTGCCATTTCCTGGAGATACTCCCGCTCCATATTCCTCAAAAATCGATCGACGTCGCTTTCTGCAAGTTCTAAATCCAAAAATGCCGCTCGAAACATCTCCCGCGTCGGCCAGGGATAAATTATTACAGAATCTAGATAGGCATAATCTTCTGTCATCAGCTTGACAATAGAGTACTTGTTAGAACTTAGTGTGCTAGGAATAACATACTGATCATCTTGAAACCCAAAACAAGAAAACATTACTGTATCACCCGCAGCAGCAGCAAACGAAAAATATCCATCTGCGTTGGAGTAAGAGCCTCTGTTTTTCCCCTCTACTCTAATCGTTACAAAGGGAATCCCAACTAAGCTATCGGGTGTGACCACATAGCCGGAAAATTGCACAACCTTTGCGCTATCCTGAGCATTTATAGATAAAGGAGTCAACAATAATGCCATGATTGACATGAGCAAAAGAGACGGTAATAGCTTAACATTTTTTTCTATACACATGTAATTCACATTTAGCAAAAACCTGACCAATTTCTCAAGTAAATGGATTTTATGCTCTCTAAATTTACACTATGCAAAAAGATTTGTTTTTAAACCGCCACATTGGCCCTAATCCAGAGGCTGAACAGCACATGCTAAACGGTCTTGGAATCTCTTCTACAGAGCAGTTGATTGATGAAACTGTCCCTGAATCGATTCGGTTAAGCCAACCTTTAAACGTTCCAGCAGCCATCTCTGAACAAGAATATGCAAAGCACATCCAAGATTTGGCCGATAAAAACAAACTTTTTAGAAGCTTTATTGGGCAAGGATACTACTCCACTTACACGCCTGCAGTTATTCAACGAAATGTTTTTGAAAATCCAGGGTGGTATACCCAGTATACACCTTATCAAGCTGAGATAGCACAAGGAAGACTCGAAGCCTTGTTGAATTTTCAAACCATGGTCTCTTCGTTAACGGGATTACCCATTGCCAATGCTAGCCTCTTAGATGAAGGAAGCGCAGCAGCGGAGGCGATGATTATGGGCTTCAACAAAGTCTCCAGAAAATCAAAACACAAGACTAAGTTTTTTGTGGACGCCAATACCTTAAGCCAAACCATTGACGTACTAAAAACGAGAGCGTATCCTTTAGGGATTGAGCTCATTATTGATTCTGTTGAATCCTTTTCCGATGACGAAGATGTTTTCGGAATGCTCCTATCCTACCCTGATGCACAAGGGGAAATACATGATTGGTCAGATTGGATTAACGATCGCAGAGATGCGCAGGATTACTTTATTGTCATGGCGACCGATCTCTTAGCGCTTACCCTTCTGAAAAGTCCAGGCAGCATGGGTGTAGACTGCGCGATTGGAAACAGCCAGCGATTTGGAGTCCCTCTAGGCTATGGAGGACCGCATGCCGCTTTTTTTGCATGTACTGAAGGATTTAAACGATCGATCCCTGGTCGTATCATAGGAGTATCCAAGGACCGATATGGCAATACAGCTCTTCGCATGGCATTGCAGACTAGAGAACAACATATTCGTCGAGACAAAGCAACAAGTAATATTTGTACAGCACAGGCCTTACTGGCCGTTATGGCATCCTGCTACGCCGTTTATCATGGTCCAGAAGGCCTTCAAGGTATTGCACAAGATATCCATTCAAAAACACAGCGTTTACACGCAGGTCTATGTCAAGCAGGATATAATGTGTTGAATAATTACTTCTTCGACACCTTGAGCATCGCGTTACCACAGGATAAACTGAGCGCCCTAAGAGCAAGAGCAGAATCTGACCACATTAATCTCTTCTTCACGGCAGATGAAGTTAGACTATCCTTGGATGAGTGCACAACAGAAGAAGAGTTACAGCATTTAGGAAAAGTTTTCGAATGTGCCATTCCAGAACAGCAACCGCAACTAAATCTTCCATGGCGGAGCGATGCCATTTTAGATCATGAGGTCTTTCATCAGTACCGCTCAGAGACTTCGATGATGAGATATCTTAAGCGATTAGAAAACAAAGACTTATCCCTCATGCATTCCATGATCGCCCTAGGATCATGTACCATGAAACTTAACGCTGCAATTGAGTTGCAAGCTGTTTCCTTACCTGCATTTAATCAAGTACATCCCTTTGTTCCGAGCGATCAAGTAGGTGGATATCACCAACTCATCGATCATTTAGCCGCCTACCTCAATGAAATCACTGGCTTTGATGCCACGAGCTTTCAACCAAACTCCGGCGCACAAGGTGAGTATGCCGGTCTCCTCTCAATTCAGGCCTACCATAGAGCCAATGGACAACCCAATAGAAACATCGTTCTCATTCCAGAGTCCGCTCACGGAACAAACCCGGCTTCCGCCGTCATGGCAGGATGTCAAGTGGTTGTGATACGATGTGCAGACAATGGAGACATCGATCTAGATCATTTAGAGGAACAAGCCACACTTCATGCTGAAAACTTGAGTTCCTTGATGATCACCTATCCTTCAACGCATGGAGTATTTGAACGAGGTGTTCAGAAAGCGTGTGCAATCATACATAATCACGGTGGGCAGGTTTACATGGATGGTGCCAATATGAATGCCCAGGTCGGCCTTACCAATCCCGCTAAAATAGGTGCCGATGTATGCCACCTCAACCTACATAAGACGTTTGCTATACCACATGGTGGTGGCGGACCAGGTGTTGGACCAATCTGTGTCAAGGCCCACCTTGCGCCCCATTTACCCGGTCATGTACATTTTGATGTAAAGGGTCAAGAGAGCGCTGTTTCCGCTGCGCCATTTGGAAGTGCAAGTATCCTTTTGATATCCTATGCCTACATTCGACTGCTTGGCCATAATGGTCTTAAGCGATCCACTGAGATTGCCATTCTTAATGCCAATTACATTAAGCATAGATTAGAAGCTCACTACAAGGTGCTCTACACTGATGAAATTCATGGCCATGTTGCGCACGAACTGATCATTGACTTTAGGCCTTTTAAAGCCCTTGGTATTGAGGTCGAGGATATCGCTAAGCGATTAATAGACTACGGCTTTCATGCGCCAACCATGTCATGGCCTGTTGTGGGTACCATGATGATTGAACCAACGGAAAGCGAAACAAAGGAAGAAATTGACGCCTTTTGCGATGCGCTGATTGCTATCAAACAGGAAATTGATGAGATTGCTTCAGGCACGATGGAGGTTCAACATTCCATGCTAAAAAATGCACCACACACTATTGCCGAACTAACGAGTGATATATGGCAACATGATTACTCTCGACAAGAAGCGGCATGGCCCATGAAGGATTACTCTCGAAAGTTTTGGCCAAGTGTTGGTAGAGTAGATAATAGTTTTGGCGATCGAAACTTAGTCTGCACCTGCCCTCCAATGGAAGATTACATGACTTAATCTCTTAAGGCATCTCGACTGGCTTTCCCCGAAGGAATCCTCACTAAGACGCCAATGTACCCTGAGGGAAGGACATATGATCCTTCATCGAGTTGCATCACGGATAAGCCGGGGTAAGTCCCTACATTGTCAGGGTTGTCTGATGAGAGATTGTAATACTGAAATCCCATACCAAACACACTTTCTACCACTGTCCATCGGTTTTTATCAGCCTTTCTGAAAAACCCAAACTCAAGTTGTAGCTGAGTTCTGCGTTGCGTTGAAGAAGTTCGCACACGTTCTTGAAAAATAAAGTTAGAGCTCCAAATCCACTCCATCTGTGAATTGCTATGCTGGGTGTAAGCTATGGATGGACCAAAAAATACATCAGGACCACTTGTTCTTCGCTTAAAGTAATAGCGCAACGACACCTTCCCTTTGCCTCCCCAATTTTTGTAGTTATCTGCATATTGCATGTTGATATAGGCATACAGGGGATTGGCTAAATGACTAACAAGCCCCGCCTCCATATGAAGGCCTAGCTTAGGGTGAATTTGAACTTCAGAACCTACATTTATAGAAGGAGCCGTCCAATCCATAATACTCAACAAGCTTACTTTGGTCGTCCATTTTGGACGAGCTGTCCTCAATGCATAGACATCTTCCGAATCCTTAAAAGCATTTTGTGCTTCTGCCTGTAGGCAAGTAACCATCATTAGTGCACCAAGTAGGCGCAGGCTGCCGTTTCTTAATATCATAAAGCAAGGTTTGACAACTCAGTTAAACTGGTTGGGTCCGTGTAATCGAACTGACGAATACCGTCAGGGCTCACGACTAAGGCAATGTTATCTTGTGCAATAACATCGTTGGCCTCAAAACCCATTTCACGGGATAACACTACAGGATTTGTTCGATCCGTTACATCAAAAATCACCAGTCCTTGATTTCCATCACAAACAAAAAGAAGATCACCATCGACTGAAAGACCTCTAGGATTATTCATCGCAACTTGTGTTATCTGAATAGGATTTTCCAACGAGGCGATATCATAAATCTCTAAAATGTTCGCATCCCCAAGGAAGTCACATGCTCTGCCGGAGCGGATCGTGACATAGGCATAATCCCCGTCACTGACGACAGGGTCGCAGGCCATGGCGTGCTCAAAGAAACTCAATTCTGAAGGAATCCCATCACTATCAATTCCGTAGATATACGCCCCTGTATTCGATCCGATAAACAAGGTGTTATCGAAGGGAAAGATCGTTTCAATGCCAAAACCTACATTTTGTTGATTTTCAAGAACCATCTGTGAGGGGTTGGTGATATCAATCGTAGTAAGGGCAGCATTATCTACAGCATACAAATAGTTTTGTACAATCGTAAATCGCGCGAGAGAACCACCCGTTCCAATAACGCCGCCACTATCGACTCCTGGGAACACACCACTGTCATTGCCCGAGCAGCCAAGAAGGCTCAAACTAAGGACTCCAAATATTGTATAATACCAGTTCATTATCGACGACATTTAGGATTTACTAATTCTTCAGATACCCAATCAACCACAACACCTCGTGAAGTATCTACACATTCAAAATATCCAAACCGACCTTCAGGATACAAGGCATCAGAGCGATTATAAACTCCTGATAAACGGCCAATTTCTTGAACGTTGGCCCAGTCTGAAACATCAACAGCAACAACATCTCTTCCTATATCAATGAACATGACATCATTTCGAATCGCCATGTCTTCATTTAGGGGAACATTGACAAAGGCTATTGATACAGGATTTGACGGGTCATTATTATCAAAAACATGGATACCCTGACCTGATTCGCCTACCAAAATGTACGGGCCATACTTGTATATTTTTCCTGCTTCGACGATGGCCCGTGGAGTTGCAGATGAAACGGATAGATCCGCTTCCCCTTGGTACACAGGCTTCCAACCTTCGACAACTAAATCCTCTTCGACTTGACATGCCAAAAGCCCGAAAAATCCAAACAACATGCACGTCCAAAACGTGATATTTGTATCTCTAATCATAAAGGCAAAGGTAAACAACCTGAGGCTAAAGCGCATCCCATTCATGTAGGTCCCACCGAGCCAACGGCGTCTTATCAAGATGAGTTTGATATCCCTTTTTAAGAAGATGGTACCCTAGTAATCCCACCATACCCGCATTGTCTGTGCAAAGACTAATAGGCGGAAGGGCCACCTTTATCTTGTGGGATTGAGCAAATTCTTGAATGGCTGAACGCAACGCCGAATTAGCGGATACTCCCCCGGCAAGGGCGATACAAGGAAGGTCATATAGATCTACCGCATGACGATACTTATCCAATAAAATAGCCACCAAGGTATGTTGGATCGACGCACACAAGTCATGAAGATTGTCTTTGATAAAGGTTGGGTTGTGTTTAGTTTCTTTCTCCAGAAAGTAACGTATCGCAGTTTTAACGCCGCTAAAACTAAAATCGAGACCTTCTGTTTTGGGACGACTAAACGTATACTTAAGCGGATTTCCTTCTTTTGACATCTTATCCATAAAGGGTCCACCAGGATAGGGTAAGCCCAGCATTTTTGCCGATTTATCAAAAGCCTCACCCACAGCATCGTCTAACGTACCACCAAGTACTTCAACCTCATGCCAGTCGCGAACCATGACAAACTGTGTATGTCCTCCTGAAACATTTAAACAGAGATATGGAAAGGTCGCTGGTTGATCAGCTCCCATGGGCGAAAGCGCATGAGCCATCATATGATGCACACCGAGCAATGGAACGTCCAACGCAATGGACAAGCCTTTTGCAAATTCCCAACCTACGAACAGAGACCCTAGTAGACCAGGACCGCGTGTGGCCACAATCGCATCTAAGTCATTCATTTTCATATTGTTTATGCGAAGGGTTTCCGCAACAAGTGGCACGATATGTGATGTATGAGCACGTGAAGCTAATTCAGGCACTACCCCACCATATGATTTATGGACTTCTTGACTCGCAACAGCGTTGGCTTTAAGAAGTCCTTTATCCACAAGGGCTATGCTTGTATCATCACAACTTGACTCAATGGCAAGGATGGTATGTACCTGCTTCATCCGTTCTTCGGTATTTTTATACAAATAAACGATATAAAAGAGGTAAAGCACATACTAACTAAGAAGCTACTCCGACGCATTGCGAAGGGTTTGGGTTGGCTATCCCTATGTATAGTTGCTCTTAGCTTCTCATTATGCATACTCTTACAAGTTCCCGCAGTGCAAACCTGGTTAGCTAACAAGCTATTGCATCAACTTGAACATTCGCTTGATGCAACCATTGAAGTCGATTATATACATTTTGAGTT
This sequence comes from Chitinophagales bacterium, assembly GCA_049890075.1. Lineage (GTDB taxonomy): Bacteria > Bacteroidota > Bacteroidia > Chitinophagales > UBA8649 > UBA8649. The sequence goes on from JBMHCE010000052.1 coordinate 14,827, forward strand.
TTGGCACACCGCAAGAATTGAAAACTTCTCGCTAACGCAAAGCGATAAATCGATTTATCTCGACAAAGTAGAGCTTGACTTTGATGTCTTCGATCTATTTGCCTCTACTATCTCCATAAAGGAAATCAACGTAAATGGAGCCAAGGCAGTCCTAAACACGGATCCATCCATAGACAAACCCCAAGTAAAGAAGGGAGGCCAATGGAAAACAGTTCTTCAATATATCCATTTGGAAAAAATCAATCTCGTGGTGCTTATGCCCCAAAGTGACCAAACCATCGAGATAAACTTGCCGTTAGCCACCTTAGATTTGGGTGATTTAATGCTGGGAAAATCCAATAAGCATTCTTCTGCCATCGACATCCAATCTCCTGTAATAACCCACAGGTTACCCGTTCAGCAAGGACCGCCTTCTTTTCCAAGGGATTCCATAATTGATCTAACCATGTTACGTGCCGTGGGTCTCGATATCAATAATCTATCGATGGATAATCTACAGTATGTAACCATACGAGGTAATGATTCCACTGCAGTGATCAAGGAGTTAAGTGGACAGTTCTCTCTCGCCTCAAGTGATAACACCCTTCATGTACACGCTAAAAATCTTACTTCGGATATCCTGCAGTTTCCAACAATCCAAGCCGATGGGATTCAGGTTTTGTCAACTCCCGATTCCTTATGCTTTGGAGCAAATCACCTTATGTGGGGAGGCAGTGCACTTAATGGGTGGTTTAGCCTCCCTTTATCCAACTACCAATACGATCTATCCAATGCATTTGAAGCGCCATTTAATGTATCGTTAGAGGAGTCCCATCTCAATCCAGTAGAAAAAGATTTTCTACTAACAACATTTCATCTCCACGAGGCCCCATGGGTTGACCTGTTAGGAAATGACACGCTGCACCTCGACACCTTCAATGCGGTTGGTTCCCTCGCAGCACTGGATATAAAGCGTCTTGCCATCAATAGCCAACATGTCGTCGTTGATGGAAGGGCATCAGTCCATGGCCTGCCAAACTTAGCCAATACAATGGTCTCTCTGGATTGCAATAACCTTATGCTAACCACTTCACCCTGGCTAAAGATTGCAAAAACAGCGTCTATCAAATTGCCAGCATTCTGCGAACGCATTCCGCACATTGGCATCTCAGGGCATGTGGATGGAAGCATTCAAGATCTCGCCATGAACGCCTCAGTCAATACAAAATTTGGCAAGGCCAATATAGCTGCGAGTATGGCCTGGGACCAAGATAGTCCTCCTACTTATAGTGGAAGCCTAGCCACATCAAACTTCAACCTTGGGTCACTCTTGCAAAACCAAGAATTGGGAGGCATTCAATTTGATCTTGAAGTCGATGGGTATGGATTCCAAAATTCAGACAGAGAATTAGACGTCTTTGGCAGCGTAAGCGCCTTTGAATACAAGGATCAAACTATTGACAATATCCAGCTGAACGGCCACCTTTCGAATGAAAAATATATGGGCCAAATCGAAATCTTTGACGATGCTGTGCAACTTAATGCACAAGCTACCATTGATCAAAGCGGAACATTCCCAACAATATTAGCCACAGGAAATTTAGATTTCTTGCGCGTTGAAGGTTTCTCTCAATATGGCAAAGCTTTGGCAATCTCCGGCAAGTTTGACCTGGATGGACATAGCATCGATGATGAACGCGGACTCATTGATTTAAGTCTTTCCGATTGGGCATTAGATTTTGATGAACGCATCGTTACGCTCCCCCCTACTCGCCTTGTATACAGCCAACTACCCGATGATCGCATTGCCGTTGACATCAAGTCTGAGTTTTTATCGGGATTTATCTCATCTGATTATACGGTTAAAGATATTCCGCTTCTAGTAAGCAGCCTCAAAGACAGCTTTATGGTACCTGACTTAGGTGGCCGTTCTGCCACTTGGAATATCAACCTGAGCGACAACTATAACTTATTGTCAATCTTCAATCCAAAACTTAGCGTTCCTGGCAAACTGCGACTTGACGGAAGCCTCGGAGGTATTCAAAAAAGCCTTTACACATCTTGGTCAACCGATTACATAGATATTGAAGATTACGTATTTGAAGGATTTAATGGAAACCTTTCCCTCAGTGACGAGCAATTTCATATACAAAGTGCTTTAACGGGTATTACCGTCTTTGATACCACCTTCTTTAAAAACATCGAAGTGAGTTTATCTCAAAACGACGACGATGGTCAATTTGTAATTCAATCTAAAAATGGAAATCAAGACTCATTGCTTCAAATCACAGGCGGTTATAGCAGAGACTCATTGAATCATCTTTCTGGAAGTTTTTCTGCCTTAGACATCCACCTTGACTCTGCAGTTTACAGAATTAGTAATGATAATACATGGGAAGTTGCAGGATATGACTGGGTGAGGCTGAAAAACTTCACGCTTAATGGACCCAGTCAAGGTAAAATACAATTGGAAGGATATCCCTACAGCTCCGAGGATGATTCACAAGAGAAGCAGTACTTCAATTTTGGTGTTCAGGCTATTCGTCTCAAGGCTTTATCCGATCTACTCAATCATCCGATCTACAAGTTTGATGGCGAAATGGATTTTCAAGTTGCGATTAAGGATGCCTTTGCAGCACCTGAGTTTGAAGGATCCATCGACACACGACATTTATCCCTTAACACCCAAGATCTTGGACGGCTTATTCTTGTCTCAAAATATAATGCAAACAGAAAATGCATTGAGATTAAAGCAGGATCCCTTATACGGGAAGCAAAAAATCATGTTTCTATACGAGGATATCATGGACTTCCAGGGCACAGTGAGCTTCACGACACCAAGATTTCTTTCATCATTGATAGCTTAGAAGTACAAGCGGTGGAAGATTTAGTGCCCTCATATATCCGAAACAATAAAGGAAATGTACATGGTCAACTTGACTTAGTAGTGAAGAACCGAAAGCCCAATCTCCTGGGTTATATAGAAACAGGAAAAGTATCTACGACTGTCTCGTATCTCAACACAACCTACAATCTGTATAATCAACGCGTAGACTTCTTGGAAGACCGTCTGGCTATCGACAATCTAGAAGCCTTTTATATCGATACTATCCGTAACGAGGCCATAAAACGAACACTCAAAGGAGGTGGAAATATCTACCATCAAAATCTAAAAAATTGGTCGCTTGATGTTGGCCTTTCTGGAGAAAACATTCAAGTCTTAAACACTACGGCATCTATGAATCCCGACTACTATGGTCAGGCCTTTGTAAATGGAAGCGCACGATTTTATGGTGACGCACAATCGGACATAACACTTGAGGTCAATGCAGAAAGTGCTCCTGGGACCGAACTCTTCTTCCCTTATGAAGAATCAGCATATGCCGAGAATCATAGTTTCTTCGCGTTCAAAAATGAGAAGAACAAAAGCTTATTCAAACCTAAAGACAAAGTCCGCATCAACCCCTTAGACGTCACCATGGACTTAGCTATTGATGAAGATGCTGTCATCCATATTGTCTTAAGTGAAGAGGATGGGGATATCCTAACCGCTCGAGGGAATGGTGATATTCGACTGGAATATTTTAAAGAAAAAGAGGATGCCTACCTCTATGGAACCTACAACATTGCTTCGGGAGATTATACCTTTCAGCTACGTGAAGTCATTGACAAGCGCTTCTACATTGAAGATGGTGGTTCCATTCAATTAGAGGGCTCTATTGACGAAGCGGTACTCGATGTGGCTGCTAGCTACCGCATCAACACAACTCCATTAAATCTTATCCGCGAATACATCGATATTAATGATGCCGCCGTATACACTGAAGCCAACGAACGAGTTCCTGTTAAACTACTGCTAAACATTTCAAACACATTAGCTGAACCCGCCATTGACTTCGATATAGACATAATGGACTACGATCCGATCTTACGCAACCCTATAGAGACCAAGATTAATCTTCTGCGTAATGATGCAAACAATATGAACCAACAGGTCTTTGGGCTCATTGTGGTTAATCAATTCATCCCAACATTTGGTGACGCCGGCGCATCAAACGCTGCTCTAGTAACTACAGGAATTAACAATACCGTATCAGAACTTTTATCCAATCAATTGAGTGGCTATTTAAGCGGTTGGTTTGATGAGTTAAATCTTGACCTCGATTTAAACATTAACTATCGAGCCTACGATCCTTCTGTAAACAATGGTGATAATCTAGATCAAATCAGGCGACGAGAACTTCAAATCGCATTAAGCAAACGATTTCTAAATGATCGGATGACAATAAATGTTGGCGGAAATGTTGACTTCGGTGATCAGTTTTCCGAAGACGCTAATTCGGGAACAAATTTTACCGGAGACTTTGAGTTTAACTATGCTATTACAGAAGACCGTCGATTGAAGTTCAAAGCCTTTTCCAATACAGACTACGATATTTTCGATCAAGGCTATCGAACGAATGCTGGCCTTGGCTTATCTTTTAACAGAAGCTTTAACAATATCAAGGAGCTGTTCGGCCGCGGGGTTAGAGGGAATAGTCGTCAAGACCAAGAAGATAATACCCCATCACAAACTCCACCTTCTGAAGGCACCCTACTTTCCCCCTAAGCTGACATAGTTCAAGAGCCTACTTCGATTCAACTGTTGTATTTTAACAGGATGAAACAATGTCTATTTATTATCCTTTTTGCCTTGTCGTTTCAATACATAGGAGCACAGCGCTATTCAAGAGTCCACCTTGATATATCAAACACCGAAGATTTATCAAGGCTCAAAGAAATGCCACTTGCATTGGATCACGCACATTGGAAGTTGGAGGTTGATGAAGTAGTCATTGAAGTCAACGATTTTGAGTTAGACCTTATCCAACAAGCAAACATCCCTTTCCATGTAGAAATCGATGATCTCGAGTTGTTTTACAGTAATCGGTTATCCGAACAACAACATCTTCTTTCGACGAAAAATGTCAATTGTGATTCAACCGTTGCCCCACTAGATCCTATAAATTTTGAGTTGGGTTCAATGGGAGGATATTATACCTATCAAGAAATGCTTGATGATTTGGATTCAATGCATTCACTGTTCCCCAATTTAATCAGTGCCAAAGAGCCCATACATACATTTACGACCGAAGAAGGTCGTCCTTTGTACTGGGTGCGCATATCCAATACACCCAACACGGATGACCCCAGTAAACCCGAAATTCTCTACACATCAAATCATCATGCTCGAGAAGCAGCCGCCCTTTCAATAAATATGTATACGATGTGGCATATCCTTGAAAATTATGCCTCAGACGAAGACCTCAGATACCTGGTCGATAACGTGGAAATGTATTTTGTTCCTTTGGTTAACCCAGATGGCTGGGTATACAATGAGACCATTCAACCCAATGGCGGTGGCATGTGGCGAAAAAATCGCCGAAACAATGGAAATGGCACGTTTGGAGTGGACCTCAACCGAAACTACGGCTACGAATGGGGAGGAGTGGGAAGTTCAGGAAATGGTAATAGCGATGTATATCGAGGCACTACCCCGTTCTCTGAAGCTGAATCGCAGGCCCTTAAATGGTTTACCGAGCAACACGCCTTCCAAATTGCGTTAAACTATCACACAGCAGCTAATATGTTACTTCATCCATGGGGATACACAGATAACATTGAATGTGATGACCATGATCGATTTATAGCCTTTAAATCTTGGATGACCGAAGTCAATGGATACCTAAATATTCAGTCTTCCCTATTGTATGAAGCAGCGGGAGATAGCGACGATTGGATGTATGGAGATACTACTACAAAGCCAAAGATTTTGGCAATGACTCCAGAATGTGGCAGTAATGCTGATGGATTTTGGCCTCCTACGTCTCGGATCCTTCCCTTATGTCGTGAAAATTTACCTCAAAATCTCCGAGGAGCCTACATTTTACTTGACTACTTGCGCGTTGAAGATCTATCGTCCGATGCCCTCTCCGTGCAAGGTGTAATCGACATATCCATGCAACGCCTTGGCCTACCAGAAAGCAGTGGTTTTATTGTAGACCTTGAATCGCTTGATCCAGCGGTCACTATAAATACGTCAGCAAAATTAGTATCTGGTTTAAGCTATGGGGAAAGCATTCTCGACTCCTTTGACTATACGGTAGATACACAATCCTTGTTTAACCCTGAGGTAGGTTTTGTGCTTTCTGTAAACAATGGGAGTCACGTTTTCCGGGACACTCTATATAAGCGTGTATCTGTGGTCAACCCTGCCCTATCCATCGATGGGACAACGCTTAGTCCTTTCCAAAATGAAGGATCATCATCCTGGAGTACAACCACTGAAGACTTTGTCAGCGCACCGACAAGCATAACCGACTCCCCCAATGATGACTACGAAAATCAGACAACGCAAACCCTTCTGTTAACGCCAATCATCAACTTAAGTAATGCACAAGACGCGCTTGTTCGATTCGCCGCTAAATGGGATATCGAAGCCGACTACGATTATGTTCAGTTCGAAGCATTACGCGTAAGTTCTACTGGACTACCCAATGATTGGTTGCCATTATGCGGTAAATACACCAATTCCGGAACTCCAGATCAAGATGAGGGAATGCCGTTGTATGATGGGGTTCAAAACACATGGGTTGAGGAAGAAGTGGATATGACCGAATTTATTGGTGATTCTATTCAGTTACGTTTTCAACTGGTATCCGATAATTTTGTCACGGGTGATGGTTTTTACTTTGATGACTTTAAGCTCTTTATCAGTGGCAATATGGACTCAGTCATCAATAACCTAAGCGCCATGAACAACCCAGCCCCGTTAGCTGTTATTGTGCCCAATCCAGCGCGAAATACTATTCGTATTGAAACCGCTCACCCATGGAATGGACACATTAGCATCCTAAATGCACTGGGTCAAGAAGTGATGCGTCATGCTTTGCATACCGAATCACAACAAGGAATTCTGAATATCGGGCATTTACCTGCAGGGAGCTACTATATTCATCTACGCAACCCTAACCAGCCAACTACTGTTTTACCGCTATGGATTCAATAGGACCCGTATTGGTTAGCACAAAAGATGGAAGCAGCACGTTGCACTCCTATGAATATAATGCCCATTATCATTCGATTCATGGCGCATACACTGAATCCATGCATATTTTTGTTAATCATGGGCTTAGGGATTATGTAGCGAACCATACCGAGGATACCAATACTCCGATAAAGATTCTTGAAATGGGCCTTGGGAGTGGATTGAATGCTCTGCTGACGGCAGCATCCATAGATCATCGAGCAGTGGACTATATGGGTATAGAAGCTCATCCCATTACAGAGAAAGAAACGTTCTTGTCACTCATCAAGTCCATACCCCATCCTCTCGAGAACCAATTGATTGATTCATACTGGGATGCTCCATGGAATACTCCAACGGAGATTACACCGGAATTCACCTTGGAAAAACGCCATAGCAAAATAGAAGAGATTACCCTTGCTCCATCAAGCATTGACATCATCTATTATGATGCGTTTGCCCCCGAGAGCCAACCCCATTTATGGCAAGAAGATATTATGCGATCAGTTCTTAGTTGGTTAAAGCCCGGAGGGTATCTCTTAACCTACTGTGCCAAAGGAAGTTTTCGAAGAACATGCAAAGCATTAGGTTGTCGACTTGAGTCCCTTCCCGGACCTCCCGGAAAACGAGAGATAAGTCGATTTGTAAAAGAAAACCAAGCATCGTAAACCAATCAAACAAGATGACGCTACAACAAATTATGCAAGGGCTACCTGCTCGATTTATGCCAGAGCGGTTTGAAGAAGACGATCCTTTAATGGTACATCTCTATTTTGATGGTGATGGAGGGCCTAGATATTCTGTGTCGATTGACTTTGAATCCTGTCAGGTAACAGAGGGCATCCATGGCAGTCCTTCTTGCGAAGTGCGCACAGCATCCCAAACCTACATCGATATTGAAACAGGAAAAACCAATGCCAACATGGCTTTCTTAATGGGTAAGATAAAATTGAGCGACGTAAACGTTATGCTAGCCTTCGTCAAATGCTTCCGCAGGGAGTAAAGCCTTTCCTATCTTGGATACTTGATTTTATAAGACGTCGGAAATTCTCCTTTAGACACCTTTAATAAACGCTTTCTGATAAGTCGTTTGCGCAATGGATTGATGCGCTCGATGAAGAGTATACCCTCTATATGATCATATTCGTGCTGGATAACACGGGCCGTCATGCCTTCAAAGGTTTCTTCATAAGAGTTTCCCTGTGCATCTTGATAGCGCATGCGAATGATAGGTTGGCGCTCTACATTTTCGCGAATGCCTGGAATGCTCAAACACCCCTCTTCGAAACCAACGGCCTCACCACTCTCCTCAAGAATTTCAGGATTAAAGAATGCTTTGCGAATACCTTCTTCATCACTCTCCTCATCAATCATAGGTCGACTATCGATAACAAAGAGTCTTTCGGACACACCTACTTGAGGGGCAGCTAATCCAACACCGTCAGAGGCATCCATAGTAGCAAACATCGACTCTGCAAAAGCGGCCTTCTCCTCATTTGGCAATTCAATTGCGTCAGCTCGTCGCTTGAGCACCGAAAAACCATAACCATAAATCGGGAGAATATCTGCCATTCTGATTGTGTCGCGAAGAAAAAAAGAAGGGTGACTAACCGGAATCGAACCGGCGACCTCTGGAACCACAAACCAGCGCTCTAACCAACTGAGCTATAGTCACCATACACCTTGTTACCAAGGGCTGGTAAAGATAGAGATTTGTTGCGGAAATCTCTAGGACTCTTTACCGATATTATTGAATGGAAAAATTTTGGCTAGCTGTGGCGTACATACCGCCTAATTTTTCGCCAGTTTTGCCTTGAAGTTCAAGATCTAAAACATACTCACCAGTTGGCAAACCCGACATTACATAGGGCATCCATTCTGACAGTCGAGCCACAGACTCACCATTGATTTTAACCACAACCTCATAGCCTGACTTAGGCATGTTGGCATTGATTACAAAGAAATCTAACAGCACGGACTCAGCATCCTGCCCTTTATAGGCTCCCTTAGGTCTGCTGGCAAACAACATAGGATCGGTTGGATTAATATCCGATCGATTATCCGGTATATGAAGATAATGTGCTGCATCATGCTTCAATGATAGATGGTACGAACGGGATAAGAAGGCTAAGAAAACCTTCGAGGTTAAATCACCTTCAACAGTAATTGTATTGGTGTAATGTGCTTCATAAGGCTTGTCTTCCACGATGAGATGGATATGCTGTCCTCCCGATGAGTTGGCAAGATGCATGGAATCACTGTGTTGCGAAGGCATGCCAAGCATGTAATTCTCTACGTCAAAAACCAATGTAGTCATTGCATTACCTGCTGAATCTTGCGAAACCATCATAGTATCTAACGATAAAGATGCCGCATCAAGGCTGGAATCATGGTCCATCATCCAGGGCTGAACGTCTATATCCAATGATACTTCTTCACCAGTTGGAGGAAGATTATCAAAGGTCTTCTCCCGTGCTTCTTCAAATGCACAAGATGTTACCACAAGCCCTATCATAAAGGCATTAACTAAAGAGAAAAGGGCTGATTGTTTCATAGGTATAATTTGCAATCACAAATTTAGAGAATAAAAAAAGATAGTCAAGGACCAAAAGAACAACATTACATCTTACTCATCGCCGAGAAGGTGAGGAATATTCGACGTAAAAATCCTATTTTAGGAAGACACACCAAAACTATGAGATTTCTTGTCCTACTGAGCCTAACAACCTGTCTCGCCTTTAATGCTATCCATGCTCAACAAGCTACATTGAAGGGGAAAGTAATCGATGAAAACAAGGAGGGTTTACCCTTCGCTTATGTGATATCCGAAGCAGGTCCCGCTACCACGACAGATGTCGATGGATACTATTCACTATCTCTTGATGCCGGAGACCATGTTATCACCTTTTCCTATGTGGGATACTCGTCCCAACAGCGAAGTTTTTCGATTAATTCCGGACAGAATTTGACCTTAGACGTCAATATGACCGAAGATATGGAGCGACTCAATGTGACGATAATCAGTGCGAGTCGATATGAAAAAAATATTGCTGAAGAAACAGTTTCTGTCAATGTAGTTGACAAAGACTTTCTTGAAAACACCAATAGCCGTGATATCGGTGAAGCCATCAATCAAACTGCCGGCGTCCAAGTACAAGACGGGCAGATCTCCATACGCAGCGGGTCTTCTTGGTCTTATGGCGTCGGAAGTCGAACGGCTCTTTTACAAGATGGAATTGGTCTTCAAACTGCGGATTTGGGAGAATCGATGTTAAAGTTTGCCGCCATAGAAACAGTAGATCAAGTTGAAATCATTAAAGGTGCCTCCTCCGTAGTATACGGGTCATCTGCACTGAATGGGGTTGTGAATCTTGTCACCAAGTGGCCTAAGAAAAATGACCAGTACACCGACATCATTCCCTATTATGGATTTTATGGAGCCCCGCCGCGCGCAGAGCTTAACTGGTGGAAAGGTGAAGTAGGTGGTCGACAGCCTGGACTTTTCGGGGTATTTGTTAGCCACTATCGCGGAGGAAA
>JBMHCE010000053.1:0-10726 GCA_049890075.1 Chitinophagales bacterium
TTAAGCTATGGGAGTTTTTCCTTTACGCCTAAACCCAATGACGGATCGAGTAGACCAAAGCTCAATGGGCAATCCTGTCAAGGCAAAGACTTCCGTAGTGTCGACCCTCCGAAGGGTTTGGATTTATCTTATCTGCATAAGGCCTATCACGATCTCAATGGAGATTTTTTTCTTTCGAATAATTTCATCGACCTCTTATACGGATCAGATGCTTTGAGAACCTACTTAAAACAGGGAAAAACGGTTGACCAAATCCGGGCTACCTGGCAAGAGGATCTCGAGATGTTTAAATCGATTCGGGCGAAATATCTTCTCTATTAAAGTGCCTCTTGTATAGCCTCTTCTAGACTTTGCTGAGAATTGTTAGAATTCCAAATCATCAAGCCATCACGTCCGATTAAAAAGGATGTGGGAATTCCTTGAATGTTATACATGTTGACGATTTCGGTATTCCATCCATTTAGATCGCTACAGTGTCCCTTCCAGGATAGATTATCGTCTTTAATCGCTTGAAGCCACCGCGATCGGACGTTATCCAAGGAAACACTAAGAATATCAAAGCCCTCTTGGTTGTATTTTTGATACAGCCGCACCAGGTTTGGGTTTTCTTGGCGACAAGGAGCACACCATGAAGCCCAAAAGTCAAGCAGAACTACCTTGCCAGTGTAATCACTAATAGATATAGGTCGTCCTATCGAATCCGGTATAGCAATATCATACGGTACATTGAGGTAGGCCATCAATGCGCCTTCGTAATCGATATTGTTAAGACGATTCATAATCGATTGCACTTCTTTGGCATTGGCTTCATCCATACGATCAAAGAGCGCCATAAAGACATCGAGGTAGGCATTGCTTGGCTTCGTTGCGTAGGATGCTCTAGCAGCTTCAACAACAATGGGATAGCTGTTATAAAAGTCATTCATATCCTGTGTTGCAGATACCTTTTGTATCGTTGTTACAAGATCGTAATAGTCTAGCGTAGGGCCTTCGTTAGCTAATTCCAAAATATTTCCTTCTCCTTGTTGAAATTGAACCGTCGTACTATCTGTGACTAAGGCTTCATATCGCCCCAAATCAGGATGCTCAATACGATAAAACCCTGTAGGAGACTGATTAACTGGTCGGAGATAACTAGAGGTGGAAGGGTCAAAAGGAAAGCTATCTATAGTAACCAGTGCATTCTCTTGCCCTGCGTAAATGGGTAAGGGGTTGTATTGTATACGAAAGGCACTTCCTGTGCTAAGTAATTCCGGTTGATCAATTAGAATCTCGATAAATGCATCTTTCGGAACATCTCCTCGAAAAGAATAGTATTCGTGGGCATCCTTGATACGCAGGTTATCATTATAGTTTTCCGTTGTGGTATCCGGATTATCAATGACTTCAGCCACCTTGTCTTGCGTTGGCTTACCCTTGGTACATGCTCCAAGAGTTACAATGAATAGTGCTAGGGCGATTGGGGCTGAATTAGCTAAGTTTCTCACGCAGTAGAATTGATGTTTGCTTAGGGTCAGCCTTTCCACCACTCTTTTTCATGATTTGTCCCATAAACATTCCTAAAAGCCCTGTCTTCCCTTGTTTGTAGGCTTCTACTTTATCGGGGTGTTCAGAGAGAACTTCATCAATAAGCGCTTCAAGGTAATTTTCGTCATTGTTTTGAATAATACCTAAGGCTTTTGCTGCTTCGGCAGCTTTAGTTTGAGGATGCTCTTGCAAGTGAGGGATAAGCTTTTGGCTAGCGGATGAAAAACTAATCGAGTTGTTGTCTAGTAGATCAATAACCTCCAGTAATACAGAAGCCGATAATGGATAGGATTCGATGGGTTGTCCCATTTCATTCATCCAGGATCGAACGGGTCCAATCAAAAGATTAACCGCCGTTTTTGCATTGGGTGATTGTTCCAAAATACCATTGGCAAAGTGTGCAAAGTCTCGGTCCTCGGTAAGGAGTTGAGCATCATACATTGATAGTCCGTAGGTGTCCATCAGTCTTGGAATACTCTCTCGGGGGAGTTCGGGCATGGCTTCCTTGATCGCCTCGATATCCTCATCACTTACATGAATTGGAATCAGGTCAGGCTCGGGAAAGTAGCGATAATCCATGCTGTCTTCTTTGCTTCGTAGGGCAAAGGTCGAATGGTCGGTCGCATTGAAACTCCGCGTTTCTTGGGCAATGGTATTCCCCGCCTCAATCTCGTCGATTTGTCGTGTAGCTTCATGCTCAATCGCCTTCATGACGTGGCGAATTGAATTCATATTCTTGACTTCGACGCGCTGTCCGTATTGCGTGCTGCCCATTTTTCGCACGGAGATGTTCGCATCGCAACGAAGGCTTCCTTCTTCCATGTTTCCGTCACAAATATCGAGATAGCGCACCATTTTTCGAATCTCGCGAAGATAGGCCTGGGCCTCTTCTGGACTCCTTAAATCAGGGTCAGTTACGATTTCTATAAGTGCGGTTCCAGCTCGATTTAAGTCAACCAATGAATTGTATGGGTCAATATCATGAATGGATTTTCCTGCATCTTCTTCTAGATGAATACGCTGAATGCCAATACGCTTGCTACCACCTTGTTCGGTCTCAATATCGAGGTATCCATTATAGCAAATGGGCGTTTTATCCTGAGTGACTTGATATCCCTTGGGAAGGTCGGGATAAAAGTAGTTCTTACGGGCAAAGCCATTGACGCGTTCAATCGTGGTATGGCATGCCAAACCCATCTTGATGGCATAGTTAATGGCTTCGTGATTGACTTTGGGCAGTGTGCCTGGCAGTCCAAGCGATATAGGAGATGTCAATGAATTCGGCATAGCACCGTACTCCACGGGATCACTGCAGTACATTTTACTTTGAGTAGAAAGTTGAGCGTGGACCTCTAAGCCGATGACCACTTCATAGCCTTTGGATTCCCAATATGTCATGCGGATAATTGTGAGGTGATTGTATCGACTCCTGCTTGCAGCGCCTGGTTAAGTCCTTCAGGGTTTTTTCCTCCTGCGGTAGCAAAGAAGGGCTGTCCACCGCCACCACCTTGGATATGCTTGGCCAATTCGCGTACCATGTTGCCGGCATGAAAACCGTGTTCATCGATGAGGTCCTGGGAAAAAGCAATCGACAAGGTCACTTTCCCTTGACTGCGCTGGCCGACAAGCCATGCCGAGCTTGGAATTTCATTTTTCAATTGAAATAATACGTCCTTAATGGTTCCGCTATCAAGATCGGTAGTATAGGATCCAAGGCTAACCTTTCCCACTTGTTGAACTTGATCAGCCCAATCCTTTTTGACCGCTTGTCCTTCTAGTGCTTTGTAGGATTCAATCTTTTTGGCGTAGGCCTTATTGTCTTCGATGAGTTTGGTAATTGAAGACAGCATTTCTCCTTGTCCGAGTAATTCTTGTCCTTCATGTAACACCTGTCGTTGACGCTGCATCATAGCAAGGGCAGCCTCTCCAGTGATTGCTTCGATACGACGAATACCTGAGGCAACAGAAGATTCAGCAGTAATGATAAATTGTCCGATGGCTCCTGTAGAGCGAACATGACATCCTCCACAGAGTTCGATGCTAGACCCAAACTTAATAGTGCGCACCACGTCTCCGTATTTTTCCCCGAAGAGTGCCATAGCTCCTTGTGCCTTGGCTTCCTCAATAAGGGCGTTTCTGTTTTCTTCTAAGGAAATGTTTTCCCAAATCTTGGCATTGACTTGATCCTCAATTTGATGCAAGGTCTCTACGTCGACTTTGCCTGGATGCGAAAAGTCAAAACGAAGGCCTTTGGCTTCCACAAGTGATCCTCGTTGTTCAACATGGTTTCCTAAGGTATGCCTTAAGGCCTCATGCAATAAGTGAGTTGCTGAGTGGTTACGCTCTGTTGCTTTTCTTGTGCTTAGGTCAATCTTCGCCTCAAAGGATGCATTTAAATCATTAGGTAAGGCATTTACCCAATGGACGATGGTATCGTTTTCTTTGGTGGTGTTATATACGGCAATCTGCTCATTATCGCTGCTTAGTATACCTTTATCACCAACCTGCCCACCACCTTCTGCATAGAAAGGGGTTACCGAGAAAACCAACTGGTAACTTGTTTTACCTTTTCGTTCAATGGCTCTCCATTTTGTGATATGAACTGTGCAATGTTCTCGGTCATAGCCTACAAATTCCTCTACATTATCCTCACGTAGAATGTGCCAATCGCCTGAGGTTGATTTCCCTTCAGCCCGAGATCTGGACTTCTGCTCAGCAAGCGCTTGATTAAATCCTTCAATATCTACACTAATCGTTTTTTCAGAGCAAATGAGCTGAGTCAGATCAAGCGGGAAGCCATAGGTATCATACAATTCAAAGGCTGTCTGTCCATCGAGTTCTTTTTTCCCTTCAAGGGCTTGGAGGGCTTTTGTAAGGCGTTGAATACCTTCCTCAAGGGTTTTTAGAAAGCTCTTTTCCTCTTCGAGAATGACTTGCTCAATAAAGGATTGTTGATTAACAAGCTCGGGATAGGCTGTACCCATATCCTCCACGAGGGTTGATACCAATTGATGGAGTAGGGGCTGCGGGTAATTTAGTCCTTGATAGCTGTATCGCACAGCGCGCCGTAAAATTCGTCGTATAACGTAGCCTGCCTTGACGTTTGATGGATTTTGGCCATCAGCAATCGCAAAAGAAACCGCACGAAGGTGGTCTGCTATGACACGCATGGCAATATCTACACCTTCCACTTTTCCATAGGATTGGGAAGTGATCGCCTCGATTTTTTTCAGAAGCGAAGAGAAAACCGCTGTGTCATAGTTAGAGGATTTTCCTTCAATAGCGCGCACAAGACGCTCGAATCCCATCCCTGTGTCAACATGCTTTTCAGGAAGGCTTTCAAGGCTTCCATCCGCTTTGCGGAGAAACTCCATAAAGACTAAATTCCAGATTTCAATAACCTGTGGATGGTCTTGGTTGACTAAGCTCGCTCCGTCAACGGCCTCTCTCTCTTCGCTAGAGCGCAAATCAATGTGTATCTCGCTGCATGGGCCACAAGGTCCGATGTCGCCCATTTCCCAGAAATTATCCTTTCGGTCAAAGGGAAGGATTCTGTCTTCTCCGACATAAGCCCCCCAAATCTCCTTGGCTTCATTGTCTGGGCCTAGCTTGTCCTTAGCGTCTCCTTCGAAATAAGTAATGTACAATCGATCGGCATCGAGTTTGCATACCTCGGTTAAAAATTCCCAAGCCCACTGAATAGCTTCCTTTTTAAAGTAATCGCCAAATGACCAATTACCTAACATTTCAAAGAGGGTATGGTGGTATGTATCAACCCCAACCTCTTCTAAGTCATTGTGTTTTCCTGATACACGAAGGCACTTTTGGCTATCGGCAAGGCGTGTGTTATCTGCTTTTTTAAGTCCAAGAAAATAGTCCTTAAATGGATTCATTCCTGCATTGATAAACATCAAAGTGGGGTCATCCTTTACCACAAGAGGTACAGAAGGAACAACCTTATGTCCTTTGTCTTCAAAAAAATTGAAAAATGCTTGACGTATTTCTTGCGGTGTATTGCCTTTCATAATGCCTGTGGTCGTCTACTGTAAAAATACGAGTTACCGAGGGATAGCAAAGAAGTCTTTTGATTCGATTGAAAAAAGATATTCTACATACTTATCTATATCAAGCGATAAGTTTCCTGATGTCTCATTGCCACATCGATAGTGATGTAATTCAATCTCTTCGAACATTCCGTCAAAAGGGCCATAGGTTAGCGTGAGTCGGTGGTGCGTTCCTCCTGTACAGTCTGCATTTTGTACGGAGGGTTTTTCTGATTGAAGAAAATAGGAATCCAGCTCCTCACAAGCTAGGAAAAACGTATTCCATGCGATAGGTGCTGAAGTATCTTTTAGCACTTCATCATAACTCTCTACGGTAAAACGAAGAGTGTTGTCTCTTGATAACTCGATGCGGTAGCTGCGATGGTAAGGCGGGGGAACGGATGCATCACCATAGGAATACTCTATGGTACAGAGCGATTCCCAACAAAGCTGATCATTGGTTACATCATGATATTCATCGGGCTTAGGTTCTATATATTCCTTGCTTTCAACGGCAATTTCCTCTCTAAGCTCCCCTTGATTTCTCTGACAGCTGAATAGCATACAGGCAAGAATTGTGAGGAGGTAGATTGAAGTAGGTCCTTTCATCTGAGCACTAGGATATGGAATTGCGAACCTTTTGGCTGTAAGCCCTTAGCGACTCCTTAAGTTCTCGTCCATTGCTTTCCATGTCTTCAAGAATCCATTTTGCTGCGAGAATGTGGGTTAACACTTCTCCGTCGTCTTCGCCATGTACTTCAAAGGGCATTGATTCCTCTTGGATAAGGGCAAGCTCAGCCTTTTCAAGGGCATCTAACGTATAGGTTGTTACTAAGCGCTTGATTTCTGGAATTTTCATAAGAACTATAATATTGTGTGGTTAAGCAAGGTCGGCGATGAGTTCTTCAACGCGCTCAATTTTACCTGTAAAAGTGGTAGATTTTAGCGCACCTCCTTCGATGCTTGCAAAGAATGGTAAGTTATTGACTCCAGCAAACTTTCTTGACTCCGGATTTTGCTCTGCATTAATCTCAAAGAAAGCAACGTCCTGAAAACGTTCATCACTCGCTAATTTTTTGAATTTAGGGCTGATTAAACGGCATGTTCCACACCATGAGGCGTCAAACTTTATCACTACTTTTTTGTTGGATTCAATAGTTTGTGCAAAGTCGCTATCTGTTATTCGTAAAACTTCCATAAAATATTTGTTTCGAAAGTAACTTGAATCCTCCTAGTTTAGTTCTTTAAACGGCGTAAAATTGTCCACGATATTTCTTCTGTCTTTTTTCCTCTTTACGTTCTTTCTTGCCTACGCGAGCAGGCGGGCAAGTCATTTTTTCGCTCCGAGCACAAGACGAGCCAATCTGGCTAAGAAGTTATGGTTTGCACCTTTGGTTGTGATAGGCTGCTGGATTATCCCTGTTATTCTCTACACCGATACCATACTTTCAGATAGCATCAATAACTGGATTCGAGGGATATGGTTTCTCAGTTTGATGTTTTACAGCTTGGTTGGGATTGTATTGCTTCTTGCTAGAGTTTGGCATCTTATACAGCATGGGAGAAAGATTCAACCTTCGGAAAGTAGACGCCGATTTCTTGCAATAACTGCTACAGGAATTGGAAGTGTACCTGTGCTTACTATGATGAGCGGTCTATCCAATGCCTATCGCTATCAATATAGGAAGGCAGAAATCCCATTAAACTCTTGGCCTGAACAGCTTGACGGCTTTCGAATTGTCCATATTTCTGATATTCACACGGGAAGTTTTACTAAAATGGAGCCTCTTGTTGAAGCAGTGAAACAAATCAATGCCATGAAGGCGGATCTCATTGCGTTTACGGGGGATTTAGTCAATGACACAGCAGATGAGGTAGAAGAATATATTCCCATATTTAGTAAGCTTCGGGCGAAACACGGGGTGTATTCTATTTTAGGAAACCATGATTACGGAGACTACCGACCCTGGGAAAGTAAGGAAGCCAAGCAAGAAAACTTAGAAAAACTTTACCAAGCACATAGGCGACTAGGATGGAATCTATTACTCAATGATCATGCAGTGATTGAGGCCTCGGAAGCTCAGTTTGCCCTTTTAGGTGTTCATTATTGGGGAAACCTCGGTCGATTTGAAGAGCAACCCAATGACGCCGATCGTGGAGATATAATGAAAGCAAAGGCGTCGTTGCCAGAGGACATGATAAAGATATTACTCAGCCATGATCCAAGTCATTTTGATGCTGAAGTATTGGATCACAAGGATATTAAGTTAACCTTATCTGGACATACTCATGGCGCTCAGTTTGGAGTGGAAAATCGTTGGTTACGATGGAGTCCATCTCAATACTTTTATCCCAAGTGGGCTGGTCTCTATCAGGTTAAAGATCAATTTCTTTATGTAAATCGAGGATTTGGATTTTTAGGCTATCCTGGCCGTGTGGGTATTTTACCCGAAGTCACGGAACTTATCCTACGGAAAAAGGTTTAGTAATCAGATAAAGGCCATTAGAATTTGGTTTGGCGTAGTCTCGAGACTATTCTACATTTACATGGATTTAATTGATTCAATCACTATGAAGTATAAGAACATCGGTAAAAAAGAGCTTGCTTTTTTCGAAAAGTATATCAATACCTATTCACCTACAGGGTATGAAACGGAAGGCCAGAAAGTATGGTTAGATTTTGTCAAAGACTATATCGATAGCTATGAGGTCGATGATTATGGAACTGTAGTTGGTATAGTCAACCCGGAGGAGAAGTTTAAGGTGGTAATCGAAGCTCATGCGGATGAGATTTCTTGGGTAGTCCATCATATTACAGATAATGGATTTATCTACGTTAAGCGCAATGGAGGTATGGACCCGATTATCGCCCCGTCTATGCGTGTTGTCCTGCATACAAAGAAAGGTTTAGTACCTGCAGTATTCGGGTGGCCTGCGATACATACGCGTGGTGCAGGGGCAAAACAAGAATATCCTAAAGCGGAAAATGTATTTATAGATGCGGGCTGTAGTAGCCGAGAAGAAGTCGAAAAACTAGGCATTCACATCGGATGTATCGCAACCTACCAAGATGAGTTCTTACAACTCAGCGAAAAAGTAGTCACAGGCCGTGCTATGGATAATCGAGTAGGGGGTGTATTGATTGCTCTTGTCGCTAAACGACTTAAGGAGGAGGGTGTGAAGCTACCTTTCGGACTATATGTTGTAAATAGTGTACAAGAGGAAATCGGCCTTCGTGGGGCACAAATGATTGCTCATAGAATTAAGCCAGATTGTGCTTTTATAACTGATGTAGGGCATGACACGAATACACCCATGATTAATAAATTCCGAGAGGGTGACTTTAAAATGGGTAAAGGTCCTATTGTGACCTATGCTCCTGCTGTTCATAATCACATGCTCGATCTTGTGCTCGATACTGCTGAGGAGAAAAAGATTCCTTTCCAGCGTGATGTAGCCACTCGAGGTACGGGAACAGACACAGATGCTTTTGCGTATTCCAATTCTGGAGTGCCTTCTGCGTTGATTACGATTCCACTTCGTTACATGCATACAACGGTAGAAACGCTATCGCTTGAGGACTTGGATAATGCGGTAACTCTACTTGCAGAATGTCTCAAGAAAATGTCTCCTGACTTCAACTTTAAGTATTTAAGTTAATTGATGGTCCTCGCCAAGGCAATGTTTAGAAGTCTTTGGCAGTCAAATGTTTGGATTGCATGTAATGCATTGGCTTTGCATGCTCTGATTGCAGAGTGTCTAGATCTTACATTGGATTGGTCTACCTCTTTTGTCGTCTTTGGCGGTACATGTTTTGTGTACAATGCCCTGAGATACAGGGTGCGCAACGATAAGAACGCATCTTTCCATCCTATGGTCGCTTGGCAGGTAAGTCATGAAGAGTTCAGTCAGGGCCTTATGCTTTTCGGTCTTGGTGTTGCGGCAATTGGTGTGATTAGACTGCCGTTAAGTGTTTTGCTTGTGTTGTCCGTTGCCTTCAGTTTAGTTTGGATTTACATGCGATTCCTTCGAGCAGTGGGCTGGCTTAAAACAGTAATTGTTGGTGTCGTTTGGTCCATTGTTTTGATGACTCCCTTTTCACTTACTTGGTCCGGGGATGAATTGTTGCTTTCGACTATGATTTCCCTATTTATCATAGGATTAACCCTGCCCTTTGAAATTCATGACGAGGCGTTTGATCGCAAAGCCCACCCTTTGATGCAAACCGTGGTTCATCGATTGGGCATTCGACGCACACTTTGGTTATCGATTGGGTGTTTTTTGATAGTAGGGATCCTCTGTTTCTATATCGGTTTTTTCAGTGGGGTCATGGTATCGATTCTATGCGCAGTGCTTGTTACACGGTGTGACGAGATGACACCTGAACCCTACTATTACCTCGTGCTGGATGGGATGATGATGGTGTGGTTAACGGTCGAGTGGGTTCTGTTTCGCTAATCGACAATAAGGCCTTGTAATGTGATTACCCCTTCCATATTGATAAAGAAAATCCGATTATTAGACAGTAAAATGGATGTGGCTGATTCGAGCGATTGAAGAAATTGTTGTTCATCAATGGCCTCAGGGCATCCTCTTTTGGTTGATAGAATGGGGCCAATCTCAATCTGTGCCGCCTTATCCTCTTTCCGATTGAGCGTAGCCTCAGCTTGAAAGGAATTACATCCTGTAAATCCTACGAGTCGGCCCTGTTGAATCTGAAGTTCGAGTCTAGGTAGTCCGTCTATAAATTCTTTTTTGTCTACGGCCTTGCCATTGATTACTTCGATGGCATATATGTTATCCCATTGATGGTGGTTGACATCGCCAAGTGTATCATCTTCATTGTTGAGCGATGGATAGACTACCTCTTCTGCAGTAATCGAGGAACTGAACTTACGAGAGCAACTATAAATGGACAGTATCAGCGTCATTAGAATGACTAGGAGTCGAATTGATGAGGTAAAACCACGATTCATAGTAGCATTATTGAAGGGATTAGACAATTTATACCTTTGATTGGTGTTTTCCAAAGATGCAAAATCTGTACCAAGCAATAAAAGCAGCTTAAGACCATGGGTCTTTTGGCCTCCACTACTCGTATGTATCTCTGGTGTTATCTACAGCCTGATTGATGTGGAGTCAATGATTGAGCGGGC
>JBMHCE010000054.1:0-29328 GCA_049890075.1 Chitinophagales bacterium
TACAGTGGGGGAGTAGTTAATGATCGTGTCAAGGGCATGCGTCTAACCTTTAAGCACGGCTAAATCCTGGGATGACCTCAAAGAGATTCGGTGTCAGACGGGTTGTCCTTCCAATAGGATAGATTTTCTTTAATCTTGTCATAGCCACGTCGTTTTAGCGGAGAATCGTGAAATACCTCATCAAAGATTTCTCGAGTAATTTCTTCCCATGCTTCAATCTTTCCTTGCTGTATGATTGATTTGGCTTGAAATGCCTCTTCCTGATGCGGTTTACTACGTGCATTGATGGGACACACTTCTTGGCATATATCACAGCCAAAAATCCAACCGTCTAGTTGCTGCCGATAAGCGGGATCAATGCTTTCTTTTCTCTCAATGGTAAGATAGCTAATGCATCGAGAGGCATCGACTTCATAGGGCGCTACAATGGCTTGAGTTGGGCAGGCATCGATACATTTTGTGCAATTCCCGCAGTAATTCTTTACTGGGCCATCCGGTGTAAGGGCTAAGTCACAAATGATTTCTGCTAAGAAAAAGTAGGACCCTTTCCCCTTACTCAGTAACAAGGTGTTTTTTCCAATCCAACCCAAACCACTTCGTTTGGCCCATTCTCGCTCCATTACAGGTCCACTATCCACAAAAACTCGAGCATTAAAGTTTCCATAGGAGGTTTTCATTTCTTGGACGAGGGCTTTTAGTTTTTTTCGAATCACTTTGTGGTAATCCTTACCATAGGCATAACGTGCAACTTTTACTCCAGTCGAGTCAATAGTTTGTTCAGGAAAATAATTAACCATTAAGGAGATAACCGATTTGGCTCCGTCGACAAGTTTTCGTGGGTCAATACGTAAGTCAAAGTGGTTCTCCATGTAGCCCATACTCCCATGACGTCCTTGATGGAGCCAAGCTTCCAGACGCTTTGCTTCTTCCGTAAGCTCTGTAGCTTGTGCAATACCAACAGAATCAAAGCCATGACGAATAGCCATTGATTTTACTTCTGTAGTCATTTGGTGAATTGCCATACTGCAAGGTAGGGTATGCAGGGATAAGATTGTATATTCAATCTATGCGGAAATACTTTCCTTTCGCCATAATCATAGTCTTATACGCATTCACTTTAGTGGCTATGGGATGGGTGCTTCGGCCTCAGCAGCTGAGTACGGTCCAAGATTCTATTGAACAAGATGTTGCTGATTGGGATGCCTTGATTGATTCGATCTCCCTCGATAGTAATGGTATTCCGTCCTTTGATTCACCTCATTGGGCTTTTGCGGTCTTTAACGGACAGTCGATTGTATACTCTACTGCGGAGTTAAACAACACATCGATAAATGACTCATCTTTTGCATCCGATCAATGGATGATTAAACCAACTTCTTTTGGACTTTATCTTCAAAAATATGTTCCCAAAGGCGACCTTAATCTACTTGTTGAGATCAATCTTAGAGATGAGTGGCCTAATGTTTGGAGTGACCAGGGGGGCTTGACTACTGATTATGCCTTCAGTCAAAGCGGAGATGAAAATGGTGCTATTTTTCTTTTATCAAGTAGCAAAATCCAAGCGGTTCAGAGCATAATATGTCGGCTTGGAGATCAAAAAGATGCGCCCGTGGTATATGTTTCGCGGTACAAGGGATATTTTTCTCCTAATGCGCTTTTGGTGACGCTCGGTGTGTCGGGTGGTCTTTTTCTATATCTGCTATTTTACCTAGCGTTACAACGTATTACCAACGATGGAATATCTTACCTACTTGCTGGTCTTGTTGCATGTATGTTGTTGGGCCATCTGGTGATTTGGTTTATGCTTTTTGGGGGTGTATTCCCCTCTTCAACCCTATGGGATTTTCCCATGTACAAAGGGTTACTCAACGTTTTGGTATCTATAAGCTTAATATGGAGCCTTTTGGTTCAAGCCTTTGCCACTAAAGGAATCCCTTTTACGAGAGGCATAGGTTACCGAAGGTTAGTGCTTTGGGAAGGTTTGCTGTTTGCAAGCTTTATGCTTTTTGCATTATTGATGCGTTGTTTGGTTTTTGGAATCGGAGAGCCTTTTGCCTTTGATAATATTGCTCGTGTCAACCCTTCTTCTGTCGTTATTGGAATAGCTTGTTTTTTGTTGGTGTATTCTATGTACCGTATCATAAGAAAATTGGTTGAATTGCGCCTAAACGTAGCCTCTTCATTGGCTTGGTACATTCGGTTTTTACCCTACATGATTTTTCTAGGAGTACTGCTCTACACGCATATTTCCTTTTGGGTGTTTTTGACCTCTGTAGTCTTTTTGACACTGCATATAACCGAGTTGTCTATTGAGCGCGGGAATATCATGTTATCTACTTTGGTTATTGTAGCTGGTTTCGCCTTGTTTACAGCGGGCTACGGAGATCTTGTTCAAAGGGATAAATGGACTCATTGGCTTGAAACTGCTGATAAGCCTTCTTGGTCTGCATATAGTGAGGAGATTGAAGCTGGATTTTCTCTGCTGGATTCGTCGGTAAAAAATGATCCTTATCTAGCAGGACAAAGGATGTTTTTATCGCAGTTGTCGGAAGATCAGCTAGCTCAGCGTTTTAAGCGGAAATATTTCCGTGGCATTTGGTCTATCTATACCATAGAAGCTTTTGTATATAACGCAAGCAATACCGAAGGGATTAACCATACAGGTAGTGAACTGTCAGATTGGATTGACTCTGTTCAGGGAAGACCATCCAATACAGCGTATGATAACTTGTTTCGATTGAATACGGAGGATCGACCCTCGTATGCGATGTTCTACACATTAGGTGAAAATTATGGTGCAACAACCTTGGTTTTGAAATGTACCCCAACGTATTCACCCAGCAGTCAGCGCTACCTCGGTTTTGTTTATGATGCTAAATCAAATCAGGGCGAATTGGCGTCTATCTACAGCGTAGGATTTTACAGCAAGGGTGTTCTTCATCATCATCGAGGGAATCATGACTTTCCACAGATTCTGCCGAAGGCTAAAGGCTTAGCGAGTAATCAAAAGAATCTCTATATACATAATGAGTTTGGAGATGACGAGGTCGTTGTGCAGCACATTACCTCTCCGTCTCTTGTAGACTTAGCATCCTATGCGTCCTATTTGTTTTTTCTATTTTTTGTCTGTTTTGGTCTGTTAGAGGGGATGCTCTGGTTAGGTAATCGAATCCAAAGCTGGATGCTTAATGATCAAACATTAGGGCATGTCAGTTATCGCAGACGAATCATTGGATCCGTATTGGGACTTGTAGTCGTCTCCTTTATTTTGATTTCCGCCATTTCAGTGATCAATTTTTCCATTCGACAAGACGATTATCATAAAGACCGTTTGACTCGTAAATCAAAGGCAATACAATCGGCTGTTGAGTTTAAGTTGAATAGTTTGCTTGAGAAGTCTAGTGGCCATAATGGAATCCAACAACTCAATGAAAGTGATTTACAAGAAATTGCGGCGATTCATGGATTGGATGTTGATTTATACGATATGGAGGGGTTGATTTCTACCTCCTCAGAATATCAGGTAATTGTTGATCGGCTAGTCGACCTTGAGTTGTCAAAGGAATTGATGTCCTCCTTGAATGGCCAGGACAATGCACTCGTTGTAGAAGATACGATTGTACGCCATTCTTGCCTCAGTAGCTATGCTGCAATACGCGACCCTGCTGGTGCCGCGGTTGGGTATATCCATGTGCCTTACTTTGATAGGAGCGAGTCGGATGTAAGTGAGCTTTCGGAGTTTCTTTTATCTCTCGTAAACATCTACGCAATTGTTTTATTGTTAGCAGCTTTTGTGACCCATACAATAGCTAAGCGGTTAACACAGCCAATTGAGGCATTGGTTGCCGAAATGCAATCCGTACAGACCTTAGATAAAAACGAAGGACTTGTTTGGGAGCGGAATGATGAATTTGGACGATTAGTAAGCGCATACAATGCTTTGTTAGTGCAAGTTGAGGAAAGCGCACGCCGTTTAGCTCGGAATGAACGGGAAAACACATGGAGACAAATTGCCAAACAAATTGCGCATGAAATCAAAAACCCGTTAACCCCTATGAAGTTGAATCTTCAACACCTGCTTACGATTCGAAAAGAGGATGAAGAGGAATATCAAAAACGAGTGAATCATTTGAGCAAGAGCTTGTTAAGTCAGATTGATAACCTAACAGCAATTGTTGATGCGTTTTCCGCCTTTTCTCAAATGCCTAAAGCCAATGCAGAGTCTTTTGATATGGGACAGTTAGTTGATGAAGTTGTTGGGTTGTTTAGACATCATCAAGGGGTTAGTGTTGAGCACAAGGAAAGTAAAGATTCCATGTTAACAGTATTTGCTGATAGGAATCAGTTTGTTTCCGTGCTAAATAATTTAATTAAAAATGCCATCCAAGCCTGTGAGCAAAAGAATACGGATGTTGACGTTTTGGTGCAGGTAAGTCGAGAAGAAAAGTATGTTAGGGTAGATGTTATCGATCAGGGAATTGGTATTGCTGAAGAGGATAAGGCCAACGTGTTTGTGCCAAACTTTACAACTAAGAGCACTGGAAGTGGCCTAGGTCTAGCGATTGCAAGGCAAATCGTAGAAAATACCGAGGGGAGCATCGGCTTTACCTCGAAAGATGGAGAGGGTAGTACATTTTACTATTTAGTCCCCATACAAGATGGTTAGTTTTGCTATCATTGAGGTATGCGTCGTTTTAACCTATACTTTATTGCGCTTATAGTTTATCTAGTGGCTTTTGCTACATGGTGGATTATTCTTTTGAATCAACAGATTTCTGAGGTTTCCGCATTAAGAAAAAGCGACCTTTTGGAGAACCAAGTTTGCCAAGAAAAGGAGAGCGCGGAATGCGCTCAAGCGTTGCAAATGAATGCGGACGATCTGCGACGAGAACAAACCATGATAGCTACGGAGGGTTTTGTCTTTTTATCGCTTCTTATAGCAGGGCTTGTGATGGTTCGAAATACCTATCTGAAGGAGCGAAAGCTCAATATGCAGCAAAAGAATTTTATTCTGAGCATATCGCATGAGCTAAAGACGCCATTAGCTGCAATGCGTCTATCGACAGAGACCTTGAAGAAGCGCGCGCTAACTAAGGAGCAAACAGAACGAGTATTATCCGCCAATATGGAGGAAATTGATCGCTTAACGGGGCTTTTAGATAAAGTCTTTGTCACTACAAAGTTGGATCAAGAGTCCTTCACATTAGATTTCACATCAATTGATTTGAGCGCTTTGTTAGATAGTCTAATTACTCGATTCCAGGAGATTAAGCAAGTCAAACTGTTGATGGATATAGAAAAAGATGTTCGGGTAGTTTCAGATCCTCAAGTGTTAGAAATTGTGGTGATGAATTTACTGGATAATGCTGTGAAGTACGGAATGGGTAATGATGTAACCATTCATCTTCGAAAGCAAGCAAATAAAGCAATTCTTAAGGTTGTAGATCAAGGTCTAGGTATCCCCGATACAGAGAAAAAGGAGGTTTTTAAACGATTCTATCGGTTAGAAGATGAGGAGTACAAGGGTATCGAAGGAACTGGACTTGGCTTGTATATAGTAAGGGAGTTATTGACCAAGGTTGAATCATCGATTGACATCGCGAACAATTCACCCAATGGTTGTGTTATTTCTGTGGAGGTGAAGTGTTTAGAGGAAAGAAGTAAGTAGACTTGCGACTTGAGCCTCAGTGAGGTAGACAATATTAAAGTCAACAACGTATAATATGGATATTCGCATTCTTCTTGCTGAAGATGAAAAAAACTTAAGGGATACCATTACCCTCAACTTAGAGTTGGAGGGCTACGAAGTTGTGAGTGTAGCAGACGGTAAAATGGCCCTCAAAATGTTCGATGAGCAACGGTTTAACGTAGTGATATTGGATATAATGATGCCTGAATTTAATGGCATTGAAGTGTGCCGAAAAATTCGGCTTACGAATAGTGACACGCCCATTTTATTCTTAACTGCTAAGGGTACAACGGAAGATAAGCTCAATGGATTCAAAGCGGGTGGTGATGACTACATAACCAAACCCTTTAATCTAGATGAATTTCTTGCTCGAATCCGAGTGTTAGTCAAGTTCAGTCTGCGTCAACTACACCAAGATTCTGGTTTAAGCAGCTACTCGTTTGGTCCCAACCATGTTGATTTCAAGACGTTTAAGGCTACTGGGCACAATGGTCAAGAAATCAAATTGACCAAAAAAGAAGCCCTGCTGCTCAAGCTCCTTCTCGATCGAAAAAATCAGGTGGTTTCAAGACAACAGATCTTACAATATGTATGGGGGTATGATGTGTATCCTTCTACTCGGACTATCGATAACTTTATACTTTCTTTTCGAAAATACTTCGAGTCAGATCCAAAGAATCCTCAGTATATCCAAAGCGTTCGAGGAGTCGGCTACAAGTTTGTAGAGTAGCCTGATTCTACAGCAATACCATGGGTGGGGCACATAGCTTGCTTTGTATTTTTTTATTTACTCCTATACAGGAGATTACTCAGTTCTAGTGCTTACTTACTCATTTTGTATAGCAGATGTCAAAAGTATCCTCGATCTTCCCCGTAGGGAGGCGGGATGTGGTGGGCCTAGTCTGTACTACACCCGTCATTTCCACTTAAATTATCCCCAACGCACAGAAAACCCAAGTCGATACCAGCGTCCCGGTAGTGGAACAATTCCTTGCTCTTGGTATTGGGTATCCAAGATGTTTTGAATATCAAAGAATACAGAACTTCTCAGTTTAGACTCGCTGTAGAACTTTTCGTAAGCAATCCTTCCATCCCACAAAAGATAACCCCCGTCTGCGATGGTGTTACTTCCGTCACTTGTTCGGATTTGGTAACGCAGATCATTCGTCCACACAAAAGGACCCTGTTGCATGCGAACATAGCCCAATGTCTGATGGCGGAAGTGGTTTTGTGCGTAGCGCGTTTCTTGATTAGCGGGTAAGCCCGTTGTTAAATCACTGTTTAACCATGTATAGCTTCCTCCAAATTGCATTGGCCCATAGGTGTTGCTGCGCCATGTCAGTTGTAATCCTTTATGACGAATTTCGCCAAAGTTGTTCGGTTGCCAATCGGTTGTGTCACTAGGATTTAGCGTTCTGGTCCATTCGATTAAGTCATCAGTAACCCGATCAAAGTAGGTAACACTAATTATGTTTCCCGCAGGTCGAATCTCTAATTCTATCTCTCCACCAACAGCAACTTCAGGCGCGAGGGATGGATTACCAATGTTTCTTGGTCCATCATAATACAAATCGGTAAAGCTTGGGTTTCTAAAGCCCATTCCATACATACCAGATAACTCGATCATTAGAGAAGGGCTAAAGACAAAACTTCCTCCAGGGTACACTCTTGTGCCATAATCTGTATTATGATTAAGGTATAATCCAGCATGAACTACTAATCGCTCCTGTAGGAAATCAAAGCGCTGAAGGGCTCGAACACCGAAGTCTGCTCTTGTCGTATCTGCAAGAGGGCTACTTATGATGGTGTGGCGTGCTTCAGCCAAAAGACTCGCTTCACCGAGTTTAAAGAGATCATTGCCTAGAACAAGCTTGGGTTGAAAGGCATAATTAGCACTTACGTTGTTTTGGTTGGTTCTGTGATTGTTTTGGAAAATGCTTGGATCCTGGCGTACAAAGGTGTAGATGTCTTTGTTAAGGCGATGCATTACTCGGAAATCAAATGAATGCTGTTTATTCTTAAAGACATAGCCTAAACCTTGCATTGAGGTATTAACTTCTTCTTCGGCTTCTCGATCGACAGGTGAAGCATAGTAGTCCCGTGCACCAAACTTGTTATATAGCGATGCAAGTATCCATTTTAACGCATGCTTTTGATCGATATTCCAGGTTCCATTGTATATCGAATTGAGGTTTCGGTATCCTGAGTTGTATCGAAATCCATTCCCCCATTCACCACCCACGGCCCAATACTGCACGGTCTTTTTGGTAATCCAGTCACCATCTACAGTAAGCCCCTGTCCGAGGTAGGTTTTTCCAGTCGAATCATCTTGTTGAAAGGAAGAACCAATGTATCCATGAAGACCAAGAGTGGAGACTAGGCTATCACTTCCTCCATTACTTCGGCTTGCACGGCTTTCGATTTCTAACATACCATTGGCTGCACCAGCACCATATACCCAACTATTTGGGCCACTATGCATGGAAACCATTCGAACTCCCATCGCATCGATGGGTAAATTCATGGTATGATGTCCAGTTTGTGCATCATTTAATATCCATCCGTCAAGACGTACTTGCGTTTGCTCAAAGGTTCCTCCGCGGTAACTCATGTCAGCTTGGCTTCCAGCAACACCACGACGTCGCAAATCAAGGCCAGGGATCCGCTGTAGCATTCCATGGATGTGAACCGCTGGAATTTGAGTAATGCTTCGGTAGGGCAGGGTTTCAAATTCTACCGCTTCGACACGAACACTTTTAATCAATACCGGATCAATGACTTCCTCGTCATTGGTAATCGGGGTTTGTGCAGAAGATGAAAGTGCGAGACCCATGGCGATTGAAGCCATGGAAAGGTTCTGGATGATTTTCATTACAGAGAATTATTATTGGTTGATTTTTTGCCAAAATACATGTCGACGCCAACACTAAAGATTAGTGATCGCTTGCGAAAAGTGGCTTCATACTCTGGTACATAGCCCGCAGGTTCTACAGCTATAGCTTCGCCATCAGCATACAAATGGGGAAGTGTATGAGTTTGTGGAATAGAGTGAGTAAAGAGCGCTCCTACATTAAGGCGTGTTTTGTCAGAAACATTAAAGGCAGCTCCTCCTGCAATGGAGTGTGCTGAAAGTAAAAAGTCTCCATCGCGGTGATAAGTAGGTTTAAATCCTGCGGAATTGTAATAGGAATATCCTCCGCTTACAGCAAGTCGAGGAGTGAATGCGTATTCTATGGCAAACTCATTTTCATTCTGATTGCTTTCGATTTCTTCTTCTCGTCCATTGAGATCGGCTTGTTTAAAGAATCGTTGCTTGAAGGAATAGGCGAGGGTTAGCTTGTCATTTGGTGTATAACTCACGCCAAGTCCAAGATAGGCTGGCAAATCACTAGAAATGACTTCTTGGTCAGTGTAAACTCCTCCACCGTCTTTACCGTCAATGACCTGAGTAACTAAATCAAAGTCTGTTTTGTGTTCATATTTTGCGGCGATTACAATATCCTCATGCGGCGTGAGTTGGATAGATACAATAGGGGTGAAAGCACCATCTTGTTGTTTTACATCGATGTATCTATCACCACCGAGGTCAGCATACGCTAACGCAGCGAGGCCAGCAATCGTGCTGCCTGTTGAATCCTCAACTCGATACAAATAGTTTTCAGGACTTTGCCATCCACCTAACTCAGGGTGATACACTTCGATATCGGTAACGTAGCCTTCCGCCTGCGTTACTTGTTGAGCATATCGGACTTGAGCACCTACTGACACCCAATCGTTTACCTTGTAGGCGAATCCGAGAAGTCCTCCTGGACTAAAGCCTACACCTTGGCTTTCGAAATTATATCGATAGTCTGTAAGTCCCGAATAATTCGCATAATTCCCAAGTGCTGCTTCATCTGCATCAATGGTGTTTAAAAAGGATGCTTGCAGGGCTGGAATGATATCCGCTACTCCTCGGTCCGAAGCGGGTAAATCAGAAAACTTTGCTCCTCCTGCTCCAGCTACCATCATGATACCTCCATGAATATTCCAATTTCCTTTCTTGTAGGCAAGAAATGTGCTTGGGAAGATGTAGCCAGAGGCCTTTCCTGAGTAGCTTTTCGGGCCATCAAAAAATACATAGTCGTTTTCTATCTCCACCCACTGATTTAGCATTTGATTGTTAAAGGTGAAATGGAAGCCTTCATCAAGATTTACAGTTCCTGCTGGATTGAAGAATACAGCATCAATCTCCTGACTTGCCTGCCTTGCGGGCATACGCACATAGGAGGCGGATTGATTGGGAATCGTAAAGAGATTCACTTGGGCTTGTTGACTTGCAGTAGGCGCTTGAACTTCCTGTGCAGTTAACGAGTTTGGAACTAGGCAGATCACGCTGAATGCCACACCACCTAAAGCTTTAAGTTTATTTAACATGCCTCAAACTTAGATAAAAAAATACACCTCAATTAAAATCTCCGCATATTCGCATTCATGAATGTTGAAAACGAAATAGCTAGAAGGAAAACCTTTGCGGTTATTGCGCACCCTGATAGTGGAAAAACAACCCTGACTGAGAAATTACTCTTGTTTGGAGGGGCAATTCAAACGGCTGGTGCGGTTAAGTCAAATAAGGTTAAAAAGACGACGGCTTCTGACTTTATGGAGATTGAAAAGCAACGGGGAATATCCGTAGCAACTTCTGTAATGTCTTTTGAATATGATGATAGACTGATCAACATTTTAGATACTCCTGGCCATAAAGATTTCGCAGAGGATACTTACCGTACCTTGACGGCGGTCGATAGCGTGATTCTTGTAATTGACTGCGTAAAGGGGGTAGAGGAACAAACTGAGAAGTTGATGGAGGTTTGTCGTATGCGAGATACCCCCGTGCAAGTATTCATCAATAAAATGGACCGAGATGGGCGAGATCCTTATGATTTGATTGAAGAGGTCGAAGAAAAGTTGGGCATTCAAGTGTTTCCTGTGACATGGCCGGTTGGTATAGGAAAAGAGTTTAAAGGCGTTTGGCATTTACAGGATCATCAAATGAAAGCCTTTACGGCGGGTAGTGCTGGCGAAGAAATGAAGGTCTTCAAGGATAAAGAGTCTGAGGACTTGACCAGTTTTATCGGCAATACGTTCGCAGAGCAATTGGATGAAGATCTAGAGTTTCTCAACGAGTTGTATGATGAGTTTGATCAAGAGGCCTACCTCAATGGTCAAGTGGCTCCGGTATTTTTTGGATCAGCGATTAATAATTTTGGCGTTCAGGAATTATTGGACTATTTCTTGAAGATTGCGCCATCTCCCGTTGCGCGTCCTACTCAAGCAAGAATGGTCGAGCCCTTAGAGAAGAAGTTTACAGGTTTTGTATTTAAAATACACGCTAATCTTGATCCCAAGCATCGGGATCGAATCGCCTTTTTGCGTATTTGCAGCGGGGTTTTTGAACGAAACACCTTTTACATGCATACGCGAATCAATAAGAAACTGCGATTCAGCAATCCGACTTCCTTTATGGCTTCAAAGAAGTCCATCGTTGACATGGCCTTCCCCGGAGATGTAGTCGGGCTATATGATGCAGGCAACTTTAAAATAGGGGATACGCTTACCGAAGGAGAGGATTTATTCTTTAAAGGAATTCCTAGTTTTTCCCCAGAGATTTTTAAGGAAGTTGTTAATCGAGATCCTATGAAATCTAAGCAGCTGGACAAAGGAATTCGTCAGTTATCCGATGAAGGGGTTGCTCAATTGTTTATTCATCCTGTGGGGCAGCGTAAAATTTTAGGAACCGTTGGGCCGCTTCAGTTTGAGGTTATTCAACACCGCTTGTTAGGAGAGTATGGAGCTAAAATGGACTTCCAACCCTTAAACTATTATAAGGCATGTTGGATTCGAAGCGATAAGCCGGAGGCCATGGCTGAGTTTAAAAAGCGAAAACACCAGCATGTCGTAAAGGACAAAGACGATAACGATGTGTTCTTGGCGGATTCAGCGTGGATACTCAAAGTTTGTCGAGAGGATTTCCCTGATATTCGATTCTATACTACCTCGGAATTCAAGGTAGACTTGATGGCCGGATAGGCCCATGCTCGGTTTCGCTATCTATACATTTGAATATGAGGAATCCCATCCTCTAAGTATTCGTCCCCTGTAGAGTTAAAGCCAAAGCTCTTGTAAAAACCAAGAAGATAGGACTGAGCAGATATCCTACATTGACCACTGCCATGAAGGGATTCCATTAGATCTAAGGAACGTGTCATAAGTTCTTGGCCAAGTCCTTTGCCGCGGTAGTCTAAATGCGTCACGATACGGGATAAACTTGCTTCCTCATAACTCACGTTGGGAGCTAGAATTCGCGCATACGCTACAATGTTGCTTAGTTTATCCTCAGCCCAGATGTGCCAAGCCCCTTCATCTTTTCCATCGTTATCGAGATAGACACAATCCTGCTCAACAATAAACACTTCTTGGCGAAGCGTCATAATGCCGTACAGCTCAAGGTTGCTTAGTTTTTCAAAGGGTTTGTCAATCCAAGTAAGTGCCATGGTTTTGTGCTATGTACTAAGAAAGTTAAGGCGGTTTTGTCAAACATTGTTTGTTACGTCCGCAGCGAAAATCGTTCAACAAAAAAGCAGAAAATCCTTGAAAAGATATAGCCAATAAGGCTTCCGAGAAAAATTCCTGCAGCTATATCCTTTGGGTAATGAACACCTACAGCCATTTGAGCCCATACGATAACAAAGACCCAAAACAGAAAGAAAACAGACTGAGTCTTAGAGAAGCAGTGACTTCCTATCCAAAAACTAGCAAGAGCCATGTGATTGGTTGCATGGGATGACGGAAAACTAAAAGAATTGGGGCAATGCTCTAGAAGGAGTTTAAATCCAAGAAGAGGTTCCTGACAAGGTCTTGGGTGTGCGAAAAAAGGTTTGAGAATATGAGAGGACATGACATCCCCAACACCTGCAACAAGGGCAGAGCAGATTAAAAAAGCCAGGGCTATTTTCTTTTCAAATCGGATAAAAACATAGATTGTGATTAGGATGTAGAGCGGGATCCACGTGGTTTTGTTACGCAGTAACGTTAACAATCCCTCAATTGAGGATGGCGTAAGGGATTGTACTTCATGAAGCCATTCTGCACCCATAGAGCGTTACTTTTTTTGTGCAAGTAAGATAAGTCTGGGCGAACGTTGTTTATCAAAATAGTTTAACGAATAGTCGCCAAAAACATCCTTGAGCACAAGGTTATTCTTTTTAAAGCACTGCATAAAATCTTCTTTCACTAAGCCAAAGACCCGTTCTTGGTGTTCTTGCCATGTATCATTTCGTTTAAAACGTATACGCTTCACAAGCACTCTACCTTGTACGGATCGTTCAATATGGTAGCGCACTCCTTCTCTTTCAATGATCTCCTCAGCCTTCATTTTTGCAACAGCTGGAAAAACATTAATAAAGTCCACAACGAGTAATCCGTTCGTGCGCAGACTGGCTGAAGCATGTTCCAAGGGTAGAATGTTTTCTTCCATGGTATCGAAATAGCCCAAGCTTGTGAAGAGGCTAGCAATCAAATCAAACTGGCCAAAAGGAAACGGGGAGCGCATGTCATGTACATGGAACTCAATTCCGTCATCACCTCTTTGCCTTGCGTGTTCAATGCTATTTTTTGATAAATCAAACCCTACCGTTGTATGTCCGAGGTCTGCAAAGGTCTGGGCATGCCTTCCTTTACCGCATGCCATATCAAGCACTCGCATACCAGGCTGGTTTACATGGTTGTTGAGATTTTGAATAAATGTCTCTGCCTCCTCTTGATTGCGGTGGTTGTACAATTTGTGGTAGTCTTCAGAATCGAACCATTCTTTGAACCAATATTTTGTTGGCATGGCGGGATTTAGAGTGTTTAATTGACGGAAGATACATATCTTCAATTACTGAACATCTAGTTTATGGCTTTAATGAAGAGAATATCAGGGATTCGAGGAACAATCGGAGGATTCCAGGGGATGGGGTTGACACCTTATGATATTGTGGTATTCGCTTCAGGTTATGCCCAATATGTTTTATCCAAACACGGCAGAGGAAGTATTGTCGTGGGCAGGGATGCAAGGATTTCAGGGGAGATGGTATCTTCTTTAGTTATTCGGACCTTGCAGGGCATGGGACTTGATGTGGTAGACTTAGGGCTTGCCACCACGCCTACAACCGCCTACATGGTGTCATCAAGTAGTGCCATTGGTGGCATTATTCTAACAGCGAGTCACAACCCTAAAGATTGGAACGCTCTAAAGATGCTTGATGAGCATGGAGATTTCGTATCCGAGGAAGCGGGTAAAGAGATTTTGAGGTTTAGCGATTTAACGGACTTTCAGTACGCAACAGTCGATAAACTAGGTAACGTAGAGCCTTTTAGTGAAGCGTTAGATCGCCATATTGAACACATCCTATCCCTAGATCTAGTTAATGTTGAAGGAATTCGAGCGCTAGACCTTACCATAGCGGTTGACGGAATTAACTCGATCGGCGCCCATGCAGTTCCTAAGCTGCTCACAGCACTAGGGGTGGAAAAGGTCAAGGTGATTTTTGAGGAAATGACGGGGGACTTTAGTCATAATCCGGAACCTCTTCCCGAGCATTTGACGGAATTGTCCAGTGTGGTAAAGCGAGAGCAGGCTGACCTAGGGATCGCTGTGGATCCTGATGTAGACCGTTTAGCATTCATTCGTGAGGATGGAGAAGCCTTTGGAGAAGAATACACCTTGGTGGCCGTCGCTGACTACGTGTTACGGAATACACCTGGGCCAACAGTGAGTAATATATCTTCATCAAGAGCACTAGGTGAAGTAACAAGACGCCATGGTCAACCATATCATTCATCAGCTGTTGGTGAGGTAAATGTGGTGCGTAAGATGAAGGAAGTAGGTGCCGTGATTGGTGGAGAAGGGAATGGCGGTATAATCTATCCAGAAAGCCACTATGGTCGCGATGCCTTGGTAGGGATCGCTCTTTTTCTTTCGCATCTTGCCGAGCAAAAGAAATCAATTTCAGCGCTTTCTGCAGAGTATCCCAAGTATATCATGAGCAAGCAAAAGATGGATTTAGACCCAGCGCTCAGTTTTGATACGATTGTTCAAGCGTTAAAGTTTAAGTACAAACAATATGTCATCGATGAGATGGATGGACTAAAAATTACGTTTGATAGTGATTGGGTTCTTATCCGACCATCTAACACAGAGCCTATCTTACGAATCTATTCAGAGGGGAATAGTCAAAATCTTGCAGAGAATATTGGTCGTCAAATCATGCAGGACATTGAGGAGATCCGAAGACAAAACGTGGTTTGATATGAAGACCGTTTACTTTGATCATGCTGCAACAACCCATCTATATCCGGAGGTAGCTAGTCGTTTGGTTTCTACACACAGTGAATGTTTCGGAAACCCTTCATCTAGCCATTCTGGTGGACGCAAGGCCAAAGCATTGATTGAGAACGCACGTCGAACTATTGCTAAAGAATTATCAGTAAAGGCAAAAGAGATTGTCTTTACGGCATCTGGAACAGAGGCGAACAACTGGGTTATAAAACATGCTGTAGCGCATTTGGGGATTCGGCATATTATTACCACGACCATCGAGCATAAATGCGTAGCAAGAGCGGTTGAATTTGTCCAATCAGAAGGGGCGGAGGTGACCTACTTGGAGAATGATGAACATGGCGTTATATCCTGTGCAGCGCTTGAACAGGCCCTAACGCGTTCGAATCAGCCTGCGCTAGTAGCTATCATGCATGCCAATAATGAGTTGGGAACACTACAGCCTGTCAAACAAATTGGCGATCTCTGTCAAAAACACAATGCGTTGTTTTTTAGTGATACCGTGCAGACAATTGGCCATTATGCTTTTTGTCCTCGTGATTACCATATGGACTTTTGCTCTGCCTCAGCTCATAAGTTTCATGGGCCTAAGGGAGTGGGCTTTGTCTATATCAATGAAAAACATAGACTTCAACCTTGGATACTAGGAGGGGGGCAAGAGTATGATTATCGGTCGGGTACAGAAAATGTACATGGAATTGATGCGATGGCACTAGCCTTACAACTATCCAACGCCAAAGAGGACGAACACAGAGAGCATGCCTTGAGGCTGAAAGAAGCGCTACTGACTGGGATTAAAGAAGTTTTTCCTGGAAGCTATCAAAATGGACATTCCACGTCGTGTTTATACAGTGTAATCAATATTTCTTTTCCAGCACATGTACCCAAAGAGCAGTTTTTATTTGAACTGGATATGGCAGGAATTCATGTGAGTGGGGGGAGTGCATGTTCGTCAGGTGCTGCAAAAGATTCACATGTTCTTCAAGCTATTGGTCATGATAATGCTCGAAAGGCCATTCGATTCTCCATTGCTTATTCAAACACACTAGAGGATGTGCACTATCTCTTGGATGCGCTTCGTTCCCTGAAAGCGCGCTATCAAAATCGTTCAGTTTCAGCCTAAAGACTGCCTAGAAACTCAGCAAGATTAACCCCATCGGCATAATCTAAGAGACTTGGATTTTGGGCTTTCCCAAGGTTTCCTAGCTTTTGAGATACAACAGTCTGGATCGAATTTTCATGGTTTTTAAGAAAGGCATCGATGTCTTCCTCAGTGTTCCATCTGGTAAGATTAACACATGTTAGTGGCGGATTTAAGCTGTTTGCCTCACGTAGAGTTAGCCATCCATCGCTAAAGGATACTTCTTTATTCATCAGGCTTATCGTATAGCGGTATTGATGGTTTTCCTTCCAGAGGTGTTCACTAAGCTCAGGATACAGGCCTGAACAGGCTTCAAAAACAGGATCCAAGGCATAGTCTTGCGGAACCAATAAATGATGAATGTTACGGCAACCCATACCATGGTAACGTAGCATATCTTCTGCAAGGTGTTCTAAGTCTTGTTGAGTTTCATTGCCACGCAGAATCCCAATGCTTCTTCGATTTCGACGAAAAACATGAGGCTTTTTCCCAAAATACTGCATAAAGTAGGGTTGAGCTTGGTCACTACCTGTGGCAATCGAGGCATCATAGTCTGAAATGCGCTCTGTTGTAAGTTGAACTCGGTCAGGAAGGTAAGTATTGATATGATTAACAAAAAAGGCCGTTAACACGCGGTCTTTGCTAGAGGGTTTAACCAATGCATTGTGTCCTGAGAGTAAAATGCAAATGATATCACTAGCAAAGCTTACAGGAATGTTGCCTGAAGGAATGAGCGCTATGGTTTTCTTCTGTATACCATCGACGCAAGAGTCCACGTAGGATTTCATTGTTGTTTCGTCCAAAAGCCCGTTTGCTATGCAATGCAGTCTATGAATGATTTGAGGCTTAGTAAACCAAGGATTTTCTTGTGAAGCCTTGAAAAATGGTACTTCTTCACCTTCTATTGCACGGTTAATGTCCTGCTTTACTTGTAAAAGTGCCTCTATTGTAGGATACGAACGCATAAATGTCGATAATTTCTGATGGCGAAAGTACTTGTTTATGCTTGATTACGTTAAGAGCTTGTTATCTTTCTAATCGATGTCTAAATCTCTACCTATAGCCATCCTCTTTGGAGGACTTTCTGAAGAAGGTGCTGTTTCT
Organism: Chitinophagales bacterium; assembly: GCA_049890075.1. Classification (GTDB taxonomy): domain Bacteria; phylum Bacteroidota; class Bacteroidia; order Chitinophagales; family UBA8649; genus UBA8649. Next base: position 17,296 of record JBMHCE010000054.1, read on the forward strand.
GCTGCTAGTGCAAGAAATCTTTTTAGCGTTATTGATAGAGCGAAGTATGAGCCTTATCTAGTGGAGCTAACGAAAGATAACGCTTGGGCCATTTTAGATGATAATGATAAAGTGCTTTCCCGCCGTCCCTACAACGATTTACGTGGCGTTCTAGAAGGCGAAAGTCGTCCCTTTGATTTTGGTATTGCCATAGTGCTTATTCATGGTGCACCTGCAGAAAATGGGAAGCTACAATCTCTTTTAGAAGCACAGGATATAGCGTATTCGTGCTGCTCTATGAAAACCTCTTGCCTAACGTTTGATAAACAGCTAACCAAGATGATTGCACAATCCATAGGGGTTCGCTGTGCAAAAGGACAATCAGTGCATCGAAATGAAATCAAGTCTTTTCGTTGTATGCTTGATCTTCCAGTTATTGTAAAACCCAATGAAAGCGGTTCTAGCTATGGCGTACACAAGGTAGACTCTAACGACGCCTTGGAATCGGCAATAGCGGATGCTGCGAAATATTCCGATCAGATACTGGTTGAAGAATTTATTACAGGTAGGGAAGTGGCTGTGGGCTTAATGAAACGTCATGAACAACTTCATGTCTTTCCCATTACAGAAATTATTCCAGAAGGTGCCTTTTTTGATTACGAAGCGAAGTATGAGGGAAAGTCGCAAGAGATAACACCAGCGCAGATCAATGAGGAGACTAAGATCCAATTACATGGTCATGCGAAGGATCTCTATGAGGCCTTTTCTCTAGAAGGAGTAGTCCGAATTGACTTTTTTGTAACTGAGGAGGATGTATTTTTAATCGAGATTAACACGATTCCCGGTATGTCTGCAGCGAGTATAATACCTCAGCAATGTGAAGCCTATGGTTGGTCTCTTCGGCAGTTATCAGATTATATGATTGATGCTGCATTACACGGTGATGGAGTACGAAAAATGAGTGGGATATGAAACATAGAGGTATTGTTCTGTCTACACGATTGCTGTTGGTTTTAGCCAACATATTGCTTGCCTTTGTTGTGTTTTATTTCTTTCTCAAGAGATCGCACCATGCGTTGTACGAGACAACAGGTCATGGAGATGAATACGTTGTGGCAAACTATGAAAATGCAACATTAAGCGATGCAGTCATGTCTTCATCGTTGCAAGGATTTCAGTTTGTTGTTGTTGATTCTATCTATGATCCGAGCTATCCTAAAGGAGTGATAATCAAACAAAATCCAAGGCCTGGTTCACGCGTAAAGCGAAATAGGAAAATCTATGTAAACATCACTACATCGTCTGTGCCTATCCGCGAGGTAGATTTTGGGGATTTTGACCGCATGGAGAAGACGCTTCAACGAGTATCCGATTATTATTCAATGCAAATGTTTCCGATTGATACCTTATATCAGTCAGTTTGTATCACTCCGGGGTCGAAGCCCAAAGTGCTTGAGCTCCGACACAATAATAAAGTTATTGATGAACCGAAACGAATCCCATTAACCGATACCATCCAAATTGTAGTGGAAAAGCCCTTGTATCGCTTCTACAACGCGCCACAGTTGATTTCTTTACCGTTCAGCGCAGCGATGGATGTCTATAATCAATGGTCAAGCCAAATCATAGAGGATAACTGTGGTGTTCAACTCAAGGTATACGTTCAGCTAAATGGATTTGAAAAGCCGTTGGAGTATGGTACAGAAGTGGATTCCTTGTTTGAAAATGGACTGCTTTCTGAAAATGAATACTATGCTATTGATGATTATGTGGTCGTATTCCAAAGTCACTTTAACAAAGGTTCGTTAGTAGATGCCTCTAAAGCTCAGGAGATCCAAGCTAACAGTGATTTTAGAATTTATCTTAACCAGACTATGACGCCCCAAGATCTGCAAATTCTAGCGCAGAAAGGGTTCCGTCGCTATGCAAACATGAATAATAATGCCAACACGTTCTAGTTCAAGCCATCAATCCGTTTTGCAAGGATTCCTTGTTATTACGTTGTCTTTTGTCGGGTTTTTATCCGCAAGTGCTCAGCGGGAGTGTTTAGGTAACGAAATTTCTCCGGCTGTTTCAGATTACAACGGATCAGGTGACAAGTCATCGTCGGCTAACCTCGGTACGCCTGTTGTGTATCTATTAGATACAGTAAATATTCCTTTTGTTGATGACTTTTCAGTCGACCGATCTACCGCAAATGCATCGTCTGTTTCTTCCGACACGATTCAGTATGTCACTGGAGATTGCTTACTTAGCATACCAAGTGTAGAATTGTCATTTGAAACGATGCACACTGATACCGCTTGGTTATATACTTACGACACCGTTGCGAATCAGATTGATAGTGTCGCCATTCCATCTAGAGAGGTTATTCAGTGGCAAACGATTGGATGTGCGTTTACTTCCCTGGATACGCTCTATTTGTGGCCTGAGTATTATCGATATACCTATGACTCCGTAGGAGCTATCATAGATTCATCACTAGCTGTTGGCGATACCACGCTTTCGATCACCTCATTAGTCGTTCAGCGCTACGATTCGAGAATTGTTTGGCAAAGTAATGGGGCATACATCAATGCGACCTATCCCATTTTCCCTCCAACACTCGGTTGTGCCACATTGGATGGGCTCAGTGCATCAGGTATGCCATACGACAAGTCGACTACAGAAACCTATGGCCTAGCGGATTACATGACATCTGCACCAATTGATTTGGAGGGATTGTCTAATGATTCAAGTGTTTATCTGAGCTTTTTTTATCAGCCAACGGGGCGAGGTAACTTTCCGGATGCGGAGGATTCCCTGGTGGTTGAGTTTCTCAATGAGGCTACCGGTCAGTGGGTGAATGTGTGGAGTAGTCCAGGAATTGATTCTGCTGAGGTTCCTCCTTTTACTCAAGTGTATATTGAAGTGCGGGATACGAATCTATTAGCCGGTCCAAGGTACTTCTACAAGGGCTTTAAGTTTCGATTTAAAAACTATGCTACACTAGCTGGAAACAATGATCATTGGCATATAGACTATGTTCGATTAGATAAATCTAGGAATCCAAATTCTTCTGATACGTTGATACAAGATGTTGCTTTTATTGAGCCGTATCCCAGCATCTTTACAGGCTATTCTCAAATGCCTTGGCAACATTTCTTGGCAAATCCCAGTTTGGAAGACACCTTATCTATACCCATTCGTGATAATGGTCAAGTTGGCGGTATTACAGCGGGAGCTATGCCACTGGAAGCCTATACAATCGAAAGCTTAACGGGTGATACAGTGTATGCTCTTACGGGACAAAACTTTAATCCTACTAGTGTCATTCGGTATCGGGAAATTTATCCGAACGTTGATTTTGTTATACCTACACCACCTTTATCCGGGGATACCGCGCAATGGAATGCATCCATCCTTGTCAGTCCATCAAGCCAAAATGATATCCTCAGTAATGATACATTAAAGGGTGCTTTTCTATTTAGTAAAGAGTTAGCCTATGACGATGGGTCTGCTGAGCGTTCCTACGGCGTGGAAGGTGGGGATCAAGTAAAAAAGTTTGCTTACCGTTTTGAACCGTATATCGACGACTCAATTTCCGCGCTACGCTTTCACTTTAGTCATACGGATGTCGATGTTAGTGATATGGTGTTTAGTATTTATCTATGGGATTCTCTAGAACTATATACCTCTAACCCCTATGAAAATGTGGTCTACGCGTTGACCAATGTAAGACCGACCTATGTGGATTCGATTAATGGTTTTACCACGTTTGCTTTGGATTCATTAGTTCCATTTACACGTCCTATGTATGTGGGGTGGTCTCAAATCGACAATCGAAATGTCCAGTTAGGTTTCGATGTCAATAGCGCTAAGGGCCGAAACAATATGTTTGTCAATCTAGCGAATCGTTGGGAAGCTTCTTCAATTAGCACGGCCGGTAGTCCAATGATTCGTCTTGTGCTCAATGATGAGGTAGATTCTATACCCAGTAGTTTAAATGAACTGTCTGGACAGTGGACGCTATCTGTTTTTCCAAACCCGGCATTGGAAACGATATATATCAAGGGGCTTGAAGCAAGAAATGAGGAATACTATCAGTATGTTATTGTCGATAGACTAGGGCGTTTTGTAGGGCAGGGCATAGTAGATGAGCATGGCATTGATTTACAAGACCTATCGAGTGGTACGTACTTTTTGATGGTTCAGGAGACAAGAGACCATGGACTGAAGCATTGTGTCCAATTTGTAAAACCATAGGTAGGTGCGTACAGAAAAAGAAAGAATTATCTTATATGACGGACACTGCATGCTTTGCTCAAGGTTTGTGCAGCACGTTCTGCGTCATGACGACCGCAGATTCTTTCGCTTTTGCCCAATACAATCAGAAACAGCAACGCGTCTTCTTAGGGAAGCAGGGTATACCGGTGAAGTAGACTTATCTACCATTCTGCTTATTACTCCGGAGGGTGTAAAAAAAGAATCTAATGCAGCGCTTAGAATCCTTTGTCGTTTAAAGGGTTTATCTCCCTTACTTGGACTGGGTTGGCTTCTCCCTTCGGTGGTTCGGGATGGGGTGTATCGGCTTGTAGCGCGTAATAGAATTCGTGTTTTTGGAGCGCGAACAGAATGTTTTCTTCCTGGTGCTACTTGGTCAGATCGATTGTTAACGGATGCAACAGAACAGCATGGCTAAAGAATCTTCGGCATGGCGTAAAATGCTTCTACCACTAGGGATAGTTATGTTTCTGGGTGCAGTAGCCACTGCTTATCTAGCTTTCATTGTTTGGGGAGGTACAAACATTGTGAAGGAAGAAGTCTTTATTCTTGATGAGAAAGGGTCTGTTGAAGAAGTCATGGAAAAGCTTTCAGAAGAAGGTTTTGTTAAGCATACTAATGGTTTGATTTGGCTCGCAAAGCAAAAGAAGATTTCTGAAGTTTTTCCAGGGTACTATCCCATCGATCCTTCGATGAATAACAATGATTTGCTTAACCTATTGCGCCAAGGGAAGTTTCAAGAAAATGTTGTTTCGGTAACGATTCCAGAGGGCAAATGGAGGCCTGTAGATGTTGCTCAATCCATTGCTCATCAGCTAAGCCTTGATGGTGAGGCAAAGCAACAGTTTGTAGCTGATTTGCTAGGATACTTTTCATCGTATGCTCCTAATCCCGAGCTTTCGAGTAAATGCTCCTACACCTGTATTGATGAGACAAACATCACCTTGCCAAACTTCTTTGAGTCTATTATTCCGAACACCTATTCCTTTGAACGTTCTGCAACAGCAGAGGATGTTTATCAGCGCCTGCTAGATGAGAAAGAGGCATGGTGGAATGCCGAGGCTAGGGTATCAAACTTAAATCGGCTTGGTATCTCTCGAAAGGACGCAGTGATTATTGCATCCATTGTGGAGAAGGAGACCAATTACGCAGAGGAAAAAGGTGATTTGGCTATGGTGTATATCAATCGAATATCTGGACCTAATGAGTCTGCTGGTTATCTGCAAGCCGATCCAACTAGTAAGTTTGCAATTGGAGAGCTCTACTTACGAAGAGTGACAAAGAAAGAAACAAAATGCGATTGTCCTTTTAATACCTATAAGATTAAAGGGCTTCCACCTTCTCCTATTTGTATGCCCTCAAAAGAGACCCTAGACTCGGTGCTCAACGCACAGCCACATGATTATTATTTTTTCTGTGCGGATCCGGTTAATTTCAACTTACCAAGAAGTGAGCACAAGCACATCTTGTCCAAGACGTTCAGAGAGCATAAAATCATTGCTAAGGCCTATCAGGCTGCGTTAGATGAATACCTTCGTTTAAATCCATAGTCTATGAAAAATGCATTTGAATATTCCTTGCGTGTTCGCTATGAAGAAACCGATGCCATGGGCATGGTGTATTATGGGAACTACGCTCGGTATCTTGAAGTGACTCGTGCAGAAATGATTCGTGCAGAAGGACTCTCGTATGCGTTAATGGAAGAACAAGGCGTTTTAATGCCTGTACTTCGCATGAATATCACCTATCGCGGTATCGCTGTTTATGACGATTTGATACAAGCTAAGGCCGTTATTCTTGGAGAAATCGGTAAGACGATAACCTACAAAACAGAGATGTTTGTAAAGGATCGATTAATCAATGAAAGCGAAGTGGAGTTAATCTTTCTAGATCGAGAGCGGAGACGCCCCATTGCTTGTCCGGACCGATTCGTAGAGGTATTAAAGAAGTATTGCGTAAACTAAACCTTATTATGACGATTGTTTACTGGCTTGTAACATTTGTTCAAGCGATTCTTGATAGTTTTCGAAAGCACCCGATTGATATTAGAGCTCAGGCAGTGGCATTTAGTTTTTACGTGGCTATTTTTCCATTTATATCACTGTTTTATGAGGTAGTTGATCAGCTAGACGATAGGCTTTCTATGATCCATTTAGAGCCGAGCATTTCTTTCTTGTTTCCTTCTAGTATTGGGAGTAATATTTTTTCTGATACCGTAAATCATGGTTATAACAGCCAGTCCATATGGACGATATTACTTAGTGTTGTGATGCTGCTCTACTTTACATCCAAGGGTATGGTCATGTTAATCCGTGCTATGAATAAGGTTGAAAATCACTATGAATCGTGGGGTTATTTTCGAAACAAATCGGTGGGTTTTGGCTTAACTATGATGCTTCTCACAAGTATTGTGCTTCTCTTTGGCCTAAATGCTTATGCTTTACAGCAGTCCTCAACCTTCCATTCCATCCTTGCCGGTCTAGCAAAATTCGCTCTTTTGGTGTTTAATATTGCGGTTATTCATCGCTATGGTAGCAGCATCAAGCAAAAAGAGCGTTTCTTTTCGCCGGGCACCATACTAACGGCTATCGGTCTCTTTGTGTTATCCATCCTATACAGCTGGATTCAGACACACTTTTTCGCCCATAAATCGGTAGGAGGGATAATCGGACAAAATCTATCCTTATTGCTCTGGCTTTACTTTTGTGCAACTATCGTACTCCTTGGGCATGATATCAATGATGCGATTGCTCAGACCAGAGCAAAACACGCTACAGAAGGATAGGAGCAGAGAGCGGGCTCATACTGTGGATTAAATGCTGACATCCTAGTCTAGAGTTGTTATCTTTATGAGGTAAGGTGCTTGGTAAAAGAAGTGAAAAGGGAATATGGTGTAAATCCATAGCTGTCCTCGCAACTGTAAGTCCTTGAAGCTTATGCAGTAGGCCACTGTGATGAAAATGAAGTCATGGGAAGGCGCATAAGATGGGATAAGTCAGGAGACCTGCCTTACGGTATTTTTAACAGGGTGTCGGGGATTGCACGCTCTAAATGACCTTTCTATGGTACGTTTTTTTATTGGGCTATTCGCTCTACTTTCCAGTGCGGTATACGCACAAAATGATTATGTTTTTAACGCTTCAACCTTTGTTGTGGGTGATGGACCGGATACGGCTTATCTTGTCGTAGACTTCCAATCAGCCGGTGCTTGGGATCCGCCCTCATCATTTTATTGGTCAGTGGCTTTTGATGATTCTATAGCAGGATTCCAAATGGTTAATGCGGTGCTATCAGCTGACGACAACCTGAATGTTTTTGACATTTTCGGCATTATTGATAGCGTTTCGTTAGGTGAGGATTATACAGGTAAATCGTTAGAAAATAACAAGGCGTGGGCATTTTTTAAGAGTTCCGCTAGCCCCAATCGATGGACACTCTCCTCTTCATGGACGGATCGGGTTTATCCCAATGAATACTATGGCTTATCTTTTACCGATACCGCAAATCTCATGGGACCTGATACCGCAGTGGCCATCAATAATCCAAGTGATTTTACAGCGGCTAGTCTTGTGGAATGGGCAGGGTCGGGAAGTGATTCGGCTATTTTAGTGATTGATTTCCTTAACGAGTCAGGCTATCCAAAGTCCTACGCCTGGGGCATATTGTTCGATGATAGCATTAGTGCGGAAGCCTTGTTGCAACTAGCCGAGCAGAACTACTTTGCTCTAGCATTTGATATGGCTGGAGGGTTCTTAAACGATATCATCTACCAAGGGGACTCAGGCTTAGCAGGGAGCCCAAATTACTGGAATACCTGGTCGACTACGACCAATGGATATTGGATGACCAATGCAGGCTTGTCTACTGTGATTAAGAATGGAGATTGGTTTGGATGTTCTTACCCTAATTATCCTCCTGCAATCTTTCCAAGATCGCCTGTGCCTGCACAAGGAGTTAATCCGGGAATTGTAGTCCTTGACGCAAATCTACTTAAGGTATGGCCTAATCCGAGTGCGGAATCTATTGAGATAATATGTGATTATCCAATTGAGCGCATTGATGTTGTACGGAGTAATGGTCAAGCTGTAGAGTATGAACTCTTAAACAACTGCATTGAATGGCTGACTTCATGGAAGGGTATGGCATTAGTGATGGTTACCTTGCAGGATGGTCGTGCTGTGGTTAAGCCCATTTTGCGTTCATGATCCTTCGCCTTACATTGGGGATGATCCTTGTTGCCCAGTGCGTCTGGTCCCAAGTAGCGTTCACAGATCCTGCTATTGTTTCGTGGGGGGATAGTGTGCAAATCACGCGCGGATATCAAGACCTTGCAGATTCTTCGCTAGGCCTAGCGGGTTATGGTGTCGTATCTGATGCGCTTGGAGAAGCCGATGGTAATGTTGTGAGCCTTGGTGATGGGGGAGAGGCTACCTATTTTTTTGCTTCAGGAATCCCAAATGGTAATGGACCTGATATAGCCATTTTTGAAAATGCTATGGATATGGGCGGCGGTCAGTTCTTCGCTGAGCTGGCTTTTGTAGAAGTATCTGTGGATGGAATCGCGTTTTATCGATTTCCTTGCCAATCGCTTACCCAAACCAATGGCCAGGTCAACGGTTTTGGAGGCATTATGGCCTACGATGTTCAAGGCTTTGCAGGTATCCATCCAGCGCAAATCGGGACACTCTTTGATTTTGAGGAGATTGATGCCCTGAATCCAATGGATACGGTGTATTATGTACGGTGTATTGATGTTATTGGAAGCCTGGATCCTACATTAGGGAGTTACGATAGCCAGGGAAATCTCATTAATGATCCTTATCCTACGCCATATGCATCTTCTGGCTTCGATTTAGATGCCGTGGCATATGTAAAGGATTACAGTGCCCCCACGTCAATAGAAACAATCGCTAATCTTCCAAACTCGGCAATGCTTCTCAACACGGGGCAATCACTAACCCATTATGACAACCATATGCTTTGGGTAATAGACACACAAGGATATCGGACTCCGATAACATCACAGACCAAGGTGGTAAAAGGTTATCAGTGGATTGTGGAATACAATCAATCAAATAATCAATGGACAGTTGTCGAGGTGATTTTAGGCGTGTAGTGTTGCTGTACCTTTGGTGCGTTGGGCTTTCCTTTAGCTACGGGCAATCCTCATATCTTGATTCTATTGCGGTCAGTGAGGATTCTACCGAACTCTCAGAAATGCTGTGTAGTGTGGTCATACGACCCATTCCGCTTTCTATTTTTCCGTCCTTAGATAAGGCGCTGAATCCCAAACTGGAATCCAGCTTAAACAGCTTTGCTTCAGAAAAGGGAATTCAAATTAGGCATTATGGTACAGGGCAATTATCCAGTCTAAGCTTTCGAGGAATGTCTGCTGCCCATACTCAGGTCTCCTTTAACGGGCTAAGACTAAACTCCCCTGATATCAGCCAAGTGAATGCAAGCATCTTACCCTTGAGCGGTCGAGAGGATTTGTCGTTTGATGCAAGCCATGTCACCGCAGGCGGTATGCTTCACATCGCATCACCTCAGTTGAGTCAAAGTGCCCTACGAATACAACAGGTAATGGGCACCTATCGCCATATAGCACATGATATTGGCTGGGATAAAGTCTATGACAATGGATATCTATCGATTATAGGAGGTTATGATTTTATGAAGAATAATTTTCGCTATCGGGTGATGAGTCTTCCTGGTCAGCCCTATGAACGCTTACAAGATGCAGATACGCGAAGGGCATTTTATCAAGCCCATTGGAAGAATATCCTTTGGGTAGGCGGACGAAGTGATGGTTATCTGGAGATTTCGTCGTACGCGCAACAATCCGATGCAAGGATACCGCCTACAGTCTTCGAACTGCGCAGTACGGAATCCATTCGTGAGCTGAGTACGGGCCATATTGCCAAGGCTAACATTTATTTCTACACGCGAAGATCATGGGATATATACTATGAACCACTTTTAGGATTACGAACCTATCAAAGTCAGTTCTCGCTTTTTGAGGGAAGTGAGCGTAAAGAGAATCGATCCCAATCTGCTCAATTATCCAATCGATTAGAGCTGAACTGGCGTAAAAAACTCTATCTATCCTATCAGGGCAACTTTTATCATGACAGGCTTACGACCAATAACTATAATGGAAGCCAATATCGTCAGTGGGAAGTCAATGAATCCTATCAAGTACGTTATCACTTAAAACCCTATTTGAAAACAAAGCTTCAAGCTAATCTTGTGGCGTTAGAAAACTACAGTTCTAGATTGCTACCTCAAGGAGAGATATCAGGGTCAGTGTCTTTTGGTAGAGAAGATACGAGCCGATATACAAGTCCTACAAAGCCCTTTACGCTGTCCTATTCCTTAGGCTATTGGCAGTCTCAGCGCTGGCCATCGCTGAATGACCGCTATTGGATAAACAGCGGGAATCCTGACCTTCGTCCTGAGTTTAGTCAAACAGGGGAGATATCGCTCGCTGTAGAACATAACAATCGAGCCCTTCTTCAACTCAAGACATATTATTCGCATTTGACGGATTACATATTGTGGTTGCCTCAATCCACCCAGCAATGGATGCCTGAAAATATTGGGGAAGTGCGAAGCTATGGGGGAGAGTTAACGCTTGGTGTTAGAAAGGATTTTAAGCAGATGTATTTGGCGTGGTCTGGTACGGCGGCAAAGCGGAACATTGAAAAAATCTCAGCACAAGGCGTTGTGGATCGAGTACCCTACATTGCCAACTATCAGTGGGATAGCAAAGTAACATGGTCTTGGCGCGATTGGGTAGTTCGTGCGACAATTCAGGGAGAATCTTCTCGTTACGTTGACCCATCGACAACCTTAACCCCTTACACAACGTGTAGTCTGCATGTTGCAAAACATTGGAGATGGAAAAATCAACGCCTTGAAACATCTTTTGCTTGGAATAACGTTACGTTTACAGAATATCAAACCATTGTTGGATATGCAACACCACAAACTGCCTTTGATGTCTCGCTGTCTTGGCACCTTACTCCTTAGTTTACTGCTGATTACAGGGTGTAAAAAAGATGAGTTCGTCTGTCTTGATGGACTTGTAGTGTATGAGGCGGAATCCTCTTCTGCCGGCATTGATTTAGCAGATTACGTCATTATTGCTTGTGAGGGTAGTTTTACCCGAGGGAATGCATCCATTGATTTGTATAATCCATCCACTGGGGATTTGCTTCCCAACGCCTTCGCTGATCAGGCGGGTTATGCTCTTGGGGATATTCTACAAGATGTCTATTGGACGAATAATGACTTGATTCTAGTCGTAAACAATTCTCAAAAGATTGAAATCCTTGATCCAAATACCCTAACTCCAAAAAGAACCATTGCAGGCTTTACCTCGCCAAGATATGCCCATATTAACGATGAGGGTGGAGTTTATGTGTCGGATTTGTTTAGCCGTCAATTTATTCGTAGTGACCCTCAGTCAGGTTGTATTGATGCTGCCATTGACCTCTATGGATGGACAGAGTATATTTTTCCTTACCGTACTAACGGCATTGCTGTTCTCCATCGATCCGTATATGGTCAGGGATCCCCCATATCCGAAGTACTGCTGTTATCAAAAGATTTAGAACTGAGAGATAACATTGCACTGCCAGAAGATCCGATACAAATGGTAGAAGGAAGTGAAGGTCATATATTCTACGTTCTAAGTATTGGCAACGTAACGAATGAAGTTGCAGGTCAGATTGTGGAAGTCAATTTGTTAGAAAAAACAACTCGAGAAATCATTCGCTTTAATGAAGA
>JBMHCE010000055.1:0-73744 GCA_049890075.1 Chitinophagales bacterium
AAGACTAAATCGACTATCTCAAAGGTGAGCGGTGCTGGCAGACTAGCAGCCATCATTAGCCCGCCGACAAAAAAGAGCAGACCAACAAGGTATGCTGTCACATGAGATAGTTTTCTATCAATTAAAGCGACAACCACGGCACCAACAAATGTCCCCAAAGCATGGGCTAAAAAGGGAAAAATGAAGTGTACGAAAGAAAACCTATGGATATTTTCCTCTAAGGACTCGACCGAATCAGCGACAACACCCTCGGGCAATTCAATAAGGTAACTCCCTAACTGAATAAGTCCCATATTACATGTCGCGCCTACAATGATTCCTGCAAAAACCGCAAGTATTGAGCGAATCCATTCATAAATACTCATCGGCCATTTTTTGAAAAGTGTTGGTAATCCTTTGAGCTAGTCCAATCTCCACCCCACTTCCAACCTATGTCTGCAAAATATTGTATCACAGGATCACCTGCGAGAATCGTTCCAGGAATCGTATCGACATATATACCATTACTAGGATAGACCTTTCCGCCTTTAAAAAATGGGTTGATCAAAGGATTAATATCTATTGCATGTCCATTAGCATGTTCAGACAAGCGGCCAGACCCTACAGCACTTCGGTAGTTAAAGCAAGAAGTATTGTTTGCTCTCATGGAGCTATCATCATCCCAACCAAAGGCATTTACCGGGATAATGGATTGTATTGGAAAGCTATCGCGCTTTAACTGATTAAAAACCTTTTCAACCGCCCGAGCACTTGCCTTCTCAACCACCAATAATCCATCATGATGATAGACACTATCCATCCCAAAGTAGCTCAATTCAAGGATGGTTAATCGTTCTTTGATATCTATCGGTATATCCAATCCAGACAGAGCCTCCAACAACTTTATGGGCGCATTACGGATAAAGATTTCTTCTCGTTGACTGGTGGCCTCATCGATAATTGCATTTTGAAAGGAATCGCGAATAGCTGCTTCTCGATCCACCTCTTCTTGCCAGTCCTCATTACGGATTTCCCCAGCCGAGGCTTCTTTATTGTGCGCTTCATCAGCTATCGCATCTGTAGTGTTGGTATCTGTTTCATCTTGAGAAAAAGTACACCCGCTTAAACCTATAAGAACACAGGTTAACCAACCTGCAACAATTACCGTAGCTAAGGAATAGTTAAACTTCATAATCTGACGCATCTTGTAGAATAGTAGTCTGTTTGTAATTGCGATTTACAAAATAAAAGCCAATACTTCCCAGAGCCATCAAGGCTGTAAAAAACCAAAAATACTCGGCCTCACCATTTTGTATATACCGGCTCAACTCAGTCTCTACGATTAGATCATTGATTAGCGCAGTAAATCCATTGCCTACGGCCACGGCCAACAACCAGAAACTGAGAATAAATGATTTTAACACCTTGGGAGCTTGAGTGTAGGAGAACTCTAACGATGTGATAGAAATCAGAATTTCAGCAAATGTGAGAAGAACGAAAGCGCCTATTTGGTAAAGAAAACTAATCTCATGACCATGGTCAATTTGAACTTGAATAATGGAAACAAGTGCGAAACTTAATACGGCAAATAAAAATCCTAAGCACATTTTATTGAAGTAAGTAAGCGGCATGATTTTCCCTAACCGAGGATAAAGAAAATACGTGAATAAAGGGATAAATAGCAAGACAAAAAGTGGATTAACAAAACCTATCTGAGATGGTAAAAACTCAAACTGCAAGAATCCTAAATCCACCGTCTTAATCATTAAGTCAGATTGAGCTTGAATAACCCAACTCGTAGCGGTTTGATCAAACAAAGACCAAAATATGGCTAAGAAGATATAAAAGGGCAACAGTCGACCGACAAGAGAAGCTCCTTTGCTAGAAAAAATCTCTTTTCTGTACACCGACCATCCGGCGGGTTTGACAGAGATATACTTTCTTCTCCCTAAGTAGAACACAATCAAAGCTATAAGCATAAGTAACCCAGGCAAACCAAAAGCTACACGAGCATTCCAACCGATTTCAGTTAAGTAGGGATTGCTCAATATTCTCTCTGCACTTAAGTAAGCAATGATTGCCCCTACATTGATTGAAAAATAAAACCAATTGTACATCCGCTCAATCAAATGACTATTCGAAGCATCAAACTGATCCCCCACATGTGCGGACACACAAGGTTTTATGCCTCCAGCTCCTATGGCAATCAATGTACATCCCCAAAAGAAGCCTTCGGGTGTTTCCCAAAAGGCTAGCACAAAATGCCCCACACAGTAAACGAGGGACAGATTGATTATGGTGCGATACTTTCCCCAAAGAATATCACTGAGTAAAGCACCCATTATACCTGTAGCATAGGTCGCCATCACAAACAAGTGCACCCATTTGGACGCGTTGGCATTGGCCTCAAATTCTGCCATACCACTATCTTGAAGTAAGCCTACCAAAAAGACAACAAGTATTGCTTTCATCCCATAGAAACTGTAGCGCTCTGCTGCCTCATTTCCAATGATGTAAGGTATCCCTTTAGGCCACTTTGATGATGTATTGTCCACTAAAACGTTGATTTGCTTTATAGTCTATAAACTCTACATCGAAATTTACTATTTTATACTTATGGTAGAATGCCGAAATAGAAGCTGTTTTCCAACACTTAAAATGTTGGAAAGATCTACGAAGTGGATTCTTTGCTTTTGTCTATTCTTTGGCTCGATACACCATGCCTTATCCCAAGGTCGAATTCGCGCAAACCAAGGCCAATGGAGCGGTCAAATAGCAGGGAATATCGCACTGAGCTTTGGTGATATATGGATTGAAGAGGACGGGCTTGTCTTCGTTTTTTATGACAACCTGGGCCACGAGACGATAAGTGCTTTAAATGGACATCAGTTTACCATGCGATTTATCGACAGTGACACTCCAGATGATATCACTTGGACGAATGCAGGTCCCATGCCCACTCGTTACTTTACTTCATCAACGCATTCTACAGGAGGTTCAGTTGCTTATGACTATGAGCAAGTCACCCTACACAATATCTACCCCAACATAGACTTCGTATTTGATGGGAAGGCTTCCATTCTGAAATATAGTTTTATTGTTCATCCAGGTGGAGACCCCTCCATTATAAAAATGGCCATAGATGGTATCATTCCTCAGCAAAACCAAAATGGACTCGTGTTTACTACTTCGGCAGCCACTATGATTGAAGAATCTCCTATTGCCTTTCAAACAATCAATGGAAATGAGCAAAAAATACCCTGTTCGTTTGTCCTAAGTCAAGACACCTTAGAGTATAACCTAGCGGCATTTGATCACAATGCGCCCTTAGTCATTGACCCAACCTTAATCTTTTCAACTTACACAGGCTCTCAACGCGATAATTTTGGATTCACAGCAACCTATGACAACAATGGAAATGGGTATGCTGGAGGCATGCTGCTCAATACACAAAATGCCGGAGGAGAATACCCCACCACGTCAGGGATCTTTAATAGCTACCAAGGGAATGTCGACATTGGTATTACCCGTTTTGATGCTAACGGAGCGAATATTCTCTACAGCTTGATTATAGGAGGAAGTGATGGCGACTTACCCAATTCAATGATTACCAACGATGCCGGAGAACTTTATGTTCTTGGAACTACTGGCTCGAGCGACTTTCCTATGTGCCCTTCCGCACAGCAATGTGGATTTGATACCACATTTAACAACCCCATAGGCAGCCCTGCAGCAAACTTCACCAGCGGGAATGGAATCTTGTTTACCCAAGGTTCCGACATGGTAGTCTTTAAAATTGATGCTACAGGAAGTGCAATGCTTTCCTCCACCTTTATTGGAGGCAGTGGTAATGACGGCTTAAATGACGACAACGATAATGTCGCCAATATCCAATACAATGGAACCGACCTACATTACAATTATGGCGACGCTTTTCGCGGTGAAATCATCTTAGATAGTGCCGACAATGTCTTTATCACATCATCCACTAACTCTCTTGACTTTCCCTTAGCAGGAAATGGAGTAGCGACGACGCTCGGTGGAGAACAAGATGCTGTGCTCCTCTCGTTATCCAATGACCTAACCTCAATTCGCCATAGCCGATACATTGGGGGAAGTAATGATGACGGCGGATATTCTCTAAAGCCAAATGGGAGTGGGCAGGTCTATGTTACCGGAGGAACAAAAAGTGCTGATTTCCCAACAACAAACACTACCATTCAACCAAGCTTTGCAGGAATAACCGATGGTTTTTTAGGATTGTTTGATGCAGGAGATGGAACCCAAGGGAATACTACTTTTCTTGGAACTTCTGTCTATGATCAAAGTTATCTTGTGGAAGTCGATCGGGATGGTGATGTTTATGTAACCGGTCAATCAGAAGGAAACTACCCTACTGCCAATGCCCCCTATATCGAAGCAGGAGGCAATCACTTTATTCATAAGATTAGTCCTGATTTAACCACTACGATCTACTCGACAGTTTTTGGCCCAGGAAATGGACAAGTTAAGTTATCCCCTACTGCCTTTTTAGTGGACAAATGCGAACGAGTCTATGTCAGCGGTTGGGGTGGACTTGTAAACAATAATCGCAATGCCAACGTAGGAACGACGACAGGTTTTGTGGTGACCCCCGATCAGTTTAATCCCAATCCAGAAGACGGCAGCGACTTTTACTTTACCGTTTTTGATCGGGATATGACAGGTCATCTATTTGGCTCATACTTTGGAGGAAATGGTAGCACGGAACATGTCGATGGAGGAACCTCTCGATTTGACGACAATGGCGTGATTTATCAAGCCGTTTGCGCTGATTGCGGTACCGGAGGAAGCCTCTTTCCTTCTACTACAGGTGCCTATGCAGAAAACAATGGCATGGCCCCTAGCTTTCGCTGCAATACCGCCCTATTAAAGGTCGATGTAGGTATTCCTCAACCCGAAGTAGTGGTGGAAGCATTTCCCCGGGCAACAGGATGCCTACCCTTAACTGTGCAGTTTAGCGACAGCGCGCTAAACGTCCAAGAATTAATCTGGGATTTTGGTGATGGAAGTCCGCCATTTACAGGACCAAACCCATTGCACACCTATACAGATACTGGAATCTTTACAGTAACGCTGCTTGGAATCGACACGACGGTTTGCGATATAACCGATACAGCTACTCTACAAGTTGAGGTAGGTGATGACAGCATAAGTGCGGATTTCGATGATGTGTTAACCGTTTTATGTGACTCCAATCAAGTGATTCTCAGGGCGCCCTTTGTGTTACCCACCACCCAATACAATTGGAATCTAGGCGATGGAACTACCTCTACAGATTCTCTAGTTGTTCATTCCTATCTTGGACCAGGGACATACAGCGTGTCGCTTACCCTTCTCGATAGTAATTCCTGCTCTCTTGAGGATAGTTTTACTACCAATGTGACCATTCCAACCTCTCCTTTAGCATCGATCAATCTACTGGATACCATAGGATGTGCTCCCATCACGATTAACTTCGCCAATTCAAGCACGAACTTCTCGGATGTGCTGTGGGACTTTGGTACGGGAGACTCGTCAATTCAACTAAACCCTACCTACACCTTTCAGGATAGTGGGAGTTTTGAAGTCCAACTTATCGCGTATGACTCAAGTGGGTGTATACCAAGTGATACAGCTACGGCAACGGTTCAAACGCGTATCGACCGTTTTACTGCCCTTGCTCAGATAGACACATTGCAGTTCGATTGTGATGAACTTCAGATTCAAGGATCGAGCCTTAATAGTGGTGTGGAATACCAGTGGGTTTGGGGCAATGGGAGTACATCATCCGATTCATCAGCGACAACTTTATATGGGCCTGGGAGTTATACCGCCTTGTATATTGGCTCCGATCCCACATTGCCTTGTGGAAGACCTGATACGTTAATCTATCAGTTTATGGTCCGACCAAAAATTGAGGCTGAATTCAACATTGAGCCAGTATGTGATAGTCAAGTAATTCAACCAACACTAACCTCCGGTTTTTTCAATGCTATTGAATGGCGTTTTGGAGACGGAACAATATCCAATCTTGAGAATCCAAGCCATATCTATGGAGGACCAGGAGTTTATGAAGTAATCGTAACCTTAACAGACTCCGCATCCTGTAACATTCAAGCTTCCGATACCTCAATCGTCGAAGTCTATAACAATCCAAGAGCAGACTTTAGCCTAGATTCCACAACAATCCAATATGGCAGCCTGGTTACACTGACCAACTTAAGTCAAAATTACGACGGACTCTTATGGAATCTTGGAGATGGGACGTTGATAGATGACGAAGAAGTGATAGAACACCTCTATGAAACGTTTGGGGAAATTCAACCTTGTTTGCAAGCAGTTATTGACGGACTTCCTTGTGCTGACACGTTGTGCAAGTCAATAGCAATAGAAGTTAATCCTCTCCTTGGAATGCCTAATGCGTTTACTCCAAATGGTGATGGACTGAACGACACGGCCTTCGTTGAAGGTCGTCACATTGCCGATTTATCCTACAGAATTTACAACCGTTGGGGAGAACTGGTTTTTGAAAGCGATGACCTTAACAAAGGTTGGGATGGTCGATTCAGGGGAGTTTTGCAAGAACAAGAAGTGTATGTATACGTTGTAGAAGCTCGGTTTATAGACAATAGCCGGCAAGTATTGCGTGGAAATTTAACCTTGATTCGATGAAACGATGGCTTTATATAACAGGCCTTCTCATCGGCTGTCTAGGCACTTCACTTCTTAGCGCACAAGATGTACATTTTACCCAACATTTTTCAAGTCCCCTAAGCTTAAATCCTGCGTCGACTGGGTTTTTCCGCGGGGACTATCGAGTTGGCGTCAACCATAAAGAACAGTGGCCTTGGGCTATTGAACCGCAATTCCTCACCTACAATACCTCATCAGCTTTTGCTGAGTTACGCATTCGAGGAAGAAAGAGAAAGAAAAAAGATTGGTTTGGACTCGGACTAATCACCTTACATGATGTTGCAGGCGATGGAAAACTTCGCATGACAGAATATGGAGCCTCCATTGCTTTTCACAAACAAATCGACCGCGAAGGACGGCATTTTGTATCCGCAGGATTTAATGCAATTTCTAATCGACGTAGTATTGATTTTGAAGCGTTTCGATATAATAGCCAATGGCGGAATGGAGTAGGATTTGACCTAAGCATTCCCTCCGGAGAATTCTTTTCACAAAATGGATTTATCGATCATTATTGGGATGTCGCCTTGGGTATCCAAACAAGCCACAGGTTTTGGAATGACAACGGGTTAGCCATAAACCTTTCACTCCATCACATTAATCGACCACGGGAAACCTTTTTAAACAGCGAAAACCGAATAGGCCTCAGACCCATAGTCACTATTCAAGGAAGCTTTCAAGGGTCCTACCGATTTACCATTCATCCTTCTATGCTCTTTACTTCACAAAAAGGAGCTTTGGAATTTGTCGTAGGAAGTAACTTTTCGATGCCCATTGATCAAAATCGATTTACTGCCAAACAGCAATTATGGTGGGGATTGCACTACAGGGCAATTGATGCCATTATCCCAGTTATAGGATATGAGATTGCTCGAACGAGAATTTTGATGAATTACGATATCAACTTATCTTCCCTTTCGAAAGCAAGTCGAGGGAATGGCGGATTGGAAATCTCGCTTATTCATATCGGTAGCTTAAGAAAAAATACCAAAGAACGTCAACAAGTTTATTGCCCAGATGACATGTACTAAAAAACTCCGAACTTTTGTTTTGTGTGCCCTTCTTTTAGGTGGACAACAATCATTACACGCCCAAGGCACTTACGAAGAAGCGCCCTTTGAAGAAGAAGAATTTAAAGGTCCAAACCGGCGACCTTCTGGAAATCGAAGCCAATCTACCTTTGTGCAAGGGCTGCGATTCGGGACGAAGTTCAATTTCTCGATCTATGGCAATGAAATGCTATATGGCTTAGAACCAACTATCGGATACCAACTATTGGAAGAAATTTTTGAAGTGGGATTCGGCCCAATGTTTATGCACTACCATAATTGGGGAGGATTTTCAAAATTTCATTACATCCAGACAGGCGGTCAAGTATACGCAACGCTCTTTCTCTTTGACGGAATCTATGTCAGGGCTTCTGCAAGGCAGTTCTTTTTGATCCAGCGACAACAGGGCAATCGAGCTACAGCTCGCACTCAAAATGTCTATCTCGAAGGGGGATATCAATATCAGGTCGGAGACCGCTACTGGGCAACGGCTGGGCTAGAAATGAACTTGATTGAAACGCCTTATGCCAGCAGGAGATATCTCACGCCGACTTTTGGCTTTCGAATGGCCTTCTAGGCATCAATTTTAGCGTAGGCGGCATTTTCTTCGATGAAGGCACGCCGTGGAGGCACCTCATCTCCCATAAGCATGGAGAAAACACGGTCAGCTTCTGCCGCAGAATCCACGGTAACTTTCTTGAGTTTACGAGTGTCCGGATCCATCGTAGTTTCCCAAAGTTGCTCAGCATTCATCTCTCCGAGACCCTTGTAACGCTGTACACCTACGGATACGTTTTCTTTATCACCTTTAAATCGCTGAATCGCCGCATCTCGCTCGTCATCATCCCAACAATATTGAAATTGCTTTCCTTTTTTCACGAGGTATAATGGTGGTGAAGCGATGTAGATGTATCCCCTATCGATTAACTCCCTCATATAACGGAAAAAGAAAGTTAGAATCAAGGTTACAATGTGGCTTCCATCTACGTCGGCATCACACATAATTACAATCTTATGATAGCGAAGCTTTGTAATGTCAAGTGCTCGGTCATTTTCTTCGGTTCCGATTTTGACCCCAAGCGCCATAAACATATTCTTGATCTCTTCATTCTCATACATCTTATGCTCTAGGGCTTTTTCTACGTTGAGAATTTTTCCTCGAAGAGGAAGGATGGCTTGGAACATTCGATCCCGGCCTTGCTTTGCTGTACCCCCTGCCGAGTCTCCCTCCACAAGAAAGATTTCTGAGCTCTCAGCATCTTTGCTTGAGCAATCAGCCAGCTTACCAGGAAGACCGCTTCCTGTAAGTACATTTTTTCGTTGCACCATTTCGCGTGCTTTACGCGCAGCATGGCGACCCGTTGCAGCCAAAACGGCTTTCTCAACGATTAGGCGAGCCTGTTTAGGATTTTCCTCAAGATAAATCTCAAGCATTTTACCCACGCAGTTTGATACAAGACCCGTTAACTCTGAGTTGGTTACCTCGTCTTTCGTCTGACTCTTGAATTGAGGATCGGGAATCTTGATAGAAATCACTGCAGTAAGACCTTCTCTAAAGTCCTCACCGCTCATCGCAAACTTTAGTTTGGAGAATAAACCATTTTGCTCACCATATTTCTTAAAATAATGGGTTATCGCACGCTTAAAACCACTGACATGCGTTCCTCCATTATACGTATTGATGTTATTGGCATATGACTGAATCATTTCAGCATAGCCCGTATTGTAATTGATAGCTACTTCCATAGCCACACCATCTTCCTCACTTGAGATATAAATGGGTTTTTCAATAAGACTTGTGCGCGTGTTATCGAGATATTGAACGAAGTCTACTAATCCATTTTCTGAAAAGAATTGTTCAGTAACATAGTTTCCATCATCATCTTTACGTCGCTCATCGGTCAATGTGATGTTGATGCCTTTGTTCAGGAAAGCCATTTCTCGAATACGATTGGAAAGCGTCTCGTACTTGAAGGTTGTGTCATCAAAGATGCTCGCATCAGGCATAAAGGTTACCGTAGTACCTGTATCGGATGAATCAGTTTCGCCAACTTGCTTAGCATCATATAAAGGTTTACCTGCACTGTATTCCTGAACGACAACCTTTCCTTCGCGGTGTACTTCGACTTTCATAGCGCTCGATAAGGCGTTGACACAACTTACCCCTACACCATTCAGACCACCAGATACTTTATAGTTATTCTTGTCGAACTTACCTCCGGCATGGAGTTCCGTCATCACCACTTCCAAGGCTGATTTTTGCATTTCCTTGTGCATGCCAATTGGAATTCCCCTTCCGTTATCTTTTACCGAAAGGCTTCCATCAGCACCAATAACAATGTTTATGGTATCGCAATGGCCTGCGAGTGCTTCGTCGACAGAGTTATCTAGAACTTCCCAAACCAATTGATGGAGTGCTCGGGCATCGGTTCCCCCGACGTACATACCTGGACGCATTCGTACTGCCTCTAAACCCTTTAGTGCTCTAATATTATCAGCGCTGTAATTTGACGTATTTGACATAGTGAGTGAATTTACATCAGAGGCGCTCTTTTTTCTAACAAAAATGCTAGGATATGTACACAAATCCACAAAGCGTTTCATCGAAATAAAGATTTTGTAATTATTGACCTGAACAATTGAGAAACATTAGGTTATTTTACGCATTAACCCTATCTTCAAAAGGAATAAAAACATTATGCGTTATACCTTATTTACCCTGCTTTTGACTGGAATCGTTTTTCTTCAACCTGCCTCAGCGCAAGAAAGTGTTGTAGAATCGAATGACTACAAGATATCATACGACGTTCAAGACTGTCACGATATCGCCAACGGAATCCACAGAGCCTATGCCCTGGTGACCTTTGAGAACAAGACAAATGAAGAAATAACCCTTCATTTTGATATGGAAAGATACCTTAACGGGGTTTGCCGGACGTGCAACAACGAAGACAACGGCTTACATCACTCCATATCCTTAAAACCACTTGAAACTATTGCGGGTACTTGTGAGTCTTCTGAAAGTTACCTCCGTGTTTTCTCAAAGCACTTAGACTTACCAAATTACAGCACCCTTACTGATCTTAAGTTTACCAATATTGAATTAAAATAAGGCAAACAACCTCCACAAAACACTATGAAACATCTCTCTTTTCTTTTTAGCTGTCTTTTCCTAGTATCAACAGCAACAGCACAAAATCAAGGTTGTATTGTAGACCTATTTTCGAGTTCACCTGCGCCACAAGTCGATTGTGAGGACACCATTACGTTTACGGCTGCAGGCTATGGACAAGGACTAGTCATCGAATTATTCGGACCTGCAGGGCCACTTGATACGAACTGGCAAACTACCTCACAAGCAGTATACTCCAATCCATGTGGACCCGGTCCATCAGGTGCAGCCAATGACCCTCATTTATGGATGGGTGACCTAGCGTCAGTACCTCGGTCACTAACTACCAATGGCCTTAACACAAGTCAAGGTGCACTTATCTGCTTCGATCTAAGAATGGCTATACAAAGTGAGGCCGCGCCATGTGAAGGACCAGATGAGCCAGACGAAGGAGTTTTTCTCCAGTACAGTACGGACAACGGAAATACATGGGTAACAATCGACTATTTCAACCCTGATACTAACGGTTGTGGCGGTCAAGCGGGTTGTGGTTTTACTTCATGGGGTAATTATTGTTTTACTCTGCCCCCGGCAGCATGGACATCGAGCACTCAAATCCGATGGATTCAAACCTCTGATTCAGGATCCGGATTTGACCACTGGGGATTAGATAACATTCAAATTACTGGAAACGATAGCACGTATTACTATTACTGGGATGATCCAATTGTGGGGGATACCAATACACGAGTGGTTATTCCTACGATTGACTCTACGATCATAGTGTTTTATACAAACGGACTTTCCGATACCTGCTCAGATACAGTTTCTTACACTATGAATCCGACCGATGCAGGTCCTCCTGTCATTGCCGCTTGCGACCCAACAGGTCCGGGTGAAATGCTTATGGGTAGTGGTGCCGTAAATGTTGTTTGGACACCAAACCAAGACATCATCAATGCCAATACGTTAACACCCACTGTATTCCCAGCCAATGATATCTATTATACCATGACATCAGCCTGTGGCGAGGATAGTGTGCTTGTGGATGTGGTTCCTGCCATCAATTTAGCGCCAATTGCTGATGATACCATCTGCTTATTTGGTACGACAACATTAACTGCTGTTCCAAGTCCAGCTTCCGTTCCAATCGGTAGTGTTGCTTGGACGCCAGCCACTGGGCTCAACGATGCGACAGCATTAAGCGTAGTTGCATCACCAGCATCAACGACCACTTATGTAGTAGAAGTAACTACCGTAGATGGGTGTAATGTTTTTGATACGGTTGAAGTTGTCGTTTCAGGAAGCCAACCCATCATCAACTCCTCCAATGACACTACGCTGTGTGCGGGAGACTCATTAAATCTTTTCACCGAGGTACTTCCTCCTGCTTCAGGACAATATGTAGTCACACCGATTCCTTATGCACCTGTTACCTGTACTTCACCTACAACCCTCAGCCTTTCGGATGATCAAGTAAGTGCAGCGATACCTATTGGATTTCCATTCCTTTTTTACGGAAACACGTATACCGACATCTATGTGTCTTCCAATGGGTTTGTAACGTTTAACCCAGGTTCTCCAAGCGGTTGTTGCTCCGGAGAAGATCTACTCGTGGATAATAGCCTCTTTGACCCCACTAATCTTATCGCATTAGCATGGAATGATCTTAATCCCAATAGCGGGGGAACCATTTCATACTGTATTGAAGGAAGTGCACCCAACCGACGTTTCATTATCGACTACAGCGGTGTTCCTCACTTTGGCGGTAGCCAAGGAGTAACCGGTCAAATCATACTTTATGAAGGCACGGGGGTAATCGACATCATCTCCACTGACATCATCAATGACGGTGGAAACATGACTCAAGGAATTCAAAACAACACCTTAGTTGATCCAGTGGATGGAGCTCCTGTCCCTAACCGAAATATTGCGGATTGGAATGCTACGAACGACGCATGGAGTTTCATTCCTTATGTTCAGGCTAATGTTTACGAATACCTTTGGACCCCGGCTACTGGATTAGATGATCCTACCTCGCCGACACCGGTATTTACAGGAAATGTCAGCACACAATATGTCGTCTCTGTTACCCCACAAGGAACAACTTGTTCTGCAATTGACACCATTGATGTAAATGTAGTTCCTGGATTCACCTACACACTCTCTCAGAGTGATGATACGGTATGTAGAAATCAGGCAGTCAACTTAGATGTTAATGCAGCACCAGGGACAACCTATACCTACGCATGGTCACCAGACGCAGATCTCGATGTAAATGACGCAGCTTCTGTGGTGGCAACGCCAACAGCCAATGGCACGAATACATACAATGTACTAATCACAGCGGCTAACAATTGTGCCATCTTGGACAGCTTTGACGTATTTGTTGCAGGAGAAGCTCCATCGCGTATCGAATTCGACGGCTATCCCTTCATTTGCCAGGGTGACAGCGTAGAAATTACAGCTACACCTTGCGTTGGAGTTACCTTGTCAGACAATTTCGATGGCGGGTTTGATCCAAGTATTTGGGCTAACGTAACCTCGTTCGATTTAAATGGCGATTGTGGCTCGGTTTCGGGTGACGCACTTCACTTTGACGGCGGAACTAGCGTTGGAACCGATCGTGTAGCCGAAACGCTTCCAATTGACGCATCATCTGGAGGAAGCATCGACTTCTGGCTCATCATGGGTAGTTCTTCTACTTCGGGTTCTGGATGTGAAAATGCTGATGCGGGAGAAAATGTTGCCCTACAATATTCAATCGATGGAGGATTAACATGGGTGGATATTGCAGTCTATGACGAGGCACTTTGGGAAACCAATCCTGCATTCCAGTTTTTCTCTGAGCCTATCCCAGCAGCTGCACAAACTTCTTCCACTCAATTCAGGTTCGCACAGATCCAATTCAGTGCATGTACAAATTGCGATGAGTGGGCAATTGACGATGTGACCATTTCTGCAGGATGCTGTGGACCAGCGTGTGGAGTGTTTGAATACAGCTGGTCACCTGCGGCAGGATTAAGTGATCCTACTATTGCCAATCCAATTGTAAGCGCATCAACTCCTACTACCTATACGGTAACCGTCACACCTATCGGAACAACATGTTCTTCACAAGCAGATCTTTTTGTCAATGTAGGTCCAGATTTCAATTATACCTTAACTCAATCTGATGATACGATTTGTTTGAACAATACTGTTCAATTTAACGTCGCTGCCGATGCAACCTTTGGACCATATACTTATGCATGGGGCGGAACGGGTGAGTTAGACTTTGATTCTATTGCCAACCCAACTTCTACTCCGAGTGAAAGCGACTCCACGTACACTTACACATTAGAGGTTACTTCGGCCAATGGATGTCGAAACTATGACACAGCAATTGTTGTAGTTAATGGCGCTGCTCCGCCGAGCATCAGTTTCTTCACAGGAACGAACTCTACCGTGTATTGTGGAGGTGCTCCCCTTCTGTTAACCGCTCAGGTCATCGACACATTTGGCTTTGTAGAAGATTGGGAATCCGGAGTAATTGATCCAGCGATTTGGGGTAATACACTTAATGTTGTTATCGACGGATTCAATGGGGTAAGCAACGCTTTACATGCAACGCAAGGAGCCTCAGGTACTGGACGTTTCTTAGAGACTGTACCGTTAGACTTATCCAATGGCGGTAGCATAGAGTTTGATTTTTATGCGGGTTATCAAAATGCGTATGAAAGCACCGAAGTACCTGTTCTCCAGTATTCAGTTGACGGAGGACTTACATGGATAGAAATCGACAACTACTCCTTGGCTACTGGCGCTACAAACTTCACTCAGTTTTTCTCCTATCCTATTCCGGCAGGAGCACAAACACCGAATACTATTATCCGATGGTTCCAACCTTCGCACTCTACAGGCATCAATGATGACTGGGGCTTAGATAATGTATCAATACAAACTGGTTGTTCAGGAGCTGGATGCGGAAGTTTCGATGTTGCGTGGTCTGCACAAACTCAGCCGTTTAGCTTTTTCCCAGTACTTGGTGACACAACCTTTGTATCTCCAGGTAACCAGGTTAATCCTTCGGCACCAAATGGACCGGCAGCAGGTGATTGGTATATCGCTACAGTTACTGCTAGCGGAACTACATGTTCCAATAGTGATAGCATCTTTATCTACTATGGACCATCTTCGCAGAGCTTAACGCCAGATACAGCTATTTGTCTTGGTGACTCCTTAACCTTAACGGCAACGGGTGGCTTACTCTATAATTGGACTAACGCACCTGAATCCAATGCACCAGTTGGAATTACAGGACAGAACTTTATTGATGTCTATCCTACAACGACTACTACCTATACTGTCAATGTAGATTCATTAAACTGTCCTCCTGGTGGTATTGACTTGAGTACAACCATAACCGTAGTTGATATCCAGGTGGTAGAGCCTTCAGATACACAAACTTGTTTTGCAAGTCCAGTTGAAATCTCCTACACCGAACTTGCTGGACCGTATGAGTACTCTTGGACACCTGCAAACCTTTTCAACGCCTCACCCGGTATGGGAATGACGTCTTCTGAGGTCGTAAGTCCTGCCTTTGATATCACGCTTAATGTGGAGATCAGCGGACCAGGTGGAATCTGCGCAGAACAGTTCGATGTTTTCGTTGATGTTATTGAGCAGCAGATTGTGCCAATTACTACAGACAATCCGATCATATGTAATAGTTCGTCTGCTGTTATCTCTGCGCCAGGTGGATATACATTCTATTCCTGGAATACTGGTGTATCAGGAGTTGATGCAGATTCAATTACGATTAATGCTGGTGGTCCATACTTCGGAACAGTGACTACTCTCGATGGATGCGACTGGCCAACAGATACGATTGTGATTCAACAAATCAATTCCGAGCAAGATCTTCTTCCAGACACGACCTATATCTGTGAAGAGACATCTACCTTTAACTTGGTAGCCCCACTTAATCCTAATGGTGAGCAATTCACTTACCAATGGCTTGATGGAGGTCCTGCAAGTAATGCTTGGAATGGATTGACGAGCACGGGTGTCTACACGGTGAGAATATCTTCCGATATCTGTACAGGAGAAGATTCAACCTTAGTCTTCCGTTTAACTGCACCGACGATTGATTTCACCGATCAACTCGCTTATCTATGTTGCGATGGAGAATTACTCCTTGAGCCAACTATCGATGTAGTTGCTCCAAACGCTGTGGGGGTTTACCTATGGTCTAATGGTGATGATACACCAACCACAACGGTAGATAATGATGGCGATTATGTAATCACTTTGTTTGATGCATTTGGTTGTGCGTCCGTTTCAGATACAATTACTGTAACGAGAATTTGTAACGATGTTGACTTAACCGTCGCGATGGATTCTGTGTTTATTACTCAGCTAAGTGACAGCATTGAGGCCTCTGTAACGACAGACCCAAGTGCACTGGTTACTGACTACGAGTCTAATTGGACAGTCGACGACTTTAATGCTATTCTTACTAATTCAGATGGCTTCATTACAGGATTGACCTCAGAGGTACCTGGCATTTACACAGTATTTTATGATGTCACAAGTTCGACGGTCACTCCTACTGGTGATACCGTTGTCTGTGTTGAACAAACGCGAAGTACAGATATTGTAGTCCGCGATATCATTCAGCTTCTATTGCCAGATGCCTTTACACCAAACGGAGATGGCTTAAATGACATCTTTGCACCATCTAATCCAAGTTTAGATATCGTGAGCTTAGATATCTTTAATCGATGGGGTGAGCAAGTGTATGGATATGACGGTAACGGTTGGGACGG
Organism: Chitinophagales bacterium; assembly: GCA_049890075.1. Lineage (GTDB taxonomy): Bacteria > Bacteroidota > Bacteroidia > Chitinophagales > UBA8649 > UBA8649. Next base: position 16,665 of record JBMHCE010000055.1, read on the forward strand.
ACGTTGGAATAATCAGGACCAACAACCTGGAACCTATATGTACTATCTACAAATTCGTTATGCCAATGGCGAAATTGATAATATAACGGGAACAGTGAGTCTAATCCGCTAATCGTAAACTAAGTATAAAGCCCTCCTTTTGGGGGGCTTTTTTTTTGAAAACTATTTATGAACAAACCCAAAATCGGCGTTCTCGGACTCGGGCATTTAGGAAAGATTCACCTCAAGCTTCTACTAGAACAACCCCATGCGATTTGCTCAGGAGTATATGACACCAATAAGTCAAGGTGTGAGGCTATGCAGGAACGATATGATGTCCATGTATTTTCCAATGAAGAGGAGTTGATTAAGGCATCTGACGCTGTAATCTTGGTGACCCCTACTCCATCTCACTATTCCCTCGCCAAACAATGTCTTTTGCAAGCAAAACATGTTTTTATTGAAAAACCTCTATGTTCCCATCTTGACGAGGCCTTGGATCTAAAAAGACTGAGCGACAGCAATAAGTGCATTGTTCAAATTGGTCATGTTGAGCGATTTAATCCCGCATTTCAGGCTGCTCAAGCAGAGCCGATCGAACCGATGTTTATTGAATGTCATCGCCTCGCCCCATTCAACCCTAGAGGCACGGATGTTTCGGTCGTAATGGATCTTATGATTCATGATCTCGACCTCATTTTATCTTTAGTTGATTCAGAGGTTGAAAAGATTGATGCGACGGGTGTATCTATAGTCAGCCCGGCTCCTGACATCGCTAACGTCCGGCTCACCTTTACAAACGGCTGCGTAGTGAACTGCACAGCAAGCCGGGTATCGATGAAAGCCATGAGAAAAATGCGTGTCTTCCAGCATCAAAACTATTTGAGTATGGATTTCATAGAAAAGTCTACAGAGAGGATTCAACTGCATGACACCCTACCTGAACATTCTTCTAATACACCCATTGAAATTGAAGGGCATGAATCGAAAAAATACCTGGAGTATAACAAATCAGAGCCCTCACAAAACAATGCTATTATGGAAGAGCAAGCTAATTTCATAGAAGCCATTACCAACGGCGCAACTGTCTTAGTGCCTATTGAGGACGGTATACGATGTCTCGACTTAGCTCTTCAAATTGATGAATGTATTCAAGAATACCAGAAACACTACCAATAGATTACCTTTAGACATCATGAAATCACGGTTCTATTTTATCACGTTACTTTGTCTTGGAGGTATCCTGGGAATGAGCTCCTGCCAAGATGTTCCCAATGAAGGCCTACCCTCATATATACAAATCAAGGAGGTAAGCTTTTTCAATGAAGATGGAGTGATTGACACCTTGAGTGGCGTCTATGATGTGTGGGTGCAAGTTGAGGGGGATGACCGAGGAGCCATTGGGTGGCCAAGTACATTCGCCATTTTAGCCCAAGGCGAAAAGCTTATCTTAATGGAGCCTGGCATCTATAAGGATGGGGACTTTTTGCAACGAGAGGTCTATCCCTTTTATGATATCGTCCAAATTGATACCAGTCTCACCCTCTATGATACTCTTACCATAAACCCTGTGTTTCGGTATGCCCAAGGTATACAGTTCAGTCTTCGAGAGACATTTGAGGTATCCAACAACTTTAGTAATCTCAATGCTGAGAATCCGCCTATACCCCTATCTGGAAAAGCTGGCGTTATTCATTTGAATTCTTCCTTGACCAATGCAGAATGTACCATGTTAAATGCTGTGGGTCTTCCTAGTGGTCAACGTATTTTTTTAGAAATGCATTACAGCAGCACCAATGACTTTGCGATTGGATTACGAGGAGAAGATAATGGGAATGTCCTTGCCGATGCTTTTATCTATTATGCGCCCCCAACCCAAGACGGTCGATGGGAAAAACTCTATTTAGATGTAAGTAATGATATTGGACAAATCGATGCAGAATCTTACCGATTTTACTTGCAAACTTCACTATATCCCGATGTAGATAGCAGCTTCATCGCGATTGACAATGTCAAACTAGTGCACTTTTAATGCAAAAAAATCAACTACGACATAAAACTTGGCGCTCAGTAAAAGTTGCACTAGAGACTGTCTTTGTAAGTGCTGCTTGGGTTTTGTTTTTTCTCTACAGAAAGGTTACTATTGACGGCCTAACATTGCACGAGGGACTGTCATCACTCCATGACAACAATCTATACATGGGTATTCTTGCTAATGGGCTGCTATGGATTACAGTCAGTTGGTTAACAGGCCGATACTATAAAGTGTTTGTAGAGGGCCGGCTGGCCAAAGCTTTGCACCTTCTGGCAGCTACCTTGTTTTCCAGCTTAGTTCTATATTTTATCTTGTTTATTGATGACGGCATTTCCACGCCGAAGGACTATTATCAGATTCTCCTAGCCTATGCAATTCTTCAGTTAACTCTTGTAAGCTTAGCTGATGGAATCCACTTCGCACTCCTCAACTTGCAGTATTCAAAAGGAAGATATCACACCATTATGCACGATATAGGAGGAGATCGTCAGGACAGTAACTCTAAGAGCCAACGAGGAATTCTCTACCGCAAGGCTACAAAAGACATTTTTGATACGGTAGAAAAAGACGGTGAACGTCATGAGTCCACCAGTGAGGTATGGAGGGTTTTTGAGCCAATCGACCTCAAGTCAGTGAATGCCAAGCAAATCAATACGCTTGTGCAAAATAATATTGAGCTCCGACTTTACTATACATCAGGCCAAACCTACCCCTTTAGGCAGTCAATGGATTATGCGCTAGGAAAGTATTACTGCGCTCCACTCACGCCACAACTTAGTGGATGGCAACAGGCTAGCAAACGCGCGATGGATGTAATGCTAAGTTTTTTAGGGCTCATCGTAAGTTCCCCTCTCCTTCTACTGTGCGTTATAGGTATAAAGAGCACCTCAAAAGGACCTATTCTCTATTCGCAAGAACGTATTGGATTACACAAAAAACCATTTCGCATCTACAAGTTTCGCTCAATGATAGTCGATGCAGAAAAAGATGGTCCTCAGTTATCAAGTGAAAGAGATCACCGAATCACTTCTTGGGGTCAGCGCATGCGAAAGTGGAGGCTAGACGAACTACCCCAATTATGGAATGTACTAAAAGGCGATATGTCGTTAGTCGGCCCTAGACCCGAACGAGCATTTTTTGCAGAACAAATACAGCATAAAGAAGCCCTGTATGGAAGAATCTACATCACCAAGCCTGGATTAACCTCGCTGGGCATGGTCAAGTTTGGGTATGCGCGAAATCTAGATGAGATTATGGAACGTATGCGCTATGACGTAATCTATTTAGATAATCAAAGCATCTTTTTTGATATCCAAATCCTTCTTTTCACTATCCGAACCATAGTCCTTGGGAAAGGAATTTGACAATTCGGCATGTTTTTTGTATATTCCGACACCGAATGTATCAGCGTTCTGAACACATATCGACAATTTTTTTTCTTTTAGCGCATTCCATTTTTTTGCGCTTCTAACCAAATCATCGTAATTCAGCATGGCAAGACCTAGCACACGTGAAAAGCGTCTTAAAGACGGATATTATATCGAAGTAAGAAACAACGGAGGAGAGCGAGGAATCAAAATCCGAAGAGAATCAAAGGACCAAATTGATAGCGCTATGGAAGAATATAAGCGCACAAAAGAAGTGGCCTACCTCGGTCTCGTCAAAAACGGTAAGTTTATCGAAGGCCCCAATGCTGTGGTGAAGAAAAGCAGAGCAAAATCCACCGCTAGGAAGAAGAAAAAGACGACAAAAAGTAAAGCGTAACGATTTACTTCACTAGCTCTCCGAGCTATCACCTAGACTTTCTATAAAGGATTCAGTCATTCCAACAGAAGAGAATCCTCCGTCGTGAAAGAGATTTTGCATCGTGATCTTACGAGTATAGTCAGAGAACATGGCGAGGCAGAAGTCTGCACAACTCTCTGCATCAGCATTACCTAATGGGCTAAGCTTATCGGCAAAATCGAAGAAGGCGTCAAAGCCACTAACTCCATTTCCTGCTGTTGTCATCGTAGGACTTTGAGAAATGGTATTCACACGAACGCCATTTTTAGTACCCCAGTAGTAACCAAAGGAACGAGCAATGGATTCGAGCATAGCCTTAGCTTGAGCCATATCACCATACCCCGGGAATGAACGCTGTGCCGCAATGTAGGATAGTCCTAGAATCGATCCCATTGGGTTTACCATATCGCGCTGATAAGCCACCTGCATAACCTTGTGAAAACTAATCGCAGAGATATCGAGTGACTTCTGCATCCAACCGTAGTTTAGATCCGTGTAGGCCTTTCCTTTGCGCACGTTGGGCGACATACCAATACTGTGAAGGATGAAATCTACCTTGCCATATCGCTCTGCCGCCTTATCAAAGAGACCGTTTAAGTCCTCTATGCTTGTAGCGTCCGCAGGAACGACCTCAGTATCACACTGTTCCGCCAAGTCCTGAATCTTTCCCATACGCAAAGCAACTGGAACATTAGTCAACAGAAAATCTGCTCCTTCAGCTTTTGCCTTTAAGGCTACTTTCCAGGCGATACTTTGATCATCTAATGCTCCGAAAATTATTCCTTTTTTTCCTTCGAGTATACCGGCCATTGTTGTTTTCTTTTATTGGTTCGAAGGTAGGCATTTTAGCTCAATAACTGATGCACTGCATCATGAGCGGCTTTTGGCGCAATAGCAACTCCCATTCCACCCATCCTTCCAACGGTGTAGACATTATCGTCAAGGTGCTTCCTTAATAACTCCTTGCGCTGATTTTTAGTGAAGGCCATTACCCCTGCCCAATGCTCAGCAATAGAAATCCGTTTGCCTGGACAAATGTGGGTGGCAAGATAGTGTTCCAAATAGAGCTTGACTTCATCTGTTCCAAGCGGCATTAATGTCTCTTCTTGCTCGCGAAAAGCATCTCGTCCCCCACCCAAAAGAATGCGATCACCCAGTGTTCGGAAATACATATATCCCTCACGGGCATGATAGGTACCTTGAGGCAATCCATGATCAAAAGGTTTGGTAAGAACCACCTGGCCTCTACCTGGTACAGTGTTTTCACTTAACTGACTCAATCCAGCATTGCTTGCCAATAAAACAAACCTTGATATGATCCAGCCAGAAGCCGTAGGAATATGCCAGACACCCTTCTTCTTAGTCCACTGATCTAAAGGGGGAATAACTATTCCGTTAAGTAATGCGATGGGTTTATTCTGTAAGCTTTTTAGAAGACAGGAGTGCAATTTTCCGGGATGCAGACCCGCTTCGCCGGCAATACCAATTCCATAACACAGAGAGTCATTGATCCCGTGTGAAGGAAAGAAAATTTCTTTACGTCCAATATGGCTTTCTAGCTCGCCATTTAAGCGAGAGAGCTTATCCATTGTTTTCTCAAATATGGCACGCTCTGAACTATGAAAAACCTCTAATCCCCCATCAGGAGTATAATCAAAATCCCCTGCCTTAAACATCTCAAGCCACATCTGAATTCCTTCATATCGGAGTTTGACCCGAGCCAAAGCTTGCTCAGTACCCTCGTGCTCGATGTCAGACAGAATCTCTGTTGGGCTCCCAAAGCATGCAAACCCTGCATTTCGAGTGCTGGCCATACTTTGACCAGAGGGATGTTGGTCGACTACGGTAACCCGCAATGATGAGTCCTTTAGACTCGCAAAGTGAGCTGAGCATAACCCAGTGAAGCCTCCTCCAACAACAAGTAAATCTGACGTTGACAGCACACGATTCGTCTCCCAATACGAAGATTGTATTGACATAGGCCTATTGTTTTGCTCCTTGAGAAAGTAGCGATTCAGCTACCTCGAGAACTTTTTTATCATGATGGTCCCCGATTAAAGCAGCCACAGCTGATGTCCGGGCTTCTCCTTCGACAGCTTCAATTGTCGTCCAAGTGTTCTCGTCGTCCATAGCCTTTTCTACAAGATAATGTCGGTTTGCCCGTGCCGCAATTACGGGTAAGTGAGTAATTGTAATGACTTGCTGATGCTGGGCAATACCGAGTAATTCTAACCCGATTTGATCAGCTACCTTTCCCGAAACTCCCGTATCGATTTCATCAAAAATCAGGGTGCTCAATCCGAGGGCTTTACCTAAAATGGAACGCACAGCAAGCATAAATCGCGATCGTTCACCACCTGAGGCTACCTGCTCTATGGGCTTTACCTCAAATCCCGGGTTGGCTGAAAAAAGCCAGGAAAAGACATCTTTTCCAAAAGGCCCGAAGTCCTCCTTTTCTTCTAGCCCAAACACCACCCTAGCCTTCGGCATAGATAAGGTCTTCAATCGAGACATCAGTGCTTCAGAACGAACAGCAGATGCCTTGACCCGTCCCTCATGAATAATCTTAGCCAAAGCATCCATAGAAAGTCGCAAGTCTCCAATCTGATCAGAATACTTCTTGATGTTTATCTCAAAAAGTCCTTGATTGTGTATTTCCTCTTCCCATGAGGTGACGAGTTTCCTTAACGCTTCAATATCTGAACACTGGTATTTCTTGAGAAAGCGATAGCTAGTATCTAGTGCAAGGGATACTTTTTCATATTCCTCCTGACTAAACTGATACGAATCAGCAAGATCTTCTAACGTCGAGGCACAGTCCTGAATCTCTATCTGAGATGAACGAAGTCTTGCCACCAGGGACGAAAGTTCCTCGTCATGTTGCGAGACTGAATCCAACTGATTTATTACCTGAGATAATTGTTGCGTTATTGAAGCATCAGCACCTTCGAGCATGCTACTAACCGCATTGGTAACGCCGTGTAGAACCTCGGCATTCGAAAGAACGTTGAATCTCGCTTCTAGTTCACTTAGATTTTCATCAAGTATTCCACTTTCATGAATCGATGCTAGGTCCCGTTGACGACTTTCCAAGAGCTCTTCCAAAGTGTCTCGTTGGTTGAGCAAATCCTCTAAGGCCATGGTTAGTTCAACATATTCTGTATACTGAGTATGATACGCTTTCACCTCGCTTTCATGAGGAAATCCAAGATCCACCATTTCACGCTGTAACTTCGGATCGAAAAGAGACAAGGTTTCGTGCTGACCATGGACATGAACAAAGGACTTACCAAGGTTTTGCATTTCTTTAAGGCCAACCGGAGTATCATTGATAAAACTCCTAGACCGTCCATTTGCCGTTACCTCTCTTCGTAAGATGGTCTCAGGATAATAATCCAAATCCCGTGATAAGAACCAAGGCTCAAGAGAATTCGGTAAATCAAGTTCTAACTCGATTACGCACTTACTGCTTCCTTTTCTCACGTCATCTTTATCAGCTCGAGCACCGGTTACAAGTGCCAAAGCTCTCAACATAATGGATTTACCTGAGCCAGTCTCCCCAGTAATGACGTTCATCCCAGCATGGAACTCAAGCCTTGCGGAATGTATTAATCTGAATTGATCGATCGATAAAGCCTTTATCATAGAAAGACTGGTTTACTTAAAACGACTTCTGTACTCCTCAATGTTATTGGGATCAATAGTTACGAGGGCGCCAAGAGCGGCTGACTTGATATCTGTCGTTTCCTCTGAAAAGAGATTTAACCATTCCAACTTTTTTGTATCCGACAGTAATTGCATAATGGGCAAATTAGGTGCATCCTCGCCCACCTTTGAAAAGCTTGCCATTCCATTTAATACAGAGAGCATCGCGGTATCCTTTGACTCAATCATCCGATCTAATCCTAGGCGATGATAGGTATAATTGCCTTCTCTGAAAGGCTCATAACGACTATTTAATACGTTATTGATAAGCCAATAGCGGTTTTGGTTATTATTATCAAACGATCGCCAACCCGAGAATCCAGAAGTCGAAGGAACATTGTTTACTAATTCTTGCGCCTTTTGAAAGTATACTTCGCCACCATTTTTCGCATAGCTATCATAGTCCATTCCCAAGATGAAGTATACATAGAAAGCCAGAGTATGCGTAAGGTTATTGATAAACTGATTTTCATTGAAATCCAGAGGATCAAACTGCTTGTAGGTAAAGATTAAATCCTTGTCAAAGCGATTGATAAGAGTTGAGTTATAGCTCGTATTGTAGACCGGTCGGTTCGCGATAACCGTCAGCGAAGCACCGTATGAATTGTTCCCTTTTTCTTCAAGAATATTGATAAAAAAACTGCATTCAATTTTCTCGAAATCTTCAAAATTGTCGCTAGACCATTTCCTCTCATTAAGAAAGGATGAAACCGCCTGTTGTAGCTCTTGAAAGACTTGAGGATCCACGTTAGTTGCAGCCTGCGCGTTAATCTCTACCGTAGCACGTAACTCTTGAGCGACGAGGGCGGAAGGCAACATGGCACCCCAAACAATCGCGCAGAACATTACTATGCTAAGTTTCCTTCTCATATAGCTGTTAACGCAAAAAAGGTTGAATGATTTCACAAATATCATGAGCAACTTCGCTTTTGGGCTTTACTCCGAAGGTAGTAACATTCTGATCGTGATCAATCACAGTTACTTTATTGGTATCCACATTAAATCCTGCCCCTTTATCCGCAAGTGAATTCAACACGATATAATCAAGGTTTTTGCGAACAAGTTTATCCATGGCATAGGCCAAAGCATTATCCGTTTCCAATGCAAAGCCTACTAACCACTGATCCGCTTTTTTATCCCTACCCATCGCAGCAAGAATATCTAATGTCGGCATTAACTCAATAGTCAACCTGGCCTCTTGTTTTTTGATTTTGTGGTCAGCTACCATTTTTGGTGTGTAATCTGCTACGGCCGCCGCTTTTATGGCACCATCAACATTTGGCCAAATCGCCATTACCCTATCATACATCTCCTGTGCGGACTCGACTCGATGAAAGACTAGACCCTCTGGAATATCCAACGAAGATGGGCCAGATACCAACGTTACTTCGTGACCAAGAGCTACCAACCGACGAGCAATAGCATAACCCATTTTCCCTGAGCTCCTGTTCCCTATAAAACGAACAGCATCTATACGTTCATGAGTAGGACCAGCTGTAACAAGAATTCGTGCCACGTTTAGGAAGCTTGTGTGGATTGACCTAAAACGTCCTCAGCAAATGCAGTGATAATCTCAGCATCAGGCAGTCGACCTTGGCCCTCTAATCCACTCGCTAAGAATCCCGTAGCAGGCTCCAATACATGAACGCCATCTTGCACTAACTGGGCAATGTTGCGTTGTACAGAAGCATGCTTCCACATATCCAAATCCATGGCAGGAGCTACAATCACTGGACAGGTTGACGACAGATAAAGCGCGTAAAGCATCTCATCACATAATCCATTGGCCAATTTTGCAATGCAATTCGCAGAGGCCGGTGCAATCAATAATAAATCTGAATTTTTGGCCAATTGTACATGATTGTGCCATGTGCCTTGGTCATCCCACATGCTTTGAAGGACGGAATTACCCGATACAGTAGATAGGGTTAATGGTGTGGTGAATCTTGCTCCTCCTGAAGTTAACACGACTTGAACGTCGTAGTCCTTCTGTTTAAAACTACGGACAATACTTGGTGTCTTGTACGCGGCAATACTGCCGGTTACACCAAAAAGAATTTTTTTATTGCTCGCCTTGCTCGTCATGACTAGCTTCGCTGCTTTCCTCGCGCTCGCGATAGAAAAGCTCGTCACGCTTAAATTCTTCTAGGGCTAGAATCGTAGGATGAGAAAGCTTTTCATAATACTTTGAAATCTCAATCTGCTCCCGGTTCTCTACAATTTCCTCTAGCACTTCAGACGTTACAGCAAACTCTTCGAGCTTACTATTTAGTTCTTGTTTCAGGTCAATTGATATTTGATTTGACCGACTAGCTATTACTGCTAAAGAACGATATAGGTTACCCGATTGCATTTGAAGCTTGTTCAAATCCTGCGGTTGAGAGCTTTCCGGCGCCTCTAAGCCTTTAAACTTGCGAATTTTTTCCATGCTATGATGTTATGTTTCGTCTAGAAACGGTCGATGAAGGTACGAGAATAATCTCGAATTTTTTGGACTTCACGCGCATTTTTGCTTGAAGCGAAGGATTCCAAGTATTTATTGCTGATATTCACCAGGTCTGTGTGCCATCGATACTGCTGATTTTCTTCACTCGACAAGGCTAACTCATAATGCGTTTGCACGCTGATGTAGGCTGCTCTCTCCAACAACTCTTGTCGCTGAAATTCATAAGACTCATTACCATCCATCCAAGCCGCTTTCTCCAAGGATTGAATCGCCTCATTCACCGCAGGAATTCGCTCATCAATTGGTCTTGTGTAAATCATATTCACGGAGGCGGAAAGAACTCCCAACTCAGACTTAACAATAAATTCGTCACAAGTGGCAAACTTAGGATGTTCAGGATAGAGTGCCTGTACGAGCTTTAGTTTGTCGATGGCAATCTTGTAGCGTTCCCCTTGTTTATCAATAAAGCTGCGCTCTGCATATTTAAAGTATGACATGGCCGCCAAGAAATATAAATCAGAAGGATTTTCAATATCAGGAAACTCTAAAAACAGGTTCTCGTAAGCAATGGCAGCCGCTCTAAAATCTCGGGTTCTGTAATATAGGTTTGCTGCCTCTAATGCCTTGCGCTCCAACTTATCACGCAATAAATCAATTCGATTATTGCATAACTCAACACGCTCACTTGTCGGATAAATATTGATGAAGTTCTGATAAGCCTGCAAAGCCTCGTAGGTCGGCGTTTGATCTAAAGACCATTTAGGACTTTGAGCATAGTAAGATTCAGCATGCATAAAGAGACTTTCTTCAGCAAAATCACTTAACCCATGTTGATCATACAATCTTTTAAAATGGAAACCCGCCATGATTGCGTTATCCATTTCATACTGTGCCTTAGCATAATAGAAGTAGATTTCTGCACGCTTATCTGTTCCTCGGTAGATGGGCAACAACTCTTCAAACAAGGGAATAGCCTTGAAATATTGTCCCTTACCATAATAGGTCATGGCTAATGCTAACTTATCCTCAGGGGATTTGCTTTCCAATGACTTTTTGGACAAAGCACAGGAAGAAGCTAACGTAAGAAGCACTAGGAAAATCAAAGTAAGCTTCGACAGAAAGGGGCGATATGTCATATTGTTTACAGTTCCCACTCGGCAATAATACGGAGAGCGTTTTGAATCTCAATTTGATTTTTCTCACTCACTGGAATCAGCGGCAGTCTGAGATGACCTTCAATTAGGCCCATAGATTCAAGCGCACACTTGATTCCGCCAGGATTGTTTTCCTCAAAGAGGGCCTCAAAAAATGGGTTGAGAATAACCTGAAGCTTTTGCGCTTCGTTGAGATCATAGTTGAGTGCCGCGCGGACTAAATGAGCAAAGGATTTTGGGAAAGCATTTGCAGTAACCGATATAACTCCTGTAGCACCTAACGCAATCAAAGGCAAGGTGAGGAAATCATCTCCAGAAACTAGGGCAAAATCATCCGGGGCCTGAGCGATAATACGCATAGCTTGAGATAAGTCACCCGATGCCTCTTTGATTCCGATGATATTTTTTGATGCAGCAGCCAATCGAAGCACAGTGGCCGAATCCATGGATTGTGCCGTACGAGAAGGAACGTTATATAAGATAACTGGCTTAGGACTTGCCTCCGCTATTGCCATGTAATGACGAAAGATTCCTTCTTGTGTCGGCTTATTATAATGTGGGCTACTCGACAGAAAACCAGCAACACCCTCCTGATCTAACAACGGAATTCGTTGAACTACCTCGTGCGTATTGTTACCACCTAGACCAGCAATTACCGGGATACGTCCTTTAGCAGCACTAATGACCTTATTGAGTACTACCTGCTGTTCCTCAAGGGATAAAGTAGCCGTTTCCCCTGTAGTACCTAGTGCAACTAGATAAGAGCATCCTCCTCCAATACAATGACTCACTAACTGATCAAGCGCAGCGTAATCGACAAGCCCTTCCTTAGTAAATGGGGTGACTAGCGCCACACCCACTCCTCTTAAGTCATTGCTCGTAAATTGTGTCATACTATTTATTTCAAGCGTTTGCCTCTGCCGAGCCTGTAGTTTCAACTTCAATAAAACTACCTATCGCCTCGTACTTAGCGTAGCGATGCATTTTTCGTTCTTCTGGCGTCATTTCTCTCAACTGATTCAAACACCGTTTAATCTGTCGTTTTACGTTTTTGAACGTTGCTTCGCGGTTTCTATGCGCCCCGCTTGGTCCTTCTTTTACAATGGTATCTACAATCTTCAAACGTTGCATATCGTGAGCGGTAAGCTTTAAGGCTTCAGCGGCCTTTTCCTTATGCTCAGCTGATCGCCACAAGATCGTAGAGCAGCTCTCTGGGCTGATCACAGTAAACCAAGTGTTTTCCAGCATCATAATTCGATCACCAACACCAATACCAATTGCTCCTCCAGAAGCCCCCTCCCCGATAATTATCGAGATGATTGGAACACTTAGATTGAGCATTTCCTGTAGATTTTTTGCTATTGACTCTGCCTGGCCTCTCTCCTCCGCACCAATGCCAGGATACGCACCAGGAGTGTCAATCAACGTAATGATTGGGCGATTAAATTTCTCAGCTAGTTTCATCAAACGCATCGCCTTTCGGTATCCTTCCGGCTTGGCCATTCCAAAGTTGTGATACTGTCGCTCCTTTGTGTTGGATCCCTTTTCTTGACCGATTACCATCACAGGGTCACCGTCTAGGAGGGCAAAACCACCCACCATTGCTTTGTCATCACCAAACTGCCTATCACCATGAAGCTCGCAAAAATCCTGAAAGAGGTTCTTGGCATACTCGAGGGTTTTTGGGCGATCAGGATGACGAGATAGCTGAACGCGCTGCCAAGGAGACAAGTGATCAAAGATGGCCTTTTGCATCTGATCAATTTGCTTGTCTAGTTGAGCAAGTTCCTTATCGACATCCTTTCCTTCGTTTTGACGATCAATCAATTCTTCACGCTGATGATCGAGATTACGTAGGGATTCTTCAAAATCTAAGTAGGTACGCTTTTTAGCCATAGTTCGAAACTACAAATTCAACGAGAAAATGAATTGATTTCTTATCACAATTCATCGACAATGTTGGTCACAAGTCTACTTGCGCCAATGCAGAAGGTTTTAGGCGTCAATAAATGCGCTTACTTTCGCTTCGTACGATTGTACAGCGTAATATCCGGCGAGAACAAAAACTTGAGGATCACACCTGTCCAACTTTTATAACTGTGCAGATTGTTGTAGTATTCCGGAGCAATTTTGCGCAACATCGGAAGACGGCTTCCCGGTATGTTTGGGAAATCGTGATGCTCATTGTGATAGCCAACATTATATGTCACCAAGTTGAGTGGGCCATAATAAGAGTACGTTTCCTGTCCCTCATGAAATACATAATGCTCTGAGATAAAGTGCCCAGAAGTTGGATGTAGACTACCAGCTAAGACTAAGGAAAGCAGAAGATATCCTAAACCTGGTAGGCCTGCAAAATAGATGATCGGAATCATGACCATAACCTGAAATACGATGTTCATGATAACCCACTTGTCAAAAGGCACCTTCTTTACAAACATTGGTCGTAAAGCGTAAAAGAAGATTTGGTGCATAAACCACAATACCTTACCGATGAAGCCTCTAAAAAAGTTAGCCTCACTTGGCAAGGGAATATCACTATCTACTCCATCTTTCCCTTGTTCCCAATGATGCTCATGATGATAAAATTTGAAACCCATTGCGTAAGGAACAACAATTGGAATATTCGCTACATATGCTAAGTAATTGTTTAGCTCTGGCTTTTTAAACGCCAGATTATGTGTAATCTCATGGATGGCCAGAAAGAGGGCATGAGAAATTGTTGCACCCACTAAATACGTCAGGGCAAGAAAAACATACCAAGGCACATTGTATTGGCCAAGAAAAATTGCCACGCCAACCTGAAGACTAACCAAAATCAATACTGAATATTTCATCCAAGGATTGATTCCGTAGAGCTTTTTGATCTCGGGATGATCTTTTAAAATAGCCCGTCTCCTTCCAATGTGTGGTTCCGGCTCTTCAGTCCAATAATAATCTGTTCGTTTTGCACCCATAATTGTATGATTACCATACAAAGGTACGACGTCCTATCGCACATCCATGTTTTCTCTGTCATTTATGAATAGTAAACAATGAAAACGTTGTTTATCGCACCCCTCAGCAACTAATAGATGATCTACTGATTTCAATACTTATTTTTGCGGTATGTCGCGGACCGAGAATACATCGAAGTTTTCCAATCTAGAGGAATACTTAACCCATATTCTCATGCGTTTAGTGCAAGCGGAAAATGAGTTTGAAGTGATTCGCTTACTCAATTCTGTATTTGACAACTTCCCCCAAATCAAGTATGCTGGGCTCTACCTTAAAGACGAAATTGAAGAGAATCGTCTGTATATGCCTTTCGCCTATGGTTTTGAAATTGAAGAAGCCCGTTCAGCAAATCGATCCGCAGAAGAACGCCATCCGGGTTTCGTTATGCGAAACAAAGAGATATTACACATACCCAATACGCAAGACTACGAGGGCCTTTCCAGTTCGGAACTTGGACGAAAAACAGATGTCAAATCAAGGCTTTGGATTCCCCTACTTGACCAATCTACATGCTTTGGATCTGTTGGTGCGGCATCTGACGAGGTGAATGCCTTTGATCAAGACTTCATTGACTTTTTTACAAAGCTTGGCACCATCTTCGGCACAGCCTTCCGGCATCAAATGCATAAGCATGTCTTAATGTCTAGGGAAAGTAGCTACCGCCATCTAGTTGATGAAAGCTATGATCTTGTTATGGTAGTAGACAACACGTTTAAGCTACTTTTTTGTAATGCAGCTTGGATGGACACCATGCGTTACAATCAGGAGGAGATAAACGCCATGCGTTTTACAGATCTTTTGGTTCAAGATTCTGAATATCAATCCATTGTTGATATGCTTAGTAGCATGATGAGTCGTGCAGATTTCTCAAGGCACGAAATCAACTTCACATTAAACTCGAAGTTTGGTGAATCTATTTATCTAGAAGGGATCGGGGTAACGTATGCAACGGAAGACCACAAGGCAGTAGAGTTTGTCGTAAAGAACATTACCACGCAGGTTTTAACTGAAAAGCGTATTCAAAACTTAGCCCGTTTTCCAATGGAAAACCCCAATCCTGTAATGAGGCTTTCCTTCAAAAACAAAATGTTGTTTTACAACGACGCAGGAGAAGGCATTGTCAACCAACTTGGAAAGGAAGGCCGAACAGGTGAATTCTGCCCCTTCGGCCCTATCATCGAACAGTGCATTGAAAAAGGGTTTGCCATAGAAGATGTTTCTATTGGGAATCAAATTTTTTCCTTTTCAGCTGTTGCTATCCAAAGCGAGCGTTATGTAAACTTTTACGGCCGAGATGTCACTGAACGTGTTGAAACAGAAAGAAAACTTGAGATTGAGCGCGATAAACTACAAACCATGACCGACGAGGTGAATGCGCTTAATGACACCTTAGCCAATCAACTGACCCTAATCTCTGACAACCTAAAACAAACAGGAAAAGAACAGAATCAGTTGTCGCTGCTGTTCGGGCATGATCTCAAATCCCCAGCTCGGCAAGTAAGCACGATGTCCTCCTTGCTCAAGCGGTATCTGAAGGAAGAACCTCATGCCAACCCAAGAATAGAACAGATAACCAACCATTTGTTCGAGTCCTCTGCTCGTTTAGAGGCAATGATGACTGGGCTTCAGAAGTTTACAGGAATTAATCAAGACAAAATCGAACTCCTCGAGTTTGACGTCTTGGAAACGATGAAATCCATTGCCCACTTACTTGTACAGGGTGACACAACCTATCAAAAACATCAGATAGTTTGGATTCATGAAGAAGTAAGCTACTCTATTGTATCAGATAACAGCATGTTCTCTTTGATGATACAAAACTTAATCTCCAATGCCCTGAAATACAGTGCAGAGGAAACTCATCCGAAGGTGACCATCCAGACAAAAAAAGTCGGAAAATTTCTTGAAATCACTATCCGAGACAATGGTATTGGCTTTGCCCCGGGTTCAAAGGAGAAGTTGTTCAATATGTTTTATCGTGAAAAACGCGGGGACTTCGAAGGAACTGGAGTTGGTCTTGCCTCCGCATTAAAAATTGCCGACATACTCAATGCCTTTATTCAGGCGGATGGGAAGGAAGGAGAAGGGGCCTCATTTACCCTCACGATTCCCCTTTCGCTCAGCCCAAAACAGTCCTAAGAAGGGAATTTTATCAATGCTTTAACATTTAGCCGTTTCGATTAACAGCGCGGTCCTTCCTTTCTAAGTCAGGGAGTTAAACCTCCTAAATTCTAAGGTATTTCATAGTAGTTTCCCCTAAATCAAGTCTTTTGAGATGTTTACCACACCCCTCATAACATCACACCTTATGATACGATTTAATCTATATGACGTATACTTAGTATGAGTTTGGTATGAATTTAGCTATGATTCTGCCCTTAAGACTTCTCGAGATGATTGGGAAAACAAAACATAACGCGCTGATTCTTTGCATTATACTCATTCTTGGAGTGAGGATGCCAAGTGCCTATGGACAAGCTAGTATTCTGGAACAGGCTAAACAGGCCATTGAAGATATGCAGTATGCTCAAGCACTCAGCCTGATCGACTCCTCGTTAGCCATGTACCCAACCTGGGAGGAGCACTATTTTTATCGAAGTGTTGTCCTGCAAAAACTTCGACGCTACGAAGAATCCCTGGGAGATATCAATACCTTTTTAACCATCCATCCGGATAATGCAGAGGCTATCCATAACAAAGCCACTATTCTTTCTGATTTACGACAATTTCAAGAATCGTTGATATTCCATCAAAAGGCCATTCAACTCAAACCCAACGAAGCACAGTACTATGCGACGGCAGGAATTGCAGCCTTTGACCTTAACCAATTTGACTTGGCAGAGATGTATCTAAAGGAGTCTATTGCCATGGATCAACATGTCGCTATTACCCACAGTTACCTAGGATTGATGTACATTCTTCAACAAAGACTGGCTGAAGCACGAGAACCTCTTGACCTCGCCATTCGCATTGAGCCGGATAACTACCACGCCAATTTTCATCGTGGGCTATATTACCGACTTTCGGGATTTCCCGATTCAGCACTTTATGATTACGAGAAAGCATTGGCGATTAAACCCAATGATTACAAACTTCATTTAAACATATGCATCGCCTATTTAGACATGAAAATGTACGAAGAGGCGTTAGCAAGCTGCAATCAATCCATCGCACTTAATGGAAGCCTTGCAGAGCAATATGTAAATCGCGGAGTGGCTTATCTCAACTTGGAAAGGTATACCGAGGCACTTGATGATTTTGATCATGCACTACGCATTAGACCCGATAATGTCCGTGCTATGTTAAGTAGGGCCAAAGTCTTCTACAAGACCAAAGAAGTTAACAAGGCCATCGATGCTGCAGGTAAGGCAATCAACATGAAACCAGATTTTGGTGATGCGCATCATTTATACGGCATCTTACTGATTACAACAGGAAGAAAGAACGACGGGTGCCGGCATGTCGAAATAGCTTGTGAGTTGCATGACTCCTATGCCTGCGAGACCTTAGGAAGTATCTGTGGAAAGTAGTTAGACTTTGTTTTCATATTGTCTACGCAACGCAGTCCACATCGGTCGATAGGCTTCTTCCACTTGCCGAAGGTCTTCGGAAGAAATCAACGGATGGTTAGACCGACTCATCTTGCCTACGAATAAGAGACTGTAGCGTAAACTAGCTCGCATGATTCTCGTAGAAAAGGAGATTGGGTTAAATACCTGACGGGGTCGCTTTTTTAGATCAATACGAGCCGCTACACGTTGTAGAAATAGCAGCTGCCTATCGGTATAGGAAGCATGCTTGGTCTTGAGATTTACTTTTTGCCAATCGATTCTGGCTGATAATAGACGCAACCAAGCTTCTAGATAATCGCTGAGGTCTGCCTTCATGTCTTCGTAAAACAAGACGGTCACAGGTTGCAAAAAGAGCTGAGAGAGCATTGTAATTTGAGCATCATATTGCAAATCGCATTGCTTAAAACATCCCTCATCTTGATCAAGATCAAAGAAATTTTTAAACTCCCCACGAAATCCATTTTTCACCGCTCGGCGATACTGTGAAGCAATGTAACTGTCCGGTCTTCGTAAAACTATAATGGGTTGTGCTTCGGGAAATGATTTAGCGAACTTTCGTGCCTCTGATTCCAATTGCTGATCGAATTCTCTTGAGACTAAAATCGAAGAGTTCGGGTGGCTAGCGATAAATGATTGAGCTCGATGAAAGCGATTACGAGGCAGGTAGTTGATACCCATTAACCTCGGGAAAAACCTATCCTGTAAAAAGGTTGAACCTGTTTTTCCTAGACCCACATGAAAGTAGATACGTCGCTCAGAATTCATAACAAATCTTGAGCGACATCTGTGGCCATAATCTTCTGTATCAGCTGTTGAAGGATATCGAGATCAATACCATAGCCAATAACAAAGAAAATGAAGAGACCATACAAGGCAACAAGTCCGAATGACTTTTGTCTTAAACCAAATCTTGGCGTAATCAAGAGAAAAATGGCAGGCACGGTTAAAAGAATAAGCACCCATCGAAGGATGACCGAAAATGCCCAATCTTCCTTGTGAATAAAAGCATAAAGCACCCCGTTATCATTGAGAAGAACATAAAGGAAGACGGGAAGACCTAGCGCAAAACAGATATCGAAAATATTACTACCCAGCGCATTGGAAAGAGCATCCGCCGTATTGCCCTTTTTAGCATCACGTACAGAGATAAACAAATCAGGTACACTTGTCGCTGATGCAGCTATTACAAGAGCAACAACAAGAATGGGAATATCCCAGAGCATGCCAAGCTCTTCGCATAGATAGACAAGAATCAAACAACTTATTCCCATAAAAAGCATAGCGGTAAAGAGGGTTACCCATGCCCGTAAAGCATTTATGCCTTTGTTTTGTGTGAATAAACTGTAGAAATCAAGGCGAACGGCATGGGCAAGTAGAGATCGATCTTTTTCATCGATGTCCTTTTCCGTTACATCTTCCTTTGGTGTTGATTTGTGCTCAACAGATTCAGGGCTTGAGCTATTTTGTTTCATTAGGAACACGAGATAAACCCCATAAAACAGCATGAGTAACAATCCATGCCACCAATGCATCTCGGGTTGAACTAACACAAGAAGTAATCCTTGAGCGATCAAGAGAAAGATGGCATCACGCCATAGAGATTTTCGCGTAGCAAGATTGTGCAAGGACACCGTCTTTTGCTTTGTGTATAGCAGTGTTCCAAGCACAGCGCTTGGAATAATGAGTAAGTTAAATAGAGCACTGCCTACCATAGTACCAAAGCCTCCAGCAAAACCCTCTTCATTTCCTGCAATTGAAAGAAAGAATATTGCCGTGAACAATTCCGGCATGCTACTGCCTATAGCATTAATAGTAGCGCCGCGAATTCCTGGGGCCATATCTCGGCCGAGGTAAGAGGAAGCCCGTTCAAAACTCTCACTGGTTGCCCAAATAACATAACTTAAGATGACTATAACAAACAAATAGCCGAGGGCTACCATAATGATGCTTTACTGAGGTTACCTTTCAAAGGTACAAAGTTGTTTAGTAGAGAAGAGACCTAATTTAACTGATCCCTAAAACGCAAAGAGCGCATGCTAGCATAAAAGGCTAAGGCCATTGCCACTGTAATGGATAACACATCCCATAGATCAAACGTACCCGATCCAAGGTATTGGGAAAACTCAATCCCATAGATGAAGAGCGCGCCAAAAAGCACCCAAAGGAATTTCATTGAGTTTTTAGCATCCTTCCAGATTACAAGAAAAATATACATCAGCGCAAAGGCCCACAATGCATCAGGAAGTTGAAACAAAACAAACTCTGCAAATCGAGAATCTCCAAGTCGATAAGGCATATGCGGCCTGAGGGCATCCATAAAGGGGAACCAATGATCAAGCATCAAACCCGGTTTACGGAAAAACACATAGATGATAAATCCAACCAACAGAGGGAGAAATACAAAAAAAATAAGTCGATAGAGCCTGCGCACGAGTGATAAGCTTACTTAAATTTAGGAATTAAATCACTTTATCCTCCTGATTTATACACAGCAACCATGACTCAACCCCTTTTAGCAATCGTTGCGCAAGGCAATGATGATGAGATTTTAAATGACTATAGACAACATCAGCTGCAGCCCTTAATTGATTATTTAGTACACAAACTATCTACAGGACAAATGGCATCAATCCTGTTTGTCTGCACTCACAACTCAAGGCGCAGCCAATTCAGTCAAACGTGGGCGCAATTAAGTGCTAACCACTTTAATCTCGCTATACAATGTTTTAGCGGAGGAACGGAAGTAACGGCTTGTAATCCAAGAACTATTGATTCGCTTAATCGATCAGGTCTTGATATTGACTGCAAAGCATCAGGAGATGACAATCCGCATTATCTCGTTTCATGTCGTGATAGCACCGACCCGATTGAACTGTATTCAAAACGATTAGATGACCCTAAAAATCCCGTAGAACATTTTGCGGCAGTGATGACCTGTGACCACGCTGATCAAAACTGTCCAACGATTCTTGGCGCCGATCGCAGAATTCCTATTCGTTATGAAGACCCCAAGGCCTTTGATGATAGCCCACAAGAAGCCGTAATGTATGATACTCGCTCAAGGCAGATTGCAACAGAAATGCACTATATCATGCAAAAAACAACAGAAGCCTTGTCGCAAGGCGAGCGTCAAGATTAAACCTTATCTAAGGATTGGGCAACATCATGAATCAAATCTTCATGGTGTTCAACCCCTATGGACAAACGCACCAAAGAGTCTGATATATCCAATTCCGCTAAATGCTCATCGGATACTCCAGCATGGGTCATGGTCTTAGGATGTTGTGCAAGACTTTCTGTTCCTCCCAAGCTCACCGCCAACTTTATTAGACCAAGGTTATCTAAAAATCGAAAAGCTTCCTCCTCGCCTCCTTTAATGTAAAAGGATATCATGGCGCCACTTCCTGTAAAATGCCTTTTGTATAACGCATATTCAGGACTACCCTCTTCGAGAAGCCCCAGGTAATTGACTTTGGCAACTTTTGTATGATCTTTTAGATAATTGGCTACTTCAATAGCATTTCTTTGTTGCTGTTCCATTCGCAGTTTAAGCGTTTCTAAACTTCGCATGAGCAACCAACCTGTCCATGGACCCGCCATATTGCCTAGAAAGGTTCGCAGGGTTTTTACTCGAGTCATAAGCGCCTTACTGCCTAGAACCGCTCCTGCAATCAAATCACTGTGACCCCCGATATATTTAGTTGCCGAATACATAACTAGATCAGCCCCTAGCGAAAGAGGATGTTGCCATAGAGGCCCCATATAGGTGTTATCTACTGCGACAATTACTTCATGGTCTGAAGAAAAGCTATCGGCCACACGCCGACATACTTCGATATCAATAATGGTGTTTGTAGGGTTTGCCGGGCTTTCCACATAGACCAGCTTGAGATTCTCAGCATGCCCGGAAGCCTGTACAAGTGCCTTAATCTCTTCTTCTGACTGACCTGCCTTAAATCCAAGGGTATGGATTCCAAGAGAAGGTAAAAAGTGATGAATAAAATGATCGGTCCCACCATAGACTGGATGGCTGTATAATATCAGATCACCCGGTTTAAGAAACTCCAATAATACCGTGGTTATCGCTGACATGCCGCTTTCAAAAATGGCGCAGTCATCGGCTTTATCCCAAAGGCATAATCGATTTTCTAAAATCTCTAAATCAGGGTTATTGATTCGGCTATAGATTAACCCTAACTCTTCGTTGGGTTGTTGCTCTCGCTTGCCGTAAGCAACTTCAAAAAATGCCTTTCCTTCTTGGGCATTCTTAAACACAAAGGTGGATGTCTGAAAAATGGGGCATTTTATTGAGCCTTCCGAAAGCTCAGGCTTATACCCATGAGACATCATTAAACTCTCTGGATGCATGTTCTCTTTCATAGATTGGTTTTTGTTAGGTTGTTGCCCATGAAAGTGTCCCAAAAGTACATTAATTGTCCTACAGAGTGCTATCGGGATAGGTCACAAAAGAACCTAAGTTCCAATCATGGTGTTTAGACCATGTGTTTGTGATGAATTATTTCTTAGACAAGATTGACCCAGTTGCTCAATTCTTGCTCTCTCCTAGCGTAAAAAAGCGCATGGAAAAGGGTTTTGTGAGTTTTGCACTGTTTGCCTTCCTTGTCCACCTTGGGCTATATATCATCAATTCGTATTTACCCCTCAACCTGCCTTCTTCGCTTTTTTCGAGCCCGCTTCAAATACTATATACACCCTTCTCCGTAGTCTTAGTTGCTGAAATCTACCTCTTGGTGTATTATCTGCCGTCTTCATTTGGACGATCCATGGGTAAGCAAATTGAAATCATTGCCTTAATTGAGATTAGGACGGTTTTTAAGGATTTAGATAACACGTCAACTTGGCCTTGGGAGGCTGCTTTCTTCCCCCATATCTTATCGGCGCTGTTACTTGGTGGTATTCTCGTAATCTTTTACAGGGTGCTTCCTCAGCGAGTGGCGCGCATGGAAGAAGATGATCTTCAACACTTCGTTCGATTTAAGAGAGTCTTGGCCGCTGCACTCATGGTGTTTTTGTTGGCATTAAGTGCTTATGCGCTCTCATTATGGAGTTATGACATTGTCATTCACCCCGACCACCTGCGGATGGATCCAAATACCGTTTTTTACACAGAGTTCTTTACAACGCTGATACTAGTCGACGTATTAATCCTTGTAGTTTCTTTGCGGTATCTGCATGACTTTGGCCAAGTTATTCGAAACTCAGGCTTTATTGTCGCCACCGTCATGCTACGAAGAGCACTGGGTATTGAGCCTTGGCACGCCTTTGCCTATGAGATAAATGCTGCGATTCTTGCTGTACTAATGGTATTGCTGCAACGCTATCTTCCCCGACGGTCGAAGACGTGATGAAACCTATGGAATGGCTAGGAAAAGAGAGAAGCAAAAAAACCCTTCTTTTTTCGAATGATTTTCACTTGACCTTTATCAAAGGCTAACCCCCGAGCATAGCGCTTTTTTTCCTTTCCTTTGAGATGTAGGTCAAGAGCGTCTGCTATAGCAAATGTTTCTTCCAATGAATCCTGCTCATTAATTTGTTGCAAAGCAACAGATAGGGGTGAATCCGGAAAAAGACGTTGTACATCGCTTGTAAACGTTGCATTCCAACTTGCTACATAATCTTCTCCTAAAGTGAGTTTGGCTTGATGATGCAGGTGGAGGTTAAGGGCTTCAAAATATTCCTTGTTTTTCGATAAGAAACTTGATTCTTTTAACCGTAGCTCCAAGAGATTAAATCGCTGGGTATACTTGAGTATATAATTGTACTTGTTATGATCAAAGGCAACTGAACCTTCCTTTAGATCCATGGCATCAAACTTTTTCTTACAGGCTTCATACAACTCCATATCTAAGGGATTCATAGATTGAATCAATTCTCGAACGTCTTGCGAAACCTCTTGTAATGGCGGTCGGTTAAGCGTAATACGCTTTACCTCTACTTTGCGCGGCACCTTGATCCCAGTTATGGAACTAAAGTAGGCGAGGGACTTGGCATATTCTTCAAAAATTCCAACCTTAATATCTAAGCTTTCGATCGTATTGAGTACTAAGTCTAAATCGTCGCGTGTAGCAGCTTTTTCATCATACATACGATTTCCCACTAGAAAACCGACCATGTAGTTTCTCGTTTGGCGGTGTTTTATATAACCCAAAAGGTCACGAGGCTTAGGCGTAAGCATATTCATAAACTCAGCACGATCCTTCATAAAATAATACTCAGAAATCATGCGATCTACTGGATTCCTAAGCATGGTAAACAAGTTATACTCCAAGTATTTGTCGTAGTTACTAGGATTAAAAATGTCCTTGGAATTGGAGCGCTTAGTGTCGTAGATGATATGCCGGTAATGAAAGTCAGGCGTCGTTTGCCACGCGGTCTTCTGAATCACGCAATTTAAGGTGGTGCCACCTGTTTTTGGAATGTGAATGAAAATATTCTCCATGTCTTTTCTAATATAACTTATCTAAGAACATTTTATCCAAATCCTTCCTTCATATCAATATCTAACGATCAATGTTTGCCCTTGAACATCTAGTCAAAAAATTTTGACTTTATCCAACGGTTGATTAAACTAAGTAAAGGGCATAAAAATGGGGAAGCTAAGCTTCCCCATTTTTGATAGAGTGCGGTCTGGAAGAACTACCCAAATCATTTAATCTTTTGGAAAATCCGTCCCAGAATCATCAAAATACTATCAAGTTGAAGAGGATTGATATTCATCATCTCTTTAAATTCCTGCTTACTCGGATTAGTTAAATAAGAATCGACTTCTCGACCAAACTTATTCATCTACCATAGTCCAATTATTTTTTTAAAATAATCTTTCTAGTATCGAAGTTTTTGTTTTCATCCGAGATACGAAGGACATAAAGACCATTTGGATAATCATATAATTCCGTTGAGTACGTATCACTATCAATCGTTTCCTCATGAATCAACTCACCACTTTGATTAAACAACTCCAAATTGAACACCCCAAATTGATTTAATCTGACATTTAATGGCCCATTCGTTGGGTTGGGATAGACCGATTCGATGAAGGTGAGGTTTTGCATCTTGGGAATAGTATAGCCAGATGCACCATCATATGGGCTAAGAACTATTGGGTAAAAATTCATATTGACTTTATCTTTTGTGGCTAAAGCAATAATCTCCTCTTCGTCGTGGTCAGAAAAACTTGGTCCATGAGATGGTGCGTCTCCAAGTAAAATAACAATACGCTTGCTATCTGAACGCCAAAATCCTTCCTGAAATGCTTCGTATATGCCATCATATACCGATTCTGGGAAATCATATCCTGGGGTCAATTTTATATTCTCAATAAAGTTCATGGTACCCTCAAAGTCAGTTTCAAAATTTTGAAAGTCATACCACAATGGGCCATCATAATTCCTATCGCCATATGTTGATACAGATAGCCTTATGCTTTCCTTGGATTTGATGGATTCAAGGATTTGATCTAGACCCTTTTGAATATTATCTAAGTCATCTGCCATACTATAGGTTTTGTCGATGATTATCATGACGTCTGTATTATCCGAAGCCTGTGTTTCAATAATATCACCTATAATTTTTGCCACGAACTTTGAGTTTGAGATTACATTTAGGTTTCCTCCCGTTTCACGAGCAAGCGTATTAAACTGTTCAAGACATTCTGTGGCAATAAAAGTTGTGTCAATCAACTGGGGAATCTCAACATTTATCTCCATAAGGGAGTCCAAAACAATCATTATAGAATCGTTTTCCAACTTTAAAAGCTCTTGTTTTTCAGATTCGGATAATTGTGGCTTATCAAAAGATGTGCAACCTACTGCTGTAGATAGCATCAATATCAAATAAAGAAAATTTTTCATTCGTGTTTTTATTAATTAAAGTAATCGTGTGCAATCAACGTAAAATGCATTTGCAATTATTAACGCAGTAGGATTTAGATTCTGTTGTTTGCACACTGTTAAGGATGCTTAAATTTTGAAAAATGCATAAATCCTCTTTACAAACATCTACCTAGCTGCCAGAGCCAGATAAAAATCTTTGATTCCAAGAGTAAAGGGCATAAAAAAAGGGAAACCTTAGTTTCCCTTTTGCGGTCTGGACGGGATTCGAACCCGCGACCCCATGCGTGACAGGCATGTATTCTAACCAGCTGAACTACCAGACCTTTTCCACCGCTGTTTCTAGCGGAACGCTAAAATAAAACAAATTTTGTTTCAACCTAACATTATTGTGGGTTTCTTCATTTGCTAGACTATTCACCTAATGGTGTCAGTAATAACAACCCCTCTTCGCCGTTAACATAGCAACCAAGAAGTACCTTCATTATAACCTTTCCAACTTCCTGCGTGTTTATTCTTCAACGTAAAAGAAAACGTATGCGGCACATTCTCTTGACAACGCTATGCCTATTGGCTTTGATTCCTGCTACCATCGCTCAATCGATGTGGCAACCAAGCGCAGAGCCTACCTCTATTCCAAGCGGAGCGAAACGCTTTATCTATGCTGATGAAGCTCAATACTTCGAACTTGATACCTCTCTATGGACTGCTGTTTCGGCTCGCATTCCCATGGAAGTCAATCGACTGGATGCGCGTCAAGGATTTCAGGTAAGCATCCCAATGCCTAATGGTGATCTCGAAACTTTCCTCTTTGCAGAGTCGCCAATTATGGAGGCTTCTTTAGCTGCTCAATATCCTGAGATTTCGACCTATGTAGCCTATTGCCCTGACCACCCCGAATGGTATGGCAAGTTTGACTTTACCCCTCAGGGCTTTCATGGAATGATTTTAGGCGTAGAAGGAGGATCTGTTTTTATAGACCCTGTCTTTCATGGACCGCTTTATCCTACTACCTACATCAGTTATCATCGAGATAATTTTCGTCCAGCTATCCCGGAACAGTTTTCTTGTGACTTCCATAGCGATGTGCTTGACGCAAGCCTTGATGAAGAAAGAGAACTTGCTCGCTTTGGGACCTGCGAACTGCGCACCTATCGCTTAGCGTTATCGGCTACCGGAGAATATACTGCCTTCCATGGAGGGACACAGGCTCAAGCCATTGCAGCCCAAAACACTACGATGAATCGAGTCAACGGTGTGTTTGAACGCGATATAGCCATTACCATGGTCATTGTAGCCAATAATGACTTAAACGTATATACCAATGCGGGAAGTGATCCATTCTCCAATGGAAATACTGGGGCTATGATTAATGAGAATGTCACGGTGTGTAATAACAATATCGGTTCAGCAAATTATGATATCGGCCATGTCTTCGGGACAAACTCCGGAGGTCTTGCTGGACTAGGTGTAGTATGCTCTTCGTCAAAAGCTCGTGGAGTAACGGGATCGGGTGCGCCAGTAGGTGACCCTTTTGACATTGACTATGTCGCCCACGAAATGGGGCATCAGTTCAACATGAATCACACCCAAAACAACAGTTGTAACCGCAACGGAGGAACGGCCGTTGAGCCGGGAAGCGCATCGACTATTATGGGCTATGCTGGGATCTGTGCACCCAACGTGCAAAACAATTCCGACGACTATTTTCATGGTATCTCCCTACAAGAATGCGATGCTCTGATTACTTCTGGAGGCCACACATGTCCTGTTATAACTCCCCTATCTAATAGCGAGCCTACGCTAACAGGCCTATCAACGTCCATTACGATTCCTGCGAATACACCTTTTGCCCTAACGGCTGCAGCCAACGACCCAGATCCTTCAGATGTATTAACCTATTGTTGGGAGCAAATGGATAACCAGACAGGCTTTACCATGCCACCATCGAGTGCGTCTACTGGAGGACCGATGTTCCGCTCACTTGATCCTTCAACCTCACCTACACGATACTTCCCAAATCTTCAAGACCTCATCGCAGGTAATGTTTCCGTTTGGGAAGTCTTACCCTCGGTTTCACGATCGATGGACTTCCGCGTCACGGTTCGCGATAATGCAAGTGGTGGTGGATGTAATGACCATGATGACCTCGTTGTCAATGTCGACGGCAACTCAGGACCATTTCTTGTATTAAATCCAAACAATTCGGGGATTACTTGGGATGCTTCTACAGTCCAAAACGTAACATGGGATGTTGCGAATACTTCGTCCAGCCCTGTTAGCTGTGGCAGTGTCGACATCCTTCTCTCTCTTGATGGAGGGCAAACCTTTAGCGTCATTGCAAGCAATGTCCTAAATGATGGCAGCGAATCCATTACCGTCCCCAATACACCGTCAAGCAATGCTTTGATTATGGTGCAGTGTGCCAATGGAACGTTTTTCGATGTCTCCGACAACACTTTTGTAATTAATGGGATTACCAACGACTTCACCATCACCTCACCCAACGCCAATCAGTCGGTCTGTGCAGGAGGAAGCACTACCTTTCCTATCGATCTAACAGCTTTTGGAACCTTTGCTGACCCTGTTAGCCTTTCAGTCAGCGGAGGAGGTTCTGGAACATCCGCTTCCCTCAGCGCAAATAATGTTACGCCTACCACCTCCGTTACTCTTACCGTAACGACTACGACAGCATCATCAGGCACCAACACCCTTACTATTAGTGGTAATAGCACTACCGGTACAAAAACTCTTGACGTAGTGCTTGACGTCTTAACTGCACCTGCTACACCAACCTTAACTTCACCTGTAGGGGGAGCAACGGCTTCGAACCCAACGGTGTTCACTTGGTCCTCTACTCCTGGATCAACTTATGATATCACCATCTTTTCTAGCATCAATCCTAACACAGTTGCTGAAACGGCGACGGGTCTAGGAAGTGCAACATATACATCCAACAGTCTTGCCAACGCAACGACCTACTATTACCTTGTTACGGCGAACAATGCCTGTGGTAGCGCAACCTCTGCAATAGAATCGTTTACCACCTCGAGTTGCCTTACGCTGACGAACACCACAAATTATGTGGGATCAAACAATGCCAATACCGATGTACTATCCCCCATAACCGTGCCTGTAAGCGCTACCTCACAGGTATCTTCTGTGCGCATACCCAATATGCAAGGTTTTATCACCCGAATCAATGATATTGACATCAGATTAGTCGCCCCTAGTGGCACAGAGATTATCCTCTTAGACTACATTAACTATTGCAATCTAGAAGATGATTGGGATCATGGTATAGAGGACGGTGGCCTGAATCTCAATGGGCTTCCCTGCCCTCCTACCGACGGCTTGATTTATGATCCGGAAAACCCTCTCTCAACCTTTGACAATGAACTCGCCGCAGGCGATTGGAATCTGCGCGTCTTTGATTGGGTAAATGGAAGAACTCCAACAATTGATGAATGGACCCTTGAGATTTGTACGTTTGATCCCTGCGGAGCTCCGGTGACCACCAACCAGACCCTTTCAGGTTGTGCGCCTTATACCTTCAATGGTCAGGTATATAACGCATCGACAACTATTCGCGACACACTCACCGCATCGAATGGATGTGATTCTATTGCACTTACCAATCTAGTGCTTAGTCCAAGTAGCACAGGTAGTCAAACGCTATCAGGGTGTAGTAGCGTGACCTATAATGGAACTACCTACACTAGCAGTACAACCCTCACCGAAACCCTCACCGCATCCAATGGATGCGACTCCATTCTTACAACAAACATCATAGTTACCCCTGCCATTACCACAAATCAGTCTTTCGCAGGGTGTAATTCCTACACCTACAATGGAACTACTTATACTACATCGACCACACTTACCGAAACCCTAACGACGGCTCAGGGCTGTGATTCAGTAGTAGTTACTGCGATTAATATCTTTCCATCGTATAACATTGGTCAAGTGATTGAAGGATGCGACCAAGTAGTATTTAATGGCACCGTCTATACTAGTTCTACCACACTTGGTAATACCTTCACATCGGTCAACGGATGCGACTCAATTGTTGGAACACAAATCATTGTCTACAACTCAGTATCTACCACACAAAGCGTTGTAGGATGCGGTAGTGTCAGCTACAATGGCAATACGTATAATGCGACGACAGGACTTACCGAAGTATTCGCTTCTGCGACGGGTTGTGATTCCACGGTCTACACACAAATCATCGTGGAGAGTCAGCCCACAGTAAACCAAACGATTACAGGTTGCGACCAAGTGGTATATAATGGTCAGACCTATACCTCATCGACCACCGTCACCGAAATTCTACCAAGCATAGGATGTGACACCTTACGCGTCACAGACATAGTAGTCAATAGCTCAGCAAGCTCAACTCAAACGATTACAGGGTGCGGTGTAGTGAACTATAATGGCAATACCTTTACATCCAACCAAGTCCTAACGGAAGTATTTACGACAAGTTCTGGATGTGATTCAGTCGTTACCACTACCATTCAAATTGATTCTATCGTAGTTACCACTAGCCGTATTGAAGGATGTGGTAGTATCGATTACAATGGGCAAACCTACACGAGCAATCAGGTGCTTACCGAGATATCCTCCGATGCCAACGGATGTGATTCAATTACCCTCGTAGAAATTGTAGTTGACCAACCGTATGTGCTGAATCAACAGTTTCAGGCCTGCGATTCATTCGTATTCAATGGTATCACCTACACGGCCTCGACTACTGTTACCGAAACGTATTCCCTCCCCTCGGGTTGTGACAGCGTTATACGAACGACACTTATTATCAATCGCTCGTCGAACTTGACTACTCCAGTAACAGCTTGCGGCTCGTACACCGTAAATGGCAACACCTATAGTCAAAGCCAGATAATCAATACCTATTACACCAATCAGTTTGGATGTGATTCCATCGTTCAGATCGATTTAACGATTCTGCCGGAGAGTTCAAGCATCGATAACATTTCCTCCTGCGAGTCCATTACCTGGATTGATGGCAATACCTACATTGTATCTAACAATACAGCGAGTGTTGTACTTACCAATGCGCAAGGATGTGACTCTACCGTATTCTTGAATTTCACCTTAGACTTCTTTGAGACGGACATCTACTTTAGCCAAAACGGTTACCTAGCCCCGACGGCATTAGGCGATAGTTACGAATGGTTATTGTGTGATTCAGCAGGATTTACAAGCCTAGGCGAAACAGGACCTACTTATGTTCCGTTGAGCACAGGATCCTATGCAGTCGCTGTATCTAGTCAGGGCTGCATTGACACCTCAGCATGTTTACCGTTTTATGTGACAGGTACAGGTATAATGAGCACCCTCCCCATTTTGCCTACTTTGCGTCCGAATCCGATCAATGAATCCTTATCCATTGATTTTGGAATGCGCTACGAAGCAATGGATGTCCTTCTAATAGATGCAATTGGACAAAGTGTCTTCAAACGAAAGTATTCCAATGTTCAGCGCCTTAATGAACGACTAGATCTCAGTGCAGGAGTATATTTCCTTTGGATAGAAAGTAACGATGGCGGAAGAGCGCTAATGCGAATCCTAAAAAAGTGATATATACTATTGGGAAGTACACCTCATAGAAGGTATACAAGTGGGTTTGGGCTAGATATGCCCTAAGAGAATCTGATAAAAAGAGGAGGGATTAGTTGAGAAACGAGTTATCCAGCAGCGTTTGACTTAGACTGCTTAAACTTCGCTTTAATCATTTCCTCACGACGCTCTACAGATGGCTTAGTGAAATGCTTACGCTTACGCAATTCCTGCATAGTCTTAACATCTCTGTGCTTACGCTTGTAACGCTTGATAGCCTGATCTACAGTTTCGTCTGGACGTACTTTAATGATTAGCATACGAGTAATTCAATTTTTAAGGACTGCGAAGTTAATCAAATTATCGAAGTATTTACACCCTTGTAGTAAAGAATAACTCAAACATCCCTTGGCTCCAGAGAAGGTTTGAGCATTACCCAAATACCTGACGAGCTACTCGATAGGTATTGGCATGCGCTTCAATGATATTAGCGAGTCGTTTGGAATACCCTCCTCCCATACTTACACAGGGTACAACATCATGTTGTTTACAATATTCAAACACTAACTCATCTCTGCGACGGCACCCTTGTATGCTGAGGGATAGACGGCCTAGTTTATCCCCTTCAATGACGTCAACTCCGCTGAGATAACAAACAAGGTCAGGCTTTACGCGTTGGAAGACTTCTTTTAGAGTTTGCTCTACAATGGCTAGATACGCCTGATCTTCGATGCCATCGTCCACCCCTATATCCCAATCTGATGTTGTCTTTCGCAAGGGATAGTTTTTTGCACCATGGACACTCAAGGTAAACACTCGGGGATCCCCTTCGAAGATGGCTGCTGTTCCATTGCCCTGATGAACATCTAAATCAATGATAAGAGCTTGTTGAATTTCACCCGTATGCAACAGCTCATTGATCGCAATCGCAAAATCGTTGAGCAGACAAAACCCTTCGCCGCGATCTCTAAAGGCGTGATGTGTGCCACCCGCGATATTTAACGCGACCTCCCCTTGAAGTGCATAGCGTGCGCATTGAAGCGTACCCCCAGCAATATGTAAACTTCGTTCAATAAGCAGTGGTGTGTAGGGAAAACCCATGGCACGGATCTCATTGCGCGAAAGCTCGCCGTGCTTGAGCTTATACCAATATTCCTCAGAATGCGTGCGCAAAAGGGTTTCCTCAGAAAGGATATCCGGTGAAAAAACATCCTCCTCGGTTATTGTCCCCTCATAGATGAGCTGTTCGTAGAGTACATCATACTTTTCCATTGGAAAGCGGTGATTCTCCGGTAAATGAGGATATCGATAAATAGGGGAAAAAGCAACGCGCATGCAGACTACTCGATTATTCAGCAATACAACACTGTACAGACTGACTTAGTTGATGGTGCCGCGAATAGAATCTACTTGCAATTTGATCTATGCCACTCCTGTAAAACAGCGAGGTTTTTTTCCGAGAAGTTATCTTTTACTTCTTGAAGACCTATCAAGGTCTCAAAATCACTTAATGCAAAGGTTTTGTACCCTGCTTCCTCAAAAGCTTGTCTTGCCTTAGTAAAGCCATACGTGAAGATCGCACCTATGGCTACGACGTTAGCTCCTGCCGCTTCAATTGCCTTTGCGGCTTGAATCGAGCTGCCACCCGTCGAAAACAAATCCTCAATAACCACGACATCACTACCAGGCTCCACTCGCCCTTCAATCATATTTTGCATTCCATGTGCCTTTGCCTTAGATCGAACATAACAAAACGGTAATCCCAATGCATCAGCTACTAGCGCCCCATGCGCTATCCCTGCTGTAGCGACTCCTGCAACAGCATCAAATCGATACGATCTCAATGCTTCACAGAACGCCTGCTTTACTGATAAGCGAGCAACATGATCGCTTAACAAAATCCGATTATCGCAGTATATTGGAGAAAGCATTCCAGAAGACCATTGAAACATTTTATCAGGTCTTAGCTGAATTGCTTTATTTTTAAGAAGAAGATGAGCGATTAATTGGGACGATTTTGATGTGTCATTCATGAGAGAAAATTACAAAATATACCTCAACGGCATCTCTGTTTATCTATGCCAGGAGAAAGCTCCCCTTGTGGTGCAAAAAAAGGATAATCCTCTGGAGATATATCCTGTTAACGGCAAGGCTACCATAAAGAAAATCATTACCGCCATTGAGGTAGGCTCACTTCGAAGCAATGTTGTTCTTTGCAGTGCAGATATTAAAAAGCTCAAAAATCAATTCTTCTCCTGCTTTACTATGATTGAAGCTGGAGGGGGCGTTGTACGAAACAAAAAGAATGAGTATCTGCTGATTCATAGAAAAAAGAAATGGGACCTTCCTAAAGGGAAACTAGAATCCGATGAATCACCTCGCGGAGGAGCTGTGCGAGAAGTTGAGGAGGAAACCGGTGTGCGCATCATAAACATCTATGAAAAACTCTGTAAGACCTACCACACCTATAAGCTCAAAGACGAGTGGATTCTTAAAAAAACCCATTGGTACATGATGAAGGGGGACTCAACAAGTCAGCTTACACCACAAACAGAAGAAGGAATTACACGCGTCGAATGGGTAGATCGGAAGATGTTTAGGAAACAAATCAAAGATTCCTACCCCACTTTTAACAGTGTGCTGATTGAAGAAAAGGCCTGGAATAAGCGATACCAAGAGGCCGTAGCTATTCAAAAGCTTTAAGCTGCATCGACTAGATACACTTCAAATACTAGAGCGAAAAGGCCGCTTTCACCGTATCCACAAAATCTAGCTTTTCCCAAGGAAACAGGGTTACCTCTTTTTCGAATACTTGCCCCGAACCATTTACAAAACGCTTAGTTACAACTTCCGGAGATCTCCCCATATGGCCGTAGGCCGCTGTTTCTTGGTATATCGGATCCCGCAACTTGAAGCGCTGTTCAATATCGTATGGGCGTAACGAAATAAGCTCTTGGACTTTTAGAGCAATCTCACCATCCGTTTGGTCCACCGTTGACGTACCATAAGTATTGATAAACAAACTGACCGGATCAGCAACACCAATGGCATAAGCAACCTGGACTAGAACCTCCTTACACAACCCAGATGCTACAAGATTCTTAGCAACGTGCCTCGCTGCATAGGCTGCTGAGCGATCTACCTTGGAAGGATCTTTCCCTGAAAAAGCGCCTCCACCATGCCCGCCTTTACCTCCGTAAGTATCTACGATAATCTTACGACCTGTCAATCCTGTGTCTCCATGAGGACCTCCTATGACAAACTTTCCTGTAGGGTTCACATGATAGATAACCTTGTCATCCAACAGCGCGCGAATATCCTCGCCAAAGTGCGCCATGGTTCTCGGTATCAAAATTTCCTTTACGTCCTTTAGAATACGCTGGAGCATAACGGCGTCATCGCCGTCAAATTCGTCGTGCTGCGTAGAAAGAACAATGGTGTTTATGCGCAGTGGCTTGTTATCGTCGCTATACTCTATGGTTACCTGAGCCTTAGAATCTGGACGCAGATAGTGCATTGTTGGATGACCTTCCTTACGAATACAAGCTAATTCCTCGAGTAACTTATGAGACAAGGCAAGTGCCAGAGGCATATACTCCTGAGTTTCAGAAGAAGCATAGCCAAACATAATACCTTGGTCTCCTGCTCCTTGGTCTTCAGGATTTTCTCGGTCAACGCCTTGATTTATGTCTGGAGATTGCTCATGAATGGCAGACAAGACACCACAACTGTCCGCCTCAAACATATATTCACTTTTTGTATATCCAATCTTTCGGATTACGTCCCTCGCGATATTGGGAACATCTAAATACACCGATGATTTTACTTCTCCTGCTAGTATCACTTGGCCTGTAGTTACCAAGGTTTCGCAAGCCACTTTAGACTGAGGATCAAAGGCGAGAAAGTGATCGATTAATGCATCCGAAATTTGGTCTGCAACTTTGTCTGGATGGCCCTCAGAAACAGATTCAGAAGTAAATAGGTAAGGCATTGCTACATTTTAAATCCAAAGTAATACTTCTAAAGAATTTCACAGGTAAAGTTGGAGGATTCCTCGAGGAATCCTTGCAGTTTATCACCGATCTCAATTGGACCAACTCCTGCTGGTGTCCCAGTGTAAATCAAGTCACCTTGTTGCACCGTAAAGTATTTACTCACTTCAGCAAGGATTCGAGAAAAGTTAAAAAGCATGAGGCTCGTATCTCCACGTTGAACGACCTCCCCATTCTTGTGAAGCGAAAAGTGGATGGGCTTTGTTAAATCAAATGACTCAACTGGTTTTAAGTCGCCTAGGAGTGCGGATTTATCAAATGCTTTAGCGATCTCCCAAGGATGACCTTTCGCTTTGAGCTCACCTTGCAAGTCCCTTGCAGTAAAATCAATCCCTAGACCAATACTATGGATAAAACTGTGGGCTACTCGCTCAGGTATAGCCTTTCCATTTTTTCCAATACGCAATACAAGTTCGCATTCATAGTGAATGCTTGAATTGAAGTTTGGAAGAAAGAAGGGTTTATTATCCTGCAAGAGAGCCGTCCTTGGCTTCATGAAAATCACTGGTCGACTAGGAACACTATTTCCTAACTCCTGAGCATGGGCTGCGTAATTTCTTCCAATACAAAAGATCTTCATGGGCTAGGCTTTGTGTTATATACGTTCATTGTATTGGCCAACCCTCTAAAAATAAATGACTCTGTAGCATCTGCTGCTCTATCGATTCCGAAAGACACTTCTTCTTCCTCTTTCTTATCCCATTTTCCTAAGACAAAATCAACCTGCCTACCTCGGCTAAAATTACTCCCAATACCGAAACGAAGACGAGCGTATCGAGGGGTATTGAGTATGGCATTGATGTTTGCTATCCCATTGTGCCCCCCATCACTTCCTTTTCCTCGTAAGCGCAAAACCCCGAGATCTAAAGCCAAATCATCTACGATAACCAAAACTTTGTCTAAAGAGACCTTCTTTTGCTGCATCCAGTGAGCAACAGCTCGCCCACTTCGATTCATTAACGTGGTAGGCTTAATTAAGGTAACCTGTCGTCCACGATAGGCACCCTCTGCGACATCTGCTAGCTTACCAGCCTCATACTGAACAGACCAGCGTTTTGCCAGGCAATCGACAACATCAAAACCTATATTATGCCTAGTATTCTTATAGGCGTCCCCTATATTACCTAATCCGACAATGAGGTACTTCATACACTGCCAAGGTAAGAAGAATGGCTTAAGCCTCTGCCTCTTGGGCTTCTTCTGAAGACGTTTCTTCTGCAGCCGTTTCCTCAACAGCACCAGCTTTAGATGCAGCAGAACGCATAGAACGAGGAACGATGACCTGAGCAATAGGGTTTCCAGGAGAATTCATAATCTCCACTCCTTCTATCGCGTCAAGATCTCTAACCTTAACTGACTTACCCATTTCGAGATTTTCGATGTTTACCATAACCTCATCGATAAGTTTTCCAGCATCTAGTTTTACCGTTAGCTTTCTTAGATTGATTTCCAATTTACCCCCGGCTAATACTCCTTTAGATGTACCATAGGTACGAACAGGTACATTAATCTTAACTTTCTTGCCAGGTACTAACTCTTGGTAATCAATATGGATGATCTGACTCGTTACTGGATGCAAATCTAGGTCCTTAACAATACAAGGAATTGACTTCCCATCAACAGTAATATTTACCTGATAGAATTTGTCAGTAAAGATTGCTCTTCCGGCCTCGATAGCATCCACAGTAATGTGATGGTTTCCTTCACCACCATAAATTACCGCGGGAATCAACCCTTCTTTTCGAGCTAGGTCAGCACTTCTTGCTCCTACTTGTTCACGAGCTTGGCTTGTCAATTCTAGAGTGTTCATTATTCTTCTTTATTGTATTGATTAATAAATAACGAGTTAATCGATCGATGTTCGTGCGCATTGCGAATGGCTGTAGCAAACAGCTCTGCAGTAGATAGCACACGAATTTTACTTGATTGCTGTTTAAGCGGAATGCTATCGGTTACAATCATTTCCGTTAGAGAGTCCGTTGAATTGATGCGATCATACGCTGGGCCACTTAACACAGGGTGTGTACAGATAGCTCGAACGCTTCGTGCGCCGCTTTCCATAAGGAGATCAGCTGCACGACACATTGTGCCTGCGGTATCAATCATATCATCCACCAAAATGACATTTTTGTCCTCCACATTTCCAATCAGACGCATCTCACCAATTTGATTGGCCTCACTGCGATGTTTATCACAAATCACAAAGTCAGTATTAAAGACTTGACTATACATTCGTGTTCTCTTTGTACTTCCGACATCGGGAGAGGCGAACATTAAGTTTTCTAACCCTAAGCTTTGGATATGGGGTATGAAGATGGGAGCCCCCTCAAGGTGATCTACAGGAATATCAAAAAATCCCTGAATCTGACCCGCATGGAGATCTAAGGTCATTACGCGATCTGCTCCTGCTGCGGTAAGTAGATTAGCCACAAGCTTTGCCCCAATCGATACCCTTGGTCGATCTTTTCGATCTTGACGCGCAAATCCGTAGTAAGGAATAACTGCCGTAATGTACTGTGCAGAGGCACGTCGGCATGCATCAATCATCATCAACATCTCCATCAAATTATCAGAAGGAGGATTGGTCGACTGAACCACAAAACAATATGATCCACGCACTGATTCATGAATAATGGGCTTGAACTCTCCATCGCTAAAGCGTTGAACCTCAAAATCCGCTAGCACTTCTTTGGGTGCCAGCGTTTGCCCTCCTTCATGAGAAAGTGTGCAGTAACTCTCGGCAATAGATTTCGCTATTACCTCGGAGTTTTCTCCATACAGAATATGTACTGGTGAATTTGCCATGCTTACTTAGGGACGGCAAATGTACGCAAACTATTTCAAGAATGCGCAACTCTAAAGGCCAAATATCAATTAAAGGTGAATAACCTCATCGTACGCAGCGGCAGCGGCTTCCATGACCGCTTCACTCATGGTTGGATGTGGGTGTACTGCTTTGATAATTTCATGACCTGTGGTCTCAAGTTTTCGAGCAGTAACAACCTCTGCAATCATCTCAGTCACATTCGCACCAATAAAGTGCGCGCCTAGCCATTCACCGTACTTTGCATCAAAGATTACTTTCACAAAGCCCTCCTTGGCACCTGCTGCGCTTGCCTTACCAGAAGCAGAGAAAGGAAACTTGCCAATTTTTAACTCATAGCCCGCTTCTTTAGCTTCATCTTCTGTCATACCCACAGAAGCTACTTCAGGCACACTATAGGTACAATTTGGAAGATTTCCGTAGTCGAGCGGCTCTACATCATGGCCGGCTATTTTTTCTACACAAAGAATGCCTTCAGCACTAGCCACGTGTGCTAAAGCAGGACCTTTTACAATATCGCCAATAGCGTAAACTCCTTGAGCTGAGGTTTGATAGTAGTCATCAACCTGAACGATACCTCGCTCCACTTTGATACCGGCTGCCTCTAAACCAAGATTATCCGTATTGGGCGTAACACCTACAGCAGATAAAACAATATCGGCTTCCAGGGTTGAGGTGCTTCCTTTCTTTAGGTCCTTAACTTCGACCGAGCAACCTCCTTTCGTTGTTTTTACACCAAGAACTTGAGATTCAGTAAGCAGTTTGATGCCTTTCTTTTTGAAAATCTTAGCCATCTCTTTGGACACATCTTTGTCCTCACGAGGAAGGATGCGATCTTGATATTCCACAATGGTTACTTCCGTTCCAATTGCTGCATAGAGATAGGCGAATTCCACACCAATCGCCCCACTACCTACCACTACCATAGACTTGGGCTGTGACTTTAGCGTCATCGCTTCACGATAACCGATAATGTGCTTTCCATCTTGCTCAATTCCTGGGAGTTGTCTAGAACGAGCACCGGTGGCAAGAATAACGTGCTTAGCGGTGTAGGTCTCTACCTTACCATCAGCATCAGTTACCTCCACAATACGATTGGCCTTGATGTGAGCCGAACCCATAATGGCGTCAATCTTATTCTTTTTGAACAAAAATTGAACTCCTTTACTCATGCCCCCAGCCACATCGCGACTGCGCTTGATGATGGCATCAAACTCGACTTCCGCGCCCTTGGTTTTGATCCCATAGTCTTCGCTATGGCTTATGTATTCAAATACTTGTGCACTCTTTAGTAGCGCTTTGGTAGGAATACATCCCCAGTTTAAGCAAATGCCTCCTAACGCTTCGCGCTCAACAACACCTACTTTAAACCCGAGCTGTGAAGCACGAATAGCAGCGACATAGCCACCAGGGCCAGCACCAATTACAAGAACATCATATTGTTTCATCGGTTAAATTTTAGACAAAAATACAATTCTTACTAACCAAAAGACAAGGCAGCATGGGATCTAATATCCTTATCGAACGTCAAAAAAACATATTGCTCTGCAAAGCATCGAATCAACCGGGAAAGGCAATGCTATTTCGTGAGATCCACAATGGTCACGCCCGGGTAGCTTGACTTTGAGAAACGATAGGCATCTATCGATGGTGCCTGATTTAACTCAAAACGATCAAAGGTGAATTTATTTGTTAATCCATCGGTAAGGACCATAGTTGTCCCAACTAACTCGAGACGATTCGTTGAAATTTCCAAGGTGACTTTTTCAATGTCAGGATTCGCAGTTCGGGGCTTTAATACTATGGTTTGAATATCACCAGTCTCAGTCGATGATATAATCTCATACGACTTATCCTCATACACATTAAACAACTCCATAGGATT
The DNA here is from genome assembly GCA_049890075.1 of Chitinophagales bacterium. Classification (GTDB taxonomy): domain Bacteria; phylum Bacteroidota; class Bacteroidia; order Chitinophagales; family UBA8649; genus UBA8649. The sequence goes on from JBMHCE010000055.1 coordinate 56,532, forward strand.
CATAGCAGGATCCATGTCCTTATACCACATTACCTGAGCCTCATTATAATCCTTCATATAGGTCCAAACTTTCACACCATCTGATGTAACATGCATATCCTTGTTTTCAAACTGGAAAGCCGATCCATTGCGACTGGCCTCTATGACATCCTCAATACTACCATTGCCAGGGATATCCATAGTCCATTGAAGGGTAATGCTAAGCTTATCTAAGTCCCCATACTTATCCATTACTTTTTCCAATAATGCCTCACTCTCTGCAAAGCTGGAATTAGACACTTGTCCGTGCAAGGACATGGCTACAAGGGTTGAAAAAAGTAGAAAAAGGTATCGCATTGTATCTATTGTTTCCGATGTAACAAATATTGTTCCAACTCTTGTTCACTCGAATACATAACTTCTCTTGGCTTACTGCCCATATTGGGACCAACAATACCGAGTTCCTCCAATTGATCCATGATTCGACCAGCCCGATTATACCCTAGCTTCAATCGCCGCTGAATCATTGAAGTTGAACCACTCTGGTTACCAACTACAATTCTAGCGGCTTCTTCTAACAAGGGATCCATATCATCAGAGGATAGACTGCCTTTATCACCCCCTTCGTTTTTGTCTTTAAACTCAGGCAATTCAAAAATCTCACCATATCCTTGCTGGTCTCCGATAAATCGACAAATCTCATCCACCTCGGGTGTATCTACAAAGGCACACTGTATTCGAACCATATCACTGCCCATTGAGAAAAGCAAATCACCGCGACCGATAAGTTGATCAGCTCCTCCTGCATCTAAAATGGTTCGTGAATCGACTTTTGAAGTAACCTTAAAGGAGATTCGAGCAGGAAAGTTCGCCTTGATGATACCCGTTATAATATTCACCGATGGACGCTGCGTGGCTAAAATGAGATGGATTCCAATGGCACGAGCCAGCTGTGCTAACCTCGCTATGGGTGTTTCGACTTCCTTGCCCGCCGTCATGATTAAGTCAGCAAACTCATCAATAACAAGTACGATGTATGGAAGAAATCTATGACCATTTTCAGGATTTAACTGGCGCTTTTTAAATTTCGTATTGTATTCTTTAATGTTTCGTGCTCTTCCTTTTTTGAGTAAGTCGTAGCGGTTATCCATTTCCAAACAGAGCGCATTAACGGTACTTACCACTTTTTTAACATCCGTGATAATCGGCTCCTCTTCTCCTGGTAACACAGCTAGGTAATGGTGTTTTATTGAGTTAAAGAGACTCAGCTCCACTTTTTTCGGATCAACTAAGACAAACTTTAACTCCGAAGGATGAAGCTTGTAGAGCAAGGATACCAGTAAGGCATTAATACCTACCGACTTTCCTTGACCTGTAGCACCCGCCATGAGTAAGTGTGGCATTTTTGCTAAATCGGCCACTACATATTCTCCAGCAATATTTTTTCCTAATCCAACAGGAAGTGCGGCATTTGAATTCTTGAACAATTCAGAAGCTACGACGGAACGCATTGAAACCACCTCTTTGTGAGCATTGGGCACTTCGATACCAATCGTACCCTTCCCTGGGATTGGTGCGATAATACGGATACCTAATGCCGCCAAACTTAAGGCGATATCGTCTTCAAGGTTTTTAATTTTTGAGATGCGTACTCCTTTGGCTGGAACAATCTCATACAAAGTCACCGTTGGACCTACAGTTGCTCGAATGGAATCAATTTCGATTTTGTAGTCCCTAAGAGTCTCCACGATTTGCTCCTTTTTCTTAACAAGCTCGCCTTCGTCAACACGAACATCTCCTGACCCATGATCGGCCAACAAATCAACTGTTGGAAACTTATACTTGGATAAATCTTTACGAGGATCATACTCATCACCTGATGGTTTTTTAACCGTTGAAATGACTGAAGCAGCCTCTTGTTTCTCTTTTTCCTTTTGAATGATTTCAAAAGATGTGTTATCCTCTGGAGTTTGCTCGTCTGATTTTTTCGTTGTCTTGTTAACCTTCTGGTTATCCTGATGTTCCTCAATAACCGATGTAGGAGGTTTGGTAGTTTGATCTGGATGATCAGCGGCTTGTGGCTCAATATCGACGGATGGCTCTTCTTGGGTAAGATGAATACCGTCTCTTTCAAAAGCGGTTTCTGCAAAGGTTATCTCTTCTTCATTTTCAATTTCTTTCTTTTTGAAAGATGGCAGCCAACGAAAACTAAGGAAACCATCAAGAAGCTTCACCACGTTTAATCCTGCACAATGGGCGACATAAGCCAGGGTAAGAATGATTGAAAGGCCGGTCACTCCTCCAAATCCAATGAGGTAGGTAAACAAGCCTGATTGACCAAAAAGCGAAGCACTAATCCGTCCATCAATAGGATAAGGCATGTCGACTAGATGCCCCCTAATTAGACCGGTGGTCACCATAGAAACCATCATAAAAAAGATGAGCTCTTTAAAAATCTTTGAATAGGGCACTAGGATGGACTCACGAAGAAAATTTAATCCTACAAGGCCAATAGCTATGGCGATTGCAAAGGCACCCCCTATTCCAAAGCGCATTTCGATAAAGTAATAGCTCAGCTTGGCCCCTACTCCCCCCATGAAGTTTTCGACTTCAGAAAAGTCTGGGTTAGATGATGTTACAATCGAATGGTCATTAGCAAAATGATGAATCGAGGATACAAATGACAACAGCAGAAAAGCCGAAAGGATAAGCAATATGACTCCAGACCCCTGTCGGTATGATGTGCGCTGTTCGGGTGAAAACCAAGTTTTCATCCATGAGCCCCGTTTGCCTGACTTTTTCTTTTGTTTTTTCTTTTTGGCCATACGTTGCTAAATTTCGCCGAAGTACAACACTTATTACAAGCCTCTTTCCAACACCTTACCGTGCATAATGCATGAAATGTCAATGAAACATTGCGTTAATCCACATAGAATTCATCATTCGACGTTCTTTTTGGTTTGGCAGTGGTTCTCGATACAATTAATTTTAGGCTAAATATTTATTATGTCTAACGCTCATCACGAAGTACCTGTTGCCTACAACGAAGAAATTCGAAGCTATGCTCCAGGCAGTTCTGACCGAACAAAATTGCGAGAAGCTCTCGCCCATCTCAAAGGCCAAACCATGGATATCCCTATGATGATTGATGGTCAAGAAATTCGCACCGACAATCTCATATCGATACACCCTCCGGCTGAAACGAGCCATTGCCTAGGTCATTTTCATATGGGCAGTGCGAACCATGTTTCTGATGCTATTGATGCCGCAATGCGTGCTCGTGATGCTTGGGCGGCAATGCCTTGGCAAGATCGTGTTGCCATTTTTCTTAAGGCAGCAGATTTGGTAACCGGTCCACACAGATATGCTATGAATGCAGCGACTATGCTCTGCCAATCAAAGAACGTCTATCAGGCTGAAATTGAGGCGGTAGCTGAACTTGCAGACTTCTTTCGTTATAATGCTCAGTACATCACAGAGATCTACGCGGAACAGCCTGAATCTGTGCCTGGAGTCTGGAATCGAGTAGATTATCGTCCATTAGAAGGTTTTGTCTTTGCCGTTACACCGTTCAACTTTACAGCGATTGCCGCAAACCTTCCCGCTTCAGCTGCTATGATGGGCAATACGGTTGTATGGAAGCCAAGTGACACCCAAGTGTATTCAGCCTGGATGACTATGCAAATCTTACGAGAAGCTGGGCTCCCTGATGGAGTAATCAATCTTGTATACTGCGATGGCCCTGAGGCAGGAGAAGTCGCCTTAAAGCACCGTGATCTTGGAGGCGTTCACTTCACAGGATCTACCAAAACCTTTCAATACATGTGGAAGACGATAGGTGAAAACATTGCCAATTACAGAAGCTATCCTCGAATTGTAGGCGAGACAGGAGGTAAGGACTTCGTATTTGCTCATCCCGATTGTGATGTCGAAGGACTCAATGTAGCCCTGTGCCGCGGTGCATTTGAATACCAAGGTCAAAAGTGTTCTGCAGCATCAAGAGCCTATATACCGCAATCCATTTGGCCTCAGCTAAAAACGATGCTTGTCGATACGGTAAAGACCATGAAGATGGGTCCTACCGATGATTTTAGCAACTTCATCAATGCAGTTATTGACGAACGCTCCTTTGACAAGATCAAAGGGTATATCGATCAAGCAAAAGGGGATAACATCGATGTTCTCATTGGAGGAGGCTGCGACAAATCCAAAGGCTACTTTGTAGAACCCACCATATTGGTAACCAAAGATCCTAAGTACCGAACCATGGTCGAGGAGATTTTTGGACCTGTCCTCACCATCTATGTCTACGATGACCAAGATTTTGAATCCGTTTTTGACTTAGTTGATGACTGTGAGTATGCACTCACTGGGGCAATTTTCGCAAGAGACCGAGCAGATATTGAGTACATGACAAACCGCCTTGAGAACGCTGCGGGTAACTTTTACGTCAACGACAAACCGACGGGAGCTATCGTAGGGCAGCAACCATTTGGAGGTGGAAGAGCTTCAGGAACGAATGATAAAGCAGGATCAAAGTGGAATTTAATGCGTTGGGTGTCTATCAGGACGATTAAAGAAGTTGCTGTTTCACCCAAAGACTATCGATATCCGTTTCTCTCAAAGGATTAAGTTTTAAGCAATAAAAAAGGACCTGATATCAGGTCCTTTTTTATTATAGAGCATTGGAATTACTGCCATCCAAAAACCAAAACTTTTGATTTCCTCGTTTGGTTGTTTTTCGAATCATAAACAAAAACAATACGATCGATAAACCGTCTGTTTCCTGGAAGATCAATAATTCTTGTAGCCGAGTTCTTTGAGAAGTTGTGACGAAGATCAATTTCCTCTTTACTACCATTTTCAAAGTGCACGATGCAGCGATGCATATTGAGGCCTCCTCCGCGCACTACGATTTTGATTTTTTTGAAAGAACCATCTCGGTATCCTACTTCGATGACATCTCGATCTAAGCCGAAGTCTACTGTTTTTGAACCTAAAAAGACCCATTTAGCCATAAGATCTGCAGACGGAACAGGCGGATGGTGAGAAACAGTACTTTGTTTCGCTTGAAGGCCTTGGATTAAAATACATTGTATAAGGAAAAGAAAAAGTAGTCGGTAATGCATAAGTAAACGTATTAGTGAGATGTAAAATTTACAAAAAGCAGGCCAAAGTGCAGATTAACTGGGACGCGGAAACAATATACAATGTGATCTACTCAAGCCCAAAACAAAAAAACCGCAGGGAATACCCTACGGTTAGTACGTTGCCCTGTTGCCAGGAAAAAGTTGTGGGCGCTGAGAGATTTACTTCGTACATCTCTAGAACGCTAAATGGAGAATACAACCTTTTTATGCGTTGCATTTTACCTCCACCACTTCATTCGTCATCCCAAGCAAGCTTTGATGCCTCCTTGTTTGTTGGAGGCCCTGTTGCCAGGAAATGGTTGTGGGCGCTGAGAGATTCGAACTCCCGACCCCCTGGGTGTAAACCAGATGCTCTGAACCAACTGAGCTAAGCGCCCTTTAAGACTTGTTGCTTTGGAGATCGCTCCAAAATTTCAGTCGAAAGGAAGCCAAAGATAAACGAAAAAATAAATTTGCGTCATTTTCTACATCTGATTTTCAATTGGAGGACTATGAATGGCTGTGAAATACTCCATGGGCAGTATTTTTATCTCGAAAGGTATATGAAAACACGAAAAATTATTCTCGTTTTTGGTCTCATCGGCATTGCCTTGGGAATGGTCTACATTTTTACGACAACTGCTGAGGTTACTACCTATGCAAACTTTGAGGAAGCTCGGAGCACAGGAAAAACACATCAAGTCGTTGGGACTTTAAGTCCTAGCCACGAGATAGATGATGATGGAGGACTGCTCCAATTTCATCTTCAGGACGACAATAACGAGACAGTTAAAGTAGTTTACAACAAACCCATGCCGGATGGATTTAAAAATTCAGAAAAGATTGTGGTAACTGGTTCTTTTAAAAACGAGCTATTTGTAGCCGAAAAGATTCTTATGAAATGTCCTTCGAAATACGAGGGAACCGACGGAGTCTAACCCAAATCACCCATGCTTACTCATTGCATCCTACATATACATTCGGCGCTTAGCACCATGCCAGAAACATACCTGGGAGAAAACACATGGATTGGAAAACTAGGTCAACTGCTAACCTTATCTGCCTTCATTCTAGCCATCGCTTCCATTGTCTTTTATCTAGTCGCTGAGCGGCGTATAAAACAAGATGATCATGCGACCTTTTGGTCCAAACAAGGGAGGATTGCATTTGGACTTCATACACTCAGTGTTATTGGGATTTTCGGACTGCTTCTCTACATGATTGTTGGTCAATTCTATGAATATGATTATGTCTACAATCACTCATCGAGAAGCTTACCCCTTAAATATGTGATCTCCGCTTTTTGGGAAGGCCAGGAAGGATCCTTTCTGCTTTGGATTTTTTGGCATAGTATACTCGGCTTATGCCTGATGCGATGGGCCGGTAAATGGGAGTATCCTACCATGCTTGTCCTCAGTATTGCCCAAGCGCTGCTTTTGAGCATGGTACTAGGCATTCATATTGGTACGACGAAAATTGGAATCAACCCTTTCCTGCTACTCCGCGAAAAATACCTTCACCTCGCATTAAACGAAAACTACCTTTCCCTAATTACCGATGGAGAAGGCCTCAATGCCTTATTGCAAAACTATTGGATGGTCATTCATCCACCTGTACTTTTCTTGGGATTTGCATCAACTATTATTCCTTTTGCCTTTGTGCTTGGAGCCATATGGCGTGGGGACCAAAAAACATGGATACCTGCTGCCCTGCCATGGACCCTCTTTGCTGCAGGTGCTCTCGGAACAGGAATTTTCATGGGTGGCGCATGGGCCTATGAATCGCTGAGTTTTGGGGGGTTTTGGGCTTGGGATCCTGTAGAAAACGCTTCCTTAGTTCCGTGGCTGCTTCTGATTGCTGGCCTTCATACCCTTCTAATCGCGCGCTATACCGGACGTCAAATTGGATTAACCTATCTCCTATTGAGCTTAGGGTTTATTCTTGTGGCATACTCTACTTACCTCACTCGAAGTGGTGTGCTAACGGATACATCAGCCCATTCATTTGTTGACGCAGGACTCAACCATCACCTTGTTATCTTTTTAGCGATCATATGCCTTCCTAGTCTTGCTCTTGTCGCCTACGGTTGGTACAAAAGCACTAAAGTTCCTGAAGAAGAAGCTTTGTTATCCAGAGAATTTTGGCTTTTTGTGGGAAGTATTTTATTCAGTCTTTCAGCGGTTGTGATTGCCATTACAACCTCATTTCCTGTGATAAATAAGGTCTTTGCCACGGAATATTCCATTGCCAACCCTGAAGAATGGTACAACAACTCACAGATGATTTTAGGTATTTTGCTAGCCTTGTTGGCAGCCTTTAGTCAATTCTTAGTCTACAAAGTTGGTCGCCCAATAAAGCAGTTAAAGCCGACATTAATAGTAAGCTTACCTGCTTCCGTTGTAGTGACCATTGCCCTTGGTTTTCAGTATGAGATAGATTTCCTTTCTCAATATTCGTGGGGATCGTTTATTTCGGCTTATTGGCTATTACTGTGGTCTGGAATCCTTGTTTCTTTGACCAACGCTTATTATCTGATAGCTGTTCAACAAAAGCGTTGGAAAATCTGGGGTAGCTCGTTAAGCCATATTGGATTTGGCATCTTACTCGTAGGGATAGTTGTTAGCCAATACAAACAGCAAGTCCTTACTGAGAATGCGATATCTGAAGGAGAACTCCAAGTGTTTTACACCCAAAACAATATCACCGATCCTGAGGAACAAGAGCAATACCGAGATTTCTTTTTTACCACCTTGTTCATGGAGGAAAACCAAACGTATCCGCTTGGAGAGTACACCGTTGAATACTTAGGTAGTTATCAAGGAGACCTCGACAAGCGGTTTTTCAAATTTCAATTCACAAACAATCAATCTAATGAGTCTTTTGTCGTTGAGCCTTTTTGGCAAACAATGGATGAGATGGGCAATCCAGCAAGTAATCCCGGAACGAAGCACTTCCTCCTCAAAGATGTCTTTACCACGGTAGGAAGCTTTACAGAAGCTCAGGCGGAACAATCAACTACCATCCCAGAAGGATCGGTGCAAATGCTTGGTAAGCAGCGAGCCGTCTTTAACTCAAGCAATAAGGAAAACCTACTGCTCTTTTATGGAGTGGATACCATAGAGCGATATCAGGCACACTACATCAAGGACTCAAGCATCTATGTGAATCGAGGTGTTTTGACATGGGCCAGCAGTCCTGAAAATCAACTAACATATACCAGCTACAGTTCCGATGATTCAGCTTCGATGCCGTGGAATCAGGAACAGATTGCTGTTCTGCAAGCCAAGTCGAGTATATTGTTTACCTCCCAACCAACCACTGATTCCGCCATAACGGTTCAGGAGGTTATTCTTTCGGACGGAAGTCGCATAGACACTATAAGCCTAGATGCCCTAGTCAATGAAGCCTTTCGAACGAGCCAGGGACAACTCCAGCAATTTAGCGTTGACCAAGAGAGTCAATCGCTATCGAGCACCCTCTACCAACCGGAACAAGTGCGCTTAGAAGCCGTTGTGTTTCCCCAGATAAAACTTATCTGGCTTGGAGGCATCCTAATGATGGGTGGCTTATTGCTGAGTGCAGGATATCGGTTTACACAGAGAAGCAAGTAAACCCTACTTTTACAAGTATGAAAAGCTGGCGTATTGCCCTTGTAGGCTCAGGTAGAATGGCACATAACCTTAGCGAAGGATTTGTACAAAACGGACATGTCATATCCCATTTGATTGCTCGTCCATCTGAAAAAGCCACAGCTTTATCTCAGCATTTACATGCGCAATGGGTTTCGTTTGACAACTTACAGCTTGAGGGTCTTGCACAAGTTGACCTTATTGTACTTGCTGTCTCAGATGATGTTATTGAAGCAACAGCATCCTGGTTTGCTCAAGACGTTCAACAGCGCATTCCAATAGTCCACACCGCAGCATCAATCTCTATGGAAAGCCTTAGGGTGTTTCAACGCTTCGGAGTATTTTATCCATTTCAAACTATGACCATTGGTCGAACAATTGCTTGGAATGAGGTTCCTATTCTTATTGAAGCCAATGACAAAGAACTTGAGCTTAAATTGATGGAACTCGCTAAAACCATCAGCACAAAAACGCAAATCATGACACACGCCCAGCGCAAAGCACTACACCTTGCTGGGGTCTACGTCAATAACTTTACGAATCACCTAATAACCCTAGCTCAAGATTATTTAGAAGAGCATTCGATTGATTCCTCACTAACGCATGCTTTAGTACAAGAAACGATGCTTAAAGTGTTAGAGATTGGACCACAAAAAGCACAAACGGGTCCTGCGATTAGAGGGGATGAGAAAACTATAGCCGCTCATCTTGCCGAACTCCAAGACAAGGAAAAGCTTGCTAATATTTATAAGGAACTCAGTGAAAGTATCCGAGGTCATCATCAATAACATTCAGAAATAATGCGCTCGCGGCTTCTGAATATTCTCTTTATCGGGATAACCATTGGTAGTGAATCAATATACCTCCACAAAGGGAGTGAACAATCCCTCGTGATTTGCAGTCTGCTCATTATATCGACCCTTTGCATTGCCCTTGCCGGCTACTTAGATAACGATTACCACGACCAGAAAATTGATCGCATAAATGGCAAAGAGGGCGTTATTGCAAGTAAGAATGCAATCTACCTCTTGTACAGCTCTGGAACAGCCCTAGGCATACTTTATAGCTGGATACAATCGCAAGGTGTTTGGATTGAAAGCCTTCTGGATGGCCTTTTCTTTTTACTACCCACTATCCTCCTGCTTCTCTATGCCTCAAGGCTAAGTAGGAATAAAGGAATTGGAAACATAGTTGTCGCAGGATTGTGTTGCTATTCCCTAGCCCTTCCCGCCCTTCTGACAAGGTCAGTAAAAAGCGATTATTGGATCGCATTAACGCCGTTTGTCGTTGTATTGTTTCTCTCGAGCTACATCAGAGAGATAGCTAAAGATGCTGAAGATATCAAAGGAGACAAGGCATTGAACCGAACTACCCTTCCATTGGTTCTCGGAGATTTCTTTTCGCGCTTTTATAGCCTGCTTGGCTTAATGGTTTTAGCGTTGGTACTTCTAGGTTTTGGATTCTATTATCAATACACTAAGATTACCATAGTATTGACTAGTTATCTGCTGATTTACTTTGTGACTTACTTTGTGCGGCAAAAAACGTTGACCTGGCGTCAGAAACAACAAGCTTGGAAAGGTTTTATAGCATTGGGTGTATTGCTGCGCATCCTATTTTTACATACCGACATTCTATGATCTCTACAGATAAATCAGTGATTTTAGCCTCTGGCTCACCCCGACGAAAGGAGCTATTGTCTCTTATAATCAAGCCCTTTACTTGTATATCGCTTGACATTGACGAATCCTATCCCCCTTCCATGCCTGCCCAAGAGGTAGCTGCTCATTTAGCAACAAAAAAAGCTGAGGTAGCCCATACAAGATATTCGCGGGAGACGATTCTTATCACAGCCGATACGACCGTAATCTACGACCATGAACTGCTTGAAAAACCAAGGTCCGAACAAGAGGCGGCCGAATTTCTGAACACCCTGTCCAATCGATGGCATGAGGTCGTTACAGCAGCATGTATATCCTACCGCGATCAACAATTTCTTCATACCTCTACTAACAAAGTACACTTTACAGCCATTCCAAACTATGCTATTGAAGAGTATATCCGCTCAGGCAGTCCAATGGATAAAGCAGGTGGCTACGGGATCCAAGATGACTTTGGTCGGATCTATATTGAGAAGATTGAAGGAGATTATCAAGCTATAATGGGGCTACAAATCAGTTGGGTTCGAGAGAAACTCCACCAATTGATTGGTTAATTCTCCGAGGCATTTTTTCTTGCGATGCTGTAGTTAATCGCAACCCACATGCCTAAATGGCGTTCCCGTTCAGAAGCACGTACAATATATTGATGATGAAAGCCGGCTTCTACAGCACAATGTTTAATGCCTCGCCAACCAAGTCCGGCATAAACCCAATTTTGCTGAAACTGAGCCACAGGATTATCTTTTCCTGTTGGCATTTGAACGAAGGCTTCATTGAAAAATCTCATGTAGACCTTGTCGCTTACATCTTCTACATAGGTTATTCTGTGGCGTAATCGATTGCGAAAAGCGAAACCATCGCGCTCAGGTATGCCTAAAGAATTACTGAAAAGAATGCTCGTAAACCGGTGTTCCAATCGTATGGCATGCGTCAATCTTCCCTTCCATAACGGATGATAAAAAGCCACATCTTCCCAAACATTATGCTCCAAGGCAACCAGGTCAGGTTGGCCAATTCGATAAGGCCAATTTTGAATATTAGTATAACCTCCCGTCACGGTAAAATGGTCTGCCGCCTTCCATTCAACCTTAGGTCGAATCAATAACTGAAGTGGCTCTCCCGTGAACTCTGTCATGCGCCAATGAAACTCATTGGACAAACGCACTTTGGATGAAACAGGATAATGCACCTGCATCGTTGTCCAAAGATCAGCATAGTTGTCCTGCGCTACCAAGGCTTGTTTACCTGTAAAGCAAAAACATACTAGAAGAACGCCACGCCATATTTTTTTAATACAAATCATAGAATATGCTATCAAATTATGCTCGCAAACGAATTTGCATAATAGTACCCTTCTTAGATGATGACTTTACGTAAATTTTTCCACGATGATAGTCTTCAATAATGCGTTTGGCTAAAGATAAACCAAGGCCCCATCCCCGTGTTTTAGTCGTGAACCCTGGTTTGAAGATCTTGCGATACGCCGATCGAGGAATTCCGCCTCCTGTATCTTCTACATCCACCATGACATAAGACCCCTTTGGATAGGCGCTGATTGTTATCGTTCCATCGCCTTGCATTGCATCCAATGCATTTTTCATTACATTTTCAACGACCCATTCAAAAAGAGGGACATTGATTTTTACCTGGGGTAAATTGTCTGCGTAGTTTCCGTAAAACACTACACGTTCTGAGGAACGCAACCTCAGATAATTCATCATTTTTTCAAGCAATAACTCGATATTCTCACTGGATAAGTCCGGCTTAGAACCAATCTTAGAAAATCGATCAGAAATCAACTGCAGACGATTCACATCTTTGGTAATCTCAGGGAGCATACCATATTTTCCCGGTTGGTCCGTTTCTTCATCTTGCATCATAGAAACCCAGGCATCCAATGCTGATATAGGCGTTCCTAACTGATGAGCCGTTTCCTTAGCCATACCAATCCAAACGCGATTTTGCTCAGCATTGCGAGATGAGTTAAACACGAAGTATCCTACCACGCCAAAGGCAAAAATGGTGAGGTAGAAAAACACAGGAAAGTAACGCAGCTGCTTATACGTGGCTGAATTATCATAATACACTTGATAGGACGCGCCACCAAAATCAAGAGCAATAGGAGCATTTGCCTTTTGCAACGCATTGATCTCGTCTGCTAAACGCTGACCTGTGAGGGTTGAGAGTTCATACTCGTGTGCACTCACTGCTTGTCCCATATCATCGACTACAATAATGGGGAAATCTGCACTCCGCTCAATATCCTCTAAAAATGAGTTAAGCTGATTATACGTGAGACTATTGTCGTAATATATCAATAGGTCTCGATTACTTAAATGAATCGGTATCGGCTTGTTGATTGCTTGAAGACGAAGCCTCAGCGCGTTGATATCTTCTGCTTCTTCAGGACTAAATCCATGGATAATCAATGCCTTGTTATCCTCATCTACCACTAAAATGGGAAACTCCGCATTTGCCTCGATTTCCTCCAGAAAGGCGTTTAGCCTATTATTGATAAAGGCAACGAAGCGTTTAAATGCGGAAGAATAACTCTGATACAAAATTTGATATTTACCCGAACTCCCTAGGTAAACGACGTCTTGAAACAAGGTATCGTGTGTTTTGCCTTCCATGTCAGTAAACACAAAGCGAAACTCTTCATCTAGGTAGGATTCAATACCGCTACGCCCACCTTTATTCAGTGCATCAATATCCTGATTGTCAGGAAGGTTACGAGCAGCTACTATTTGCTCTTCATCAGGATCGTATAAGAGTAAAGGGATGGTATTGTTGTTTAGAATTGCATCGAAAGAAACATTACCACCGCAGTCCAATAACCGATTTTGAAACAACTCATCATAGGTCTTTAAAATCAATTTAAAATACGATTCTTCAGATGCCTTTAACGCCACTTCAAGGGCGTCTCTTTCCGATTCAATTGCGGCAATGTTCTGTATTCGTTTAGCCCAGACTTGCACTTGGATAACCTTAGTACTATCCCTATCATCCTGAATGGCACTCACATCCTTTACATGAAGAGCCCACTGTTCGGCCTTGAGGCGCTCGTGTTTTTCAATATCACGGACAATTACTTGCAACCTGATTAATGTCGCCAAAACGGCAACTCCAGCAATTATGAACAGCGTAAAGCGAAGAGAAAAAGGATATCTCAACATGGTGTTTTAGTCAATGCTTAACATAACGAAATTAATTGGATTCCATTGTTTTAAACCCGGTATATCATTCGACTAGACCTCAATATAAAGGCCGATTAGAGCGAAAAATCAAAATTTATCAAGACCTAAGCCCCAATTTTCCATTTATTTTGCGCTATGTCAGACTTCAATCCAAGCGATATTGGCGTTAACAATGGAAATATCTTTGGATTTCCATACAACAAAGACGCTGCACAAATACATATCCTTCCCATAGCATGGGAGGCTACCGCATCCTTTGGTAGAGGGTGCGCCCAATCCTATGAAGCCATTCGTCAAGCCTCGCTACAGTTGGATTTCTATGACGACAAGGGGGCATTTTGGAAGACCCCAGTGTACATGCATGAAGCCCTAGGTGTATTGCTGAATAACCAAATAGCTCAAAAAGCAGCCAACTTGATTAATCATCTGGAAAATGGCGGTCAAATATTAGATAGAAAGGAGGAATTTGAAGAAATCAATGCCGTGTCAACATCTCTAAATTCGCTCGTCGAAGAGCACTGTGATGATTTGATAAAACAGGGCAAAAAGATCATCATTTTAGGAGGAGACCACAGTGTTCCACTAGGATTGATTAGAGCACTTGGAAAAGATGAATCGTTTGGAATCTTGCACTTTGATGCTCATGCAGATTTAAGGCCAGGATATGAAGGATTTACCTATTCGCATGCGTCCATCATGCATCACGCAAGACTCCAATCTAAGGTGAAATCCATTACCTCAATTGGATTACGTGATATCTCCCCCGAAGAAGCTAAAATTATTCGTAATGATTCGCAATTAAACGTATATAGCGATAAATATTTAGCTAATCAGCGGCTTGATTTACGTCCATTTAGTGAGGTAATTGAAGAAATTTTAGAGAAACTTCCGAAGAAAATCTACCTCTCTTTTGATGTAGATTGTCTTGATCCGTCGCTTTGCCCTAATACAGGAACTCCTGTCCCAGGTGGACTCAGTTGGCATGAAATTCAAGCCATTTTAGATGCGCTTTATCACAGCGATATTGACATCATTGGCGCCGATCTTTGTGAAACAGGAAACCATCCATGGGATGCCCAAGTAAGTGCTCGACTTTTATATCAGTTTATCGGATTAATGGCTTGACTTACGACTGTGCCTTAACCATAGCAGCAAAACGGCCATTTTGAGCAACCAAATCATCCCATGTTCCAAATTCTTGTATTTCACCATGGTGTAAGACCATGATTTTATCTGCATTTTGAATAGTCGATAATCGGTGAGCGATTACAATACTCGTCTGATTTTTTATCAGATTCTCGACGGCATGCTGTATGATTCGCTCGGTTTCAGTATCAATAGACGAAGTAGCTTCGTCCAATATGAGCAGTGCGGGGTCTTGAACTAACGCTCGAACAAAAGAAATCAGCTGTTTTTGCCCCATGGAGAGCATGTTTCCCCGCTCTCCTACTTGGAAGTCATAACCGCCAGGCAATCGCTCGATATACTCATGAGCACCTACAATCTTAGCCGCACGAATGATCTGTTCTCGGGAAATTGATGAGGATAACCGCACATTATCCTCAATCGATCCAGAAAAAAGAAACACATCTTGTAAGACGACCGCCATTTGTCGTCTTAGATGCTTTAAGCTATACGTTTCAAGCAATTGGTCATCCACCATGATACTACCTGAATCCAACTCATAAAATCGCCCTAAAACATTAATAATTGTCGTTTTTCCTGATCCAGTAGATCCTACTATCGCAAGCGTCTCACCTGGCTCGACGGTAAATGATATTCCTTTGAGAACTGCCTCTTCTGGGACATAGCTAAATCGAACCTTGTCAAAGACAACTTTTCCTTTGAGCGGTTGTTCATTCTGCCCCTCGTCCTCAATAACAAAATCCTTATCCAACAGATCAAAGACACGATTTGAGGCTACAAGGCCCATCTGCAACACATTAAATCGATCAGCAAGAAATCGGATTGGCCGAAACAACATATTGATTAACAAGATGTAAGTCACCACCGTTCCTACACCACCGGGTTGCTTCACAATGTGAAGACCACCATCCCATGTTATATGGTTGACATAAAGATTGCCATCTAATATGCTGCTTGTACCCGTCCATACCATTAGACCAATAGCAACTGAAAGCAATATTTCCACGGTAGGAAAAAATATTGAATAGTACCATATAGCCCGAATGTTAGCCTTTCTGTGCGCGGCATTAATGGCATCAAACTTTGAGAATTCTTGAGCCTCTGCACCAAAAACCTGAATAACACGCATCCCACTAATTCGCTCCTGTAAAAATGCATTTAAGCGCGCTACTTGATTTCGGACATCTTGGAAGGTAACCTTAACTTTTTCCTTAAAAATGTACGTGGCATAAAGCAAAAACGGCAGACTGATCATACTGGCTAATGCCAAGGGCCAGCAAAAGACGAGCATCGAAACAATGATAACAATAAGCATTAAAATATCTGCAAAAATCAGCAGGATGCCATTAGCAAAAATATCACTGATGGTCTCGGTGTCATTGACCGTTCTTGTTGTGCTTGTGCCTATTGGCGTGGTATCAAAATAGGTTAATCGCAAGCGCATGACATGGCCAAACACACGATCTCTCAAATCCTTGACAACCGACTGACCCAATACTTTAGAACTATAGGTAAAGGCAAATCGAAAGACCGCCTCGGTCACCAAAACGCCAATCAAGAGAAGAAACATGGTTAGAAGTCCTTCTTGATTTTTAGGGAGAATGTAGTTATCGATAGCATCCTGCACGAGATAGGCTCGCATAGGACCGAGAAAGGCTAAAAATATTGCTAGGACTAGGGCAGAGTAAAAAAGTAGCCGGTGAGGTTTGGATAAACCCAACACGCGCTTGAGTACCGCCAAGTCTATGACATTACCCGTTATATCTTGTCCCTTTTTAGCCATTTTTCCCTGAATCAAATGTTGTTGGTAAAGCCTCTTCGTAGCTTATTCCGGCTAAAAATAGACCTTGTGGCGGAGCTGTCAATGATTTTGGGAGAGGTTTTCCATCCCTTAAGGCCGATTCCCAATCAGTTAGTGAAATTTTACCCAGTCCAAGGTCTGAAAGTCCACCAACTATTCGGCGAACCATATTATGTAAAAATCGTCGTGCGGTAATTGTAAACACTAATTCGTCAGCCTGCTTATCCCATTGCGCTTGAACGACTTGGCAATGATAGTGCTCTTGACTGTCATCTCGCTTACTCATCGCTTGAAAGTCATCATATTCCTTAAGCATCTCCGATCCTTCTTCTATGCTCGTCCAATTCCACTGGTCAAATGGTTGAACCCAACGATAACGGTAGGTAAAGGGATTTCTCTTATTCGATATGTGATACTTGTAGGTTCTCCATCGGGCAGCATACCGAGCATGGAAGTCCTCCGAAACTGGCTTACACTCATGAACGATGACTGCATCAGGTAGCATTTTGTTAAGGCGATACAACAGATTGTCTAACTCCTTGTGCGCATCAAAGTGAGCCACATAGTGCGACGCATGCACGCCACGATCCGTTCGACCGCAACCTGTCACCGTAATTTTCTCCTGCAACAACTTTTCTAAGTTTTCCTGGAGCACGCCTTGGACGGTTATG